>JAKBAM010000001.1 GCA_021809105.1 Actinomycetes bacterium
CCCCAACCCACCTTCTTGCTGTACGGGCGAGGGGGCGCCCGCCCGGAGATGCTCTCTGAGCGCGTACTCGGCTTCGACATCGGGGCGATGCTCGACATCTAGCGGCCCCTCCCAGGAAGATCCTCAGCCCTTGGCGGCCGCCCAGGTCTCACCCCATGACAGGTTGACCGTCAGTGGGACCCGCAGTTCGGCTGCGCCCCCCATGGCGGCGCGCACCGCCTCTTCGGCGATGTCGTGCTCGTCGGGAGGCACCTCGAGGATGACCTCGTCGTGCACCTGAAGCACAAGCCGTGAGGCCAGCCCGAGCTCGCCCAGTCGCGCGTCCAGGCGCACCAGGGCCACCTTGAAGATGTCGGCGGCGAGCCCCTGGATACCGGCGTTCATGGCTTGGCGCTCGCCGGCTGCCCGTACCTGGTAGCGACCGGACTGCAGTTCGGGGATCAGCCTGCGTCGACCAAACAGGGTTTCTGTGTACCCGCGGTCGCGAGCCTCTGCGACGACGCGGTCCATGTAGGCCCGGACGTTGGGAAAACCTTCGAAGTACGCCCGCAAGATGCCGTCGGCCTCCGCTACGGGGACGCCGAGGCGCTGGGCCAGGCCGTATGCCTCCATGCCGTACGCCAGCCCGTAGGAGACCATCTTGGCCTTGGAGCGCATGGCCAGGGTGACCTCTGACGGCGTTACGCCATAGATCCGCGCTGCGGTGGCTGTGTGGATGTCGGCCCCGGTGAGGAAAGCTTCGACCAGGCCTGGGTCCTCTGCCAGATGAGCGATGACGCGCAGCTCGATCTGGTTGTAGTCCGCCACCAAGAACGCACACCCTGCAGCCGGCACGAAGCAGCTCCGGAACCGGCGACCCTCTTCGGAGCGCACGGGAATGTTGTGCAGGTTGGGCTGGTCGGAGCTGAGTCGCCCGGTACGGGCCACCGTCTGGTTGAACGTAGCGTGGATGCGCCCGTCGGCCGCCACCTCCGCCAGCAAGGACTCGCCGTAGGTGGAACGCAGCTTCTCTACCTCCCGGTAGCGCAGGAGGGCATCGATGATCGGGTGCTGCCCACGGAGCTTCTCTAGGGTCTGGGCGTCGGTCGAGTACCCGGTCTTGATGCGCTTTTGCGGCGCTAGCCCGAGCTTGACGAAGAGGATCTCCCGCAGCTGCGGCGTGGAGTTGACGAGGAAGCGCTCACCTGCCAACTCCTGGATCTCCTCCTCCAGGCGGCGGACCTCGTCGGAGAGCTCCCCCGCCAGCTCCTTCAACTGGGTCACCTCGACGCGCACGCCGGCCTCTTCCATCCTGGCCAGGACCCGCACGAGCGGGCGCTCGATCTCGTCGTAGAGCACGGACATGCCGCGGGCGGAGAGGGCCGCGCTGAGGGGACCGACGAGAAGCGCGACCGCCGCGGCGCGCCGCACCGCTTCGTCGGAGGGGTCAGGAGCCGTGCCGGTCAGGTCGAGCTGACCCACGGGGGGGGCGTCGGGGCGGCGTAGCTCGACCTGCGCGTAGCGGAGAGCGAGATCATCGAGGAGGTACTGGTCGCCGGCCGGATCGACCAGGTAGGCGGCGATCGCGGTGTCGAGCTGGAGGTGGGAGAAATCGACGCCAACCACGGCCAAGCCTCGCATCAGGGCCTTGGCGCTGTGGGCGGAGACATCCGTGCCTGCCGCTCCGAGCAAGCGTCCCAGCCCGACCAGGACCCCGGGGTCCGCCAGGCCCTCGGCGTCGACCCAGGACACCGTGGTCGGATCTCCTGCGGGGAGTGGGGCGAAGGCCAGTCCGATCAGCCGTGAGCGGCCCTCGGGGCCGTCCCATGCGCCGGCGATCGCCAGGGGCGTACCGGAGGCGATCCACTCGTCGATGCGAGCACGGGCCGCTGCGACTTCGAGTGCCTCGGCCGCGATGGACATCTCGTTGCCGGGGGATACTTGAGCGGCGCTCCCTTTCCCATCCGCTTCGGTCGCCTCGGCGAAACGGTCCCACAAGGTTCGGAACTCGAGGAAGTCGAACAGCCGGCGCAGCTCGTCACTGTCCCAACCGCCCAGCGCTGCCGCCCCGACGTCGAGGGCTACGGGCACGTCGCGTACCAATGGCGTGGCCCTGGCGTTCTGGCGCACAACTTCTTCCGCTGCGGCGAGGTTGGCCCTGAGCTTCGGGGACAGATCGTCGAGGTGGGCGAATATCCCGTCGATATCTCCGTAGGCGTTGATCAGCTTCGCCGCCGTCTTCTCGCCGACTCCGGGCACCCCTGGCAGGTTGTCGGACGGGTCGCCTCTCAAAGCGGCGTACTGCGGGTAGCGATCAGGAGTGACCCCGGTTCGCGCTTCGATCCCGGCCTCATCGTAGAGGACGTAGTCCGACACGCCCCGCCGGTTGTAGAGCACCCGGACATGGGGGTCGTGCACCAGTTGGTAGCAGTCGCGGTCACCGGTCACCACGATCACGTCGTCGCCACGGGCATCGGCCTGGGTCGCCAACGTGGCCAAGACGTCGTCGGCTTCGAAGCCGGCCAGCTCCAGGGTCGGTATCTTCAGCGTGTCTACCAGCTGACGGACCAGGCCCATCTGCTGGCGCAGGATGTCGGGTGTCTCGGCACGGCCGGCCTTGTAGTCGCCGATCATCTCGTGTCGGAAAGTCGGTTCGGGCCGGTCGAAGGCGGCTACCACCTGCTCGGGCCGGTGGTCCTTCAACAAGTTCACCAGCATCGACGTGAAGCCGAAAACCGCGTTGGTCACCTGCCCGGAGGCGGTCGCCATGTCCGTCGGCAGCGCGAAGAACGCCCGGTAGGTGAGCGAGTTGCCGTCGATCAGCATGAGCTTCGCCATCGCGGCCCGATGCTAGGGGCTCGGGCTCCTCTCCCCTGTTCGAAGCAGCGAGGAGCTGCCTCACGCGGGGGGTAGGCTCTGTAGGCGTGGCCGACGGCTTTCATCCCCCTGTCGAGGAGTACCTCGAGGCAGTGCACGAGCTGCAGGAGGAAGGCGTCGCCGTCATCCAGGCCCGCTTGGTCGAGCGCCTGGGCCACTCAGCCCCGGCCGTGTCGGAGATGGTGCGGCGGTTGGCCGACGACGGCTACGTGCGGCTGAGCGCACGCAACATCTCGCTCACCGTGATCGGGCAGGGCAAGGCCGAGAGCGTCGTGCGTAAGCACCGCCTGGCCGAGCGACTCCTCACCGACATCATCGGGCTGCCCTGGGACAAGGCCCATCTCGAGGCGGGTCGTTGGGAGCACGTCATATCCGACGAGGTCGAGGCCAGACTGGTGGAGATCCTCGGCCATCCCACGACGTGCCCGCACGGCAATCCCATTCCCGGGGCGCCCCGAGGCAACGAGACCGCAACCGCCCTGGCCGACGCCGGAGCTGGCGCTCACGTGCGCCTGCGCCGTGTCGCCGAGCAGGTCGAGATCGACGGAGACGCGCTTCGCTACCTGTCTTCACACGGCTTCGTGCCGGGGGTAGTGGCCACGATCTCCTCCAGGGCGCCCGACGGCACACTCACCCTCGACACCGGTACCCACAGCTTCTCCCTCGGCCCGGGCCTGGCCCGCCAGCTCTACGTCGTCGCCGCCTAGGGACCCTCTCCCAGCCCGAGGTCGACCAACTTGGGCTTGGCGGGTCGTAGCGTCAAAGCATGCATGCTGCGAAGAACCAGGGATCCTTTGGATGGCGCGTGGTGTTGCCGTTGGCGGGTACTGCGGCTGTCGCCATCCTGGCTGCGGGGTGCGGGGGCTCGTCCCCGTCTGCTGCGACGAGACCTAAGTCGACGACCCCACCTGCGGTCGCCGCCCCGACGACCGCACTCGGGGGCGTCGGGGCGACGGCGACTACCGCCCCGACCGCCGTTCCCAGCACCACTTCCCCCTCTACCACCACGCCACCTCTCACGACGACCCTGCCCACGGGGCCGCAACCTTGCACCACCGGGCAACTGGCGCTGACGCTGAGCGGCCAGAACGGCGCGGCCGGCAGCACCTACGTCACCCTCGACCTACGCAATACCGCGGCGAGCGCGTGCACGCTCAACGGCTATCCCGGGGTGTCCTACGTCGGCGGCGGCAACGGTACCCAGATCGGCGCTTCGGCCGCTCGCGACCCATCGACCCCCATCGCTACCATCACCGTGGGGGCTGGGCAATCCGCACAGTCAGAGCTCCGGCTCATCGACCCCTACGTCTTCGACTCAGCTGCATGCAACCTGCAGCCGACCCAGGGCTTCCGGGTCTACCCGCCGGGCCAGACGACGGCCGCGTTCGTCAACGACCCAGGTGAGGCCTGCTCCTCGACGACGTTGCCCCAGCCGGCGCTATTCGTCGGCGCCGTGCGGGCCGGTTGACCGAAACGTCACGCCGCGTCGGGGCGCAAGCCGTCCTCGATCACCCGGCGGGCGATCTCCGCCATCTGCATCCGCTCCCGCATCGACGTCGATCTGATCCAGGCGAAGGCTTCTGGTTCGCGCCACCCCATTATGTCCATCAAGACACCCTTGGCCCGCTCGACGAGCTTGCGGGCCTCCAGGCGATCCTCCAACGACTTCACCTGCTCGTCGAGGGCCCTCATCTCTTCGAAGCGGCCGAGCGCGATCTCGATCGCCGGTAGGAGCTCGCTCTTTTGGAACGGCTTCACCAGGTACGCCAGCGCTCCCGCCTGGCGGGCTTGGTCGATGAGGTCGCGCTGGCTGAAGGCGGTCAGGATGAGCACTGCGGCGAGGCGCTCGGTGGTGATCTGGCGGGCCGCGGTCAGGCCGTCGGCGCCGGGCATCTTGATGTCGAGTATCACCAGGTCCGGTCGCTCGTCACGGACCAGTTCGATCGCCTCGTCACCGCGACCGGTTTCACCGACGACGTCGTAGCCCTCCTCCTGGAGGATCTCCTTCAAATCTAGGCGGACGATGGCCTCGTCCTCCGCAATCACCACACGCACGGCCATGGGCCTCGCTCCTTGTTCACCAGCGGGGTCGCTCGAGGTCTGTCTCTCGAGCCAGCAGGATTATTCAGCCAGCAGGTTCCTTCGGTGATGAGGTCTAACAGGCTGGCTCGGGTGCCGCTTCATCCAGGATCGGAACCGAGGACCAACTTGTCGAGCAGCTGGTCCTGGGTTTGTTGGAGGTCGGCGATGTTGGCTGAGAGGATCGAACGGCTGCGGGCCATGGCGTCGGCATGGCGCTGAGCCTCGGCGTGCTCCCTGTGCGCCAGCGGTGTCTCCGACACCAGCGAGCGGATGCGCGCCTCGTCCGCCGCTTCCGCGAGAGCCTCCAGCTGCTCGTCGGCGACCGCCAGCTCCTCGCGGGCGCGCCTGAGCCGCTGTGCGACATCGAACAACCGGCGTTCGGTCAAGGCTCGCGACATTGGACCCGTAAGTCTAGTGAGACGTCAACCCTCCCGGGAGGACTCGGCAAAGTGGCCTCCAGGGAGGGCCAGGCCGAGCTGCGAGCCGAGGAACGCCAGCTGATCGGCTGCGAGAGAGACCGCTCGTCCGACGCCGCGAGCGCCATGACCGACGTCGGATTCCCGCCGCAGCAGGATCGGGCGATCATCGAACCTTGCCGAAGTTGAGTGCTGGAGCGCCGCCGCCAGCTTGCGTGCGTGGAAGGGATCGACCCTCGTGTCCCCGTCGAAAACTGTGAAGAGGACGGCGGGGTAGCAAGCACCGTCCCGCACGCGGTGATACGGCGAGTACGACAGGAGCCACCCCAGCTCGGTGGGATCGTCTGCGCGCCCGTATTCGTCGCTCCAGGTGGCCCCCAGCCCGAACCGCTCGTAGCGAACCATGTCGAGTAGCGGAGCCGAGCACACCACGGCCCGGTAGCGTTGCGGATCGCGGGTCAGGGCGGCGCCCACCAGCAGACCCCCGTTCGATCCGCCCATGATTCCGAGCAGGGCTCGGCTGGTCCATCCTTGCGCAACCAGGTGGTCCGCCGACGCCTCGAAATCCTCGAATACGCGGACCTTCCGGTCTCGCATGCCGGCGCGGTGCCAGTCCTCGCCTTCCTCCGATCCACCACGCAGGTTGGCGACCGCCCACACGCCGCCGGCCTCGACCCAGGCCAGAACCGACGAGGAGTACGACGGCGTCATCGAGACGCCGAAGCCGCCGTAGCCGTACAACACGGTGGGGCGTGGCCGATCGGGCTCGGCCACCGGGGACACGACGGTGATCCTGACCTCGGTGCCATCAGGTGAACGACAGATGAGCTGCTGGGAATGAAACGGTGCGTTGTCGCGACGGGGGCGGAAACCGATCGCCGCCGAGCCCCGGACCTCCTCGCCTGCCTGAACCCATGCGGGTGAGAGGGAGCCAGCGATCGGGTCATGAGCCAGCACGCAGTACGGGGTGGCGTAATCGGTGTAGCCGACCCAAGCAGGGCCACCCTCGTCGCGTCGCGTCGTCAGGTCGGCACTTCCCGCGCCGGGCAACGTCACCCACCGGAGCCACTCACCGGTGGACCGGCGGTGTACGGACATCTCCGAGAGGGCGTGACGAGAGCGCAGGACCACAAGCTCCTCGCCGACCAACCCGAAGTCCTCGAGGACCGCGCCACCCGGATCCTCGGCGATCACTTCGCGCCAACCGGACGGTTCCGGTGCCGTCGGATCGGTGACGCAGAGCCGCCGGCGTGGCGCTCCGAGGTCCGTGAGCAGCCATAACCGGCCCCGGTGATCCAAGTGTGGCCAGGTCTGGGCATCCAACCCCACGGCGACCGGCGACCAGCCATCGACGGGGCGCCCGTCCACTAGCGCCGCGACGTAGAGGTCGTTGCGGGGTGCCGTACCCAGGCTGACAATCACCGCCGCCCACCGTCCATCCGGTGAGACGTCGACGCCTAGGTACGAAGTTGGCTCGAGGCCCTCGCCGAAGAGCAGAACGTCGTCGTCGGGATTGGCCCCCACTCGATGCAGCCACAGCCGTCGGTGCAGCCCCTCCTCCCCTGAGGGCACCTGGTCGCCCCGCTGGAGGCGGACGTAGAGCAGCTCCTCCCCGCCGCGCAGCCAAGCCAGAGGGCTGTAGCGGAGCCGATCGATCGGCCCATCCACGCGCTCGCCGCTGGCAGAATCGACGATCCACATGCAGCTCTCTTCGTCGCCACCCTCGGAAAGCAGGTAGGCGACGCGGTCGCCCTCCAACGACGGCGACCAACCGTCGAGGGTCGTGGTGCGGTCCGCCGAAAGCTCGTCGGGATCGACCAGCACCCGACCGCCGCCGCTGACGCGGCTCCCGGCGTCGTCGGCAACGCGCAGCACTGCGTGGTCCTGATCGGCATCGCGGTGGACCCAGAACCGACGTCCGCCGGCAACTACCGGGGGTCCCGTGACGTCAGGAACCAGCTCCCGCAACCGGGTGCGGAGCGCCCCCCTACCGGCCAGCGCCCCGAGGAAGTATCCCACCACGCCGTCCTGCTCGGATGACCAAGCCTCCACCTCCGCCTCGGCGGCGTCCTCCAACCAGCGGTAAGGGTCGGCGACGGTTCGGCCGTGCAGTGCCTCCGTGATGTCCTGGCGCCGGGTACGGGGGTAGTCCATTTCCGCAGACCGTACCGGGCTCCCCCTGGATTCAGCCCTTTCTCATGTCAATCGGACACACTGGAGGCGTGAAGGTCCTGGTGGTCGACGACGAACCTGCGGTGCGCCAGGCGCTCGATCGAGCGCTTCGCTTCGAGGGGTACGAGACCGAGATGGCCGAGGACGGCAGCGCGGCGCTCTCGGCGCACGCGCAGGCGCCCGCCGATGCCGTGGTGCTCGACGTGGCCATGCCAAGAATGGACGGCCTCGAGGTATGCCGACGGTTGCGTTCCGCCGGCGACGGGGTTCCCATCCTGCTCCTGACCGCGAGGGCGGCGGTAGACGAGCGAGTCGCCGGTCTCGACGCCGGCGCCGATGACTATCTGGTCAAGCCCTTCGCCCTAGAAGAGCTCCTGGCGCGCATCCGCGCCCTCCTGCGCCGCAACGCCCCTCTCTCCGACAACGAGGTCTTGCGCTTCGCCGACCTGTCCCTCGACCCCGGGACGCGCGACGTGCGCCGCGGCGGCCGGCGCATCGAGCTGACGCGGACGGAATTCCTGCTCCTGGAACTGCTGCTGCGCAACCCGCGCCAGGTGCTTCCGCGCGAGGTGATCTTCGACCGGGTGTGGGGATACGACTTCGGAGCCAACTCGAACAGCCTCGAGGTGTACATCGGCTACCTGCGGCGAAAGACCGAAGCCGACAACGAGCCGCGCGTCATCCACACTGTGCGCGGCGTCGGTTACGTCCTGCGGCTCCCCGTGGAGGACTAATGCGCTCCTGGCTGCGCAGGGCGACGTTCCGGTCGCGCGTCACGATGCTGGTCGCCGCAGCCGTCGGGCTGAGCGTCGCATTCGCCGTGCTGGTGTCGTACTTCGTCGTCAGCAGGGAGCTCTACAACCAGGTGGATCGTCAGCTGAGCTCCGACGTTACCGTCGCCACGACCTTCTCCCGGGGAGGGAGGTTCGACGCCGGCCAAGCCCAAGCCGTGGTCAGCCACATCAATCGCGGCGACATCCTGCAGATAGTCAGCAGCGCCGGCCTGATCTACCCGACGCCCGGCACGGTGCTGCCCAACACCACCGTCTTGCCTGTAAGCAACGCCGATCGGCAAGCGGCTGCCAACGGAAACGCGGTGTACGGCACTACCGCTGTAAACGGTGTCACCTACCGCACCTACACCGCCGGCAGCACGCTGCTCGCCCCCGACGGCACGCCGCTGGCCATCCAGGTCGCCCACCCCGTCACCGACATCCTCCACACCCAGCGTGACCTTCGCCTGGTCCTGTTGCTTGTCGGGCTTACGGGGGTAGCGGTCGCCATCGGCCTCGGCTATGCGGTCGCGCGGGTCACTATCCGACCCGTCGAGCGCCTAACCGGCGCCGCCGAGCACGTCGCAGCGACCCAGGACCTGGATGCCACCATCAACGACGCCGGGAAGGACGAGCTCGGCCGCCTGGCCCAAGCCTTCAACGCCATGCTGGCCGCCCTGCGTGGATCCCGGAGCCAGCAGGCACAGCTGGTGTCCGACGCCGGCCATGAGCTGCGGACCCCGCTCACCAGCCTGCGCACCAACATCGAGGTCCTTCTGCGGACCCGAGACTTGCCCGAAGCCGATCGCTCCGAACTACTCGGAGACGTCCGTGCTCAGCTGGAGGAGCTGACCAACCTCATTGGTGACATCGTGGAGCTGGCCCGCCAGGAAGAGACCCAGCCCGAGCCCACGGAGATCCGTCTCGACGCGCTCGTGGAGCACGCGGTCGAGCGGGCCCGGCGCAGGGCTTTGAGCGTCACCTTCGACGTCACGCTGGACAGAGGGTCGGTACGAGCTCAGCCGGCGCTGCTCGAACGAGCGGTGCTCAACGTGCTCGACAACGCCGCCAAGTGGAGCCCGCCCGGCGGCCGGGTCCAAGTGTCGCTCCAGCGTTCCGATCACTGGACCCTGGACGTCCGCGACAACGGACCGGGGATCGCCCCGTCCGATCTGTCCAGGATCTTCGACCGCTTCTACCGGGCCGAGACGGCCCGCAGCCTGCCCGGTTCGGGTCTCGGCCTGGCCATCGTGGCTCAGGTTGTGGCTAGTCACGGAGGAGCTGTTACCCCCATCCTCCCTCGCGACGGCGGCACGTTGATGCGCGTCGAGCTACCGATCGTGCAGGAGAGCGAAGCGGACCAGGAACAACCCGGCGGACATCTTCGAGACACACGGGTCGGCGATGTACCCTCCCTGGATGAGACGGTCCCTAGCGCCAGCACCCGGTAAGCGGCCGTGACCACCAACGCCGGACCGGTACTGGTCGTCGACTACGGGGCTCAATACGCACAGCTGATAGCGCGACGGGTGCGCGAGGCGCATGTCTACAGCGAGATCGTGTCTCACCGTATGGCGACCGATGAGATCCTCCGCCGCCGACCTGCCGCCATCATTCTCTCCGGCGGCCCCGCGAGCGTCTACGCCGAGGGATCACCTGGCACCGACCCGGCGCTCATGCGCTCCGGCGTGCCTGTGTTGGGGATCTGCTATGGCTTCCAGGCGATGGCCCAGGCACTGGGGGGCGCCGTGGAGGCCACCGGCCTGGCGGAGTTCGGGCGCACCGACGTCGAGGTGTCCACGACAAGCGACCTCTTCCGCGGGCAGCCCGAACGCCAGGTGGTTTGGATGTCCCACCGCGACAGCGTGGTCGGGCTCCCGCCGGGCTTCGAGGCCACCGGCTCGACCGCCGGCGCCGCCGTCGCCGCCTTCGAGGACCGCGACGCGGGCCTGTGCGGGGTCCAGTGGCACCCGGAGGTCCTGCACTCCGCCCATGGGCAAGCGGTGCTCGAGCGGTTCCTCTACGACTACGCAGGGATCGACCCGGCCTGGACCACCGGCAGCATCATCGAGGATTCGATCAAGTCGATAGCCGCCAACGTCGGCAGCCGCCGCGTGATCTGCGGCCTGTCAGGCGGCGTGGACTCAGCAGTTGCGGCTGCGCTGGTGCAGCGCGCGGTGGGCGACCAGCTGACATGTGTCTTCGTCGACCACGGTCTGCTGCGCGAGGGCGAGCGGGTGCAGGTGGAGGAGGACTATGTCCGGGCGACGGGCATCCACCTGGAAGTCGTAGACGCCGCCTCCCGCTTCCTCGATGCCCTCGCCGCCCTACCCGACCCAGCCGAGCCGGAGGCGAAGCGCAAGACCATCGGTCGAGAGTTCATCCGGGTGTTCGAGGAGGCATCGTCTGCCATCATCGCCGCGCAGGGCGGCGACGACGAGATCGAGTTCCTCGTCCAAGGGACGCTGTACCCCGACGTCGTCGAATCCGGCGGCGGCGAAGGCGCCGCCAGCATCAAGAGCCACCACAATGTCGGCGGCCTGCCGTCAGACCTCCGGTTCGAGCTCATCGAGCCGCTCCGCCGGCTGTTCAAGGACGAGGTGAGGGCGATCGGCGTCGAGCTGGGGTTGCCGACAGAGATCGTTTGGCGCCATCCCTTCCCTGGCCCCGGCCTTGCCATCAGGGTCATCGGAGCGGTGACCCAGGAGCGGCTTGCCATCCTCCGGCGGGCTGACGCCATCGTTCGCGAAGAAATGACCGCAGCCGGCGTGGACCGCCAGGTATGGCAATGCCCGGTCGTCCTCCTGGCTGATGTTCGGTCGGTCGGCGTGCAGGGCGACAGCCGCACTTACGGCCACCCGATCGTCCTTCGCCCGGTCACCAGTGACGATGCCATGACCGCCGACTGGTCTCAGCTGCCATACGACCTCCTCGGGCGCATCTCGACACGCATCACCAACGAGGTGGCCGAGGTCAACCGAGTGGTCCTCGATGTCACCAGCAAGCCGCCCGGCACCATCGAGTGGGAATAGCGATTGGGCGCCGAGCCCCCACTCGACAGCCCCTCCTAGATGAGAACGCAGTGGGCGCGGCGGGACTTGAACCCGCACGACCTCTCGGTCAAAGGCTTTTGAGGCCTCCGTGTCTGCCGATTCCACCACGCGCCCGGGGCGGCGACCCAGGGCCAGCGTAGCTCCCGCGCCTATAGCCACACCACCGATGAAGTTACCCGCGGGTTTGTCACCTCCGCGGGGCCCCGTCGGTCAGAATCGGGGTACGCACCCGTGCGACGTCGTAGGACGCCGCCCCGACCGAGAGGAGTAGAGCTGCCTGCCTTCGTTTTCCCAGGCCAGGGGTCCCAGCGGCCCGGCATGGGTCGGGCTTGGGTCGACCACCCGTCCTGGGACGTCGTGGTCGACGCGTCCCACGCCTCAGGCCGCGATCTCGGCCGCCTTCTCACAGAGTCCGACGGGGCGGAGCTCACCGAGACCCGCAACGCCCAGCTAGCGACGATGACCCTGTCGATGGTGGTGCTAGACGCCATCGAGCGACTCGGCATCGCGCCCACCACCGTGGCCGGGCACAGCGTCGGCGAGTACACCGCCCTCATCGCCGCCGGGGCTCTCGGGTTCGAGGACGGCATCCGCCTCGTGTCGGAGCGGGGCGAGGCGATGCAGGCCGCCGCCGACTTCACCGCCGGGGGGATGCGGGTGGTGCGCGGCACCGACGCGGACACCGTCGACATCGCGTGCCGCCTGGCCGATGGCGATGTCTGGGTGGCCAACCACAACAGCGCTGACGAAACCGTGATCGCCGGCGAGATCGAGGCCCTCTCGCGCGCTACGAACCTGGCGCTGGCCCTCGGGGCTCGTTCGGCGCTTCCCGTGGAGGTGGGGGGCGCCTTCCACACTCCTCTGATGGGCCCGGCGCGCGATCGCCTTCGCAAAGCGCTGGCCACGACCACCTTCCATCCAGCGGAGATCCCCGTCGTGACCAACGTCGATGGACGGACCCACACCGCCGCCGCCGACTGGCCGGTCCTCCTCTCGGCCCAGCTCTGCAACCCGGTCCGGTGGCGCCAGAGCCTTCTGCGGCTGGGCAACCTCCACGAGCGGGGGGGGACCGTCGAACGCCTCTTCGTCGAGATCGGTCCAGGGGGCTCGTTGGCCGCGATGATCAGCCAGACGCTTCCCAGCATGACGACGGTGTCGGTATCCCGTCCGGCCGATCTCGACCGCCTGGTCGACTCCGTCGCCGGCGACAGCGCCCTGCACGCCTTTGCGGCGGGTCACCAAGGGGAACACCTTTACGTGTCCGAGCGGTTGGTGATCAGCCCCGGCCCCGGCGTGTTCGAGCCGGCCGCCGAGGCCAGCGGATCCGCCGCGATAGAGGTGGGGACCCTCCTCGGTCACGTCGGGGCCGAGGAGGTCCGCTCGCCATTCGGGGGCCAGATGATCGGCATGCTGGCCCAGGCCGGCGAGCGTGTACAGGCCGGTCAGCCGATCGCTTGGCTCCGAGCATCATGACCGTCAGGGGCTGCGCCATGACGGGGTGGGGGACGGCGCTGCCCGAGCGCGTGGTGACCAACGCCGACATCATGACGCTCTTCGACACCTCCGACGAGTGGATCGTCGAGCGAAGCGGTATCAGCACTCGCCGAGCCGCTGCGGGGCCCTTCGTCGCCGACACCCCGCCGCACCACCCTCCCGCAGGGCTCGGCACGACCGGCCAGCTCGCTGTGGCCGCGGGACGGGAGGCCATGGCGGCTGCGGGGGTCGATGGATCAGGCATCGGACTGGTGATCCTGTGCACGACGACTCCGGACCAGCTGATCCCGGCATCCTCGGCCGCGGTGTCGTCGGCTCTCGGTATTGCGGGCGGCGCGATGGACCTCAACGCGGCCTGTGCGGGCTTCACCTACGGGCTGGTGACGGCTTCGGGGATGGTCTCCGCTGGAGTCGACCGGGTGCTGTTGATCGGGGCAGAGACGTTGACCCGTGCAACCAACTGGGATGACCGGACCAACGCCTTCCTCTTCGGGGACGGTGCCGGAGCCGTGGTCGTCGAGGCGACACCCGGGGAGACCTCATTGCTCGGCTGGGACCTGGGAGTCGACGGCAGCCAGGTCTCCATCCTCTACGCCGACCACGGCTCCGGCATGGTCATGAAGGGTCAAGAGGTCTTCCGGCGAGCAGTCCGGGCCACTGTGGCTTCGGCGGGCCTCAGCCTCGAGCGCGCCAAAGTGGGCGTCGACGACATCGCCCTCTTTGTTCCCCACCAGGCCAACATCCGGATCATGGACGCAGTAGCCGATCGGCTCGGCTTGCCGAAGGAGAAGATCGCCTCGGTGATCGACCACACCGGCAATACCAGTTCGGCATCCATCCCCCTGGCTCTCGTCGACGCGGCCCAGAGCGGGAGGTTGGTCGACGGAGACCTGATCCTGCTGGCTGGCTTCGGAGCCGGTATGACCTGGGCGTCGGCCGTGTGGCGCTGGGGGCATTGACTCCCCGCTGCACCGCACCTGCACAACCCGTTACATTCGCTTTTTCCACCCGGCCCCACATAGACGGAGCAGACCATGGACAACGACGAGGCCTTCGACAAGTTCAAGCAGTGCGCAGTCGAGGTGCTGCAGGTCGAGCCGGAGAAGGTCGTGCTCGACGCCCGCTTCGGTGACGACCTCGACGCGGACAGCCTCGATCTGGTCGAGTTGGTGATGGCGCTCGAGGAAAGCTTCGACATCACCGTCGACGAGTCGGAGCTGGAAGGTGTCACGACCATCAAGCAGGCCTTCGAGCTCGTTACCTCCAAGCTCTAATGCTGGCCTTGCAGGGCGCCGCTGACGGCGCTGGAGCCATCGCCGGACGCCGAGTCGCCATCACCGGCGTCGGCGTGGTAGCGGCCTGCGGAATCGGCGCTGAGGACTTCTGGGCCGGACTCCTGGGGCCGGCGCCGACCACGCTCCAGAGGCGGGTGGAGAACTTCGACGCGAGGGCCATCTACGGGCCGAAGGAGATCCGTCGCGTCGACGCTTTCACCCAATTCGCTGCGGTCGCTGCTGAAGAGGCTGTCGAGGACGCCGGCGGCCCCGATGCGCTGCGAGGGGATCCGGACCGGGCCGGCGTGATCATCGGCACCGGCGTCGGGGGGCTCGACACCCTGCAGGAGCAGACCAAGGTACTCCTGGAACGGGGAAGCCGGCGGGTCAACCCCTTCCTCGTCCCCATGATCATGGGGAACAGGGCGGCAGCCGACGTTTCGATGCGCTACGGAATGCGGGGGCCGTGTGAGGCCACCGTGACCGCGTGCGCAGCGGGGACGCACAGCGTCGGCAACGCCGCCCGCCTCATCGCCACCGGTCGCTGCGACGTCGTGCTGGCCGGGTCGGCGGAGGCCCCTCTGTCCGACATCGGCGTCGCAGGCTTCGCCAACATGACCGCTCTGTCGACGAGTGGGGTGTCGATGCCATTCGACACCCGCCGAGACGGCTTCGTCATCGGTGAGGGCGCAGGGATACTGGTCTTGGAGGAGCTCGAGCGCGCTCGTGCTCGCGGAGCCCGTGTCTACGCCGAGATCGCCGGCGCAGCCAGCACCGCCGACGCGCACCACATCACCGCCCCATCGCCCGGGGGGTCGGGCGCGGTGAGCTGCATGGAGCTGGCGCTGCGAGATGCCGGACTCACTCCGGACCAGGTCCGTCACGTCAACGCCCACGGAACCTCTACGCCGCTCAACGACTCCGCCGAGGCCGAAGCGCTGACCAAGGTGTTCGGCACTCCGGGCCCCGCCGTGACCTCCATCAAGGGCATCACCGGGCACTCCCTCGGAGCGGCAGGATCGCTCGAGGCGGTGGCTTTGGCGCTTTCTTTCGCCCGGCGCCTCATCCCCCCCACCGCCGGGCTGGAGCAACTCGACCCGGACATGCAGATCGATGTGGTGACCGGAGGTCCCCGGGCCTGGACGCCCGGACCGTCGCTATCCAACTCCTTCGGCTTCGGTGGCCACAACGGCACTCTGGTGTACGTCGCCCTCGACTGATTCCCTATGGGAGATGGGGGAGCCGCCGCTCTCTATCAAGGGACAGCAGGTTCCCTCGACCGGCGCCCAACTCCGTAGCTGGACGGGACGTGTACAGTTGGGATGCAGACTCATGGGATGTCTACGCTCTGGACGTTTGGAGGCGTGACGTATGTGGTTGTGCATCGAATGGCACCACCGCTCTCCCCCGCCACCGCCGCCTTCGGCCAACGTGTCCGGCTGCGCCGCCAGCAGCTCGGGCTTAGCCAAGAGGCCCTCGCCGACCGCTGCGGGGTCCACTGGACCTTCCTTGGGCAGGTGGAACGGGGACAGCGCAACCTGAGCCTCCACAACCTGCTCAAGGTTGCGCACGGCTTGGACATCGATCCCGGCGACCTGCTTCGTGGACTTTCGGCCGCTGACTCCGGCCCGCCGGATCCCTGACGGCCAAGCTGGCTGGCGGCGAGCCCAGCCGGCCGGTCAGAGTGCTGGTTCTCCGCCACCGTCGGCCCACCAGCTCAGCTCGTCGACCATGTTGCCGTCAACCCACAGCTGGACACCAAGGCCTGCACACCAATCCGGCCGATCCGGGACGGCGAAGAGGAGCAAGCTGGTCCGGCGGCCGGCTACGCGTCCCGGCAGGTCGAGGCGCAGCTCGGTCACGCCATCAACGAGCTCGGCGACCAAGCGCTCGTGCCCGTCGGCGCCGAGCACGGACAGCCGCCTGGTCTGCACCTGCTCGGACAGGCCCGCCACCTGCGCCTCCAGCGCCGTGACACGCTCCGTGAGACCGCTCTGCGCACCGCCGACGACCCCGTGATCATCCCCGCTCACCGCCGGTCCCCTCCTCCGCACAGCATGCCAGGACTTTTCATGCTCGTTGATGATAAGAGGGGACTGTGTCAGGGTCCCGGCTTGCCCGGATCAGAAGAGACGGATTCGCAGCTCCACGACCCCCGGGGAGGCGGCAGCCAGCCGCAGCCACCGCCCCGGCGCCTCGCTGGTCGTGGCCTTCCCGGATGTCACCTGCCAGGCAGGGGTCCAGCGAACCCGAATCACGACCGGTCCAGGCCGGGTGACATCAACGGTCAGCCGGCTGCCGTCGAGGCGGACGAGACGGGCTCCGGGACCTACGATCCCCGCGCTCCCGACCACCCGGTAGACCGTCCAGTTGGCACTGCGCCACGCCTCGCTCAACCCGGGCACGCCGTGGGCCACCAAAGCCCCCTCTCGCACGCCGGCGCTGTCCAGGGGGGCTGATGCCAAGGCCACGTAACGGACACCGTTATCGAGCAGCCACGCCCGGTAGGAGGCTGCCGTGAGGGCGCCCGGCTGGTAGAAGATCGGGTTGTCAGCCACGTCGAGCTGGCGTTCCCACCCTCGCGCCAACGGCACCCAGGGAGCGACGTAAGCCGCCTCCCAGTGGTCGGCGGTCGGGACCACCTCAGTGCGCCCGACCGGCCCGCGCCGGTGTGCGAGCCAAGAATCCAACGGCCGGTAGTAGGCGGCGTGCGTCCACGCTTGACCGGCGTTGGTGGTCATGGCCGCCCACGCGGGCGTCCATTGCGACAGGGCGAGTGGGACAGCGATAACCCCGAGCAATAGACGCCGGCGCGGCCAGAGCACGGCGACGGCCAGCGGAAGGGCCAAGAGGTCCTCCAGCCGCCCGATGTTCCCCCCGAGCGGCGTAGCGAAGGCCTCACTCGCCGTCGCGGCCGCCGCGTAGAGCATCATGCCGACGCGCAACGTCTTTTGATCGTGAGGGGTGAGGAGCCACAGGGCCGCCACGACCATCAGCTCCCACAGGTAGTCCACGAGCGGATAGGGCATCGGCCCCTGCCCCGGGAACAGCAGTGACGTGACGACAACGGGCACAGCCGCCGCCAGGAGAACAGCGATATGCCCACGTACCCCCCGGATGCCGTCCGGCGGGAGGAGCAGGTGGCGAACGCGAACAGCCAGGCCCGGCGTCGGATCGGACGCCGATACACGACTCGAGGCTGAGCACCGCCTTCGGACGAGTCCCGTGCGCGCTACCCAGAGCGCCGCCACCCCGAGGGCAGTGAACGCGCCGGGTAGCGGACTGACAAGCGTCGCCGCCAACGCACACCCCGCAGCGAGCAGCCAGCGGCCGCGCACGATCGCTACCATGCAACAAAGTCCCGCAGCTTCTCCAGAGAGGAACGGAAGCTGGCCAATGGCGCTTTGCACCGCCGCCCCGACAGCGAAGGTCAGAGACGCCAAGCGGGCTGTCGCCCCGAACTGCCAAACGATCAGCCGGTCGAAGGCGATCGTGGCCGCCGCTGCGCTGAGGACTGCGAGCAGCCCGACCCCGATCGAGGCGGCTACAGCGGGGAACAAGACGCTGTAGTCGAGCAGCCAATGCCCTCCGAACCACTGGCTGTCCCAGAGAGCGAAACCCTCCCGCCGGAACAGGCCGACCCGGTAGAGCTGCGCAGGAAGGTCCACCCCCCTCCAGCCGGCGACCAGCCCGACCGTGACCACGCCCGCGGCCAGCGCGCCGAGAGCCACCGCCCGCCGGTCCAGCCCGACACGACGCTCGTGTGCGGCGAGGACCGGACCGCTCACCCCCTCGGCGCCGAAAGGGTGGCGATCAGGAGGGTGAGGTCCGTCACAGGCATGCCATCTGGCCGGCCTGTTTGACGAACAGCTCGCCAACTACTGCGCTGAACGGACGGGGCACGGTTGCTTCTGCGTAACTGCGCGTCGGCACCAGAGACGACTGGCCCGCCAGCAGGCGGTCCACGGCGACAACCTTGCCGTTGGCGGCCCGCGACCAGACCGAACCGCTCGCACCGATCGACTTCAGGGGGTTGATCTCGAGGATGTCGGCGCCCGGTGGCAGAGCGGCGATGCTCGGGAGCACGGTGTCGCACACGTTGGCCACCTGCAAGCGGTGCACCAGGTCGGTCCAGTCGACGAACGTCGGGTCCGCTACCGGACCGGTAGGGGTCACGTACGTGTAGTCCGGCCCGAGATAATGCTCCACCACCGCCAGCTGCTCGGTCTGCGCCACCACCACCACGTCGCCAGGGCGCAGATCGGCCGAAGCGGCACGGGCTACGGCCGCCACGTTGCTCTTGGCGAAATGAGCCGATGGGTTGGGAAGCAAGGACCCGATGATGCTCCAGCCTGCGCAGATTGCGCACACTGCTCCGATCACCGCGCGGCCCCTCGACGTCACCGCCAGGGCACCAGCGGCGGCGAGGACGAGCGGACCGAATACCGCCCCCAGGTAGCGAACGGTCCACGAAGGGTCGATGTAAGCGCCGAGCCATCCGAGAGCCAGGGTGGCGATACCGATGACGGCCATCAGGCCGACGCCGTCCCCACCGGCCAGCCGCTGCCCACTGCCCCCGAGCGCTCCAGCCTTCCGCTCCCCGCGCGTCCACCACGCGCCGAACGCGAGCAACGGGGTGACCACGAAGCCCAGCGTCCCGCCTAGCATCGAGGCCGGATCGGCGAAAAAGTCACCTATCCCAGGCGGCACGGCCCACGGCGCAGCGGTGGTGCGGGCTTGGACGATGAAGGTCGGTAGCCAGGGCAGGTAGAGGACGCCGACGGCCGCAGCGCCGATGAGGGTGCCCCGAGCCAGCTCCCGATCGCCGTCGCGCAGTGCCCGGGCCAGCAGGACACCCACGGTGACGGCCACCAGGTACAGAGCCCAGTTGTGGGTGTAGAGCAACGCCGTGTAGGCCACCACTGATGCGGCTGCGTCGGGCACCCGTCGGTACCGGACGGCCCGGACAACGAACGCGACCGCCACGCAGCCGAGACCGCACATCAGCGTGTACATCCGCGTCTCGGTGCCGTACCAGTTGAGGAAAGGGCTCGTGGCGGCCAAGGCCGCCGCTCCTATCCCGGCAGCGCGTCCGAAGAGGGAGCGAGCCGCCCACCACGCCGCAAACACGACGCCGAGCGAGATCAGCAGGGGGAGGGTGTGGGTGGCGGTCGGCGACGACCCGAACCATTGAAGCCAGAAGTGCAACAGGTAGTAGAAGAGGGGCGGCGAACCGTCGTGGCGAAGGAGGGTCGGGATCTGGCCCAATGGGTGACCGGCAATGCCGATGCTGATGCCCTCGTCGATCCAATAGCTTCGACCGAGGTTGGGCAAGCGGAGCGCAGCCGCCAGGAGGGTCAGTCCGGCGACGATACGTACGTCCCAACGGGGATCCCATGTCGCTTCAGGAACGCGTTCGATCAGCTGTCTGGGTCGCTCGGCCACCGCGACCGGCGTGTCGCTCAGAGAACCCCGCACCGCCGGCGGAGCGCCGCCGCCGAGGGACTCCGAGGCGCGCACCTGTGAGAGTGTAGTGATCGATCGGGCGCTAGCCCCGGCACCTCGCCGTCAGCCGGCAAGCGCAGCGACGAGCTTCGTCGGTGTGTCCTTGGGACTGACCTTGTACCAGACCTGCTCCAGCTCGCCCGCCCGCCCGACGAGGAACGCCGAGCGCTCGACGCCCATGTACTTCCGGCCGTACATCGACTTTTCGACCCAGACGCCGTAGGCCTCGGCGACCGCGTGGTCCGGGTCGGAGAGGAGCGGGAATCCCAGCGAGTGCTTGGCGTCGAACTTTGCCAGCTTCGCCGGTAGGTCCGGGCTCACGCCGACGACCGCAGTGTCGCCGATGTCCCCGAGGATGTCGCGCAGGCCGCAGGCCTGCGTGGTACAGCCGGGTGTGTCGGCCTTCGGGTAGAAGTAGACGAGGACCCGCCGGCCTTCGAAGCCCGCGAGGGCGACGCTGCTGCCCGTCTGGTCGGCCAGCACGAAGCCCGGTGCCGGCCCACCCACTTCCAAGCGGTCTGCCATCCCCGGAGAATAACCCGACCTGCGCGGCGGACCCGTCCGACTAGGGCGGTCGGCCCGGTAGCGTCCCCCACAACATGTCCAACGGGTCCGAATGACGTTCGCCGAGAGTCCCAGCGCTCCCCCGGAGGCTCCACGCGACCTGACCGACGGGGCGTTCACAGACGACGCCCCGTGGGTTCTCGACGTCGGTCATCTCGACTGGCGAGCCGGCTCTGCAGCTCTGCGGGCCGGGACGGCGAGGCAGGTCCCCGACCTGATCCGCCGCCGGCGGCTGCCACCCGGTGGGCGAGTGGTGCGGGTGGGGTGTTCTCTCGGCTTCGCACTGGTCGGCTGGTACACGATCGAACGGCGGCGCGGCCGGCGCGAAGGCGACCCATCCGTCTCTCGCGCCGGGTTGTCGCGGCGGCTGCGGATCGCCTTCGAGCGACTCGGCCCGACGTACATCAAGTTGGGCCAGATCCTCTCCTCGGGTGAAGGGCTCTTCCCGGTGGAGCTGGTCGACCAGTTCAAGCTGCTGCGCGACCGGGTGCCAGCGGAGTCCTTCGAGGACGTGCGGGCCGTAGTCGAGGAGGAGCTGGGGCGGCCGATCGAGGCGGTGTTCTCACGCTTCGATCCCGAGCCGCTGGCGGCGGCCTCCATCGCCCAGGTCCACGCCGCCACCCTGGTCTCGGGGGTGGACGTGGTAGTCAAGGTTCAGCGACCAGCCGTCGCCTCCACCGTCCGGCGCGACCTCGGCGCCATGAGCTGGATCGCACCTGCGCTCATCGGCCGCATCCCGGTGTCAGCCCTGGCGAACCCGCCGGCGCTCGTGGAGCTGTTCGCCGAGACGATCGTCGAGGAACTGGACTTCCGACTCGAGGCCGACAACATGTTGGATGTTGCGAACGTCTTGGCGTCGACGGACCAGCGCTCCGTGGTTGTGCCCCGCCCGCACCCAGAGCTGGTGACCAGGCGTCTGCTCGTGATGGAGCGACTGGATGGGTTCTCGTGGGGTGACGTCGACGGCATGCGCGACGCCGGGATCGACACCGAAGCTGTGGTGCGCGCCCTTATGATCGCCTTCCTCGAAGGGGCGGTGCTCTTCGGCGTGTTCCACGGCGACCTGCACGGAGGCAACCTGTTCGTGCGGCGCGATGGTCGGGTGGCCTTGCTCGACTACGGGATCACGGGCCGGCTCGACGAAACCCGTCGCCTGGCGTTCTTGCGCATGCTCATGGGCGGCTCAATCAACGATCCCAAGATGCAACTAGGTGCCCTCCGAGACCTGGGTGCCCTGCCCGCTGATACCGACCTCGACGCCGTGGTGAGAGATTTCGGCCTCGACCGGCCACCCGCGGATGCGGCGGCCATGGCGCCCGACGAGCTACTCCGCCAGGTCCGGGACCTGACCAAGCAGTTGCTCGCCTACGGCGCAAGGTTTCCCAAGGTGCTGATGCTGTTCGTCAAGGACCTGCTCTTCCTCGACGGGGCGCTGGCCACCCTGGCTCCAGACGTGGACCTCTTCGCAGAGGTCACTCAGGTCGCTACCTACTTCACTGCCCGCTACGGCGCTCGCATTGCCGCCGATATCGGCATCGACCCGCGCTCCAACCCAGTCGACATGGACGCAGTAAGGGCCGGCCTCGGCGTCGGGGCGGAGGTGGAGCAGCTCACCTACCGGGACCTCCAGGCCAGGAGGGAGCTGATTCGCAAGCGAATGGAGGATCACCGCCGCGAACGTGTCGGCCATACCAGTCGACACCGCTTTCGCCGGCCTTAGACTCGATAGGTGACCGCAACCACCCCTAGCTCCGAGACCGCGTCGCGCGCCTCGTTCAAGACGTTCGAGGAGTCCACCAGCGAGGACTGGGCGATCATCGCCCCACAGCTCGATGTCACCCAAAGTCTTGTTCCTGAGCACGTGCTCGAGCAGCTGCGATACCTGAAGACCGACCACGGCGGTTTCCCCGTCGACCGCCTGGAGCACTCCCTGCAGACCGCCACGCGGGCGGAGCGCGATGGTCGCGACGAGGAATATGTGCTCTGCGCCCTGCTCCACGACATCGGCGACACTCTCTCGCCGTTCAACCATCCGGCCATCGGGGCCGCCATTCTGCGGCCGTTCGTGTCCGAGGCCAACCACTGGATGGTGGAGCACCACGGCATCTTCCAGGGTTACTACTTCTGGCACCACATCGGCCTGGACCGCAATGCCCGCAACGCCTATCGAGATTCGCCGTACTTCGCTCCCACCGAGGAGTTTTGTGCCAAGTACGACCAGTCGGCCTTCGACACCGACTACCGCAGCGAACCCTTGGAGCACTTCGAGCCCCTCGTACGCTCCATGCTGGCCCCTAGACGCTGACACAGCCCAATGCCGGCCTGGCCCGGCTGGCGTGTTGGCGGGCTAAAGACGGATTGAGCGGTAGTCTGGGGCGTTCGGCCCCCGCCGATCCCCCCACTCCACGGCTCCTCGCGGCAGCCCAACCTACTGGATGCTCCTTGCCCCTCCTGCAACGCGCCGATCTCCGCAATGTGGCCATCGTGGCCCACGTCGACCACGGCAAGACCACCCTCGTCGACGCGATGCTCCGCCAGTCGGGCGCTTTCGGCGCCCACAAGGAGCTCACCGACCGGGTCATGGACTCGACCGACCTGGAGCGAGAGAAGGGCATCACCATCCTGGCCAAGAACACCGCCGTCCGGTATGGCTCCACGACGATCAATATCATCGACACGCCGGGCCACGCCGATTTCGGCGGCGAGGTCGAGCGAGGGCTGACCATGGTGGACGGCGTCCTCCTGCTCGTCGACGCGTCGGAAGGTCCGCTTCCCCAGACCCGCTTCGTGTTGCGCAAGACCCTCGAAGCCAAGCTGCCCGTCATCCTGGTGATCAACAAGATCGACCGCCCCGATGCCCGCCCAGCCGAAGTCGTCGATGCCGTCTACGAGCTCTTCATCGATCTCGGTGCCGACGAGCACCAGATCGAGTTCCCGATCGTCTACTGCAACGCCAAGGCCGGCAAGGCCGCCATGGATCCCAACAGCGTCGATACGTCCCCGGACCTGAAGATCCTCCTCGATCTCCTCCTCGAGCGGATCCCAGCCCCCGCCTACGAGGAGGGCCACCCCTTCCAGGCCCTTGTCACCAACCTCGACGCGTCCCCCTATGTCGGGCGACTGGCTCTTTGCCGGATCCGAAACGGTCGCGTCAAGAAGGGGGACCTGGTGGCCTGGTGCCGGCACGACGGGAGCGTCGAACGGGTCCGGCTCTCGGAGCTCTACATGACCGAAGCCCTCGAGCGCGTCGACGCCCCGCTGGAGGGCGCCGGCCCCGGTGACATCATCGCCGTTGCCGGGATACCCGAGATCATGATCGGGGACACCTTGGCGGACCCGGAGAACCCTCGGCAGCTGCCCGTGATCACCATCGACGAGCCATCAATCGGCATGACCCTTGGCGTCAACACCTCCCCTCTAGCCGGAAAGGCCGTCGACGGCAACGCCCCCGGGACCAAGCTGACGGCCCGCTTCATCAAGGATCGCCTCGACCGGGAGTTGGTCGGCAACGTATCCATCCGTGTGCTGACCACGGAGCGGCCTGACACCTGGGAGGTGCAGGGGCGTGGTGAGCTGGCATTAGCGATCCTCGTCGAGCTGATGCGCCGCGAGGGATTCGAGCTCACTGTCGGGAAGCCTCAGGTCCTTACCCGCGAGATCGGAGGCGCTCTCCACGAGCCGGTGGAGAGGGTTTCGGTGGACGTTCCAGACGACTACGTGGGCGTGGTCACCCAGATGCTGTCGCTACGCAAGGGCCGCATGGAGACAATGGTCAACCACGGGTCCAGCGGATGGTGCCGGATGGAGTGGCTGGTTCCGTCGCGCGGGCTCATCGGTTTTCGGACCGAGTTCCTGACCGAGACGCGAGGTACCGGTCAGCTCCACCACGTCTTCGAAGGCTACGAGCCGTGGCAGGGCGAGCTGCGGACCCGCCCCAACGGGTCGATGGTGGCGGACCGGCGCGGTCCGACCACCGGTTATGCGCTGACCAACCTTCAAGACCGGGGTTCCATGTTCGTAGGCCCCGGCGTCGAGGTCTACGAAGGCATGATCGTTGGCGAGAATGCCCGGTCCGAAGACATGGACGTCAACCCGACCAAGGAGAAGAAGCTCACCAACATGCGGACTTCTTCCTCCGATCACACGATCCCGCTGATCCCCCCGCGGCAGCTCTCGCTGGAGCAGGCGTTGGAGTTCATCCGTGAGGACGAGTGCGTAGAGGTGACCCCGCGCGATGTGCGGATCCGCAAGGTCGTGCTCGACGCTGCCGACCGGGGGCGGCACCGCTCGCAGCAGTCCCGGGCCAGGGCCGCCTCCTCGTAGGCTTGCGACCGGTACTGACCGGCCGTTCGGTCCTCCAGGGGGCTCCCGCCCGACGATTGTGATGCCGGCGGCCCCGGCTAGTTGGCCGTCGGGTCTTCGGGATACGACGACACCAGCTGCAAGGGTCCACGCTGGCGGCGCAGCACGTCGGTCCAAAGTCGTTCTGGGTGCGACACAAAGGGATCGTCGTGGGCGGCCTCGACGATCCACCAGGCCTGGGCCTCCAGCTCGCCCTCGAGCTGCCCGGGGCCCCACCCGGCATACCCGGCGAACATGCGGGCATCCTGGAGCACCTCGGCGACTGTGGCAGGGTCGAGGTTCAGGTCCAAGGTGCCGACGTTGCCGATCACGGGGCGCCAGGCCCCAGCCTCGTTGGCACCAGCGGAGCTCCCGGCCTCCATGCGAGCCACGCAAATAACCGTCTCTCGGTTGACCGGTCCGCCGACGAAGACCACGGGGGGGCTGTTGGCCAACGTCTCCCACTCGGGCAGCACCTCGTCCAACCCCGTGGGGCTGGGACGGTTGAGCACGACGCCGATGGCTCCGCCGGCATCGCTGGCGAGGAGCAGGATCACAGTGCGGTCGAAGTTGGAATCCGGGAGGAGCGGGTTGGCGACGAGAAGGCAACCACGGCTGAGCGCTGCCATCGCCCCCATCATCCACCACCGCCGGCATCATCCACCATCTCGCACCCTGCCCGCGGCCCACCGCTTTCGCGCGTACGGTGCAAGCATGCGCGCCGTCACCGTCGTCCCCCTGAAGTCCGGTTCGATCGAGCTGACAGAACTTCCCGAGCCTCCCGAGGCGGACGGACCGGTGCTGGTCCGCACTCTCGGGGTGGGCGTCTGCGGCACAGACCTCGAGATCATTGAGGGAGACTACGGTTGGGCTCCGCCCGGCGAGCCCCGCCTGGCCATCGGCCACGAGTCCATCGGCCAAGTCATCGAGGCGCCGAGCGGCTCGGGCCTGGCCGCCGGCGACATGGTCGTGGCCATCGTGCGCCGGCCCGATCCGGTGCCCTGCGCGAACTGCGCTGTTGGCGAATGGGACATGTGCCGCAACGGCCAGTACACCGAGTGGGGCATCAAGGAGCATCACGGCTACGCCCGGGAGCGCTACCGGATCACCCCGGATTTCGCGGTCAAGGTCGACATCTCGCTCGGCCACCTGGGCGTGCTCCTGGAACCGACCACGGTGGTGGCCAAGGCATGGGATCACATCGAGCGCATCGGAAAACGGGCGGTGTGGAAGCCGACTACGGTCCTGGTCACCGGCGCCGGGCCGATCGGGCTGCTTGCCACTCTCATCGGCATCCAAAAGGGGATGCAGGTCCACGTGCTGGACCAGGTGACCGATGGCCTCAAGCCGGAGTTGGTCGAGGCGCTCGGCGCCACGTACCACCACGGGACAGTCAGCGACATCGGCATCGAGCCCGATGTGGCCATCGAGTGCACAGGCGTAGGCCAGCTCATCTTCGACGTCATGGAGGCAGCAGGTGCCAACGGCATCGTCTGCCTGACCGGCGTGTCCTCTGGCGGCCGGACCATCCCGGTGGATGCAGGCACGCTCAACCGCCGGCTGGTGCTGGAGAACGACGTGGTGTTCGGGTCGGTCAACGCCAACCGGCGGCACTACGAGGCCGGGGCCAAGGCTCTGGCCGACGCTGACAAGGGATGGTTGGGCAGGCTGATCACCCGACGGGTACCCCTTTCCTCCTGGAAGGACGCTTACACGCGCCAGCCCGGCGACGTGAAGGTGATGCTCGACTTCACCGCCTGAAGGCCCACCGCCGGAGTCACCCCTTGTCGAGAGCTGTACGGAATGCCGCGACCGTGTCCCCGACCTGCGCCGGCGACGCACCGCCAAGGACGAGGCGCATGAGCGCTGAGGCCACTACGACGCCGTCGGCGTTGACCGACGCTGCGACCGCCTGCTCTGGGTTGGAGATTCCGAAGCCCATGATCACCGGCTTGTCGGTCACCGCTTTGAGGCGCTTGGCCAGGACGTCCGCGGAGGTGGACAGTGACTTGCGCTCACCAGTGACACCCATGAGGTTGACCCCGTAGACGAAGCCGTGCGAGCGCTCACAGAGCTCTGCCAGGCGGTCGTCGGGGGTGACAGGCGCAGCGAGGAGAACCGTCTCGACGCCACCGACCTCCGCCGCCGGGCCCCAGTCACCCAGCTCCTCCAGGGGCAGATCAGGCACGATGGCACCGCGCACGCCCCCGTCGACGAGGAGCTTCGCGAAGCGCCGGTGGCCAGCCCGGAGGACCAGGTTGTAGTAAGTCATGGCCACGACTGGGACGGGGAGCTCGATGCTGGCCAGAGAACCAAGGATTGCCGCCGGCGTGGCCCCCGCCTCCAGCGCCCTCAGTGATGCCTCCTGGATGGTGGGCCCGTCCATCACGGGGTCGGAGAAAGGCAGCCCCACCTCGACGGCGTCAGCGCCCGCGTCGACGGCAGCTCGGAGCACGTCGACCCAACCGGGCCCGAGCCCGCCCGTCACATAGGGGACCAGCAGCTTGCGTCCCCCGTCGCGTGCTGCCCTTAGCGCGGGCTCGACGGCGACGCCGCCCGCCAGCGGCGCCGCGGGCCGCCACGCACCCGGAGTTTCTCCACCCGGCCCGGGGCGGGCCCCCGTGCCGCTACTCATCGCAGGGCCGCCATGACCTGCTCGGCATCCTTGTCGCCTCGCCCGGAGAGGGTGAGCATGACCGTGGACCCGGCGGGGACGCTGCCGTCTCGAGTGGCGCGCACCAGCCAGGCCAGGGCATGCGCCGGCTCGAGAGCGGGGATTATGCCTTCGGTGCGAGCCAGGAGCTGCAAAGCTTCGAGCACCTCCCGATCCTCCGCTACCTCGTAGGTGGCGCGTCCCGCATCGGCCAGATAGGCGTGCTCGGGACCGATACCCGGATAATCGAGACCCGCCGAGATCGACTGAGCTTCGAGAATCTGGCCCCACTCATCCTGGAGGAGGTAGCTGCGCATTCCGTGGAGGACGCCCGGGACCCCGCGTCCAATCGCCGAG
The DNA here is from genome assembly GCA_021809105.1 of Actinomycetes bacterium. Lineage (GTDB taxonomy): Bacteria > Actinomycetota > Acidimicrobiia > Acidimicrobiales > Palsa-688 > Acidiferrimicrobium. The sequence continues at coordinate 27,541 of JAKBAM010000001.1, forward strand.
CCGCCAGCGGCCTCGACACCTACCAACCGAGCCGTGGTGTCCACGAAACCGGCGAAGGTTCCGGCTGCGTTGGAACCACCGCCTACGCAGGCCACCACCAGATCGGGGTCGGCACCACAGAGAAGGGCCCGGACCTGCGCACGCGCCTCGTCGCCGACAACGCGCTGCAGCTCCCGCACCATCCACGGGTACGGATGGGGACCCATCACCGACCCAAGGCAGTAGTGGGTGGTCTCCACCGAGGCCACCCAATCCCGCAGGGCCTCGTTGACCGCGTCCTTCAGGGTACGGCTGCCCGAGCCCACCGGACGGACCTCCGCACCGAGGAGCTTCATGCGGAAGACGTTTAGCTCCTGGCGCTCCGTGTCGACCTCGCCCATGTAGACCACGCACTCCAACCCGAAGAGCGCCGCCGCGGTCGCTGATGCCACCCCGTGCTGCCCTGCGCCGGTCTCCGCCACGAGCCGGGTCTTTCCCATCTCCAGGGTCAAGAGGCCCTGGCCGATCACGTTGTTGATCTTGTGGGAGCCGGTGTGGGTCAGATCCTCACGCTTGAGCAACACCCTGACACCCAGCGCCTCAGACAGCCGCTCGCAGTCGGTCAGGGGTGTCGGGCGTCCGGCGTAATCCTTCAGGAGCGCGCGGTATCGGCGCCGGAAGTCGGTATCCGGCGCCCACGCCGCCCGAAAAGCCGCCTCGAGCTCCTGGCACGCCGGCACCAGCGACTCAGGCAGGTACCTCCCTCCGAACGCCCCGAAACGGCCATCGGCGGTCGGCTCGCCCATTCGCACCGGTCCACTGCTGGTCCCGGTCATCTCTTCCCTCTGTGCTTCCACATCATCCTGCGATTCCACATCATCCCTCCTGCCAGTCATAGGGCGCGGCGGACTCCGGTTCCCATCCGTCATCGGGCTCGGCAGCCCGGGCTGCCGCGATAAACGCCCTCAGCTTCACCGGGTCCTTCTGTCCCGGGGCGCGCTCGACGCCCGACACCACGTCGACGCCCCACGGTCTGGTGTGGGCGATGGCTGCTCCGACGTTCCCGGCGTGCAGGCCTCCCGCGATCACCAGCCGCTGCCCTCCGGGCACCTCCCCCGCGAAGGCCCAGTCGAACACTTGCCCCGAACCGGGGTTGGGTGCGTCGAGGAGAATGGCGTCGGCTCCCCACGCTGCAGCTCCGCTGACGCGAGCGTCCCCGGCGGCGAACGCCTGCATCACCCAAGGAATGCGGCGGCGGATCCAAGTCGCCTGCTCGGCGGTCTCGCGTCCGTGGAGCTGCGCCCCTCTCATGCCGGCGGCTTGGACTATTTCGACGACTCGCTGGGGGGCTTCGTCGCGAAAGACGCCTACGGTCATGATCTCGGATGGGAGCCGCTTTGTTATGTCGGCGGCCTTCTGAGGGGCAATCTGCCGGGGCGAGGGGGCGAAGACGAAGCCGACGGCGTCGGCTCCCATGGCAACAGCCAGCAGGGCGTCGTCCTCAGACGTCGTGCCGCAGATCTTCACGAACATCGAGCAGCCCTCCTGAGCGCCTCGACAGCAGCTGCCCGGTCGCCAGCGGTGACGACGGACTCTCCCACTAGGACCGCGTCGAATCCCGCCGCCGCCAGGCGGGCGGCGTCGTCGGGGCCACTGATCCCGGACTCAGCGACCCGCACCACATCGCCTGGCAGCCGCGCGGCCAGGCGCTCGGCGCGGCTGTGGTCGACTTCGAAGGTGACCAGGTCCCGCTGGTTGACCCCAACCAGCTCGGCCCCGGCGGCCAGCGCCCGATCGGCCTCGGCCTCGTCGTGCACCTCGACCAGTGCGTCCATACCCAAATCCCTCGCCAGCGCCAAGAGCTCACCCAGCTCCTCCGGGGTTAGGGCGGCCACGATGAGGAGGACGGCGTCAGCGCCCATCACGCGCGCGTCATAGACGTCCGCTCGTCCGACAGTGAAATCCTTCCGCAGGACCGGGAGGCGGCAGGCAGCCCTGGCAGCGACCAGGTCGGCAGGGGAACCACCGAACCACTCCGTGTCGGTCAGGACCGACAGGCAGGCCGCGCCTCCGGCAGCGTATTGCCGGGCCACCTCCGCTGGATCCAAGCCTTGCGCAAGGATCCCTCGGGACGGGGATCTGCGTTTGACCTCGGCGATGACCGAAAGCCCGCGCTCCCCCGCCAGCGTCTTCGCGAACCCACGGGCGGGAGGCATGGCACCCGCGGCCGCTTCCAACTCGCCCAGGGATCGGTCGTCGGCTGCCGCGGCAGCTCGATGGCCGTCCAAGATCCGTTCCAGGTAGGTGGGCATGGCGCGGCCGAGCCTAGGGGTCGAGGCGGCCCTTTGGAAAAGGACGTCCACACTTCCCTCATCAATCGCTGGCAAGCTGCGCCGGTGACATCCGACGCAGGGACGATCGTAGTGATCGAGGACGATCCCAACATCTCTGACCTGGTCGACGTGTACCTGCGCCGGGAGGGGTTCCGCGTCGTGCAGGCGCCCGACGGTCCGCGGGGCCTCCTGGCCGTCGAGCGCGAGCGGCCCCGCCTCGTGGTGTTGGATATCGGACTTCCGGGGACCGTCGATGGGTTCGAGGTGTGCCGGCGCATCCGCACCGACAACGCGGTCCCGGTGTTGATGCTGACCGCGCGCGACACCGAGCTCGACCGCATCCTCGGCTTGGAGCTCGGAGCCGACGACTACGTCACCAAGCCGTTCTCCCCCCGGGAGCTGGCGGCGAGAGTCAAGGCCATACTCCGCCGCGCCGCGGGGCCGCCCCCCGATCCCCAGGCGGTGATCTCTGTAGGAAGGGTGGAGGTCGATGTCGGCCGGCGAGAGGCCCGGGTCGACGGCGCTGCGGTGGCATTGGCCACCCGAGAGTTCGACCTCCTGCGCTACCTCGCCGACAACGCCGGGCTGGCGCTGTCGCGCAGGCAACTCCTGGACGGCGTCTGGGGACCCGGATGGTACGGCGACGAGAGGACGGTGGACGTGCACGTCCGCCAGCTGCGCAAGAAGCTCGGAGATGCGTTGCCCCTGACCACGGTCTGGGGTGTCGGGTACCGGCTCGGGTAGGAGGGGTGCGCCGGCGCCTCAGCATCGCAGTGGTGGCCACAGTCACCGCCGCTCTCGCTCTTTCCGGGATCATCGCCCTGGCATTTACCGTGCGCGGAGCAGAGAACGTCACCAGGGTCGAGCTCCTGCGCCAGGCCAAGGGGTTCGCTTCTGCGGTGCACGCCGAGGCGGAGCTGGTCAACCGCCGCAACCCTGCCGCGTCGCTGCGCACCGTGCTGATCGCCCTGCGCTCGCCGCTGCGGCTGGACGGCGAGGCCGTCGTTGCCGTCGACGGCGCGGGCGTCCTCTACGACCCAACCTCTCCCCACCCTCGCCCAGCGGCCCTCCCCACCGGCCTGAGCGCCGCTGACATCCGACCGTTGGACCTCCTGGCCGGACGGTCCGTCTCGGGCCGCAAGGGTCAGCTGGTCTACGCCGCCGTCCCCTACGCGGCCACAGTGCAGGTGGCCGGCACCAGGCGCAGCGAGCTGCAGGTGGTCGTGCTGGTACGGCGGCCACCCACGGGCCTGGCGAGTGCGGGGCCCGCATTCCTGATCGCCGCTGTTGCGTTGGTCCTCGTCGCCGCCCTCGTCGCCAACCGCCTCGGGCACCGCTTCGTGCGCCCCCTCCAGGCGGCGGAGACCGTGACGGCCCGCATCGCCGCCGGCGACCTCGAAGCCCGCGTCCCCCAACCACCCGGGACTGACCCCGAGCTGGCGTCGCTCGCTGGTTCTATCAACACCATGGCCGAGACGCTCGCTCGGGCTCGGGGAGCGGAGCGCCAGTTCCTCCTGTCGGTGTCGCACGAGTTGCGTACCCCGCTGACATCGATCCGGGGCTTCGCCGAAGCGATAGAGGACGGGGCGGTCGCCGATACGGGCAGGGCGGCCACGGTGATCGCCGCCGAAGCTCGGCGCCTCGAGCGGCTCGTGCGCGACCTCCTGGTGCTGGCAGGTATCGAAGCCCGGCGTTTCTCGCTCGACACCCGGATCATCGACATCGCAGAAGTAGCGGCAGCCGGTGCTGCGGGTTTCGAGCCAATGGCCGACGAGCTGGGATTGCGTATCCGGACCGACACCGCCGACCGGGTGGTGACCGCCGCCGCCGACCCGGACCGGTTGGCACAGGTGGTCGCCAACCTGGTGGAGAACGCGCTCAAGTACGCTTCGGGGGAGGTCCGGGTGGGGGCTGCGGCGACCGGCGGAACACCTGTGATCTGGGTCGACGACGACGGTCCGGGCATCGCTCCCGAAGACCTGGACCGTGTGTTCGACCGGCGCTTCGTCTCCGACCGGCGGGGGGGTCGCCCTGTCGGCACGGGCCTCGGGCTGGCCATAGTTGCCGAGCTGGTCAGCGCCATGGGTGGGGCGGCGCGGGCGGAGTCACCGATCGGTCCGGCAGGAGGCACCAGGATGGTGGTCACCCTGCGCCCCTCTTGATGCTGATCAGCTGGTCGGGGGGAAAATTCCGGCAGTAGTCGACGTGGTCGTACCGGTACCGCCGGGCGCCGTTGTCGTAGTGGTGGTGGTCGGCGCGGGGTTGAAACAGGTCGACGTGGCCAGCGCGACGGGCGCAGCGCCCGTTACCAGGGCGATCAGCCCCGGGGCGGCCGCCGTGTTGCAAGTGACCACGAAGCCGGCACGGCCGCCGATGTCGGTCGTGGCGGGGTCGGCGCTGGCGATGCTCCATCCGATCCCGCCCTCGACGGTGACGCTCTGGCCGGACATCGGGATCGGCCGGACCACCCCATCGACTCCCACGGTCTGCTGGGTCACCGAAACCACGAGGTCGGCATAGGCGCCGACCTCGACGGGGTTGGGTGCCATCGAGCTGCTCACACCCAGGCCGGCAAAGGATTGCAGGGTCAAGGTCAGCGCGTGGGTCTGAGTGGCCCCGAGAAAGAAGACATCAGGGGTGGTGAGCGACAGCATCGGGGGCTGCCAGGCCCGGACCCGATATATGCCCCCCAGCAGGCTGCCGACGCGGAAGCTCCCGTCCGCTGCGGTGATCGCCTGCGTCGTAGCCGCCACACCATTGACCAGCCGCTCGACCTCGACCGTCGCGCCGGCCACCGGACCGGAAGGGCCCACGACCGTACCGTCGATGATGGCCGCGCCCGGGCCGATGGCCGGGACGGTCGTGGTGGTCGCGCCGGCCACGGTGGGCTGGGAGATTCCGGAATAGTCGGCCGGCGGAGGCACCGTCGCCGTGGCCGCAGTTGGCGGCGGCGTCGGGAACGACAGCGACTCGACCCCGGCTCCGCCGCAGGCGCTCAAGACCACAGCGGCCGCGCCAACCACCACCGCCGCTCGCCCCACCTTCCCCCTCACCGAGCACCCGACCCTCACCGCCGAGGCATCCCGCCAACGAATGGGAGCTCCTCCACGACGCCCTGCACCGAGCCTGGGCCGCCACTATCGATCACAACTTGCATGCCCGGACCGACCCCGCGCCGCGCGTAGGCCAAGGCCACCCAGCCCGAGGCTGGGCTCCGGCCCACGCTCGTCAAGACGCCGGCCTGGGAACCATCGGGACCCTGCATCGCCGCACCGACCTCGGCCGGCGCGTCGAGGCGGACCCCCCGCAGCAGTCGCGCCACCTTCGACCCCCGGCTGTCGATGCGGGCGACCAGCTCCTGGCCGGTATAGCAACCCTTGGTGAAGCTGACAGTCATGTCGATGAGGCCGGTCTCGGCTGGGATGGTGCGATCTGTGAGCTCCGCCCCCATCACCGGAATGCCGGACTCGATGCGGGCCGCTTCCCAGTCACCGTCGCCGACTGTCGCCACGCCCGACGGTGCCACCGGAGCCGGCCCGATGAGATCGACCCCGGGAAGACCGGGCCACGAGGCGTCTACCGCAGCCACCACGCCCGAACCACTCCTTGGATAATCGACAGCGGTGGTCCCCGGACCGCGCAGGCCCACCACCACCCACCCGGCCATCGTCTCCAGGTCGACCTTCGTGCGCAGCTTGAAGCGGGTGAGGCGAGCGGTCACCCGCTCCCCCCATCCCTGGTCAGTGTCGATCAACCACACGTCCCCTTCGACGTGGGTGACTCGCACCAGCGCCTCGACTTTGCCGGCCGGTTGCAGCAACCAGGACCACGCCGAGGCGCCGGGACCGAGGGAGGCGATGTCCTGGCTCAGCTGACCCTGCAGGAACGTGGACGTGTCCGGGCCGCTCGCCCTCACCACCTCGCGGCGGGGGTCTACGACCGCGACCCCCGAGCGCAAGGCGTCGTAACCAGAGATCGCACCGCCGGCGTCAGGCATTCGTCTTCGCCTCGGCTCCCAGGGGGGCGCCGCCCGCCACAGCGCGAGCTGCATTGATACGCCTTGCCCCTGGGATGGCCGCCAGCAGGGCGGCCGCCTTGTTGGCGCACTCCAGATCCTCGTCGGCCGGGTCGGAGTCGGCCACGATCCCAGCGCCTGCGCTGACGCTCGCCCGCCCGTGTCGATCCACCACCATGGTGCGGATAGCGATCGCCGTGTCAAGGTTGCCTGAGAAGTCCAGGTAGCCGACGACGCCGGCATAGGGGCCGCGGCGGGACGGCTCGAGGTTGTCGATGATCTCCATGGCCCTCACCTTGGGCGCGCCCGAGACGGTACCGGCGGGGAGCGTGGCCCGGAGCACATCCACCGGCCCGAGACCGTCGCGCAGCTTCCCCGACACCTGCGACGTGAGGTGCATGACGTGGCTGTAGCGCTCCAGGGTCATCAGCTCGTCGACGGTCTGCGTGCCGTACTCGACGACCCGGCCCACGTCGTTGCGGGCCAGGTCGACGAGCATGACGTGTTCGGCTTTCTCCTTCGGGTGCTCGCTCAGCTCTGCGGCCATCCGCCGATCCGCAGCTTCGTCGGCTCCCCGCTTGCGGGTGCCGGCGATGGGGCGCGACACGACTCGGCCGTCTAGGAGGGTGACCAGCGGCTCTGGTGAAGACCCGATCAGGCTGCACTCGGGGTGGCGGAGGAGGTACATGTAGGGGCTGGGGTTGACTTGCCGCAGCGATCGGTAGAGGTCGAAGGGATCGGCGTCGAGGTCCACGTCGAAGCGCTGGGCCAGCACGACCTGGAAGATGTCGCCGGCCGCGATGTGCTCGCGGGCGATGTCGACTCCTGCCCGGTAAAGGTCCGACGGTGTGCGTCGCCGGACCTCGGGAGGGTGGTCACCGCGTTCCGGAGGCTCGATGAGCGGTTCGTCGAGCGGCGCGGCCCCCTCGGCCGCCAAGTCCGCCAGGCGGCCCACAGCGGCGTCGTAGGCGGCATCCAGCTCGCCCGGAGCGGCGCCGGCCGGGACGAAGACCGAGTCGATGAGCACCACTCGCTGGCGCCAGGAGTCGTACGCCACCACCTGCCCGACCACCGACACGATGGCCGCGGGGACCTGCAACTCGTCGGCCGGGGCGCCCGGTAGGTCCTCGATCTCTCGGACTACGTCGTAGCCCAGATAGCCGACCAGGCCACCGTGCAGCGGAGGCAAGCCCTCCAAACGGGGCGAGCGGTAAGCGTGGAGGAGGGCCTCCACGGCTTCGAGTATCCCAGCATCGAGCGGGACGGAGAGCGGCAAGTCGCCCTCGACGGTGATGCGGCCTTCGTTGAGAATGAGCGTGGCCCGGGGCCGACGCCCGATGAACGACCACCGGCTCCACCTTTCGCCACCCTCCACCGACTCCAGGAGGAACGAACGCTCCTCGGGAGCCACACGGCTGTAGGCCGCCACAGGCGTCGTCAGATCGCCGAGCAGCTCCCGCCACACCGGCACGACGGTGTGGCGGCTGGCGAGCGCCCGGAACTCCTCCCTCGAAGGGCGGATCACGCCGAGGGGGCAGCCGGAACGCCGTCCTCGTCCGGCCCGAAGGAGCGGTGGAAGCAGGAGCGGTCGCCCGTGTGGCACGCCCCACGACCCTCCTGCTCCACGACGAAGAGGAGGGTGTCGCCGTCGCAGTCGAAATACGCCTCGCGCACCCACTGGCGATCCCCGGATGTGTCTCCCTTGCGCCAGCGCTCCTGGCGGCTGCGGGACCAGAACACGGTGCGTCCCGACTCCAGCGTCTCGCGCAGGGAACCGAGGTCCATCCATGCCATCATCAGGACCGCGCCTGTGCCGTGCTCTTGAACGATGGCGGCGACGAGGCCGTCCGCGTTGAAGGTGACCTGAGCCAGCTGCTCGGGCGTGGCGGCGATGGGAGAGGCGACCGGCATGCACCCCATGGTATTGGCCCGGCAGCCAAGAGCCCGGCTCACCATGCCTACTAAAGGTACAGGCCCGTACCGTTGTCCACCCGCTCCGCGGCGACGGCATGGATATCGCGCTCGCGCAGGATCAGGTAATCCTCGCCCTGGACCTCGACCTCGTAGCGGTCCTCTGGGTTGAACAGCACCTGGTCGCCGGTCTTGATCACCCTGACCTGGGAGCCCACCGCCACTACCTCCGCCCACGCCAAGCGCCGCCCGACCTGGGCTGTGGCGGGTATCAGGATGCCGGCTCGTGACGTGCGCTCCCCCTCGCCGCGGGGGATCTGCACCAGCACGCGGTCGGTGAGCATCTGGACCGCCTGCTTGGCCGTGCGTCCGGGATTGGGGCCGTCCATGCCCTGCACCGTACTCAACGCTCGCGTGTCTTCTCCGTCCGACCCTGGCGACCGGCGCCGGGCAACGGTCGAACGGTGACGCCGGCGGCGGTGAGGTGAGCCTTGGCGTCCGCAACCGTGGCTTCGCCGAAGTGGAAGATCGAAGCCGCCAGCACCGCGTCGGCGCCACCGATGACCGCCCCGTCGACCAGGTCGGCGAGACCCCCCACCCCGCCGGAGGCCACCACGGGTATCCCGACCGCGTCGACGACCGCCCTCGTCAGGGCCAGGTCGAACCCGGAGCGGGTCCCGTCGCGATCCATCGAGTTGAGCACCACCTCGCCCGCACCCAGGCGCTCCCCGTACGCCACCCACTCCAGAGCGTCGAGCCCGGTCGGTCGCCGACCCCCATGGGTGACGACCTCCCACCCCCCGCTTGGTCGACCCCGAACATCGACGCCGAGAACCACGCACTGGGCTCCGAAGGTGTCTGCCACCTCGGCGATCAGATGGGGACGTTCGACGGCCGCCGAGTTGATGCTGATCTTGTCCGCCCCCGTACGCAGCAACCGGCGGGCATCCTCGAGCGAGCGAACGCCTCCCCCGACCGTTAGGGGGATGAACACCTCCTCCGCCGTGCGCGCAACGACCTCCAACATCGTGCCTCGGGCCTCAGCTGACGCAGTGATGTCGTAGAACACCAGCTCGTCGGCACCCTGCTGGTCGTAGCGGGCGGCCAGCTCCACGGGGTCGCCCGCGTCGCGTAGGCCGAGGAAGTTGACCCCCTTGACCACCCGGCCGGCTTCCACGTCGAGGCACGGCACGACCCTGACCGCCCTCACGAGCCGACACCGCCGCCCAGCGGGTCCAGAGCAGCCAAGGCATCGGCCACGTCGAACTTGCCTTCGTACAGGGCCTTGCCCACGATGACACCCGCCAGTCCCCGGCCTCCGGCCCGCACCGCCGACAGCAACCTGAGGTCGTCGAGGCTCGCCACGCCGCCCGAAGCCACGATCGGGGCCCCGGTCGTCTCCAGCAGCCCCGCCAGCCCCACCACATCGGGGCCCGCCAGGCGACCGTCACGGCGGATGTCGGTGACGATCACCGCCGCGGCACCAGCATCGATGACTTCCGGGACGAGGTCGGCGACCCGCCGGCCACCGTCGGCGACCCATCCCCGCAGCTGCACGACCCCGTCCCGGTGGTCCAGCCCTACCGCCACCCGGCCCGGCCAACGGCCGGCGATCTCCGCCACCAACTCTGGATGCTCCACCGCGGCGGTACCAACCACGACGCGCGTGACGCCCGCTCCGAGCAGGCTCGCCGCGTCCTCCAGGGTGCGGACGCCGCCGCCGACCTGCACAGGGACTGTGACCGAGGCGACAATCTCCTCCACCGCCGAGCGGTTGACCGGGTCGCCCGTGCGGGCTGCGTCGAGGTCTACGACGTGGATCCACGGCGCCCCTTGGGCGGCGAATGCCCTCGCCACCGAAGGCGGGTCATCGCCGTAGACCTTCTCACGGGAGAAGTCCCCTTCCACCAGGCGGACCAACCGACCTCCCCGAAGGTCGATGGCGGGGAACAGCTCCACCTTCCCCGCCGCGGGCGCGCCGCCAGTCACCGACGCGCCGTTCGATGCCCCGCCCGTCACGGCTTGGCGCCGGGCACGAAGTCCCCGCCGGCGGCCACCGCGGCGGCGAAGGCGGCGAGGATGCCGAGGCCCACGGTCCCGGATTTCTCGGGGTGGAACTGGGTGGCCCACAGAGCCTGGCGCTGGATTGCTGCGGTGACCGGCCCCCCGTAGTCGCAGGTGGCGACGACGTCGGGACCGGCGGGAGCCGCGAAGGAGTGCACGAAGTACACCCACGCCTCGTCCTCGGCGCCTCGGGTCAACCACTGGCCAGCACCGGGCCGTACATCGAGACGGTTCCATTGCATCTGCGGGCGCTTGACGCCATCTGGGAGCAACGTGATCATGCCGGGGAGAACCCCGAGACCCGCAACACCGGGCGACTCGTCGGACCCCTCGTAGAGCATCTGCATGCCCACGCAGATGCCAAGGAACGGGGTGCCCGCATCCAGGGCCGAGAGAGCGACCGCGTCGAGGCCGGCGGAGCGGAGCGCCTCCATGCACCGTCCGAACGCTCCGACACCTGGGAGCACCACGCCGTCGGCGGCGGCAGCAACCTCAGGGTCCGACGTCAGCCGGGCATCGGCTCCCACGTGCTGCAGGGCTTTCTCCGCCGACCTCAGGTTGCCGATTCCGTAGTCGAGAACCGCGATCATCGTTTACAACGTCCCCTTGGTGGACGGCACGTCGCTGCCCTCGACCCGCACCGCGTCCCGCAGGGCCCGGGCCACGCCCTTGAAGCTGGCCTCGAGGATGTGGTGGGTGTTCCTGCCGGCCACCATGCGCACGTGCAGGGTTATGGCCGCCGAGTGGGCGAGGGCCCGCCAGAACTCCTCAGCCAACTGCGGATCGAAACCAGGCTGGCCCAGCAAGAACGCCTCCCCCCCAGGCGCGGGGTCCACGGCATAGACCAGGAAGGGCCGTCCCGAGAGGTCCACTGCGACGTCGATGAGCGTCTCGTCGAGGGGCACCGAGATGGAGGCGAAGCGCCGCACCCCGGCCTTGTCGCCCAATGCCTCACGCAGCGCCTCGCCGAGGAGGATGCCGACGTCCTCCACGGTGTGATGGGTGTCGACCTGGACGTCCCCCGACGCCCGCACCGTGAGATCGAACCCGCCGTGCTTACCCAACTGGGCGACCATATGGTCGAAGAACGGGATGCCCGTATCGACGTCGACGCGGCCCGAGCCATCGAGCTCGAGGTCGAGGTCGATCGTGGTCTCCTTGGTCCGGCGGATCCGCTGGACGCGACGGCTCATTTGCCCACCTCTCTCAACACCTCGCCGAGTGCGGCGAGGAACCGGTCGTTCTCGGCTTCGGTCCCCACCGTCACCCTGAGGCAGCCTTGGAGGCCGGGCCACGACGACGTGTCCCGGACCAGGACCGAGCGCTCGAGCAGGCCCTGCCACACCTCGCTGCCCGGGCCGACCTCGGGCCGGAACAACACGAAGTTCGCCTGGGAGGGCCACACCATCACCGGGAGGCGCCCCAACCCCTGGATCAGGCGCTGCCGCTCGCGAACCACCAACCCCACCCGCTCCTCCATCTCCGCGACCCGGGCCACAGCCAGCAGACCAGCCGCCTGCTTGATGGCGTCGAGGTGGTACGGGAGCGCTACCCGTTCCAACATGGCGACGACCGGTGCCGGCGCCAACGCATAGCCAAGGCGGACCGCAGCCATGGACCAGGTCTTGGAGAACGTCCGGGTGACCACGAGGGGGACCTCGTCGTCGAGGAGGTCCCGCGCCGACCAGTCGGCGAACTGGCCGTAGGCCTCGTCGACCACCACCAGGCCGGGTGCCGCGTCGACGACCGCCTTGACGAGCGAGCGATCCTCGCTGTTGCCGGTCGGGTTGTTCGGCGAGCACAGGAACGTCACAGCCGGTTTCTCGGCTCGGAGTACGTCCAGGACCAGGTCACGGTCAAGGCTGAAATCGTCGAGTCGGCCCGCCGCGACCACGGCGGTACCCGTGAGGTGGGCGATGTGGGAATGGAGGGCATACGTCGGCTCAAAGGTCAGGGCCTTGCGGCCTGCGCCGCCGTAAGCCAAGCACAGCGACTGCAAAACCTCGTTGGACCCGTTTGCGCAGAAAACCTGCTCCGGGGCGACGTTATGCAGCTCCGCCAGCGCCACCCGCAGCTGCCGAGCCTCGCGGTCTGGGTAGCGGTTGTACTCGATTGTCGCCACCGCGGTTCGCAGCTGCTCGACCCAACCCGGAGGCGGCGGCAGCGGGGACTCGTTGGTGTTGAGACGCACTTCGACGTCGACCTGAGCCGAGTGGTATCCCTCCCGCAGGCCGAGGTCGGCGCGAGGCTCGGGTAGCGTCACTTGCCGGCGGGGCGTGGACTGGCCCGCAGCCTCACAGACTCGGCGTGCGCCGCCAGCCCTTCCGCTCGTGCGATGGCGATCACATGGGGCGCGAGCGAGTCGAGGCCCGCCTGATCCAGGTCCACGATGTGGATGTGGCGGCAGAAGTCGTCACAGCGCAACGCGCTGCCGAAGCGGGCCGAACGAGCCGTGGGCAGCACATGACTCGGCCCGGCTGCGTAGTCGCCGACGCTCGCAGGGGCGAAGCGCCCGATGAATACCGCTCCCGCGGCACGGACCTGTCCGACCAGGGCCTCGGGGTCGGCGGTCATGATCTCCAAATGCTCGGCGGCGATGATGTTGGCCACCTCCATGGCCTGCGCGGGGCCCTCCACGACCACTGCGTAGCCGCCCTTGAGCAGCGTTGATTCGATCTCGGCGCGGCGAGGGGACAGGGCGGTGAGACGTTCCACCGCTTCGGTGATGGCATCGGCAGCTTCTGGGCTCCAGGTGATCAGCCATGCCAGGCCGTCGGGTCCATGCTCGGCCTGGACGATGAGATCGATGGCCGCCAGGTCAACGGGGGTGGTGTCGTCGGCGATGACGGCTACCTCGGACGGACCGGCGAACGCGCTCGGCACCCCGACCGCCCCCTGCTGGGCGACCAGCCGCTGGGCCAAGGCCACGTAGACGTTGCCCGGACCTACGATGACGTCGACCGGGCTGACGGTCTCGGTACCGTACGCCAAAGCTCCGATGGCCTGGGCGCCACCCACCCGATACACCTCGTCCACGCCCGCCACCGCCGCTGCGGCCAGCACCGAATCAGCGATCCTGCCGTCGGGGCCCGGCGGGGAGCAGACCGCGATACCTCTCACCCCCGCGACCTTCGCCGGGATGGCCGTCATGAGGACCGTCGAAGCCAGCGGCGCCCGGCCACCGGGCACATAGCAGCCGGCTCGATCCACAGGTCGGCGCATCTCGCGCACCGTCACGCCACTTTGCTCGTGCTGCCCATCCGCATGGAGAGTGCTGCGGTGGTAAGCCTCGATGTTGTCGGCGGCCGCATCGAGGGCGGCACGCAGATCGCTCGGGATGGCTTCGAGTGCCGCTCGGATATCGCCGGGCGACACCGCCAAGTCCTCGATGCGAACCCGGTCGAAGCGCTCGGTCAGGTCCCGCAAGGCGCGATCGCCCCCGGAACGGACCTCCCGAAGGATGGCGCGCACCGCCTCGACGGGCCCTTCCTCCCCCATCTCGGGACTAGGCAGGAGCGCGCGCAGATCGCCCGTCGCCGCGCGGACGTCAACGAGGGTCAGGAGCGACATGGGCGGAGGGTCCCGGCGGTCGGGGCGGTCACAATGGTCTGCATGGAAGCACTGATGGTACCTGGCCGCCCTGCGGCATCCCCGGGGGCCGCCGAGCCCCCCGGGCCCGCAAACCCCTCGAGGATCCCCCAGTGACTGTCGGCCCCGAGTTGAGCTCGCTGGCCACCGCCCTCGACGACCTCGCCAGCCGCATCACGCGGATCACCGAGACACTTACACCAGCTGACCGGGAGACCTATGGCGCCGACCTCTACGAGGTAGAGCGGACCCTCAACGCCGCCGGCCGCCGGCTAGCCAAGGTCGTCCAGGAGGTTCGCTGAGCCAGGGCTACCGCGTTCGGGGGACGGGTGGGGTGACGCACTCCTTCAGGCATCAGAAACCCGCACAGGAGGACGGGTTTCTGATGCCTGAAGCAGACCCGATCCCGACGGCCGCGCCGGGCGGCGTGCCGCCGGCGCCACGGGGGCCTGAACCGAAGGGCAGAAGTCGGCGAGCCCGCACTGACCGCATCGTGGCCTGCGGGCGACGCAGATCCGCCGCCCGTGAAGTATGAGGCGCAGGCTCGTCGCCCCCCACTCGCGGCGGGGCAACAAGGCGGTCACCTCCGCCTCGATGCGAACCGGGTCGGACTCTTCGGTCAGTCCCAGCAGCTGGGTGAGGCGGCTCACGTGCGTGTCGACGGGAAAACCAGGGACCCCGAAGCCGACGCTCAACACGACGTTGGCGGTCTTGCGCCCGACACCGGGCAGGGTGACGAGGTCGGACATCCTCGGGGGCACTTCGCCGCCGAAGCGATCCTCCAGGGCGGCGGCCAGGCCCATGATGCTGCGGGTCTTGGCCCGGAAGAACCCAGTCCCGTGCACTAGCTCCTCGACGTCTTCGGGGACCGCCGCGGCCAGATCGCTCGGAGTCGGGTACCGGGCGAAGAGGGCCGGGGTAGCGCCGTTGACCGCCACGTCGGTGGTCTGGGCGGATAGGACGGTGGCCACGAGTAGCTGGTAAGGACTGTCGAAGCTCAATTCGCAGAGGGCGGCGGCGCCTCCGGGGTACTCCTCGGCCAGACGATCGACGGCCAAGCGAGCCCGACCGGCGGGGGTGCGGGGTCGGGCCACGAGGCCACAGCCTAGGGGCACCCGCGGGCCACGTTCCGGGCCGTTGACTAACTGAGGCCGATACCCTTCCGGCAGGATGGCCCGGATCGAGATCAAGCGCACGCTGGCGCCCGACGAGGTGGTCGCGGTCGCCCGACTGGTGCAGGAGGCCACGCTCGCGGACGACCATGCCCCGATGGACGAGCACACGTGGCTGGACCTCGCCCAAGGCGGCCGGGCGGGGTTCGCGGGCCTGATTGCCTGGCAAGATGACCACCCCCACCCCGTCGGCTACGCCCAGGTCACACGAGGCGAGGACCGCTCCCACAGCTGGGCGCTGGAGTACGTGGTAGATCCCCACCACCGTCGACCCGGCAACGACATCGGTGTCGGGCTGGTGGCGGCGGCGGCGAAGATCATCGCCAGCGAGGGCGGCGGCCACGCCCACCTCTGGGTCAACCAGCCCCGGCCTGAGCACGACCTCATCGCGGCGGCCGCCGGCCTCAGCGCAGGGCGATCCCTCTACCAGATGCGCCGGGCCCTCCCGTTGGAGCGGGAACTGGTCGAATCGACCGGGGCCGTCGCGACCCGACCCTTCGAGCCGGGCCGGGACGAGGAGGCATGGTTGGAGGTCAACAACCGCGCCTTCGCCTGGCACCCCGAGCAGGGAGGCTGGGACCTGGGCACGATCAAGGCCAGGGAGGCCGAGCCGTGGTTCGACCCGGGAGGCTTCCTCCTCCATGAGGCAGGCGGCCACCTGGCGGGGTTCTGCTGGACGAAGGTGCACACCGACCACCGGCCGCCGCTCGGTGAGATATACGTCATCGCCGTCGACCCGGGAGTCAGCCAGAAGGGCCTGGGACGCAAGCTGACCGTCGCTGGCCTCGAGCACCTGGCGGGCGACGGGCTGGAGGTCGGGATGCTCTACGTGGATGCCGCCAACGGCCCAGCGGTGAAGCTGTACATCGATCTCGGGTTCGTCGTGCACCACATCGATCGGGCGTACACCGGGGATATCCCGGCAGCAGGCCGACCGGGCTGACGCCGGCGAGCGACCGGCCCCGGGCCCCTCGGAGCGCAACCAGGCCGCCAGGCCGAGCCGGACCGACGGTACCGTGAACTCTGTGCCCGGGCCCTACGACGCCACTCGTGAGCGACTGGCGGACCTCATGGCCGACCAGCCGGCCTACCGGGTGGGACAGGTGTGGCGCGGCCTTCACGTCAACGCCCGCCGCCCGGCTGAGATGACCGAGCTGCCGCCCTTGCTGAGGAAGCGCCTGGACAGCTCCCTCCCGCCGGCGCTGCAACCGATCTCCGAATCTGTGTCGGACAAGGGCGAGACGGTCAAGTGGCTCTTCGCCCTGCAGGACGGCGCGCGGGTGGAGACGGTCCTCATGCACTACCGAGATCGCACGACGGTTTGCGTCTCCTCCCAGGCGGGCTGCGCCATGCGCTGCTCGTTCTGCGCCACCGGCCAGGCCGGCTTCACCCGACATCTGAGCGCCGGCGAGATCGTCGAGCAGGTAGTCGCTGCGATCCGGCAGGCCAAGGCACACCCGACCGGCGAGCGGCGGGTCTCCAACGTGGTGTTCATGGGGATGGGCGAGCCGCTCGCCAACTACGACCGCCTGTGGCCGGCGATCGTGCGGCTCCACGACGACATCGGCATCTCCGCCCGGCACCTCACGGTGTCGACCGTCGGCGTCGTCCCCGGGATCCGCCGCCTCGCCACCGAGAAGCTGCCGGTGAACTTGGCCGTGTCCCTGCACGCGGCCAACGACCGGCTCCGGGAGAGCCTGGTGCCCCTCAACAAACGCTACCCGCTGTCGGTGCTGACCGAAGCCTGCCGTAGCTACGTGGCAGCCAAGGGCCGTCGCCTGTCGTTTGAGTGGGCGCTCATCGACGGGGTCAACGACCGCGCGGAGGATGCCGCCGAGCTGGCTGCGATCGCAGTCCCTCTCGCGGCCCACGTCAACCTCATCCCTCTCAACCCGACTCCCGGATACGCGGTGGTGGGATCGTCGCCGGGACGGGTCCGGCAGTTCCGTGACGGCCTGACCGACCTCGGTGTGAAAGCCACGATCAGGCGCAATCGGGGGTCCGACATCGACGCTGCCTGCGGACAGCTGGCGGCGCGCGCCTGACCTCAGCGGCCCGGGTGACCCATACTTGGGTCATGGCCACCCACAAGTGGCTGGATCGCACCCAGCCCCAGACCCTCCAGATCGCCACGATGATCATGTACATCAACGCGGTGTTCGATCTGATCGGCGGCGTCGCTTTCCTGCTGTTCCCGATCGGGGTGGTCATGACCCTCGGCTCGGTGGCAGCGGGCCTCGGGATCGCCAACGAGAAGAAGGTGGGGTACTGGTTGGGTGTGGCGATCGCCCTCCTGCCGCTGGTCCTGATCGCCACAGGGCGTCTGGGGGCAACGCTGATCAGCCTCCTGTTCGAGGTGGCGCTGGTGGCGCTGCTGGTGCACCCGCAGAGCCGTGGTTACCAGAAGACCTGGTTCAAGTAGGTCCGGGGCCGGAGCCTGGTTGTGGCGGCCGACCCTCTAGCCTGCGGCCATGACCACCAAGATCGACGGCATCAGCGGGCTGAAGGCGAAGGTCGGGGAGCACCTCGGCTACAGCGAGTGGCATGAGATCACCCAGGAGCAGGTCAACCTGTTCGCCGACGCCACCGGCGACCACCAGTGGATCCACGTCGACGTGGAGAGAGCCAAGAGCGGCCCCTTCGGCGCCCCCATCGCCCACGGCTACCTGACGCTGTCGCTCGTACCGATGGTATCCAACGAGATCCTCGAGGTCAGCGGGATCGCCATGGGGATCAACTACGGGATCGACAAGCTCCGATTCCCCTCCCCCGTCCCGGTCGGGGCGAAGGTGCGCGCCGGCGGCGAGCTCCTGGCGGTGGACGACATCGCAGGAGGAGCGCAGGTCAAGATCCGTTTCACCTTCGAGCTCGAGGGCGCTCCCAAGCCGGTTTGCGTCGCCGAGGTGCTGCTGCGGTACTACGAGTGACTGCCACCCCCCTCCCGGAGGGGGCCGAGAAGGTCCGGGCGGTGCGGTCGATGTTCGATTCCATCGCCCCCCGCTACGACCTGCTCAACACCCTGCTGACCTTCGGAATGGACCGGGGGTGGCGCAGGCAGGCCGTGGATGGGCTGCAGTTGGACAAAGGATCGTCGGTGCTGGACGTCGCCTGCGGTCCGGGCGAGCTGTGCGTGGCCCTGTCTGCCGCCGGTCTGCGGCCTGTCGGCATCGACCTTTCGAAGGGGATGCTCGACCACGCCCGCACGGGTGTACCGCTGGTCCACGGTGACGGGCTCCAGCTCCCGTTCGCAGGCAGTTCCCTGGACGGCGCGGTCAGCGGCTTCGCGCTTCGCAACGTCGCCGATCTGCCGACGCTGTGGGCCGAGCTGGCTCGTGTCGTGCGACCGGGCGGCCGCTTAGCGCTCCTCGAAGTGGCCCAGCCCGGGCAGAGGGCCTTGAAGGCCGGTCACCGCTTCTACTTCGGCCACGTCGTCCCCCGAGTAGGGGCGCTGCTCTCCGACGGTGCGGCCTACGCCTATCTGCCGCGTTCGGTCGCCTACTTGCCGGAGCCGGCGGAGATGCTCGAACAGCTGCGCGATGCCGGGTTCGCGGAACTCAGGCGCCGCCTGCTGTCGGTCGGCATCAGCCAGTTGATCACCGCCACGAGGATCGGATGACGACCCCGCTGGTAGCCACGACGGTCCCCATCGCCGACGCCCCGGACCTCCTGGCAGTGGGAGGCGCACCCGGTGGCACGGTGTGGCGCAGCGAGCGCCGGGCGCTGGCGGGGGTAGGTCAGGCGCTTCGCATCGAGTTGCCCGGCGGCCTCGCAGACCGCCAAGGCGTGCGGCAGGTCGCCGACATGCTCTGCGACATCGATCGACGCGACGAGGTGGGTCGTCCCGGGACCGGTCCGGTGGCCTTCACGGCCCTCCCCTTCGATCCGAGCGCCCCGGGCCACCTGGTCGTAGCCAGTACCACGTGGGGCAGAGACGACCTCGGGTCATGGGTGACCGTGGTCGGACCGGAGGGGTCCAGTCCCGATCTGCCGCCCGAGATCCACGATGGCGCCAGGCCACCTGACCACTTCTCGCTGGTGCCGTCGCTGTCCCACGACAAGTGGGAGGCCATGATCGACGAGGCGGTCGGCCGGATCCGTGCCGGGGCGCTCGAGAAGGTCGTGCTGGCCCGTCGAATCGACGTGGACGCCAACCGGCCGTTCCTTTCCGCTGACATCCTCGGACGCCTCGCTGCCCTGTACCCCTCATGCATGGTGTTCGACGTCGAGGGCTTCATCGGCGCCAGCCCAGAGCTGCTCATCGGCCGGCGGGGCAGGAGTGTCGAGAGCCATCCCCTGGCGGGGACAGTGGCCCGCAGTGGCGACAGCGCCGCCGACGATGCACTGGTGGCCGCCCTCTTCGCGTCGGCGAAGGAGCGCTGGGAGCACCACCTGGTGGTTGACACCCTCGCCACCTCCCTCGAGCGGTTCTGCGAGAGCCTCGAGGTTCCGGGCGACCCAACAGTGCTCGGGCTTCGCAACGTCTCGCACCTGGCAACCTTCATCGCCGGCAGGCTGGCGGCCGACCGGGCCACGGGCCGGGTCCCCACGGCGCTTGAGATCGCGGCCGAGATCCACCCAACACCCGCAGTCGGAGGCACGCCGACCAAGGCAGCGATCGCCCACCTGCAGGCCGTCGAGGGCTTCGATCGGGGCCGCTACGCCGGCCCGGTGGGATGGGTCGATGCCAACGGTGACGGAGCCTTTGCCCTCGGCATCCGCTCCGCCGTCCTCGACGGTTCGCGCGCTTCGATGTATGCCGGGGTCGGCGTAGTGGCCGATTCCGACCCTCGGGCCGAGCTGGCCGAGACCCAGCTCAAGCTGCAGGCGCTCCTCGCCGCCATCGTCCGGCCCTGAAAAGCCGATTCACGTGGAGTGACTGATCAAGGCGTCGACGACCGCGGCGTTGAGGCGGTCGTGGATCTCGACGTTGGCCTTGCGGTCGGTTCGTGCGACTACCACCCGCAGCCCTGGCCCCGGCCGGGCTACCGCAGCCACCAGGGCATCGAGGTCGCCGACCTTCTCTGCTTCCACGCCGTAACTGCGGGCTACCGAGAGCAGGTCCAGGCCGTGGGGCGTGCCCCAGTATGCCTCGAACCGTTCCGGCTCGAGCGCCGACGCCTGCGGCAGGAACGAGAAGATGCCGCCGCCGCAATTGTCGATAACCACCAGCGTGCAGTCGATGGATCGGCCCGCCGCCCAGAGGAGGGCCCCGGCGTCGTACAAGAAGGCCAGATCGCCTAGCAGGCCGACGGTGGGGACGCCCGAGAGAGCAACGCCGATGGTTGTCGAGATGACCCCGTCGATGCCGTTGGCACCCCGGTTCGAGTGAACGGTGACTCCTGTCCGCGGCTGGCCGAACCACTCCAGGTCCCGGATCGGCATGGACGAGGACGCCACCACCACCGACCCGTCGGGCACTGCGGCGAGCACCCGCCTGGCGATGCCCGGCTCGGACAACTCCGGGCCGCCGAGCACCTCGTCGATGGCGCGCTGGGCGACCTCTTCGGCCCGACCCCAACGAGCAGCCCAACGGCTGGCCACGTGACCGCCGTCACCGGCCCGGGCCAGAAGGGCGCGGCACACCCCGACAGGATCGCCGCTGATGACGTGGGTGACCCGTCGATCAGGGTCGGACCACCGGCCTGTGGGATCGACCAGGACATCCACGAGGTCCGTACGCGGCCGGGCCAGCCACTGGGCGAGGACCTTGGAGGCCCATGGACGGCCCAGCCGCAGCACTGCGGTCGGCTCCCAGGCAGCCACTGGACCACCCCGCACCAGCGCGTCGGCGGCCGCCACCACTCTTTGGTGGGGCACCCGGACGCCGGAGCGGGGATCAGCGAGGACGGGCCATCCGAGGGCGGAAGCCACATCGAGCACCAGCTGCGGGTCGCCCGCACCGGCCCCGGCGACGATCACGCCAGCCTCAGCCCTGCGCATCACGAGCGCACGCAGCACCGGGGCATCGACTTCGTCGGGCACGGGTCGGATGGCCTCGGACCATGCCCGGGCGCCCTCCCGCGGCGGGCCCAACGCCGCCTCTACCCGACCGACTAGCGGCTCGCGAAACGCCAGGTTGAGGTGGACCGGGCCCGGACCCAGGGGTCCGTCGGTGGCCACCGCCAGGGCCCGCCCGGCCAGGGGGCGCCATCCGCCGGCAGTGGCGGCGGTAGGGACGCCAGGGTCGAGCGACAGGCGGGGAGCTGACCCGAAGCAGCCCGCCTGCTCGACGGTCTGGGGCGCCCCCACATGGTGCAGTTCGGGCGGCCTGTCGGCGGTCACGACGAGGAGGGGGACGCCGGCCAGGTCGGCCTCGACCACGGCCGGGTGCAGCTCGACAGCCGCCGTACCGCTGGTCGTGACGACCGGTGCGGGCCGGCCCGTGGCAGCACCGAAGCCCAGCGCCACGAAGCCGGCGCTGCGCTCGTCGAGGACCACGTGCAACCGGATGCGACCGTCGGACGCCAACGCCATCAGCATGGGCGTCGAGCGCGACCCGGGGCTCACCACAGCGTCGGTCGTGCCGGCCCTCACCCACTCGTCGACCAGCACCGCAGCGAAGGATGCCTGCACGTCGGCCTCGGGTGTCATGGCAGGATCTCCCTGTGACCGAGCAGCCCGCCGCACCGGCCGCTCATCCGCTGCACCTCGAGCAGCGGGGAGCAGGTCCCACCGTCGGTCTGATCCACGGCTTCACGCAGTCCGCGGCGTCGTGGGAGCCGTTCGCCAAGCGCCTCGCTGACCTCTGGCGTCTGGTGGCTGTCGATGCGCCCGGCCACGGTCGGTCGGCGGACGTGCGCGCCGACCTGTGGGAAAGCGCTGCCCTCGTCGGTGCCACGGTCGGCGAGGCCACCTATGTCGGCTACTCGATGGGTGGCCGCGTGGCACTGCACCTCGCGTTGGCCAGACCTGATCTCGTGGCCGGGCTGGTTTTGGTAAGCGCCACCGCCGGCATCGACGACCCCGCAGAGCGAGCCGCCCGGCGGGCTTCGGACGAGCAGCTGGCCCGCCGGGTCGAGGCGGAAGGGGTCGAGGCATTCGTTGCGTGGTGGTTGACCCTGCCCCTGTTCGCCACGCTGCCGGCCTCCGCATCGGCGCTGGAGACCCGGTTGGGCGGTAGCGCAGCGGGTCTGGCATCGAGTCTGCGCCTGGCCGGAACCGGTGAGCAGGAAGCCCTGTGGGACCGACTCGGAGAGCTTTCGATGCCAGTCCTGGTCGTCGCCGGCGCCCTCGACCTTGCCTACGCCGAACGGGCCCGGCGCCTGGTCGACGGCATCGGCCAGGGCGCCACCCTCGCGGTGCTGCCCGGGGCCGGCCACGCTTGCCACCTCGAGCAGCTCGACCTGTTCAGCGCGACGGTGCGGAAATGGTTGGCCAGCGCATCGCATCGCAACGCACCGTAGAGGCTCGCTGGCCCGGAAGCGGCCTTGCGGACGCGGCTCAGGCAAAAAGGCCGGCCGCGAGCAGGGCGCCCGACACGAGAACGAGCCGGCCCGTCGCACCGAGCACCTCGATCAGGTCCTTGCCGCTCTGCGCAGCCAGGACCCGGCGCGCCGGCGGGACCGCAAGGGGCAGCGAGATCAGCGGTAGCAGGATCCATGCGGAACCCCCCGTCGCCGCGGCCAGGAGGACGAAGGCGTAGGCCCCGCCCAGGCAGCCGGCATAGAGACGGCGGGTGGCTGTCGGGCCGATCCTGACCGCCAGCGTGCGCTTGCCGGCGACCTCGTCGCCTCCGATGTCGCGGAGGTTGTTGACCACCAGGAGAGCGACCGACAGGAGGCCGACAGGCACCGCGGCCACCACCGCCAGGGCCGTGATCTGCCCCAATGAGACGTATGCCGAGCCCACGGTCGCGACGAGGCCGAAGAAGACGAAGACGAACACCTCTCCCAGTCCCGCGTAGCCGTAAGGGCGCGGCCCGCCGGTGTAGAGCCAACCCGCTGCGAAGCAAGCCACCCCGACGGCGATCAGCCACCATCCTGCTGCGGCGGCCAAGGCCACGCCGGCGACCCCTGCGATCCCGAATGCGAGCATGGCCGCCCGCTTGACCGCACCGGGGGCGGCCAGACCTGAGGCGACGAGGCGCACCGGACCGACCCGGGCGTCGTCGGTGCCTCGGATCCCGTCGCTGTAGTCGTTGGCGTAGTTCGTGGCGACCTGGATTGCCACCGCCACGATCAACGCCGCCACCGCTCGCCACCAGACCACGTGGCCGCCGGCCGACGCCGCAGCCGTGCCGACCACGACAGGGACCGCCGACGCCGGCAGGGTGCGGGGCCTGGACCCGAGGACCCAACGGTTGCCCATCGGTCCGGATGACGGTCGCGGCCGGGGAGTCGACACCATGAGGCCGGAAACTACCGGGCGGCCATCCCTTCTCGCGCCGAACAGGGCAGCGCGCCTCTCCCGAGCCTGACTCGGGCGACCGGCGGCAGACTGGTGCAGTGCCCGATCTCGTCGCCGTCGACCTGCCCGGGGGGCCGGAGTTCGTAGACGCCCTGTCCCGGGCGTGGGATGACGGCAACGCCGTCCTTCCGGTCGACCAGCGCCTCCCCCGCCGGGCTCGCGCCGCACTCTTCGACCAGTTGCGCCCGTCGCAGGTCGTGGCGGAATCCGGCACGAGGCGGATTCCCGGTTCGCTGCCGGCCGCTGCCGGGGACGCCCTCGTCGTGGCGACCAGCGGCACGACCGGCGTGCCCAAGGGCGTGGTGCTCACCCACGACGCTGTGACCGCATCGGCGCGGGCCACCTCAGCGCGCCTCGGCGTCGACCCTGACCGACACCGGTGGCTGGCTTGCCTGCCGCTCAACCACGTCGGCGGGCTGTCGGTGGTGACGCGGGCTCTGATCACCGGCACACCGTTCGAGGTGCTGCCCAGCTTCGACGTCCCGGCGGTAGCCGCCCGCTGCGGACCCGACGTGCTGGTGTCGCTGGTAGCCAGCGCCCTGGCACGCGTCGGTGCCGCAGGATGGTGCAGGGTGGTCCTAGGAGGCTCTCCGCCGCCGGAGGGCCTCCCCGCCAACGTGGTCACCACCTACGGGATGACCGAGACGGGGAGCGGGGTCGTCTACGACGGCCTCCCGTTGGACGGGGTTGAGCTGCGCCTCGATGCAACCACCAGCGAGATCAGGTTGCGGGGCCCGATGCTGCTGCGTGCTTATCGCGAGGCTGGCAGGGAGTCCTACCCCCTCGACCGGGGCGGTTGGCTGGCGACGGGTGATGTAGGTGCCATCGGCACCGACGGGCGCCTGCACGTCGAGGGGCGCCTGAGCGACCTCATCATCACCGGTGGCGAGAACGTGTGGCCGACACCGGTCGAGCGGGCCCTGCGGGGCCACCCCGGGGTGCAGGACGTGGCTGTCGCTGGCCGACCCGATCCCGAATGGGGGCAGCGGGTGGTGGCCTGGGTCGTCCCCGATCCGGCTGAGCCACCGACCCTCGACGAGCTCCGGGGCCTGGTCCGGGCGGAGCTGGCGTCCTTCGCCGCTCCTCGCCAGCTCGTGTTGGTCGAGTCGCTGCCTCGGACCGCGATCGGCAAGGTGCAGCGCGACAAACTGCCCACCCCCGGCGAACACGGGACTCGTCGGTAGGTTGGGGCGGCCCCGCAGCCGATCCCCCCACAGAAGGAGACGACCATGCAGTACCGCCACCTAGGCAGCTCAGGCCTCGAGGTGAGCCTGCTTTCGTTCGGATCGTGGGTCACGTTCGGGCCGCAGCTGAAAGACGACCTGGTGTTGGACTGCCTTTCGGCGGCAAGGGATGCGGGTGTCAATTTCTTCGACAACGCCGAGGCCTACGCGGGCGGTGAATCGGAGCGGATCATGGGCCACGCCTTCGCCGAGCTGGGGTGGCCCCGGCACAGCTATGTGGTGTCGACGAAGCTGTTCTGGGGACTCGAGGACGGCGTGGTCAACATGAAGAACACGCTGAACGCCAAGTACCTCCACCACGCGATCGACGGTTCTCTGGAACGTTTCGGCCTCGACTTCGTCGACCTTCTCTTCTGCCACCGACCGGATCCGAATACGCCCGTCGAGGAGACGGTCTGGACCATGTCCGACATCATCGCCTCCGGGAAGGCGCTGTACTGGGGGACGTCCGAATGGTCCGCCGACGAGATACGAGCGGCGTGGGACGTCGCCGAACGCCACCATCTCCGCAAGCCGGTGATGGAGCAGCCGCAGTACAACATGCTGTGGCGCCGCCGGGTGGAGGTTGAATACGCCCGGCTCTGCGACGACACCGGTCTCGGTCTCACCGTCTGGAGCCCGCTGGCCTCGGGCCTGCTGTCGGGCAAGTACATCGACGGTCTTCCGGAGGACTCTCGCGCCGCACTGCCGGGCTACGAGTGGCTGCGAGCCACGATGAGCGACCCGGACCGCAACGCCGCCATGCGGGAGCTGAAGGGCGTCGCCGACGGCCTTGGCTGCACCATGTCCCAGCTCGCCTTGGCCTGGTGCGCCCGCAATCCCCGGGTGTCATCGGTCATCACGGGGGCCAGCCGGGTCAGCCAGGTCAAGGAGAACATGGAAGCCCTTGACGTCCTGCCTCTGCTCACTGACGACGCGCTCAATCACATCGACCGGGTCACCAAGCCCTTGAGTCGGTGAGTCGCCGATCCAGCGAGCTCGTCAGCCGAGGTCGAGTGACGCGAGGAAACCCAGGAGGATCTCGTTGACTTCCTTGGGACGCTCTTGTTGGACCCAGTGCCCGCACCCGGGGAGGATGTGGCTCCCTCGGAGGCCGGGCATCGTCGAGGGATAGCGGTCGATGGCCTTCTGTCCCCAACGGGTGGGCCCGTCCAGCTCGCCGCCGATGAACAGCGACGGCTGGGTGATGGGCGCTCGGTACCAGGCGGCTAGGTCTTCCCAGTCACGGTCGACGTTTCGATAACGGTTGAGCGGTCCTGCGAAACCGGTTCTCTCGAACTCGGCGGCGTAGGTATCAAGGTCCTCCTCGCTCAGCCATCCTGGCATCGCGTCGGGATAAACGAAGCGGTCCCGCAGCAGGCCGCCCGGACGGACCGTCGTGATCGTGCCCCCGTCACCAGCCCGCAACGACTGGCCCGAGGCGGCGACGTAGAACCCGTAGAGCCATGAGCGGACGTCCGGCTCGATCTCGCCCTCGGCCCGGCCGGGGGCCTGGAAGTACAGGATGTAGAACTCCTCCTCGCCACCCATGGCACGGAACCCGGCGGTGGGTACCACGTCGCCGCGAGGGCTGTAGGGCACGCTTAGAAGGGCCACGGCCGGGAAGCGGTCCGGCCGGAGCAATGCCGTATTGGCGGCGATCGGCGAACCCCAGTCGTGACCCACGATCACGGCCTCCGCTAGGCCTAGAGCGTCGAGGAGCCCGACGTTGTCGGCAACGTGCTGGGTCATCCGGTAGGCGTCTACCGAAGTCGGAGCCGAGGATCGCCCGTAGCCGCGCACGTCCATGGCGATGGCGCGATAGCCGGCTGACGCCAGCGCCGGCAGCTGGTGGCGCCACGAGTACCACGACTCCGGGAACCCGTGCACCAGGAGCACCGCCGGCCCGGTCCCCTCCTCCACCAGGTGGACGCGTATGCCATTGGACGAAACGACGCGGTGAGATCGGGTGGGCATCGATGCATTGTGCACCCGGATCTTGGGTGTCGCTACCGTGGCGGGGTGACGACCACCAACCGCCTAGCGCTGGAAACCAGCCCCTACCTACGCCAGCACGCCGACAATCCCGTGAACTGGTACCCGTGGGGCGAGGAGGCGTTCGCGGCTGCGAGGGAGCGCAACGTCCCGATCCTCCTGAGCGTCGGGTACTCGGCCTGCCATTGGTGCCATGTGATGGCCCACGAGAGCTTCGAAGACGTGGCGACCGCAGCCGTGATCAACGAGCTCACGGTCCCGGTGAAGGTGGACCGGGAGGAGCGTCCAGATGTCGACGCCATCTACATGGAGGCGGTGCAGGCCGTAGCCGGCAGCGGCGGCTGGCCGATGACGGTGTTCCTGTTACCCGACGGCAAGCCGTTCTTCGGCGGGACGTACTTCCCGCGTGACCGCTTCGTGGAGCTGCTGCGCCGTATCGATGACGCGTGGCGGACCAATCGAGGCGGGCTGGAGGCGGATGCCTCACAACTGGCCGAGGCGGTGGTGAGGGGTACGGCCCTCCCGAGCCGGGGTTGGGCCGCCGGCGATGACGTTTCAGGTGGCGCCGACCTCGTCGCCTCCACTGCCGTCGCCCTCAGGGCCCGGCTGGATCACGAGTGGGGCGGCTTCGGGTCGGCGCCGAAGTTCCCCCAACCGGGAATGCTCGAGCTGCTCCTCCAGGCCTGGGGAGCCGGGGGCGATCCGGGCGTATTGGAAGCCGCCACGCTGACCCTCGATGCGATGGCGTGCGGTGGCATCTACGACCACCTCGGTGGCGGCTTCGCCCGATACGCCACTGATCGCCGCTGGCTGGTCCCCCACTTCGAGAAAATGCTCTACGACAACGCTCTCTTGGCCAGAGTGTACCTCCACGCCTGGCAGGCCACGGGCGCCGACCGCTACCGCCAGGTGGCCACCGAGACCATCGGGTACCTGCTCTCCGCGCCGATCCGCCAGCAAGGCGCCGGCTTCTCGTGCGCCGAGGACGCCGACAGCGAGGGCGTCGAGGGAAAGTTCTACGTCTGGTCCCTCGGCGAGTTGACGGATGTCGGAGGCTCGGAGGCCGCGGCCTGGTACGGGGCGACACCCGAAGGCAACTGGGAAGGCACCAACATCCTGTGGCGGCCGGTGCGGGGCGATCTGGCCCGCCCATCCGATGTCGAGGCCAGCCGACTCGCGCTTCTCGCAGCCCGTTCGCAACGAACCCGACCAGCGTTGGACGACAAGGTGCTGACGGAGTGGAACGCCATGGCCGTCGCCACCCTGGCCGAGGCGGGAGCGGTACTCGACCGTCCCGACTGGGTGGGCGCCGCGGTCGAGGTAGCCGAGTTCCTCCTGGCGTCGCTGCGGCGCGGCGACGGCAGGTGGATGCGGTCGTGGCAAGCGGGGACCCGCTCCCGCCACCTGGCCTACGGAGCCGACTACGCCTGGTTGGTCGAGGCGTTCACCCGATTGGCCGAGGCGACCGGGCAGGCCAGGTGGATCGCCGAGGCTCGCGACGCCGCAGATCGCTTGGTCGATCTGTTCTGGGATGAGGCGGAGGGCGGCTTCCACACGACCGGCGGCGACGCCGAAGCGCTCATCGCCCGTCCGAAGGACAGCTACGACGGTGCTATTCCCTCCACCAATTCGGTTGCCACCTCGACGATGCTTCGCCTCGCCGCGCTCACAGGCGTCGAGGCCTACCGTCTAGTGGCCGATCGGGTCCTGGAGGTCATGGGTCCGGCCATGGTCAAGGTGCCCATCGCCTTCACCGGGCTGGTATCCGCAGCCGGGCTGTCTGAGGGGACCGTCGAGGTGGCCGTCTCGGGCAGCCGGCCCGATCTGGTGGCGGCCGCTCGGGCACCATACCGGCCTGAGCGGGTGCTGGCCTGGGGGGAGCCCTACGATTCCCCACTCTGGGAGGGACGCACCGGCCGGGGCCAGGAGGGGCTGGCGTTCGTGTGCCGCAACTACACGTGCTCTGCCCCGACCGGTGATGCCGCGACCGTCCGCGCCGCACTCGGCAACCGCTGAACAGTGGGTCCCCGAAGTGGTATCGAGCGCGGGTGGCCAGGCGCGCCGAACCTGCTCGGGGTCGATCCGCTAAGTTTTGGCGTTGAGTCCGCTGGGTATCCACCACCGGCGGACACTGACTCGCCACTATGAGCATTGTGCCTGCAATCACCGCACCGGACTTTCAGGGTCTCGGCAAGGTCGTTCCCCGGCTTCTGGCCGCGCCTGGAACGACACTCGAGCTACTCGTGCTGGCCGCCGACGGCGGTCAGTGCGCTGGCGTCGACCTCGAGTCGGGAGCTCTTGTCCGGGCATGGTCTGCCGCGCCCTCCCCGGTGCCCCTCCAGGCCTACGACGTGGTCACTGTCACCCTCGCCGCCGACATCGACGCTGTCCCCGACCCCTCCGAGCCCGAAGCGCTGGTTTGTGAGGGTCCACCCGAGCCCGTAGGTAGGATCACCGGCCGGCGGGCGGAGCGCCTGCTCCGGCCCCTGATCCACCCTAGCGGTCACCCCCTGCTGGGCTTGCACGCCCCCGCCGTTCCGTTCTGGGAGCGCAGGGCAGATCACCCTTCGATTGCCCTAGTAGCACCCGAGGGAGCGATCCAGCTGCGTCGGGACGGCGGCTACCTGGCGTGCCGGTTCCCGTGGCAGGGCACCCTCAGGGAGTTGGCATGCCTAGATCGCCGCATCGCCGCCTCCATGGACCGAGCAGGCCAGTCGCGCCGTTTGGCCACGAAGGGCGATCGCCTGGTGATCGCACTGACCCCTCCCATTGACGGCCACTGTCACAAGGTCGTCGAGGCAGTGCTCCCCCGACCCTGACTCCGCCGGTCGGCAGAGTCTGTCTCAGGACCCGTAGCGAGCAGCGAGATCCTCGGCCATGCCCCAGCCGAAGGCGATGAGCACGTCGTGGCGCGCCGCGTCGAGCATGGCAAACAAGTCGGCGACATCCTCAGGCACCGACTCGGGCTTCGCCGCGGAGAAGTCGAACACTCCCGCCGCGGACCCGTCCCCGGTCACCACGAAGCTGCGGTCGTCGATGCGCCCCTCAGCCCCGAAGCGCTTGGCCAGGCGGCGGCTCCAGGCCCGCTCCTCGCCGGAAGGCTTGTGGCCAGGGCGGGGGCACACCTCCTCGAGACCCTTGAAGGCTCCGAATGCTCCAGCATCCACGAAACGGGTTCCGACCAGCACGTCTTCATCCGGGAAGGCCAGGACCGCCCGTCGAAACTGGTCTCCCGTGAGCGACTTGAGGATCTGATCGCGCTTCGACGTCCTCTTGACCGACGCCAGGCCCCAGAGCAGGCACGGCGTCCCGCCGATGCGCTCCAGGGTGCAGAACGAGAACCCCACGAGCTTGCCGCCATCGCGGACCTGGGTGATGAGGACCCAAGCTTCGGCCTGCTTGGACAGCAGGCCGATGTCGAACCCCGCGGGACCATCGGCGACGATGTCTGCCATGTCGGCTAGCTCTGTGTCCGCCAGCGCAGTGCAGTCCTTGGTGTCCACCTCGAACGTCATACCGCTGCAACTCTCCTCACCACGTCGAGACTGGTCTCTAAGATTAGGCGACCCCGGGCTCTCTGTTCCAAAGACAGCCCGGACCGAGGAGGACGCGCAGCTCCGCCAGGAGGCCAGTGGACGTCGTGACGTTGAAGTCAGGGGCGAGCCGGAGGACCTTGGTTCCTACGTGCAGGTACACCGCAGACGTGCCCTTGTGGTCGGCGAGAAGCCTCTTCAGTTGCTCGACGCGCTGCTCAGAGAGGGCGTTGATGGGCACGTCGATGTGCAGGGGTTCTGCGCCGTGGAGGGTCAGCTCGGGACACTTGAGCTCCATGCAGATCAGCTTCGGCTGGTCGTCGCGGTTGTCGACCCGGCCCTTGACGCAAGCCACAGCGTCATCGGCAAGGAGGTGCCCGACGTCGAGCATCGTTCGTGGAAACACCCACACCTCTATCGACGACTGAAGGTCCTCCAAGGTGAAGGTGGCCATCAGCTCGCCCTTCTTCGTGTACTTGCGGGTCAATCCCGTGATGACCCCCCCGACCCAGCGAAGGTTGGCCCCACCCCCGAATCCGCTGTCGGAGGACGCGCCGGACTCCCGCAGGTCGGCAATGCTCACGTCGGCGTGCCGGGCCAAAGCGGCCTCGGCGCCGAGCAGTGGGTGATCGCTTATGTAGAGACCGAGCATCTCCTTCTCGAACGCCAGTCTCGCCGTCTTGTCGAACTCCTGGTCCGGGATGTCCACCCGCGCGTCGTCGAAAATCGCCACCCCGGCGTCTCCCCCCCCGGAGAGGCCGTCTCCGAAGAGACTCATCACCCCTTGCTCCCGCTCTCTTCGCCGAGCCAGGGTGCGGTCCACGATCTGCTCGAATACCAGGCACAGCCCCTGTCTCGGATGGCCCATGGCGTCGAAGCCACCGGCCTTGACAAGTGACTCGACCGTCCGCTTGTTGAGCACGACGGGGTCGACCCGGGCGCAGAAGGAGTAGAAGTCGTCGAAGGGGCCGTTGGCGTCACGCTCCGCCACGATTCGCTCCACCAGGCCCTCGCCGACGTTACGGATCGCCGCCAAGCCGAAGGTGATCGCCTGGCCACCCTCGGCGCTCTTGGTGGCAGCGAACTCTGACAGAGAGACGTTCACGTCGGGGACCTGGACCTCGATCCCCATGGTCCGGCACTCGGCCAAGTACACCGCCGTCTTGTCCTTGTCGTCCTTCACGCTGGTCAGCAGCGCCGCTAGGTACTCCGCGGGGTGATGCGCCTTGAGCCAGGCCGTCTGGTAGCTCACGAAGCCGTAGCCGAAGGAGTGGGATTTGTTGAAGGCGTAGTCGGCGAACGGCTCTATCAGGTCGAACAACATCGTCCCTACCGCCTCGCCGTACCCTGTACCGGCGCAGCCTGCGACGAACTTGGCCCGTTCTCGCGCCATGATCTCCCGGACCTTCTTGCCGGCGGCCTTGCGCAGGTTGTCGGCTTCCTCGAGCGAGTACCCGGCGAACTTCTGGGCCAAGCGCATCATCTCCTCTTGGTAGATGCACAACCCGTAGGTGTCGCCGAGCACCTCGGCCATGTCTGGGTGCTGGTACTCGACCGGTTTTCGACCATTTTTGCGGTCGGCGTAGTCGTAGTGCATGTTGGCGGCCATCGGACCAGGGCGGTAGAGGGCGACGAGCGCCGCCACGTCCTCGAACGTGGTTGGGGCCAGAGACCGCATGAGGGCCCTCATATTGGCTCCCTCGAGCTGGAACACGCCGATCGAGTCACCCCGCTGCAGGAGCCCGAAGGTGGCCTCGTCGTCGAGGGGCACCCGATCTATGTCGGGCCGGCTACCGGTGCGGGCTTCGATGAGGTCCAGGGCTCGCTCGATGACCGAGAGGTTGCGAAGACCCAGGAAGTCCATCTTGAGCAGCCCGAGCTCCTCGACGCCATGCATCTCGTACTGGGTGACGATGGGGGCATCTTCGACGCGGCCACCCGCTTCGGGCTTGCGCTGGATCGGCAGGTACTCGGTCAGCGCGTCCGCGGAGATCACCACCGCCGCCGCGTGGATGCCGTCTTGGCGCCTCAGCCCCTCGAGGCCCTTGGCCACGTCTACGACCTTGGCTACGTCAGGGTCGGCTCCGTACATCTCGCGGAGCTCGGTCGCCACCTTGTACCCGTCGGCGTGCTTGGGGTGTTGGTCGAAGCACGCCCAAAGGGGCGTATCGCGGCCCATCACCAGGGGCGGCATGGCCTTGGCCACCCTGTCGCCGAGACTGTAGGGGTAGCCGAGCACCCGAGCAGCGTCGCGCACCGCCGCGCGGGCCTTGATCGTCGAGAAGGTGACGATCTGCGCCACGTGGTCCCACCCGTAGCGCTCAGCGGCGTAGCGGATCATCTCCGAGCGGTATCTCTCGTCGAAGTCCATGTCGATGTCGGGCATCTGCTTGCGGCCCGGGTTGAGGAAGCGCTCGAAGAGCAGGTCGTACTGGATGGGATCGAGATCGACGATGCGGAGGCAATAGGCCACGCAGCACCCGGCTGCGCTGCCCCGCCCGGGGCCGACGCGAATGCCCTTCTCGCGGGCGTGGCGGATGAGGTCCCAGACCACCAGGAAGTAGTCCGAGAAGCCCATCGACGATATGACGCCCAGCTCGTAGTCGAGCCGCTCCAGCACCACGCCGGGAAGCTCGTTGCCGTAGCGCTCCCTCGCTCCATCGGTGGCCAGCGCCCTCAGGTACGCGTCGGCGTCGGCGAAGCCCTCCGGACGAGGGAACGACGGCAACTTCGGCTTGCCGAAGTCGATGGTCACGTCGGCGCGCTCCGCTATCCAAAGCGTGTTGTCGCACGCCTCGGGATGGTCCCGGAATAGGTGCCGCATCTCGGCCGCGGTCTTCAGATAGTGCTCGTCGCCCTCGAACTTGAAGCGCTTGGGGTCGTCCATGGCGGACCCGGTCTGCACGCAGAGGAGGGCATCGTGGGCAACGGCATCCTCGCGCGCCGTGTAGTGACTGTCGTTGGTCGCCAGCAGGGGTGCCTTGATGCGCCGAGCAAGCTCGATGAGCTGCGGGTTGGTCTTGCGTTGCGCTTCCAGTCCGTGGTCCTGTAGCTCGACGAACAGGCTGTCTCGCCCGAAGATGTCCTGCAGGCGAGCCGCCAGCGTGGTGGCCTTCTCCTGGTCACCCTGCAGGAGGGCCTGGAGCACCACCCCCCCGAGGCAACCGGTCGTGGCAATGACACCGCCGTGGTACTGGGCCAGCATGTCCCAGTCGCAGCGTGGCTTCATGTAGTAGCCCTCGAGGTAGGCGTCGCTCGAGAGCTTGAGCAGGTTCTTGTAGCCGGGGTCGGTCTCGGCGAGCAGAGTCAGGTGGTAGTAGAGCTTCTGGCCGCCGTCTCCCTCGCCGCCGCCGTCGTCCACCCGGCCGCGGCGAGCGGGACGCTCATGGCGGGATTCCCTCGCCATGTACGCCTCCGTACCGATGATCGGCTTGACGCCTCGGTCCCTGGCCGCCTTGTAGAAGTCCAGTACGCCGTACATGTTGCCGTGATCGGTGATGCCGACCGCAGGCTGGCCGTCCGCAGCAGCCCGGGCGATAACGTCGCCGATCCTGGCGGCGCCGTCGAGCATCGAGAATTCGGTGTGGGTGTGGAGATGGGTGAACGACGCCCCCACGGTGGCCGCCTCCTGCTGGTTGGCTGCTCGGGCTGTATCAAAGTTGACAGCCGGACGATCCACAGGCACCTGTGGACGACTTACAAAGCTGTCATTCCAACCGGAAGGCTACCCGACTGGGCCGTCCGGGGCCGCCGGTCGGATGGGACCATCGTCGTGATCGATGTCGAGGCGTATGTCGCCCGGGGCAACCATCCTGATGCCCACCCCGGCGTCATCTCCACTGGCATCGGGGGAGTGCTGGGCCGCGGGCTCAGTAGCGGCGGCAGCCACGTGGAGCTGGGCGGAGATGATCTTGTCCACCCTCCTCACGAGGTACAGCGACGCCAGCGCCGCCGGGATCTCTGCGAAGGTAGCCAGCAGAACCGCCTGCACGAGATCGCCCGTCGTCGGGGCGGTAGTGATGTCGAACCAAGCGTCGACAATGAGGAGCGTAGCGGTCGTCACCGCCGTCAGCTCCGCCTCGGGCCGGCGCCGGTATGCGAGCCATGAGGTGCGAGCCAGGGCCAGCACCAAGAAGCAGTCGAAGCCCACCCAGGCCAACCGATAATGGGTTGCGGTGGCGCGCCTGGGAAGGGTGAGGGCCAGGTAGACGACCCACGGGACCAGGCCGACCGCTACCACCATGTAGACCTTGGGGGCCCAGCGCAACAGGCTGGCATCGGCCAACCAGCGGCTGCCGCCCTTCAGCGCCTCGGCTGGAACGCCGCCGCCGTCCCAGCCCGCCTCGTGGGCGCGGTGCTCGGGATCATCGCGCGAGAGCACGTCCGGCTCGATGCGGGTGCGGCGCTCGGCGGTGCTTTAGAGGTATTGGCCGGGGCCGGTTACGGCGCGAGCGTCGTCACCGGGGGGCAGGCTGCGACGGCGCATCTCCTCCAATTGACCTCGCGCCGCCATCTGCTGGGCGAAGAGGGTCGCCTGGATCCCGTGGAACAGACCCTCGAGCCAACCGACGAGCTGGGCCTGGGCCACCCTCAGCTCACCTTCGCTGGGGATGGCCCCGGGAGAGAACGGTGACGTCACGCGAGCCAGCTCGTCTCGCAGGTCGGGCGAAAGGCCATCGGCCAACTCAGTCACCGATGTCTCGTAGATCTCCCGCAGCCTGGATCGCGACGCCTCGTCGAGAGGGGCCTGGCGGACCTCCTCCAAGAGCTGCTTGATCATCGAACCGATGCGCATGACCTTTGCCGGCTGCTCGACCGACTCCCTCGACTCGTCGCCGCCGGACCCCTCGGGCGGCTCCACGATCACCAGGTTGGGGGGGGTGGGACCTTCGGTAGCCATGGGTCCCAGTCTGCCCGAACCGAGCAGCCAACGACGTCCCAATCCACCGGCCGCCTCTCGGCAGTCGCGCCGGCCGAGAGCCGCCGTCCACTAGCCGCCGGTGCGCCGGCCGGGAGCCGCGAGCAGTGGCACGAGGACCTCATCATCGGTGAGGGACCCGTGGCGGCAGACCAGGCGCCGGTCGCCGTCGCCCGGTGCCAGATATCCCACCGCCTCCCAAGGGACCAGCGCCACGTCACCCAGCCGCCTGCGGGCGCGGGCGTCGAGCGGGCCGCCGAACCACCCCTCCTCGGCTACCTGGTCGATCGGGCGAACCCACGCCTGGTGCCCGTAAAGTCGCCGGGTCACCTCGAGCAGGTGATCGGCACCGCCGGGGCGGGCGTGCAACCACCGGAACCGTGCTTCCCCGCTGACCATCTCGACCTGCTCGAGCAGTTCGTCGGCCAACAGCTCCACACGCCCGCCGACCTCGACCTGCCCGTGGTCGGCCGTCAAGAGTAGCGTGGCCTCGGGCGGCAACACCGCGAGGACATCGGCGACCAGGCGGTCCACCGCCACCACCTCGGCGTCGTACTCCTCGCCCAGCCCCCGCAGGTGGGCGACCTTGTCAAGCCCTTCGTAGTAGGCGTAGACCAGCTCCTCCCCCGCCGCCACCTGCCGCCCGACCTCCACCGCGATGCTCGACGCCACGCCCCAGCCCACGAGCCGGGATCCCCTCAGATGAGCCACGCTGAAGCCGCTACCCCCGAAGTCGATCTTGCTGACGACGGGCACGGGACGGCCACCGAATGCATCCCCGGTCTGGAATTCCAGCGGCGGGACGAACGGCCTCGCGTCACCCGAGACGGTCCGCCAGCGCAACACGTTCATGACCTCACGACCCGTCGGCCCATCCACCACCAGGCGGTACCCGACCATCCCGTGGTCGGACGGCACAGCACCGAGGGCGATGGAAGCCAGCGCCGTGGCCGTAGTGGTGGGCACGACCGACGTGATCGGACCACCGGTCATCGACGCCAGGGTCGGGGCCAGGCACAACCGGTCTTGGAGCTGCAGCCACCCCAGTCCGTCGACCACGAACAATACGGTCTGCGCGGCGCGAGCCGCCGCCGTCGGCATCCACCGAGGACGCCGCCCCGGCAGGGCCAAGAGCCCGGGGACCAGACCAGACAGGCACGGCCCGCCGTAGTCGGGGAGGGTCGGGGTCGGCCCGTTCGGTCGCTCAGCGGTCATCGCCCCGTCGACCCTAACGGCCTCGAGGTCGCCGACAAAGGCTCTGAAGCACCGGCAACCGGGCGGCGGGACCTACCATTGGTCCGTGAAGGTATCGACCCGGGGTGACTACGCCAGCCGGGCGCTGCTGTCGCTGGCGCTCCACGGTGGGCTGACCCAGCCGACGTCGGTGCGCGACATTGCCGAACGTACCGGACTGCCCCAGCCGTACCTGGAGCAAATCCTCCTGGCTCTCAAGGGGGCAGGGCTGGTCCGCTCGAAGCGCGGCGTGGGTGGCGGATATGTCCTGGCCCGGCCGCCGGGGCAGATCAGCCTCAGCCAGATCGTCAGCGCCGTGGAAGGCCCGATCCAGGCGGGCGACTTCGGCGAACCGCACACCAACGGTGCCTGCGATCACGAGGGCCAATGCGTTCTCCTGAGCGTATGGGCCGATGTGGGCGACACCATGAGGGCCTACCTGGACTCCTTCACCCTCTCCGACATCGCGGCGCGAGCCCAGGGCAACGTCTCGGTAGCCCCAGACCTCACCGCCACCCCCGTCCCGTAGGCCCTGACCGTCCAGTCCCCCAGCGACCCATCGGGTCCGGTGAGCGATCCGCCCGGGTACCCCACGAGATGGGAGGCCGACGTGGTGCTCTCGGACGGCTCGACCATGCACGTTCGGCCGATCCGCCCGGATGACTCGCCGAGGATCGAGGCCCTCCACGGCTCCCTCTCGCCGGAGACGATCTACTTCAGGTTCTTCACGCCGGTCAGCCGCCTCACGCCGCGAATGCTGGAACGATTCACGGTCGTTGACTACGTGGAACGCCTGGCGCTGGTCGGGGTGCTGGGCGGGACGCTCATAGCGGTGGCCCGCTACGAATCCCTGCCGACGCAATGGGAGGGGGGCAAAGAGGCGGAGGTGGCCTTCCTCGTCTCCGACGAGCACCAGGGCAGGGGCATAGCATCACTGCTGCTGGAGCACCTCGTCGTGGCAGGGCGGCTCAACGGCATCAGCCGCTTCGTAGCCGACACCCTTCCCGACAACCGCCGGATGTTGCGGGTGTTCCGTGACGCCGGCTTCGACGAAGTCCGGACCTTCTCCGACGGGATCGTACGGGTGGCGTTCCCGATCGCCGCCACCGAGGCGTCCCTCTCCGCGTCGCACTCCCGGGAGCAGCAGGCTGCGGCCCGATCCGTCGGCCGCCTCCTTCGCCCTTCCTCGATCGCCGTCGTCGGAGCCAGCACCCGCGCCGGGACCCTGGGCCACGTGCTCATCCGGTCGGTCCTGGATGCCGACTTCAACGGGGTCGTCTACGCCGTCCACCCAACCGCCTCCCACGTTGCAGCCATCCCCGCCTACCGAACGATTCTCGACATTCCCGACCGGATCGACTTGGCCGTGTTGGTAGCCCCGTCGGCCGCGATCCCCGAGATCGCCGCGCAATGCGCTCGCAAGCACGTCGCCGGCCTGGTCGTCATCTCTGCGGGCTTCGCGGAAAGGGATGCGGAAGGGTCCGAGGCACAGCGGCTCCTCGTCTCGGAGGTTCGCGGCAACGGCCTACGGCTGATCGGCCCCAACTGCATGGGGGCGCTGAACACCGATCCGACGGTTCGACTGAACGCCACCTTCTCACCGATGCCCCCGGCCGGGCGCATCGGGTTCGTCGCCGGATCTGGCGCTCTCGGAGTGGTGATCCTCGACGAGGTCCGTCGGCGGGGCCTTGGAGTATCCAGCTTCGTGTCGATCGGCAACCGGGCCGACGTCAGCGGCAACGACCTGCTCCAGTACTGGGACGACGACCCCCGAACCGACGTCGTCTGCATGTACCTCGAGACCTTCGGCAACCCGCGCTCGTTTGCTCGCATCGCCCGGCGACTCTCGAGGCGTAAACCGATAGTGGCGGTCAAGAGTGGTCGTTCCGCGGCGGGGATGAGGGCTGCCGGCGCCCACCGACCGGCCGAGGGAGACCTCCAAGTCGACGCCCTGTTCCGCCAAGCCGGTGTGATCCGGACTGACACCTTGGAAGAGCTCCTCGACGTCACCCAGATCCTCTCCGCTCAACCGCTGCCTGCCGGCCCCGGGGTAGCCATAGTCGCCAACAGCGGCGGCCCCGGAGTCATCGCCGCGGATGCCTGTGACGCCGCTGGTTTGGTTGTGGCCCCTTTCACCAACACCACCATGGAGCGACTCCGAATCCTCCTACCTTCGCCCGCTCCCCTCCGCAACCCTCTCGGGCTCCCGCCCGACGCCCGACCCGACGACTTCCAGGCAGCCGTGGCCCAGGTGCTCTCCGATCCCGGCGTCGACTCCGTGATGGTGCTCTACGCCTCCCCCCTCGCTGCCCCCCTCGGCGATGTAACTCGTGCGATCGCCGCCGCCGCCGAAACCCATCCCGCCAAGCCGGTACTGGCTTGCGTACTCGGCCAACGCGGGATCCTGACGGTCGGGCCGGACCGACCCCGGATCCCGTCGTTCGCGTTCCCTGAGTCTGCGGCCCGGGCGCTCGGCGCCGTGGCTGCGTACGCGGCGTGGCGGCGAAGCGGGCAGGGTCACCCCCCTGAGGTGGTTGGCATCAGCCCCGATCGGGCACGGACCGTCATCGAGACCGCCTTGAGGGCCGAGCGGTCGCCGGCGGGCGGCGGGTGGCTGAGCGCCGACGCCACCGCTGAGCTGCTCGACGCCTACGCCATCCGCTATCTCGACAGCCGCCCGGCCCATGGCGCGGACGAGGCAGTGGCCTCGGCGGAGAGCCTCGGTTATCCGGTGGTGGTACGTTCCGATCCCCGGCCGGGAGCGCCGGCCGGAACCGGGACCCACCTGCGTGTCGGCCTGTCGGGTGCCGCCGCCGTACGAGGCGCATGGGCCGCCCTGACCGATCCCGCCGCTGCCATCACGGTGCAGCGCATGGCACAGCCTGGTCTCGACGTCGTGGTGGGTGTGGCCCAGGACTCGACGTTCGGCTCGCTGGTAACCCTGGCCCGCTCGGCGGGTACGGGTGTCCCGCCTCGCAGGCGGAGCGCCCGCAGCGTCCCTTTGAGCGACGTCGATATCCTCAGCCTTGTCGACGACGTCGCGGACGGGTGGAGCGACGCGGAGAGGTCGTCGATCGGCGCTACGTTGGCCCACCTGTCCCAGATGGCCGAGGACCTCCCCGAGATCGCCGAGCTGGACATCAACCCCCTGATCGTCGGCGATGACGGCGCGACCGCCGCCGGCGCTCGGGTGCGCGTGGCACCGTGGGTGGCGCGACCAGAGCTGGCGCTGCGCCGGCTGGTATAGCCCGGTTCGATCCTGACGCCCTAGGTGCGCGCTGGCACCCGGCCGTAAAGGGTCGTGCGCTGGGCGACAGGGCGTCCGAGGGGTTCGACCAGCGCCGCGAAATCCGCGGGTTCCATGAGCTGCCCGTGTGATGCGCCCGCAGCCCGGGAGATGTTCTCGTCCATCAACGTGCCGCCGAGATCGTTGCAGCCTGAGAACAGGAGTTGCGGGATGGCATCGCGACCGAGCTTCACCCACGACGCCTGGATGTTGTCTATCCACCCGTCGTAGGCGATGCGACCCACTGCGTGCATCAGCAGCGCCTCCCTGAAGGTCGGTCCGCGCCGGCTGCGCCGACTCAGGTACAGCGGGGTAGCCATGTGGACATAGGGCAGCGGCACGAACTCGGTGAATCCGCCGGTCTCCTTCTGCAAGTCCCTGGTCCGCACCAGGTGGCGCGCCCAGTGGACCGGCTGCTCGACCGCGCCGAACATGATCGTCACGTTGGATCTCAAGCCTACGGCGTGGGCGGTGCGGTGTGCGTGCAGCCACTCTTCGGTGGTGATCTTGTCCGGACAGAGGATCGCCCGGATCTCGTCGTCGAGGATCTCCGCCGCCGTCCCGGGAAGGGTCTTCAGCCCAGCTTCCATCAGCCGGCGCAAATATCGATCGAGGGGCTCGCCAAGGCGCCTGGCCCCCTCGGTGACCTCCAACGCTGTGAACCCGTGTATGTGGATCGTCGGCGAGGCATCGCGCACCGCCCGGATGACGTCGAGGTAGTAGTCCCCGTCGAAGTCGGGGTGGATGCCGCCTTGCAGGCACACCTCCGTGGCACCTCTGGCCTCCGCCTGGGCGACTCGCTCGGTGATCTCCTCGACACCCAGCAGGTAAGGCTTGCCCCGCAGGTTGAGCGACAGCGGGCCTTTGCTGAAGGCGCAGAAGCGGCATTTGAAGGTGCAGACGTTGGTGTAGTTGATGTTGCGGTTGACCACGTAGGTGACCGTCTCGCCGACCCGGCGCCGACGTAGGTCGTCGGCCACGGCCGCCACCGCCTCCACCTCGGGTCCCCGCGCAGAGAAGAGGGCGACGAGCTCCTCGACTCCCGGCTCCTGACCGGCCTCGACGCCGGCCATGACCTCGGCCACCCGCCCACCGATGCGGGAGCGGCCCCGGCCTCTGGTCGCCTCGCCTGTGGTCGCCTCACCCGTGGCCCCGGTCCGGATCAGCGGCGGCGGCCGACCGTCGCCGCCGGAGTACCAGCTCTCGCGGTCACGTCCCAGGCCCTCGGCGTCGCTTCGCTCGAGGACCGGCGCTCGCATGGCCGGATCGAGCCAGCGTGCCGGGTCCAAGGCCTTTTCCGGATAGATCGTCAGCCGAGGTGCCAAGGCGTGACCGAAGGCCTCGGTCACCGCCTGCAGGCGCCCCAGGTCGGGCCAGGGACGCTCCGGGTTGACGTGATCGATCGTGACCGGCGACACGCCGCCCCAGTCGTCGATCCCGGCATCCAAGAGATCGCCGAACTCGTCGCTCAGGTTGGGGGGCGCCTGGAGGTGGATCCCATCGGGAAGCACGAGACGGGCGGCGGCCACGGTCCACAGGTACTCGTCACGTCGGCACGCCGGCGACCGGTGCATGGCCGTGCCTGGCTTCGGGAGGAAGTTCTGGACGATCACCTCCTGCACGTGGCCGTGCCGCAGATGGGACGCAGCGATAGCCTCGAGGGCGTCGAGGCGATCGGCCCTGCTCTCCCCGATGCCGACCAGGACCCCGGTGGTGAACGGCACCCCCAGCCGGCCGGCAGCTTCCAGCGTCGCCAAGCGCCTCTCGGGCGTCTTGTCGGGCGACCCCTTGTGGGAATCAAGGGCCGGATTGAGGGACTCGAGCATCATGCCCTGCGAGGCCGTTACCGGCCGCAGCGAGGCCAGTTCGTCCTCGTGCAGGGCGCCAGCGTTGGCGTGGGGTAGTAGGCCTGTCTCGTCCCGCACCGCCGCGGCCGCGGCCACCAGGTATTCGATGGTCGAGCTGTACCCGTTCGCAGCCAACCAGCGGGCGGCGAGCGGGTAGCGCAGCTCGGGCCGCTCGCCGAGGGTGAAAAGGGCCTCGTGGCAGCCGGCGGCGGCGCCGGCCCGGGCTACCGCCAGCACCTCCGCGATGGTCATGTACGGGGCGACCAGCCGCGCCGGCGGGTGCGCGAAGGTGCAGTAGCCGCAACGGTCCCGGCACAGGTGAGTAAGGGGGATGAACACCTTCGGGGAGTAGGTGGTCCTAGTCCCATAAGCGTCGTCGCGGCGGCGCCGGGCCGCCGCGAGGAGCTCCTGAAGAGGGGCGTTCTCGAGCCAATGCTGATCTGCCACGCGCCCGAACCTAGCGCTCACCTCCCCTGCGGGTGCCAGCCTGCTCCCCCGGTGGCATTACGCCGGCCTCCTCGGACGGGCCCGCGACGACCGATGTGACCAAATCAATGAAAGATGCCACGGTGTAGCGGTACGCCATCATGGAGAGCCTCCCTCCAGGACCCCCGCCCCACTGCCGGAGCCGCCCAGATGCCCATGAAGACCGTAAACCAGAAGGTGGCCGTCAGCATCGTCTACGTCGCCGCCATGTTCATGGCCATCATGGACACGACCATCGTCAACGTTGCCCTCCCGACGATCACCAGGGACCTGCACTCGTCGCAGGCCAGCGTGGCGGCCACGGTCATCGCCTTCCTCGTGAGCCTGGCGGTGTTCATCCCGGCCTCCTCCTGGCTGGGTGACCGCATCGGCGCCCGTCGGGTCCTACTCGGCTCGATCGTCATCTTCACGGTGGCCTCGGCACTCTGCGGCC
Source organism: Actinomycetes bacterium (assembly GCA_021809105.1). Classification (GTDB taxonomy): domain Bacteria; phylum Actinomycetota; class Acidimicrobiia; order Acidimicrobiales; family Palsa-688; genus Acidiferrimicrobium. The sequence goes on from JAKBAM010000001.1 coordinate 69,963, forward strand.
TCGCCTCGAGCCTGGGCGAGCTAGTGGCGTTCCGAGTGCTCCAGGGCGTGGGCGGCGGCCTCATGACGCCAGTCGGCCTGGCGATGCTGTTCCGAGTGTTCCCGCCCGCCGAGCGAGTCAAGGCCTCTGCCCTGCTGATCCTGCCGACGGCCCTCGCACCGGCGCTGGGCCCAGTGCTCGGGGGCTTCTTCGTCACCGATCTGTCGTGGCGCTGGGTGTTCTACGTCAACGTCCCGATCGGCACACTTGCCGTCATCTTCGGAGTCGTGTTCCTCGCGGAGCAGCGGCCGCCCACCGCCGGACGCTTCGACCTGCCCGGTTTCGTGACCTCCGGCTCCGGTCTCGGCCTCGTGATGTACGGCGTGTCGGAGGGACCCAACATCGGGTGGCACACCGCGAGCGTATTGATCTCGATCGCGATCGGGATCGCCTTGTTGCTCGGAATGGTCACAGTCGAGCTGCGCACCGAGCGCCCGATGCTGGACCTCCGCCTCTACGGCAATCGGCTGTTCCGGGCTACCGCCCTGGTGATGACGCTCGGCGCCACCGCCTTCCTAGGGGCGCTGTACCTGCTGGCGCTGTTCTTCCAGGAGGCGCTGCACATGACCGCCCTCCAGGCGGGGTTGAGCATCTTCCCGGAGGCGTTGGGCGTCATGACCGGCTCGCAGCTGGTCAGCCGCCTGCTGTACCCGAGCCTTGGGCCCCGCCGGATCATGGCGGGAGGGCTCCTCGTCGTGGCCGCCGTCATGGCCCTACTGTCGCAGGTCACCCCCGGCACCAACCTGTGGCTCCTCCGGGTCGTCGTCTACTTCCTCGGGCTCGGCATGTCCGGCGTGTTCCTGCCCTCCCAGGCGGCGGCCTTCGCCAGCCTGCCGAAGGAGAAGACGGGCGACGCGTCCACCGTCTTCAACGCTCAGCGCCAACTCGGCGGAGCCGTCGGCGTCGCCGCCTTGACCACCGTGCTGACCAGCTTGCACCCGCTGCATGTGGTGGCCGGCCGGACCGTAGCCAACCTCGGTGCTTATCAGGCGGGCTTCGTGGTGGCAGCTGGGATCGCCATCCTGGCCGGAGTGGCCGCCCTCGCTGTCAAAGACGCCGACGCAGCATCAACCATCGTTCCACGGAAGCGCAAGACCGCTCCCGTGGCGCCCGAAGCCGAGTCGGTGGCCGCCGTTTAGCCGCGGGATTCAGCTAGGGGCGGTTCCGACCTGGACGATCTTGCCCCTCTTCACCTGGTAGATGTACACCGTCCCCCCTACGACGTTGCCGTCGGGGTGGAACTTGATAGTCCTGGTAACGCCCTCCCAGCTGCTCGTCTGCAAATAATGGTTGATAGCCGACGGCGTCGTGTTGCCCGCTTCGATGGCAGCCAGGAGGAAGTCGGTGATGTCGTAGCCCTCGACCGAATACGCGGGGGGAGGAGTGCCGTAGGCTGCCTGGAAGGCGGTGTTGAACGTCGCGGCGCTGGCAATCGATGAGGTGTCCTCGCAGACGCAGGTCAGGTACGCTCCTTCGGCGGCGGAGCCGCCGGCATCGGCGAGCAAGCGTGGATCCTCGGAGCCACCGCTGGTCATGATGGAGCCGGCATAGCCCTGGTCCTTGAGCTGCACGATCAGCCGGCCGGCTGCGCCATAGGAGCCGCCGTAGAAGACCGCCGCCGGCTTGGCCGCGAGAATCTTGTCGACCGTCGATGAGTAATCCTGGCCGTTGGGATCTATGTGGTCATCGACTACATCGGTTGCGCCATCGTTGCTCAGCTGGCTGCGGAAGTAGTCGGCCACGCCCTGCCCGTAGGAGCTCTGGTCGTCGATGACGGCGACGGTGTTGGCGCCGAGCGTCTTGACGAGGTAGTTGGCGTCACCCAGACCTTGGACGCTGTCATCGGCTACGGCACGGTAGAAGGACGTGTCTCCGGCCTGCGCCAGTGCCACGCTGGTCGCCGAGGCGGTGACGTGGGGTATCCCTGCCCGCTGGAAATAGGGGTCGGCCACCGTCGACCCGCCCGACGAGGAAGGCCCGACCACAGCGACATCCTTGTCGCTGACCAGCCTCTGCGCACCGGCGCGCGCGCGGCCGGGATCACCCTGGCTGTCGAAGGGATCGACGGTGACCACCACCCTCGGCCGGCCGACCATGTATTGGCTGACGGCCAGCTTCTCCCCGTCTTCAATGGCCCGTCCGAGCGCAGAGTCGGCACCGCTCAAAGGGCCGAAAAACCCGATCTGCACGGCGATCGTGGGCGGCGCTGTGCCCGTGCCGACGGTATGGGTCGACGGCGACCCGGCGCCCCCCGGCTCAGGGCTTCCGCAGGCTCCGAGGCCGAGCGCTGCTGCGGCTATCGCGGCGGCGCTCGCCACGACCGGTCGGTGCTTGGTCACGGCGCAGGGACCAGCATCTCTAGCACCGACACCAGATCCACAGGCAACGGGGACGAAAAGGACACCGGCCGCCCATCCCCGGGGTGCCGGAACGCGAGTTGCGCGGCGTGCAGCCAGGGGCGCCCCATCTCCACGCCAGGTATCGCCGCGCCGGCCCTGGTGCCGTAACGGTCGTCGCCGACGACCGGGTGGCCGATCGCCTTGGCGTGGACCCGGATCTGATGGGTCCGGCCCGTCTCGAGCCGGCATTCCAGGAGCGTGGCGGCGACCGGCGAGGCGTAGCGGGCTTCGACCCGGTAGCGAGTGCGCGCCTGCTTCCCATCGGTTCGCACGACGATCCGGGTCGGGTCTCGGTCGGCGCGGCCCAGGGGTGCGTCGATGAGGCCCTCGTCGCCGTCGACCCGACCGTGCACCAGCGCGAGGTACCGCCGTTCGACGGACCGCTCCGCCAGTTGCGCGATCAGGTCAGCCCGTGCCTCCGACGTCCGGGCAACCACCAGCAACCCCGAAGTGCCGCGGTCCAGCCGGTGGACGATGCCGGGGCGCCCGGCCCCACCCCGCTCGGATGCGAGCAATGCCAGATCCGGATAGAGGGCCAACAGTCCCTGGACCATCGTCCCGCGATCGTGGCCAGCGCCGGGGTGGACGACCATCCCCGCGGGCTTGTCCACCACGATGACCTGGTCGTCGGCCCAAACGACCGGGACTTCGACGCCCGCGTCGGGGAGGTCGGGCGTGGGGACGGTGCCGGGGGGGACACGCGCCTCGAGACGTTCGCCGGTGCGCAGCTTGCGGCTTCGGTTGGTGGTGACCCGCCCTCCGACCTTTACCCGGCCCTCGGCCACCAGCGTGTCCGCCTCGCTTCGAGGGCGCCCGGTGAGCATGGCGAGGACCCGGTCCACCCGCTGCCCGTCGAGAGCCGCGGGTACGATCTCGGTCAAATCGGTGTCACGAGCGGGCGTCTCATCACGCACGGTCGGCCCTGTCCGCGGCCTTCGTGCCGGGAGCCCTGCGGGAGTAGGCCAGCACGAGCGTCAGCGCTCCTACGACGATGGCCGCATCCGCGACGTTGAACACGGGCCACAGGTCCCGATGACCGACGCGCAGGATGTCGATGAAATCGACCACTGCTCCATTGTTGTGGCGGAAGAGCCGGTCCACCAGGTTGCCGGCTGCCCCTCCGAGAAGGAGACCGATGCCAGCTGCGACCGGCACGGTGGCTGTGCGCGCCGCCCTCCGGCCGAACAGCACTAGACCGGCAATCAGCACCACCACCACGGTCTCCACCACAGGGGTCACTCCGCGACCGAGGCTGAAGGCGGCCCCTGAGTTGAGAGTCAGGTCGAGGAAGACGGTGCCTACGACGTGTCGGGGCTGTCCGATCTTCAGGTGGCTCTCGGCGACCGACTTGGTGAGCTGGTCAGCGGCCAGCACCAGTGCCGCCACGACAGCGATGATGGAAGGCTGACCTCGCCGTCGGTCCGTGGCCACATCAGCGCTCAGCGACGAGACGACAGGCCACCGCTCTTGCACGCCACGCAGAGGGCCGCGTGGGGCAGGGCTTCGAGTCGGGCCTCGGGAATGTCACGGCCGCACTGCTCGCAGCGTCCGTAGGTGCCGGCATCGATCTTGCTGAGGGCCCGGTCGATCTCCTCGATCGCGGCTCGGGCCTGCCCGGAGAGCACCAAGTCCAACTCACGGTCTACGTTGGAGGTGCCCCCCTCACCGCCCTCTTCGTCGAACTGCACGTCGCCGGGCTCGTGCTCGAGTGCCAGGGAGTCGGCTTGAGCCTTCAGCTCCTCGGCCTGGTGCACATAGGTAGCACGCTCCTCCAGCAGGAGGGCACGTTGGGCGTCCACGAACCCGCTGTCGGACCTGGGCGCACCCTGCGGAGGGAGCCTCGTCTCCGCCGCCTTGTTGACATGCACCTTCTTGGCCGCCGACTTGCTCGGTGTGTCGGTGCTCGTAGTCTTGGTTGCTCTGGGCATTTCGCGACCGCTTCCCATGTCTCGTGGGGGCCGGCACGGTACCACGCCGACGCCGCTTCTGGCGGACCACCCCTACGAAGTCGGGACACCAGGGTCATTCCCCGTACTCTGTCAAGATGCCTGATGCCTCGCGCAGTGGCCCCCAGGGGCGCTACCCCGATGTTGTCGCGTCGCCGCACTTCCCTGACATCGAAGAGCGGATCCTGGCCCGTTGGGCGGCAGATAGGACCTTCGAGGCATCGGTAGAGCAGCGGCCGGCAGGTACGGACGGCAGCAACGAGTACGTCTTCTACGACGGCCCCCCGTTCGCCAACGGGCTTCCCCACTACGGGCACCTCTTGACCGGTTATGTCAAAGACGCCGTCCCTCGCTACCAGACGATGAAGGGCCACCGCGTCGAGCGGCGGTTCGGGTGGGACACCCACGGCCTTCCGGCGGAGACCGAGGCGGAGAAGGAGCTCGGAGTGTCGGGCCGGGGACCGATCACCGACTTCGGTATCGCGAAGTTCAACGACCATTGCAAGTCGTCAGTGCTGCGCTACACCAAGGAATGGGAGCGCACCGTCACCCGCCAGGCCCGTTGGGTGGACTTCACCCACGACTACAAAACCATGGACCTCACCTACATGGAGAGTGTCATGTGGGCAATCAAGCAGCTCTGGGACAAAGGGCTTCTCTACGAGGGATTTCGAGTACTCCCATACTGTTGGGAGTGCGAAACCCCGCTATCCAACTTCGAGACCCGCCAGGACAACTCCTACCGTGATCGCCAGGACCCGGCTGTGACCGTGGCTTTCACGCTCGAGCCGGATCCACAAGCGCCAGAGGACCTCCGCGACGACCTGGACATGTGGGCTTGGACAACCACCCCGTGGACCCTCCCGTCCAACCTGGCCCTAGCCGTCAACCCGGATGTGGAGTACGGCGTTTACGAGCGGGAAGGTCGCCAGGTCGTGGTGGCCACCGCGCTCGCGGGATCCTACGAAGCTCAGCTGCAAGGAGCTGTGCCTCTGACCACCGTGCTCGGCGCGGCCTTCGTCGGCCGTCGCTACCGTCCCCTCTTCCCCTACTTCTCGTCTGCTCCCAACGCCTTCGTGGTCCTCGGTGCCGACTTCGTTACCGTGGAGGACGGGACCGGCGTGGTGCAGATGGCCCCCGGATTCGGCGAGGACGACCAGGTGGCATGCGCCGCGGCGGGCATCGATGTCGTCTGCCCGGTCGACGATCGCACTCGCTTCACCCCCGATGTCCCCGATTTCGAGGGCCTGCAGGTCTTCGAAGCCAACCAGCCGGTCATCCGTGCACTCCGCACCGCAGGCAGCCTCGTCCGATCCGACTCCTACGTGCACAGCTACCCGCACTGCTGGCGAACCGACACGCCCTTGGTTTACCGGGCGGTCAGCTCCTGGTTCGTCCAAGTGACTGCCATCAAGGACCGGATGCTGGCCCACAACGCGGAAGTCACGTGGGTGCCAGGCCACGTGAAGGACGGGGCCTTCGGCAAATGGCTCGAAGGCGCGCGGGACTGGTCCATCTCACGCAATCGGTTCTGGGGCTCGCCCATCCCGGTGTGGAAGAGCGACGACCCGCGCTACCCGCGCATCGACGTCTACGGCAGCATCGACGAGCTAGAGGCCGACTTCGGCGTGCGGCCCCTCGACCTACACCGTCCTGCGATCGACGAGCTGACCCGGCCCAACCCTGACGATCCAACCGGTCGCTCCACCATGCGCCGCGTCGCCGACGTGCTGGACTGCTGGTTCGAATCAGGGTCGATGCCATTTGCCCAGGTGCATTACCCATTCGAAAACGCGGAGTGGTTCGAGCACCACTTCCCCGGCGACTTCATCGTCGAATACATAGGGCAGACGCGGGGGTGGTTCTACACCCTGCACGTGCTGGCCACTGCGCTCTTCGACCGACCCGCCTTCTCGACCTGCCTGGCCCATGGGGTCATCCTCGGCAACGACGGCCAGAAGGCGTCCAAGCGCCTGAAAAACTACACCGACCCCGAAGAGGCGTTCGCCACTCAGGGCGCCGACGCCGTGCGCTGGGGGCTCCTGTCGTCGCCGGTACTGCGCGGCGGGGACGCAGTCTTTGGAGAGAGGGCTACGGGCGATGCCATCCGGGCGGCGCTGCTCCCCCTTTGGCACGCCTGGTCGTTCTTCTCTCTTTATGCCAACGCCGACGGCCGGCAGGCCGACCCGACTGTGGACCGCGACAGAGCCGCGTCCAACGTCTTGGACCGTTATGTCCTGGCCAAGCTGGCCACACTTGTCACCGATGTCGGCCACGCGATGGACTCATACGACCTCTCGGGCGCGTGTGTCGCGGTCGGCACGTTCCTCGATGCGCTCACCAACTGGTATATCCGCCGCAGCCGAGACCGGTTCTGGGGCACCTCGGCTGCTGGCCCAGCCGGCGACAGCGCCGCCGCGTTCGACACGCTCGCCGCCGTCCTGGAGGTCCTCTGCCGCACCGCCGCCCCGCTGCTGCCGATGCTCACTGAGGAGGTCTGGTCGGGCTTGCGCGCCGGGACCCCCGCGGCGATCCTCGAACGCGAGCCGGGTCGCTTTCCGACTTCCGTCCATCTGACCGATTGGCCCGACGCTGCCTCGCTGCCGACCGACCCCGCCCTGGTGGCGACCATGGACCAGGTGCGCGAGATCTGCTCTGCTGCGCACTCCGTGCGCAAAGCTCGGCGCCTTCGGGCGCGCCTTCCGCTTGCAGCGGTCACTATCGCCGGGCCCGGAGCCTTAGCGCTGGCAGAGTTCCGGGACCTCATCGCCGACGAGGTCAACGTCAAGCGGGTCGTGCTCTCCGAGACCGTGGACCTCTACGCCTCGGCCACCCTGACCGTTGCCTTCAAGGTCGCTGCTCCTCGCCTCGGGAAGGCCACACCCCAGGTGGCGGCAGCCGCGAAGGCCGGCGATTGGCGTCTTCTGGAGGGGGGCCGGGCGCAGGTCGGTGAGGTCCAACTGGAGGCGGAGGAGTTCGACATGCGCCTGATACCCCTTGACGAGGCGACCACGCGCGTCCTCGACGGCTCGCTCGTGGTGGCGGTCGACACCGAAACCGACGAGGCCCTCGAAGCCGAGGGTCTGGCCCGCGACGTCGTCCGGCAAGTCCAGGTGGCACGGCGGGAAGCTGGGCTACAGGTCAGCGACCGCATCACGCTGTGGCTCGCCGGATCCGAGGAGGTGATGGACGCCCTTACCGCCCATGGCCAGTACGTAGGAGAGCAGGTGCTGGCCACGTCGGTGCACCCGGCGGCATGCGGCACGGGCGGAGGCCCCGACGGCGAAGGGTGGGCGCAAGTGGCCTTGCCCGATGGCACGCCGCTCTGGATCCGTATCTCGGTGGCGTGAGGCACTCCGACCGCCTCCGAGGCGGCGACACCCAAGCGGTCCGTCGTGGCCTCGTCGAGCTACCAGGCTGGACGGCCTACTTGGCCGGCGACTGACGCTCCGGAACCACGGGGTCCTCGACGGCAGGCGCCTCGCCGCCGAGTTCAGCCAGCGCAGCGTCGATCCGACGAAGGACGGTGGCCCTGGACTTGGTGGACATCTCCCGCTCCCGAACCTCGAGCAGCTCCTCGGACCCGAGGTCTCGGAGCAGCGGTAGCACCTCCGCCACCCGCATGGCGTCGTAACCTTCGATCGGGAAGACAGGTTCGTCGTCCCAGTCCTCCTGGTCCCAACCCTCTAGCTCCTCAGGCTCCCCATCGTCGTCGGGCGGCGCGGGGCTCGGCCCTGGGGAGCCGGCCACTCGCCCAGCGGCCGAGGTCGCAGTCGAGTCGGCCGCGCTCATGGAGGCCCGAGAAGCTCCTGGGCCCTCCCCGATGGAGGAAGACGCCGTGGCGGAGAGGCGAAGGTTGCGCCGGCGGCTGAGCCGGCCGACGACGATCAAGACCAGGCCGGCCACCGCAGCACAACCGACCGCTGCGTAGAGATACACCAGTGAGCTGTCGGCGAAACCGATAACCAGCAGGACGATCCCCGCCACGACCAGGCCGACGGTCACGACAAGCACTACGCCATCACCTTCCCGTCATCCACGGCAAACGCGAGTCAGCCTATGACGTTGGGGGACGCGGCCCCGCCATATCCTCAGCGGCGACGGCGGAGCCGGCCGCCGAACCGGCGGTCGTCGGCGTACTCCCCGTCGTCGAAGAAGTCGTCGAGCGCCTGCTCTTCGGATTCGGTCCGGTCATCGACCCGATTGGGCCCGTCGACGTCGATGACTGCCCGGCGTGGACCTGGCACCGCTGCCACCTCGCCGGTCGCTTCAGCTCGGTCCGCCGGACTGGGCGTCCACATCGTCGTGTCCAGCGAAGGTTCCTCAGGCGCCGGCTGCGATGAGCCGCTCTCGGCAGGCGCCTGCGACGGATCGGGTGATACCGGCGCCTGAGCGGGAGCGGCTTGACGCGGTAGCTCCAGGGGCGTGCTGGCGGGAGGAGCCGAGACCGCACCAGCACGCTCCACCGCGGACAGAGCCTCCTTGAGGCTGGCAGTCAGGTGGACCCGATGGTCGTCGATCCACCGGTGCATGGCATCGATCTCCGCCTGGGCCCGCTGGCGGGACGACTCGAGGTTGGCCAGCTCGGTGCGGATGGCACTCAGGGCCTCGTCGTGGGTGCGTCGGGTGCGCTCCTCAGTCTCGGCGAGCAGGCTTTGAGCCTGCTGCTCGGCACCCGCGAGTATGCGCGACGCCTGCTCACGAGCCTCCTGGACGGCCATGTCCGCGGTGCGCTGCGCTAGCACGAGCGTCCGGCGAAGAGTCTCCTCGCTGCTGCTACCGACGCTTGACTCTGCGGCAGCCGCCTCCGCTCGCTGGGCCCGCTCAACGGCCTTTCGCAGCCGATCCTGGATGACTTCCATGCCGGCCGCCACCTGCTCCAGGAACTGGTCGACGTCCTCGGGATGGTACCCCCGCATCTTCTCGCGGAACTCGACCTCGCGCAGGGTCTTCGGCGACACGTCCATGCCGACATGCTAGTGGCGGACAACCCCCCCACGGGCGGACCATCGGGCGGGTCAGAGGCGAGCGAGCACCTGGCTCACGATCACCTCGACCACGATGATCGCCACGAGGAACGAAACGTCGAACATTCCCACCGGCGGGATCAGACGCCGGAAGGGAGCCAGGACCGGCTCGGTAAGGGTGAACACAACCCGGCGAACCCCGTTCAGGGGCGAGTCGCCCGAGTAGGGGAACCAGCTCAACACGGCGCGCGCCAGGAGCACGAAAACATAGAGATTGCCCAGATCAACCAGCAGCCGGCCGACCTGGCTCGTGGCAAGGATCACGCTAGGACCGGTACAAGCCGCGCTCTTCGAGGCGGCGCTTCTCCTCGGCGGAAACCTCGACGTTGGATGGTGTGAGCAGGAACACCTGGTCCGCCACCTTGTCCATGCTGCCGCCGAGGGCGTAGGTCACTCCCGAACAGAAGTCGATCATGCGCCGCGACAGCTGCGGTTCGGCGTTTTGGAGGTTGACGATGACCGGCTGCCCATTCTTGAACCGATCTCCGACCTCCTGAGCATCGGCGAAACGGACCGGCGCCACGACATGGACCTTGGCACTCTGCACCGGAGTAATGGACCGCACCGCCTGGGGCCGGGGAGTGACCGTCACGCCGTTGCTCGGGTCGCCGCCAGCGTCGCGCGACATCGGGCGCACCACCGACACGGGTGCCTCCTGCGGTTCGGGCATGGGTCGGCGGGATTGTTGAAGCCCCGCAGGGGGTGGCTCGTCGTAGCCCCCATACTCTTCGTAGTCATCCGTGAGCCCCAGGTACACCATCGCCCTGTGCATGATTCCTGATGCCATCTGCAGCCTCCAAGTGGTCCCGAGCCTATCGTCGCAATGCCATCGGCCCCGACCGGGGGCCGAACAGAGCCCGGCCGAGGCGCAGCATCGTCGCCCCTTCGGCCGCAGCCAGATCGAAATCGTCGCTCATCCCCATCGACAACTCGGGCAGGCCGAGGCGGCCCGCCAACGTCGCCAACGAGCCGAAGCACCGCTTCGCCATCGAGCGGTCACGGGGCGCCACAGTCATGAGCCCCCGCACGTCGAGTCCGAGGTCCAACCCGCGACGCACCAGGTCGGGCGCGTCGGCGGGGGCGCAACCGTGCTTGCTCTCCTCGCGGCCCAGGTTGACCTCGATCAGAACGGCGGCGCCGGGGCTCCTGCTCGCCAGAGCGGATAGCACCTCGCTGCGATCGACCCCTTGCCACAGGCTCACGAGCGATGCCAGCCCGGCGACCTTGTTCCGCTGCGGAGAGCCGAGGAAGTGCCATCGGACGCCAGCAGGCGCATTGGGAGCCTTGGCCCGCAGCTCCTGCGCGTAGTTCTCCCCCAGATCCGCCAAACCGGCAGCCATGGCTGCCTCGACCGCGTCCACGCCGAAACCCTTGGTCACCGCCACCACCTTGACCCTGTCCGGGTCTCCGACGATGTCTGCCAACCGGCCCCTGATCCTGGCCAGGCGCAGGGCCAAGCTTCCCGTGCCCGATACGGCGCCATCGCACTGGGCTGGGCCGGCCATCATCGCCCTGACCTGGCGTCGCGCCAGACGACAGTGGCCTGTCTCGCCCGATCGCGCTCGGCACGCCAGGACCAGTGGTCGGGGGAGCAAGCGGTGCACGTCGGGCTGACCTCGTCAACCACGGCACCGGCTCGCCGCAGCGCGGCGCACACGCCGGCCGGAAGGTCGAGAGCCGGGCGCCCGTACCGGTCGGTGCCCCGGAGGCCCTCTCCCCCTAGGGCGACCGCTTCCTCCAGGTCTGCGGGCGTGAACGCGTAGCACTCCGGATGGATGCACGGTCCGACGAGAGCGTGCACCCGGGATGCGCCGAGGCACTCCATCGCCTCCATCGTCGCGTCGAGGACGCCAGCCGCCAGTCCGCGCCATCCTGCGTGGGCCACGGCGAAGACCCCCTCGGGGCTGGAGAGAGCTACCGGCGCGCAGTCGGCCGTGATCACCGCCAACGCGACATCGTCGCGTTGGGTTACGAGGGCGTCGGCTTCGATCCCGCATCCGTCGCCGGGCCGCAGGACCTCGACCGCCTTGCGGCCGTGCACCTGCTCCGGGCAGCTCCAAGGGCGGGCGACGATCCGCTGCTGCCTTGCCATCAAGGGCGCCGAAGCCCTCCCGGCAAAGTCCCCCTCGGCGCGGCCGGTGCAAACAACCCGAGCCCCGCCGACCAGCTTTCGGCGCCAAACCGTGGAAGGGCTCGCCGCCCGGGTCGCCGGCACAAGGACCACGCGCTACTTGAGGAAATCGGGAACGTCGAAGTCGTCCTCGGACCCGAGGCCCATCTCACCGTCGCCCTCCAGGTCTCGTTCGCTCTCCGCCAGGCCGAGTCCACCCGACCCGGAGCGCTCGCGACCGGTCGTCTCTCCGGCGGAGGTGGCCCAGCTGTCGAAGCCGGCGGCGATGACAGTGACGCGCACTTCGTCGCCCATCGAGTCGTCGATGACCTGGCCGAAGATGATGTTGGCGTCTGGATGAGCCACTCCGTGGATGATCTCAGCGGCCTCGTTGACCTCAAATAGGCCGAGGTCGCTTCCGCCGGCGATGTTGAGGAGGATTCCCCGCGCTCCATCGATGGATGCCTCCAGCAGCGGCGAGGTGATAGCCAGCTTGGCAGCGGTGAGTGCGCGGCCCTCGCCCGATGCGGTACCGATCCCCATGATGGCGGTACCGGCGTTGGCCATGATCATCTTGACGTCGGCGAAGTCGGTGTTGATCAAGCCCGGGGTCGTGATCAGGTCGGTAATTCCCTGTACCCCTTGCAGGAGCACTTCGTCCGCCATCTTGAAGGCGTTGACCATCGATGTCTTGTCGTTCGAAACGGTCAGTAGCCGGTCGTTAGGGATGACGATCAAGGTGTCGACCTTCTCCTTGAGCGTCTGAATGCCCGACTCGGCCTGGACCGAGCGGCGCCGACCTTCGAAGCCGAAGGGCCGGGTCACGACACCGATCGTGAGGGCGCCGAGCCCTTTGGCGATCTCGGCTACGACTGGGGCGCCCCCCGTGCCGGTACCGCCGCCCTTGCCCGCAGTGATGAAGACCATGTCGGCCCCCTTGAGCACCTCCTCGATCTCCTCCCGATGCTCTTCGGCGGCCTCGCGGCCGACATCGGGGTCGGAACCGGCACCCAACCCACGGGTGAGCTGACGCCCGATATCGAGCTTCACGTCTGCATCGCTCATCAACAGCGCCTGCGCGTCTGTGTTGACGGCGATGAACTCGACGCCCTTGAGACCGGCATCGATCATCCGGTTGACGGCATTGACGCCCCCACCGCCGATGCCAACCACCTTGATGACAGCGATGTAGTTCTGGGCTGCACCGGCCATGGAGTCCTCCCGGGCAGGGCAACAGGTCGGCATCTTGCCGACCTGGGCACTGGTCGTTGGTTGGGTCGTGGTACGGGCTACCCCGGACCGATGGATACGTACAAGCGTGGCACGTGGAGCCCCCTGCCCCGTGGATGCACCGGTGCAGCCGGAGCGACCGGGTGGGGGACCCACGCAGAAACCAGGTCCGGGCGCTCGACGAGCCACCATTCCGATCTCTCTTAACTCTCGATCTAAAAGTGAACTTTCGATCTAAAGCACACCTCAAGACCGAGGTCAACCTCGGGCTTTGGTCGAGGACGGTAGTCGCACGGGCCGTCCCGGTCAAGGGCGCCGGCCCCGCGGACCTTCACCCCTGTCCCCCGGCCGGCGACGACGTGCCCGACCCCCCACCCGACAGAGCTGGGCGGTCGGGCACGCTGAGGTCGATCCGGGTCACCCCGCTCAGCGAGCCGTGAGCCAGCACAGCTGCCAGCCCGCTGACCTTGGACAGCAGCTGGTTGGCGTCCCCGAAGATCACCGTGATGGAACCGACCGACGCAGTGAGGCCGTCGGTCGGGCTAACAGAGACCGATTGGATCTGCCCCTCCAGGGCCGGACCGAACGAAGCGGCGAGAGCCAGCTCAGCAGCTAGGGGGCGGCTCGGCTGGACGGTGGGCGCAGCGCCCTTGCCGGGGGCAGTGAGGGCCAAGGCGGCTCCCCCCGGGCCGGCGCTCCCCGACAGCCAGCTACCTGCGGTTACCGGGTGGACCTGGGCGTTCAGCACAGGCAGGCCGACCCCGACCGCGGGCCCCATGGCCAACACACGTCCGGTGCGGTCGACCACCTCTCGGCCGCCGCCCGCACCTACCACCGCCACGCCGGTCCGGCTGGTCACCGCGATCCGGACCGTCGCCGGCCAGCTGCGGGCCACCGACGCGATGCCCACCATTGGAAGGTCTTCGAGCCGACGCTGGTCGGCGGCCGCCGCCACGTCGACCATCAGAGCTCGATGGTCCAGACCGATCGCTCGCAGGAGGACAGCAGTCGGAAGGGCGGCGCTCGCCCCCGTGACCCGAACGTGACGAACTCTCCAAAGTGAGGTGTGCAAGCTGCCCAGAGCAGCCCCGGCGAGCGCGATGGCTGCGCTCGCTGCGAGCAGTATGCGCAACCGGCGCCGACCTTCCTGTCTATGGACCTCCACAAGACGTCTATGCATCCGCGGGTCAATCGGGAGGTGGGGCTGAGTAGTGGTAAGAGGATCTACGACTGTGGACATATCTAAGCCTCCTGTTGAGGTTGACTACCCTGGCGGGGCTCCCGTGCGAACCCGATGCGTCGGATCTCAGTGGTCAGACACACCCCGGAGTGTTCCTGGACCGCGTCGCGCACGTCTCTGATCAGGTGATCAACGTCGTCTGCTGAGCCCCCCGGATCGGCTTGTATGAAGTTGGCGTGTTTCTCGGACACCTCAGCCGTGCCGCGGCGCACCCCTTTCATTCCAGCCGCCTCTACCAGGCGGCCTGCCGAGCTCTCAGGACCCAGACCTGGAGGGTTGGTGAACACCGACCCGGCGTTCTGGCCCCCTGGTTGATGCTCGCGCCTCCACCGCACGATGGCGCGGATGGCTTCGGTGCTGGCGACCCGGTCTCCATGGCGCAGCGACAGCTCGACCGCGAGCACCATGTCGGTGGCTCCCAACTCGGAGCGCCGATACCCGTAACCCAGATCAGCCACGACCACCCGCTCGGTCTTCACGTCGCCCGCGCGGCCAGTCCGCGCAGCCAAGCGGGCTACCGTCACCGCTGTGACGCAGTGAGCCATGTCCGAGCCGTGGCCGCCCGCGTTCATCCGGGCCGCACCACCGGCTGAACCGGGTACGCCCACCGCCCACTCAAAGCCAGTGAGGGAAGCGTCCGCGCTCCGGCGGGCCAGGGTCGGCAAAGGCGTTGCCCCCCCTGCCCGCACCTGGGTACCGTCGAATGTGACCGACCCGAAGGCGTTTGGGGCCGGGTCGAGCATCACGGCGATGCCGGCATACCCCCGGTCGGCCACCAACAGGTTGGACCCGCGCCCTACCGGAAGGACATCCAGCCCGGAAGCCTGGTGAGCCCGAGCCACGGTACCGAGGTCCTTGATCCCGGAAACCACGGCGAGGACGGCGGCAGGGCCGCCGACCCGGTAGGTGGTGAGAGCTCCGAGCGGAGCCCCCGTTACGGCCAGCGGACCGAGAATGCTACGGGCGACTTCCAGAGCGCCTGGGTCCACACCCTCCACCTCGGTCCCGGTCAACGCGACGCCTCCCCGGCCACCAAGGCGGTTACGGCGAGGGTCAAATCGCCCGCCCCTAGGGTCAGGCACAGATCACCGGGCAGGAGCAACGATTCGAGGACGGTCGGTAGCGCTTCGAGTCGGGGGACGTAGTGCACCGGACCCCGGTGGACGGAACGCACCGCGTCCGCCACCAGCCGGCCGGTCACCCCCGGCCGGGGCGGCTCCCCGCTGGAGTAGACGTCGGTCACCACGACCACGTCGGCATCGCCGAAGGCATCAGCGAAGTCAGCCCATAGGGCCTCCGTTCGGGAGTACCGGTGGGGCTGGAACACAGCGACGATCCGAGACCATTCGCCGTCATGGGCGGCGGACAGGGCCGCGCGCACCTCCCCAGGCAGGTGACCGTAATCGTCGACATAGGTGACGCCGTTGCGCTCGCCTCGCCATTCGAATCGCCGGCCTACGCCACGGAACTCGGCCAACGCGATTGCTCCGAGGGCAGGGTCCACGCCGATGGCGACCGCCGCAGCGAGCGCCGCTATCGCATTGCGGGCGTTGTGGAGCCCGGGGACGTGCATCTCTACCGGCACAACCAACCCGCCGCGCTCGGCGACGAAGCGGTACGACGCTCGGCCCGGCTCGGGCCGAGCGATCCTCCATCCGGCGCCGGCGTCCACACCGAAAGTCACGACCCCCGCCGCACCACCGCCGGCTTTCCTTCCGACCGCCGCCGCCCCGGCGTCGTCGGCGCTGACTACCTTCGGCCCCGGAGCGCCGCCCACGAAGAGCTCGAAGGCTGCGTGGAGGGCATCGAGCGAACCGAAGTGCTCGAGGTGGTCCGGCTCGACGTTGGTGACGATGACCATTTCCGCGCCCAACTCCAAGAATGTCCCGTCGCTCTCGTCGGCTTCGACCACGATCCACGGCCCCTTCGCCCAGCGAGCTCCAGGCCCCAGACCTGCTACGTCACCTCCGATGACGAACGACGGCTGTAGGCCGGCCCGCTCGAGCACGAGGGCCAGCATCGCCGAGGTCGTGGTCTTGCCATGTGTGCCGGCGACGGCGATCACCCGCCGCTGGCGACAGATCGCGCTCAGAATCGCTCCTCGGGAGAGCACCGGGATGCCCAGCCGGGCGGCTTCGGCCACCTCAGGGTCATCGGCTGGGACCGCCGTCGAGGCCGTCACCAGGTCGACGCCAGCGACGAGCTCAGGGTGGTGGCCCGAAGCCGTCTGGATCCCGGCCAGATGGAGGCGCTGCAAGGTGGGTGATGGATGCCGGTCGCTGCCTGTGACGGTGTGGCCCATTGCTGCCAGGACGGTGGCAATGCCGCTCATGCCGGCGCCTCCGACCCCCACCACATGCACTTGGAGCGGCCGCCCGAGCGACAACAGGCCACGGGGCTCGCTTGGCGGGGTTCCTCGGGGATCAGCCACGGGCGAACCGTTCGGCTAGCCCAGCAACGTCGTCTGCGGCCGCCGGGCGCGCCAATCCAGCGGCGGCGACAGCCATCGCAGCCCGAGTGTCAGGCTCTGCCGCCAACCGGTCCAGCTCCGCCTCCAAGCGTGGCGCGTCCAGCTCGGCATCCGACACCACCACCGCCGCGCCGACAGCAGCCAGGCGCTGCGCATTTGCCGTTTGATGGTCCCCGGGGGCACCCGGCAGCGGGACGAGAATGGCCGGCACGCCGGCCACGGCCAGCTCAGCCACTGTCGAGGCGCCGGCGCGGTGGACGGCGATATCAGCTGCGGCATACACGCGGTCCATGCGGTCTTCGTAGCGAACCTGCTCATAGCGCAGACCTCCGGGCACGGAAGGCGGCGCCGCCTCGCTCAGCTCTTCCCAGTCCCGCTCCCCGACTACGTGGCGGACCGCCCACCCGGGACGCCTGGCCCAGTCGGCGGCCAGGCCGATCACGGCATCGTTGATCCGTCGGGCCCCGAGCGAGCCACCAGCCACCACCACCAGCATCGCGTCCGGGTCCACGTTGAGTTGGGCTCGTGCGACCGCACGACCCTCGGGCCGGCGATCCACGCCCAGCATCTCACGGCGGACCGGGTTCCCCGTGACCTGGGCCCGGGGCAGAGGGGTGCCCGGGAAGGACACCGCTGACGCCCGCGCCACACGTGCGGCGACACGATTAGCCAGTCCGGGCACTGCGTTTTGCTCTGCGACGACAAGCGGGACCCGCCAGAGAACAGCCGCGGCGACGCAGGCGGCACTGGCGTAGCCACCGACGGCGACCACCACAGCGGGACGTCGGCGACCCATGAGCACCACTGCCATCACCGCAGCGGCTGCCAAGCCGGCAACTGCCCCGACATTGGCGAGGGTAGGACGCCGAGCCAACCCCCTGCCGGGTAGGAGCGTCACCGTGAATCCGGCGGCGGGGACCAGGTGGCGCTCCATTCCCCTGGACGAGCCGACGAAGTGGATCGAGTCGGGCGCATGGCCGCGCGCCACCAGGGCTTGGCCGATGGCGATGGCGGGGACGACGTGGCCTGCGGTGCCACCACCCGCGATGACGGCCCAGGTGTCCCCGCTCCGGCGCTTCACGACGAGCGCGAGGTGGTCGCTACGAGCCGGGCGCGATCGATCGCGCTGCGGGGTGACGTCATGGCTGGCGGGCCGCATGGGCCACCATGCCCACGCCGAACAATGCGATGACCATCGATGAGCCGCCGAAAGACACGAACGGCAGGGGCACGCCCGTCACCGGCAGCAAGCCGACGACCGCTCCGATATTTATGACGGCCTGCGATACCAGCCAGGCGGTTACCCCCGAGACCAACAGCGCTGAGTAGCGGTCCTGGCATCGGCACGCAATGCGGGTGCCTACCAGCGCCAGTGCGGCAAAAAGCCCGGTGATGGCGATGGAGCCGACCATACCCAGCTCCTCGCCGATCACGGCGAAGATGAAGTCGGTTTGCGCGTTCGGGAGGTAGCCCCAACTCGCGATGCTGGAACCGAGCCCGCTCCCCATCCACCTGCCGTTCCCGAGGGCGGCCAAACCCTGCGACGCCTGCCAGCCGGTGTTGCTCATGTCCCGGAGCGGATGCAGGAACGAGGTCAGCCGCCGCACCCGATACGGCGCAGCGATAGCCATGACCCCGAAGGACGCGGCCCCGGCGACCAAGATGCCCGCAAGCGGCTTACGGGGGATACCGGCGGTGAACACCATCGCCAACGCGATACAGGCCAGGACCATCGTCGTGCCCATATCCGGCTGCAGCATCACCAACCCGACCAAGCCTACGAGGACGACGACAACGGGCATCATCTGGTACTTCCAATCACCCCGGTCTGCTCGTCGGTCCATGACGTCGGCCGCGAAGAAGATGAGGGCGAGCTTGGCCAATTCGGACGGCTGGATCTGTACCGAGGACGTGCCGATCCAGCGAGAGGCGCCAGCCACCTTCATACCCACCCCTGGCACCAGCACTGCCATCAGCAGGACCACGGTCGCGACCATCGCGAGCGGCGCCAGTCGCCGCCAACGCACCGGCCCGACCCGCCACGCCAGGGTGAAGGCGCCCGAACCCAGGATCAGCCACAGGACTTGCCTCTCGAAGTAGTGCCACGGCGAGCCGTACTGCCGCAGGCTCTGGATGGATGAGGCCGACAGCACCATCACCAGCCCCAGCATGCAAAGTATGCCGACGACCAGGAGCAGCACCGGGTAGGCAGATGACGGGCCGGGCGCTCGATGGGCGACGACAGTCCCGCCACGGCGACGCCCGGCCACTCCCGCGCGTCCTGCGCCGCTGCGCGCACTGGGCGGCGCCCCCGCGGTCCGGGCCCGTACGGCTGTGGGCGACGGGCGGACACCACGTCGAACCGAAGGCGGACCGACCACGGTCGGGGACGGGGGAAGATCGAAGGTCGTCACCGGTGCTCCTCTGGGGGTCTTGGATCGGCCAAGGGCCGTGGATCGGAGGCGATCCCGAACAGGGCTCGAACGTGGCCGGCGGATTGGACGGCACTCATCCGGTGCCTCCGACCGCGAGGAAGTCCGCGTAGAACGCGCCGAGGGCCAAGGCGGTGAACAGGCCCGCGAGGATCCAGAACCGGATGATCACGGTGGTCTCCGGCCAGCCCAAGAGCTCGAAGTGGTGATGGATGGGCGCCATCCGGAACACTCGCCGCTGCTTGAAGAGCCGGAAGCTGCCCACCTGGATGATGACCGAGAGGGTCTCTACCACGAACAGGCCCCCGACGATCGGCAACAACAGGTCGACGTTCTCCAGTAGGGCCAGCACTGCGATCGCTGCTCCGATACCGAGAGAGCCCGTGTCGCCCATGAAGATCCGAGCCGGCGCGGCGTTCCACCAGAGGAACCCGGCGCAGGCCCCGATCATGGCGGCAGCCAGGATCGCCTCGTCCAAAGGAGCGGGGTTGCGGTAGATGCCGAAGTGCTTGACCTGGTAGTAGCCGACCACCATGAAGGCCACGAACGTGAAGCTCGATGACCCGGCCGCAAGACCATCGAGCCCGTCCGTCAGGTTGACAGCGTTGGTGAAGCCGACGAACAACAGTACGGCAAGGATGACCCATCCCACCTTGCCGAGGTTGAAATCGATGGAGTTGTACCGAGTGAAGGAGAGGTGGGTGTCAACCTTCAACCACGTCACGCAGGTCACGGCGAAGGCGATCGCCACCGCGAGCTGACCGCCGGCCTTCGCCCGCTTGTTGAGCCCCAGACTCCTTTGGCGGGTCACCTTGATCCAGTCGTCGGCAAAGCCCACCAGGGCGGCCCCGCACACCGCCAGCACCCCCGCGATGCCACGGGTGGTGAACGCGGCATCGACGTGCGCCACGACATAGCCCGCCACTGCGGCCCCGATGATCGCCACGCCCCCCATCGTCGGGGTGCCGGCCTTGGAGATGTGGCGCTGCGGGCCATCCTCCCGGATCTGCTGGCCGATCCCTCGAGCCCGCAGCTGCTTGATCAGGAGCGGTGTGCCGAGGATGGCCACGAGGAGCGCCACCCCCCCTGAGATGAGGAGATCGGTCAACCGGGAGGGCTCCCGTTGCCGCGGCCGGCTCGCGATCGCAGGACTCGTTCGAGCGCGTCGCGAGCCACAGCCGCGTCGTCGAAGGGCTCCACCCGGTCACCGAAGTCCTGGCCGCTCTCATGGCCCTTGCCGGCGATCACGACTACGTCGCCGGCCTCGGCCAGGGCAATCGCCGTGCTCACCGCGCTGCGCCGGTCCGCGTCGTCGGTGAGACGAGCCCGCGTGGAGGCCCCGGCCCCCGCCAGCACCTGGTCGATGATCACCTGCGGGTCCTCGTGACGGGGGTTGTCGGAGGTGACGATCGCCAGGTCGGCCCGCGCGGCCACAACCTCCCCCATGAGCGGGCGCTTCTCGCGGTCCCGGTCGCCGCCGGCACCGAAGACGACCAGAAGTCGACCACTTGTGACCTCCCGGGCCGCATCGAGTGCCACGGCCAGGCCGTCGGGGGTGTGGGCGTAGTCGACCACCACGGTGAACGGCTGGCCTGCATCGATCGACTGGAACCGGCCCGGCACGCCCCGTACCGAGGCGAGACCGGCGGCCACGGTCGGCGACGGTATCCCGAGGGCGCGAGCGCAGGCGGCGGCACCCAGAGCGTTGGAAATGTTGAACCTTCCGGCCAGGTGGAGGTGGACATCCTGGCCATCCCAGCGGAAGCGGCTGCCAGAAGGGCTGAGCTTCGCGATCTCGGCATCGTTGCGGCCGTAAGTCACGGTCTCCACGGACGCCCCGCGCAGCCGCTCCAGCAGGCGCTCCCCCCAAGGGTCATCGCGGTTGACCACCGCTACGCCGATCCGCTCGGGAGCGAAGAGGCTCGCCTTGGCTTCGAAGTACGCCTCCATGGTCTGGTGGAAGTCGAGGTGGTCCTGGGTCACGTTGGTGAGTACACCGGCTGCGAAGCGGATGGCGTCGGTCCGGTGCTGAGCCAGGGCGTGGGAGGACACCTCCATGGCCACGGCCTCGGTCCCGGCGTCTCGCAGCTGCGCCAGCCGGCCCTGCAGTTCGGGGGCTTCGGGTGTGGTCCGTACCTGGGTGAGCGTGCCGACGGTGCCGGTCACCCACCCGTGAGCCTCGAAGATACCTGCCAGGAGGGCCACGGTGGTGGTCTTGCCGTTAGTGCCGGTGACGCCCGTCACCCTGAGGTGCCTCGACGGGTGCCCGAAGAAGGCGTCCGAGATAGGCCCGAGCACGCGCCGCGTCGAGGGCACGAGCACTTGGGTGGCAATCACGTCGAGCGGCCGCTCGACGATCAGCGCCGACGCCCCGAGGGCCACCGCAGTCGCCGCGAAATCGTGGCCGTCGGCACTCGCCCCCGCGACGCAGGCGAACAGCGTGCCGGGCCCAGCAGACCGGGAGTCCATCGTCACACCCGTGATATCAGGATCGTCACCACCCGACCCCGGCTGAACGCTGGCGCCCTGCACGGCGGCGTCCCGGAGTAGGGAACGCAGTCGCACGGCGGGCCTAGCCGGCCTGGGAGGGAGTGGCGGCCAGGTTGGAGGAGGTGGAAGGAGAGGGCAGCGTCGAGGTGCTTGGTGGCACTACCGCTGCCGCGGTGGCAGCAGCGCTCAACCCCGGCAGCGGCGTCCCGGCCACCTCACCGGCCCCCGTCGCCGCCTGGTTGGTTGACAGCGGGACTCCAGGAGCAGGCGGCAGCGGAGCAAGCGGCGGGATCTTCAGCTCTTGCAGAGCGTCCCGGGCGATAGTGGCAAAAGTAGGTGCAGATGCCGCCGCTCCGTAGTCGGG
Source organism: Actinomycetes bacterium (assembly GCA_021809105.1). Lineage (GTDB taxonomy): Bacteria > Actinomycetota > Acidimicrobiia > Acidimicrobiales > Palsa-688 > Acidiferrimicrobium. The sequence continues at coordinate 91,710 of JAKBAM010000001.1, forward strand.
CGTATCGTTGATCACCACCATGGCCGTGATGGCGGGGTCCTCCGAGGGCACGAAGCCGGCGAAGCTGGCGACGAAGTGGCCGATCTCGTAGCCCCCGTTGAGAGGAACCTGAGCAGTGCCCGTCTTGCCCGCCACCGTGTAGGGAGTGAGGCTGGCGGCCGTGCCAGTACCGACACGCACCACCTCGTCGAGCATGGTGGTCATCTGGGCGGCCACGGTCTTCGACACCACCCGGTGCCCCGGCACCACCGGCGTCGGGTGCTCGACCCCCTTGCTGTCGATGGTCCCGGCAACGAGTCGGGGAGCAACGTAGACCCCTCCGTTGGCAATGGCGTTGTAAGCCGCCAGCATCTGGATCGCAGTGACAGCGATCCCCTGCCCGAAGGCCACGTCCGCCAGGGTGGTACCCGACCAGTAGGTGGGCAGGAGGCCGCGCGATTCGCCGGGGAAGCCGATCGCCGTCTTCTGGCCCTCGCCATAGTCGGCTATGTACTTGAGAAGGTCGGTCTTACCCAGGCGCTGGGCGATCTGGGCGGTGCCGATGTTGGAGGAGTTGGCCAGGATGTCGGTGACCGTCCAGTGCTCGGTGGGGTGCGGCTCGGCGTCGTGGAGGATCGTCCCCGCTACTGGGTACCCGTTGGGGATGGTGAACACGTCGCTCGGCTTGATGACCCCCTCCTGCAGGGCGGCAGAGATCGTTATGAGCTTGTTGACTGATCCTGGCTCGTACACCTGGGTGAACGACGATGCCGACGGCGCCTCGACAGGCTGCGGCTGGGAAGTCGGCGTCTGCGCCGGAGACGACCCGGTGCTAGGTGCAGGGATATTGATAGGCACCGAGGGGGTCGTGCTCGGGATGCCAGGGCCGGGCATCGTCAGGTTGGCATCAGCGAGGATGTCGCCGGTCTTGGTGTCCATGAGCAAGGCGATGCCGCTCTTGGCCTGCGCGGCGACGATCGCCCTGGCCAGGGCCTGCTCTGCGTCGTACTGCAGCGAGTCGTGAATGGTCAGCACGAGGTCCTGGCCGCTCACCGGCGCCTGGTACTGCTGCAAGCCCCCTGGCAGCTGGCGCCCCTGCGGGTCGGTTTGTTCGATCAGCTTGCCCGGCTGGCCCTGGAGGATACTGTTGTACTTCGATTCCAAGCCGCCGAGGGCGTTGCCGTCAGCGCCGACGAGGCCAATGATCGGCTGCGCCAACTGACCGGCCGGATAGAACCGCTTCGGCTCCTGGAGGCTATATATCCCGGCCAGGTTGAGCTTGGCGACCTTGGCTGCTGTGGCGTCGCCCACGGTACGGGCCAGATAGACGAACCCTGCGCCTTCGGTGAGCTTGGAGAGCATGGCTGGCACCGTTTGCCCGAGGATCGGAGCCAGTTGGGCAGCCTCGCCCTTCGGGTCGGAGACCTGGTGGGGATCGGCGTAGATCGTCGTCTGTGGGATCGACATCGCCAGCTCGTTTCCGTTGGCGTCGAGGATCGAGCCTCGCATTCCGGCCAAGGTCACGGTGTGGGTCCACTCCGACTGACCCACGGCGAGATACCGGCCAGACCCTGGGCCCTGGATCCAAAAGACCCGGGCCACTATTGCCCCGAAGGCCATGATCATGGCCACGAGCAGAGCAAAGGAGCGGCGCCGGCTGCTGCCGGAAAGCCCTCTGCGGGGCGCTCGGTGCGCCGGGCGGACTCGCCCCCCGGAAGTTGGCCCCCGGCCGTTGGAGGACCGGAGATTGGGGGCGGCGGGCCGGCCCGGGCGCTCTGCTCCTGTCACGGCCCACCCGCCAACGCGGCCTTGATCCGAGGCCAGTCGGCGTCGCCTGCCGGCGCCACGACCGTACCCGGCGAGGAGATGGGATGGCCGGCGGTCGAGGTCGACGAGCCTTTGGCGCTGGTGGTCGAGGCTCCGGAGTTGGAGACCGCCGTCGATCCGGCCGGAGGGGACACGTAGGTCGCCGATGCAGGTTGGCGCATGCCCAGCTTGCCCTCGGCGGTGGTAATTATCTGCTGGGGCGACTCGAGCTGAGCCACCTTCAAGCGTAGGGCCTGGTACTGGTTCTGGCGAGCGACGGCCGCCGAGGACATCCGATCCAGCTCGATCTGGCGCTGCGCCAGGACGACGTGGAGGTACACCAGTGCGAACATCACAGCCAGGGCCGCTCCGATCCCTCCGATCAGCAGCAACCGAGCTCGCCGGTGACGCTGAGCGGCACTCCGCTCTCCGCGGTCGACGACGCGAAGGTGGCTCGGAGTACCAGGCGCCGGGCGGCCTGCGTCGTGAGGGCGACGGAGATGGCGTGCAGGCTGGTTCACCTGTCCTCACCACCCGCTACGTGGCCTTTCACGGCTTCGACGACTCGCAATCGGGCGCTCTCCGAGCGTGGGTTGCCCTCCACTTCGACAGGTCTCGGGCGGCGCGCCTTCCGGGTCACCGCTCTGGCGGAGGGCACGGCGCCGCAGACGCAAGGCAGTCCGGCAAGACAGATGCACCCACCGGTGATCGCCTCGCGAAAGCGCTCCTTGACGATCCGGTCCTCGCCGGAGTGATACGACAGCACCACCGCTCGCCCACCGGGCACGAGGCGCCCCAACACCGTGTCGAGCGCGTGCGGCAAAATGTCCAGCTCCTCGTTCACGGCGATGCGCAGGGCTTGGAAGACTCGCTTGGCCGGGTGGCCACCCGTTCGCCGCGCCGGTGCGGGAATGGCGTCGCGAACAACCTCGGCCAAGCCGGACGTGGTGGTCACCGGTCGGGCGCCGGCGATGGCCCTGGCGATCCTCCCGGCGAACCTCGCCTCTCCGTTATCAGCGAAGAGACGAGCCAGCTCCTGGATGCTCGACTCGTTGACCAGGTCGGCGGCACTGATGGGCCGGTCGGGATCCATCCGCATGTCGAGCGGCGCATCCGCCCGGTAGCTGAATCCTCGTGACGCCACATCGAGCTGCGGGGAGCTGACTCCCAGGTCGAACAGGGCACCCGAGAGGGAGGCGAGCCCGAGGTAACGGAGCACAGCGTCCAGGCGGTCGAACCGGGATCGCACCAGGGTTGCGCGCGCTCCGAAGGGAGTCAGCACCTCCCGGGCGGCTTCGACGGCAGCAGGATCCTGGTCGAGTCCGACCAGGCTCAGCCGGGGGTAGGCAGCCAGCAACGCGAAGGCGTGACCGCCGCCCCCGACGGTGGCGTCGAGCACCACCCCGGCGGGCACCGATGCGAAGGCCTCGACGACCTCTTCGAGCATGACGGGTTTGTGAGAGAACGCGGCTGTGCTCATCCGCAGCCCTCCGACCAACGTGCCGTCGGGATGTCTCCCCGATCGGGCCGAGTGGAAGCGGGCGGAGAAGGGGACTCCCACCCTGCTGGTCGAAGGGCTGCGCATGCGCACAGCCTCCTGCGAGACGGCATTCACTTCTCCGGCAGGCCGAGGTCCGGCGCCACCGTGTCCAGCATCGCGGAGTCGGCCAAGGCCGATTCTGAGGGTGCCACTCTTGCCTCGTACTCCGCGGGGTTCCACAACTCGACGCGGTCGAGCGCTCCATTGACCAGCACCTGTCCCTCGAGACGGGCAAAACCCCTCAAGTAGGCGGGTAGAGCGACGCGCCCCTGCCGGTCGATCTCGATCTCGGCCAGGCCCGACGACCACACGCGAGCCAGGTTGCGCTCCGCGGCACTGCGGTTCTGGAGAGCCTCCATCTTGGCGAGTTGCTTGTCGAACTCCTCGGGCGTCCATAGGGCCAGGCAGCGGTCGTTGTGCTGAGAGACGAACGCCTGCGTGTCGAAGCTGGCACGGAAGCGAGCGGGCAGCGTGATCCTGCCCTTCGCATCCAGGGAGTGCTCGTACCTCCCGAAGAACCGCGCCGCCACTTTTCACTCTCTCCATCCTCGGTGGATCCAGGGCCCCTCCCCTTCAAACCACTGTCCTCCACTCTACGCCCTATTTCCCCACCAGGTCAACCATTCCCCCCACCGGCCGCCTCCCGACCCCAAATCCGGGCCGGCCGAGGGGGATGGCGCGAGCCAGGAGCACCGTCGGTAGCCAGGCGCGTCGAATGGAGCCGCTCGGGGCGGCGCCAGCCTTCGCTGCTGTTCGCGCCGGGGGGGCTGCTACGAAACCCCCCTGCCGGCGCGTCGATCAACGAGTCGAGGGAAGGTCTCTCACTCGAGAGCTGCCGGCACGATCGCGATCCTGGCGTCCCAAGCCGGCGATGAAGGCCTCCAGCGCCGCCGCTGCCCCTTCGGCGCCCACGCCGGCTGCCACACCTGCCAGGTCCCGGCCTCCCTGCGCCCTGTCCTCCTCGTCGAGGTGGAGCACATCCAACAACTCCGCCGGTGCCCACTCCACGAGCAGAGCGCACTGGAACAGCGCTCCAGCTCGCGTGCGCCGCTGGGACACGCCTAGCACCTTCCGGCCGCGCACGGTCACCTCGCCCGGGCCGAGTCCAGCGAAGCACACGCGGTCCGACCACGCGGTGCGAACCAACGATCCCCGCCACACCTGCGCTCCAGGGCACCCCGACGCCGCCAGCGCATTGGCCCACTGATCACCGAGCCACCACCCGGCCCGCCCCACATCCGCCAGCCACAGGGGATCGACCGCCGGCACCACCACATCCACCCACACCAAGTCGCAAGGCCCGACCATCACAGCCGAGCCACCGCTGCGCCGCCGCGCGGCCTGGATGCCGGCCGCCGCCAACCTCGACCGGTCGAGCACAACATCCGACTGCGTGCTGCCGATCACGACACACCGATTGACGGGCTCCATCACCCGCACCGCTCGGGCCGACGGGACGAGCCCCGACACCAGAGACTCCGAGGAGGCTTGCAAGTCGGCGACTCGACCGCGCAACGTGGCGACTGGCCACCCCGGTGTAGCGATCACGCAGAGAGGCTGGCGGTGATGCGCCCTAGATATGGCTCCCAGTCGGGTCGCACCGTACCGCTAGCAGCCAGGATCCAGGTCCGCTCCCGCGGTACGGCAGGAAGGCGCCGCAACTTCATGCCACTGTCCTCCAGCAGGCGGTCCCGCTTGGCGGTGTTGCAGGGACGGCATGCCGCGACCACGTTGTCCCATGCATGTGGACCGCCCCTCGATCGAGGGATCACGTGGTCAATATTCTCTGCCGTCGCCCCGCAGTACTGGCAGGAGTGCCCGTCGCGGGCGAAGACCGCCCGCCGATTCAGAGCGATGCGAGCCTGGTAGGGAACCCTCACGTAGTAGACCAAGCGCACCACCGACGGTTCCGAGAACCGAACGCGCTCAGCTCGAAACACCCGCTCCGTGTGGTGCACCGCCTCGGCCTTGGCGTCGATGACCAGCAGCAACGCCCGTCGGCTGGAGACCACGCAGAGCGGCTCATAGGTGGCATTGAGCACGAGCGCCTGCGACATCTCCGATCGCTACCGTCCGGCCGCGCGCGCCCGGCACGCCCATGGCGCGCCCGCACCGGCTCGTCGGTCCGCAGCCGGGCTCCTCCCGCCTGCCCACCCTGGTGGGGCCGCTCGCACGACGCAGACGTTACCTCGCCGGGCGGCGCGCACGCCGACACCATTCCAGGTACTTCACCAGGTCCGGGCCGGTCATGCAGACGCCAGCGTCGCCGTACATTGTCTCGAGGCGAAAGCGTAGGTAGTAGGAGTCGGGCTGCAACCTTGGGGGCCACCGCCGCCACCAGCCCGGCGCGGCCAGCCGCAGCCCGACGCGCACAGCGGTGAGCCACAGGTCGGGACGTCGCCCAACAGAGACGACCGCAGCGCGATCGACCGCGATGATGCTCTTCATGCCAGCAACCCCAGACGGCCGGTCCCGCGCCAGGCAACAGCAGCCGCCCCGACAAGAGGCCCGTCGGCGCCGAGACCGCTGGGCACGATGCGGCAATCGGCCGAAAAGCGCAGGCGGGCCCGACGGCCGATCTCCTCCTGTGCTGCCGAAAAGAACGGTTCGCCGTAGCCCAGCGCCACCGATCCGGCCACCGTTACGAGGCGCAGGTCCAGGAGGTTGGCCACCGAGGCAACCGCACGACCGACGAGGGTACCGGTACGCCGGCGCACTACGGCTGCGGCGGCCGCTGCCGGGGCGCCGGTGATGGCTGCGATGCTCGTGCCGGACGCCTCTGCCTCCAGGCAGCCGACTCCTCCGCACGTGCAGCGGCGACCGTCGGGTTCGACGACGACGTGGCCGATGTGGCCGGCATTACCTGTGTTCCCGTCGAGGAGGCGGCCGTCGAGGATGATCCCGCCACCCACTCCCGTGGATACGACCATCGATAGGAACGCTCGGCAGCCGACCGCCACGCCCCGCCAACCCTCGGCGAGGGCCAAGGCTTTGGCGTCGTTATCGACACCCGTCGGCAGGCCTGTGTGATCGGCCAGGCGTTGGCGCAACGGGAAGTCCCGCCACCCGGCGATGTTGAGGGGCGACACCCGTTCCCCACCTCCTAGCATCGGACCCCCGCAGCCGACACCACACGCCTCGGCCCCGGGAGGCACCCGGTCCAGCAACCCTACGAGCGCGTCCCACACCTGCTCTCCGCTCCCGCCGGGCGGGGTGGCCACCCGGTCCCTCCACTCGAGGCGGCCCTCCTCGTCGACCAGCCCCGCTGCGATCTTGGTGCCGCCGATGTCGACGGCCAGGACAGTCGGCGATGCCATGCCCTGGCACCGTAGCGCCGCTCATTCCGCGACCAAAGGCGTAGGCGGGGGCGGCCGCTACGCTACGGCAGAGGCGTAACCGTGGGAGGGCCTTGCGTGGCGACACAACAGACGGCGGGCGACGCTCCCGTCGGTCGGTTTGCCGGGCTCTTCGACGCGGTGGTCGCCAACGTCGCCCGCGTGATCCAAGGCAAAGAGGAAGCGACCAGGCTCGCGCTCGTTTGCATCGCGGCGCAGGGGCATCTGCTGATAGAGGACGTACCCGGCGTGGGCAAGACAACTCTTGCCAAAGCGTTGGCCCGTTCTTTCGGGCTGGAGTGGCGGCGCATCCAGTTCACCCCCGACCTCCTGCCGTCCGACGTCACCGGGGCGAGCGTCTGGGACCGCAACAGCGGGAAGTTCACATTCCGGCCGGGCGGCATCTTCGCCAACGTCGTCCTCGGTGACGAGATCAACCGTGCGTCGCCGAAGACGCAATCCGCCCTTCTCGAGGCGATGGAGGAGCGCCAGGTGACAGTGGACGCCACGACCTACCAGTTGCCGGCGCCGTTCCTCGTGATGGCCACCCAGAACCCCGCCGACCACGAGGGGACCTATCCGCTACCCGAGAGCCAGCTCGACCGCTTCTTGCTCCGGGTTCGGATGGGATACCCCGACCGGGGAGCCGAGATTGCCATGCTCGACCACCAGGCCCACGGCCCGAGCGTGGACGACCTCGACGCTGTCGTCGGCACCGATGCCGTCGCGACCATGGTCGCCCTGGCCAACCGCATCCATGTGGCAGCGCCCCTCAAGGGCTACATAGTCGACCTGGCCGCTGCCACCCGGCGCCATCCGAGCCTGTCTCTCGGCATGTCGCCACGCGCCGCTCTGGCTCTCCAGCGAGCAGCGCGCGCCCTTGCCGCCGCCTGCGGGCGAGACTACGCCACGCCTGACGACGTCAAGACCCTCATTGGCCCGGTCCTGGCCCACCGGATGGTGCTCTCCCCCGAAGCCGCCATCGGCGGCGGAGGGATGTCCGACATCCTGGCGGAGGTGCTCAGGTCGGTACCCGTGCCGAGTGGCCGCGGCTAGAGGCCGCGTGCTCACGCGTCGAGGCTGGACCCTGGTCGGCTCTGCGGCGCTGCTCATCGTCGCTGGAGCTCTGGTGGGCATTGAGGAGCTTTACGCCTTGGCTGGCGCAGCGCTGGTCCTCGTTGCTGCCGCCTACGCCTGGGTCCATGGACGGAGCTGGGATCTTTCCGCCGAGCGAAAGTTGCCATCGCGGGTGGCGGCCGGATGCGAGGCTCGCGTCGAGCTGCGCGTCCGAAACAGGCGGCCGCAGATTTCCCCCGTCGTCACGCTCCGAGACCCTTTCGGCGGTGGCCGGCGGGCGGCCAGCTTCCTGGTCGCCCCCCTCCGCGCCGGCCAGGTGGACCACGGCGCCTACCGGCTGCCGACCGCTCAGCGAGGAATCTTCACGCTGGGCCCATTGGAGCTGAGCCTGAAAGACCCCTTTGGGCTGGCGACCTACAGACGCACCGGGGCGCCCGCATCGACCCTGACAATCCATCCTCACATCGACGTCATCCCGGCGCCGCCATTAGGCGCTGGGACCGATGCCCGACCCGGCCACGGGCGCCCGCGCCTCGGGGCGCAGGGGGACGAGTTCTACGCGCTGCGCGACTATCGCACCGGCGACGACCTGCGGCGAGTCCATTGGGCGGCCACCGCCCGCAACGACCAACTGATGATCCGCCAGGAGGAGACCACTCATCGGGGCCGGATCACCGTAGCAATGGACCTTCGGGACCATGCCTGGCGCCCGGCCGCCCTGGAGACCGCCCTCTCGGCCGCAGCCAGCGTCGCCGCCGCTGGTGCCCGAGCCGGAGTCGACGTCCGCCTGGTCCACACGGGCGGCTTGGACACAGGGTTCGCTGGCCGACGGCACCACACTGCCGTCCTCGACGAGCTGGCTCTCGCCGCTACCCACCCGGATGCCGGCGAACCGCTCGCTCGCCAACTGCGGCGCGGGTTGGGGGATGACTCCGGCACGGTTGTGGCCTTCACCTCGGACGCGGCGGACGACAGTGAGCTGGTCGCATTGTCACGGGCTTCCGGACGGCGAGGCAGCACCACCCTCGTGGTCATCGAGCGAGAACGAGATCCGGGGGTGCCCTCGCCGGCCACGGACCACTTCGGCTTCGCAGTGGTCTGGGTCGCGGCCGGAGCCGCATTCGCACCAGCATGGTGCCGGGCTATCGGTTCGGCCCGGAACAGGGAGTCGGGTAGCTGAGGTGGGCGAGCCAAAAGGCCACTCCGGCATGGTGACCGCCCTCCCTCCGACGCTCCCTTCGGTAGGGCACCGACCGAACATCCCGCCAGAGGCAGCCCAGCGCTCGAGGGACGGCGACTGGAGCTCGGCCGCCGGCGGCACGGCGGTGGCGACCCTGGCCTTGGCGGCGCTGACCATTGCCTCGGCCGCCGGATTCGCCCGGGTGTTCTCTGGCGCGGGATGGCTGCTACCGGTGTTCGGGACGGCCGTTGGCAGCCTTGCCGTCTCCTGGGTGACCAGACGCAGTCGGTTGCACGCCGTGGCCGCGGCTGTCGTGGACCTAGCCGCAATCGCCATGCTCACGATCTGGACGGTGGTGCCTTCCTCGACGCGCTTCGGCCTCCCTCTGGCGCACACGTGGAGAGCTGTCGGCGCAGCCCTGACCCAGCTACAGCAAAGCTTCTCCGCCACGGTGGCACCGGTGCCCGTCACGCCCGGCTTCCTCCTCCTCGCTGTAGCCGGGACGGGGGTGGTTGCCGTACTCGGCGACTGGCTCGCGATACGGGCGCGATCCGCCCTCCAGGGAGCCTTCCCGGCACTATTCCTCTTCGTCGTGTGCAGCGCGGCCGGGACCCCGCGAGGCAGGACGTGGGCCGCCCCCCTCTTCGTTGGGGGGGTGTTGCTCCACCTGCTGGCGCATCGAGTCACCATCGGCCGGGCCGGCGAGGTCTATTTCGCCAACCGCTCAGCGGGGGTTACGCGCTGGACCATCGCGGTGGGGGTGGCAACCTCTGCCACTGCGGTGATAGCCGCGCTCCTGCTCGCGCCGGCGCTGGCAGCCGCCAATGGCCATGGCGTCCTCGGCTGGAAGGGCGAGGGCCCTGGATGGGCAGGCGGCAACCGCGAGGTCCCGAGCCCCATCGTCGACTTGCAAACTCGGCTCATCACGAAGTCCGCGACCGAGGTGTTCACGGTGCGCAGCCCGGTTCCGTCCTACTGGCGACTGACCTCATTGGATCAGTTCAACGGTGTCCAATGGCAGTCCACGGACTCCTACGTCGGCGTGCGCGGGCATCTGCCGGGCGTGCGGCCGGCGACACCCGGTACCCGCCAGGTGGCCCAGGACTTCCACATCGAGGCGCTCGATTCGATTTGGATGCCGACCGCCTTCTCGCCAGAAGCGATCGACGGTGGGGGCCAAGTCAGCTGGGACCCAATCTCTGGCAGTCTCCTGGGCGCGAAGGCAACCTCCAACGGCCTCGACTACCACCTCACCTCTCTTCAGTACCTGTCCACCGTCACGGCGAGCGAACTGGCCTCGGCGCCGAGCCCGCCCGCCGACGCCACCACCGCCCATTACCTCCAACTGCCGGCGTCAGTGCCACCTCGCGTCCGCTCCCTGGCAAAGGCCATCACCGCAGGTGCGCACACCGAATACGCGAAGGCGCTGGCGCTGCAGAACTACTTCATCGACAACCCCGCCTTCAGCTACAGCCTCGAGCCCCCGAGCGACGGCTACGGCATTGACGCTCTGACCACCTTCTTGTTCCAGACCAAGCAGGGCTACTGCCAGCAGTTCGCCGGGGCCTACGCCGTGCTGGCACGGGCCGCGGGGCTACCGACGAGGCTAGCTGTCGGATTCACCACCGGCGAGGCCACCGGGCCGGACACCTACCAAGTTCGCGACGCGGACGCCCACACCTGGCCGGAGGTCTACTTCGGCAAGGCGATCGGTTGGTTACCCTTCGAGCCGACGAAAGGTGGTGGCTTCAGCATCCCCGGCGCCACTGCCTACACCGGGAACACCGCTCGCAGCGGCGCTGGATCGCCACAACCGAGCACAGTCACGACGCCCACCACCCTCGGCTCAGCCGTAGCCAAGCCCCCCGCCCACACCCTGCCCTCGGATCCTTCCTCGTCGCCGACGGCGGCGGTCGGTGTGCACCACGGCTCGTCCCGAGCGAGCCTCTTGTGGATTGGCGCGGCGCTGGTGGTGCTTTTGGCCTGGCTCGCCGCCAACGGGCTCGGGCGGCGCCTTCGTTGGTGGCGGCGGAGAAATCGGGCACTCGGCGCTGCCCGCGTCTTGGTGGCGTGGGCAGAGGTACACGAACTTCTGGCATGGTGGGGATGTCGCCACCGGGCCGACGAGACGCCGACGGAGCTCGCAGAGCGAGCGACCCGTTGGCTGAAGCCCATGCTCGGAGATCACCCTGCGCTGGCCCTCCTTCGGCACCTCGCCGCCGCGGCCACCGCCGCGTCCTACGGCAGGGACGAGCCGGCTCCTGCGGCCATCGAGGCCGCAATCGACGACGAGCGCATCCTGGAGGAGATGCTGGTGAGAGCAGCCCCCCGCTCCCGCCACCTGGCACGCTTCGTGGATCCCCGCCTGGCGTGGAGGTCGCCGCCGATGGCGCCGGAAGGCTTGTAGCGTGGCCCCAGGACGGGGCTGGTGCTCAGCGGCCGCCGTCGCCGAACCGCCGGCGTAACCGCCGGCGGGTGTCCTCGATGGACTCCCCCATGGGCCCAGTCTTGATAGACCGCGACAGCTGATCCCACCCGTGGCGGCTCATCCGTCTCAAGTTCTGCGTGAACCAGACCGCCGTGGCCACCATGATGGCGAACCCGAAGACGGCCAGCACCCAGCTCGTGGCGAAGGACGCGAGCAAGATGGCGAGGCCCAGGATGAAGCCGAGCGCCCCCCATCGCAGGTTGCCGGCCAGGTACCGGGGCAGGGTAGTGGAACCGATCCGGCGCGCTGACTCCGGATCCTGAGCATAAAAGCCCTGCTCCATCTGGTGCAGTATGCGCTGTTCGTCTTCGGAAAGCGGCACTGTTGTACCCCTCGCTTGTGTCTCCCGGTCGGTGAGCCTTAGCCCTCGACTCCAGCCTACGGCAACGGATGCCGCTCGGCCCGGCGGCCTGGCCGACCAGAGCCGTGGGATGCATGAGTGGTCACCACCCACGTCAGAAGTGATCAGAAGAGTCGCCTGCGGGCCCCACCCCACTCCAATCCCGTACAACCGCCAGCAGTTTGGAGTGGAATGCGACGACGGTTCCCCAGTCCAGAGGACAGCAGACCACTCCAAAACGGGGCAGGCTGAAAGTTCTGGAGTGATTGGGGCACTCGGCTCACCTGGGTGAAGTGCAAGCGAAACCAAGAAGGGGCCGTCATCCGGATCGACTCGAGCGAACGGCACCTGCCCTCCCTGCACTGGCGGCGCTATCAGGGGTCGGACCCGTCGCCGCCCGGCGCCGAAGGACCCCATTGCGTGTCGCCTTGGCGCTTGACCCTCAGCCCGCCGGGACCGATCAGGGCGGCGGACGCGACGCTGTCGACCCCGAAGCGGCGGCGCACTTCGTGAATGGCGTCGGCGGCGGCGGCCCAGCCAGCTGCCCGACGCGAAGCGGGCCCCTCGACCGGCACCAGGGCGCCTGCCCGGTCATCGGACGTCGCAGAAGGAGTCTCGCCGAAGCCCAGGCACAGCTGCTCGACCCGGCCAGCTCCCGCCGGTGCCAGCCCCGATACCGACACACCGAGGAGGCGCACACCAGGACTGACGTCGAGCGCATCGAGCAACGACCCGGCCGCCCGGGCGATGTCTCGGGAGGCGTCGAGGCCCTGTGCGACGGTCCGGCTGCGGGTGACGGTGCGGAAGTCCCCGTAGCGCACCTTCAACGTGATGGTACGCCCGGCGGACCCCGCATCTCGCAGCCGGGTCGCCACCGCGTCGGACATGCGCATGACCTCGGCGTGCAGCGCTGCGGGGTCGAAGCGATCAGTGGCGTAGGTCTCCTCGTGGCCCACCGACTTCGACGCACGATTGGGCACGACCTGCCGGTCGTCGATTGCATGGGCCAACTGGTGGAGGTGGCGTCCATGGGTCCGGCCGACAGCTGCCTCCAAACTGGCCAAGGGCACCGAAGCGAGCGATCCCACCGTGGTCAGCCCGAGAGATCGCAGGCGAGCGGAGGTAGCGGGACCAACGCCCCAGAGCGCCTCGATCGGCAGCGGTCCGAGGAACTGCGTCTCCTGGCCCTCGGCCACCACCACGACTCCTCTGCCCGGTCGGATGCCCCCACTGGTGGCCTCGGGCTTGGCCGCCTCCGATGCCAGCTTGGCTAGGAACTTCGAGCGGGCCACCCCCACCGAGCAGCCCAGCCCCAGGTCGGCACCGATCCGGGAGCGCAGGTCGGCAGCGATCCGAGGAGCGGGGCCGAGCAGCATCTCAGCGCCCCCGACATCCAGGAAGGCCTCGTCCAGCGCTATGCCCTCCACCAACGGCGTGACGTCGGAGAAGATGGCGTGCAAGCGGGCGCTGACCTCCCGGTAGCGGTCGAAGCGCCCGGGCAGGAAGGTGGCGCCGGGACACAGCGCGCGGGCCCGGGCCGACGGCATGGCGGATCGGATCCCGTAGACCCGAGCCTCGTAGCTACACGCCGCGACCACGCCACGCGACCCGGCGCCGCCGACGATGACAGGACGTCCAGACAGGCGCGGGTCGTCCAGCACCTCGACCGCCGCATAGAACGCGTCCATGTCGACGTGGAGGATCGTGGGCCGGGCCACCGCGTAAGTGTGCCAGAAACGTGCGACGACGCTGACGCCGAGAGGGCACGGCCTGGCTCCCTCGACCAGCCTTGCCGTGCGCTTGGCTGCGTGCTCCCCATGACCCAAGGCGCCGTCATGCCCGTCAGCGAAGCACCTCCTGCAGATCGTCCCATTCGCCCTTCGGTATTCCCAGGATGCTCCCGAGCACATAATCCCTGTCCTGGCCCATGAGAGGTCCGTGATGGATCTCGATGTCCAGGTCAGTGAACAGCCACGGCTGGCGCATGACGCGGGTCCGCCCGATCTCGGGATGGTCCATGTCAACGAAGACCCCGCGCGCCATGAGGTGAGGGTCAGTAGCCAACGATCGGTTGGTCATGACCGCCATCGCGGGCACGCCAGCCACCTGCAGCGCGTCGGCAGCCGCCTGCGAAGGGTGCTGCCTCGTCCAGGCACTGATCACCTCGTCGATCTCGGGTCGGGCCCCTCGCCGGACGGCGGCGTTTGGATACACCAACGCCCATTCCTCCCGCCCGAGCACCGCGCACAACGACACCCAGTCGGCATCTTCAGCAACAACAATCGCCACCCAATCGTCGTCCCCTGAGGCGGGATAGACGCCGTGCGGGGCCAGCTCGCGATGCTCGTTACCGATACGGATCTGCCACGGGACGTTGAGCTGGTGGGCCAGAATCGCATCCGGCGAGCTGGCGGCGACGACTTCTCGCGACGCCAGGTCGATGTGCTGCCCCTCGCCGGTTCGGGCTCGGTGCAGGAGGGCGGCAAGCACCGCTACCGCCAATGCGTTGCCGCTGCGGTAGTCCGTCGACTCGCCAATCTCCGTGGGTGGTCCGTCGACGTATCCGGTTTGCTCCGACAGGCCACCGGTCGCTCCGAAGATGCTGGCCAACCCCGCGGCCATCGCCTCTGGCCCCGTGGCACCATTCGCAGAGGAGGATGCGACAATCAGGGCGGGCCGCTTCGCCTGCAGGCTCTGGGCGTCGAGACCGAACTTCGCCATTACTCCTGGGCGGAAGTTGTCGATGACTACGTCTGCCCACTCCGCCAGCCGGTGGGCGAGGGCCCGACCTTCGGGTCGGGTCAGGTCGACCTGGAAGGAGCGCTTGTTCAGGTTGATCTCGTTGAAGTTAGGGGAACGATTGACCCCCCCGTAGTCCGCCAGGAACCCCCTGCGGGCTGGGTCTGGTCGCCTGGTCGACTCAACTTTCACAACCTCTGCCCCTAGGAGAGCGAGCAGACAAGTGGCATAAGGACCTGCCGCCGCCCACGTGAAATCGAGGATCCGTACTCCCTCCAAGCCGCGCCCGGACCGACCTCGGGGCTTTTCACCGGCCTCACGGGTGAAGCCCGTCGAGCTTCCCAAGGCGGGGCTGGACGTGATCTCCACGGGCGTCGCGGAGAGGCGGTAGGGCGGTCCCGGAACGAACATCCTGCCTCCCCTCCCGTCGTCGATCTCGCGGAAGAATTCCCGGTGGGCCAGCTGTTCGGAGGCGAGGAGGTCCGCCGGCGTGGCGTATGCTCCGACCGCGCAACCGAGCGGCATCATGGTGCGGACGACGGCATCCTTGGCCCTCTTGGCGCACCATGCATGAAGCGCCGCAGCTGCCATTTCACTGTTCTCCGCGCGGCCGGTCTCCGACACGATCCGCGGGTCAGCCAGCTCCCCAGCGTCGGGCGACATCGCCAAGGCATCCCACTGACCAGGGGTGAGGCCGACGACCTGCACCCATCCGTCGCGGCACTGGACCATTCCCATGAACCCGTACCGGTTGCCCTCGCGTCGCAACGGAACTCCGTCGTTGTTGAACCGACTGAGACGCGTGCGGTTCAGGGTCAGCTCTGACTCCTGGATGGATACATCGACGTGGGTCCCCCTCCCGGTACGAAGGCGGTCATACATGGCGGCGAGCGCTGCCACCGCCGCGTTCCACCCAGCGTCGTACTCCGCCAGATCCGAGCCGATCTGGATCGGAGGCCGCTCGGGGAAGAGCCGCCATCCCTGCCCGCTAGGAAGGATCGACCCCTCACCGGCGGAGTGAAAAGCGACTAGGTGCGGACCACGGTAGGACGCGTATGGTCCTGTCAGACCGAACGGAGTGACGAGAACCACCGTCGTAGCGCCGTCAAGCTCTCCTACCGCCATCCCCCGGCGCCAGTCAACGTCGTCCGAGACGATGACATCGCAGCCGGCCACCAAGTCGCGGAGCGCATCTGCGCCCCTCGGGCCCTCGTCAACCACCACGCTGGCCTTGCCAGTATTCAGGTAAAGGAACCGGCCGCCGGGTTCCTCGGCCGACGCGCTCGCTCGCCTGGGCCCCGACCGCCGGGAAGGATGTCCTTCCGGAGGTTCCACCTTGACGACCTCGGCGCCCAGATCTCCCAACACCTTCGCGCAGAACGACGCCGCGAGCCCGTTGGCGATCTCGAGCACCCGCCACCCGGACAATGCCCCGCTCACAGCCCCGTTGTCCTCACGCACCGGACGCGGCTCATCCGTGCCAATGCCAGCCCGTCGTCGGGCTCGACCAGCCGCGCTCGTGCAGGTACAGCAGGTGCGCTCCTGAGGTGTACGGGCCCGCATTGTTCGCCACGATCCTGCGCACGCGGGGGCTGACCCGCTCCACCTCGCCGGGGCGGCCGGCAGGCTCCTCAACGAACGCGATGGTGCTCAGGTGTTGCCTGCCGGCCATAAGGGCGGAAGGCCCGTCACCCGGAACGGACCCGTCGCCTCGTGGGAATGACATGACTTCTCTCCCCGCCCTGGTCGACCAGCAAGCGTACCAGTCCGATGTCTGTTTGCAAGCGTACTCTCAAAGTGGGCACCGGGACCGCCGGCGTAATCAGTAACATCTCGCAGGTGGAGTCGACGTCGCCACCAGTTGTCGGCCGACCGCGGCGATTTGACGACGATACGGAGCGCCGGCTCCTCGTCGAGGCCGCCATCCGGGTTCTGGAGCGCAATGCCTATTCCGACATTGCGGTTGGTGATGTCCTGGCAGAAGCCGGTCTCTCCACCCGCTCCTTCTACCGCCATTTTGATTCGAAGGAGGCGCTACTCGAGACCTTCTTGCTTCTCGAAGGGGAGTCGGTCGGCCGCTCGCTAGGGCGTGCTGTGGCTTGTGCGGAAGGGCCCGTCGCCGCCGTCGAGGCGTGGCTGGAACGATTCCTCGACGTATTCTACGAGCCACGAAGGGCGAAACGGGCAGCCCTGTTGGCCGCCGCCGCATCCCGCGCGTCTGGTCCGAGCGCCGAGATGGTGGCCCGGTTGCGGCAGATCGCATGCCGTCCTCTCGTCGACGCACTGCGCGCCGGACATGCCGCCGGCGTGCTGTACTCGCCCAGACCTGAGGCCGACGCCTACAGCATTCACGCCCTGGTCACCGCCAGCAATGGCGCAAGCGACTCATGCGCGACGGAGCGGGGCGAAGCCAGGGCTCACGTCGTTCGCTTCGCGTGGCCGGCACTCCGCCTCGTGTAGCGAGCCCAGATCGCGTCAGGCCAGGACCAGGCGCCGAAAACTCTCGGCGTGGCGCACGCCCGCTTCGCGTCCGGCCTCCTCGGCTCGGAGCCCGACCACACTTCGCAGCCACTCCCCAGGTTCGCCGGTCTGACTGATATGGCATCCAACTGCCTCGGCCTTCCGGTCGACGGTCCCCGATATGTCGACCCACACATCCGGCTGCAAGGTGCCTGAGAGCCACAGCGCCCTCACTGCGTGGGCTGGCCCGAGATCGGGAAAGTAGTGCGGGTTGGCAGCGGCCGGTGCCACCGCATCCAGCACAGCCCACCCGACCGCACGATGATCGCGGTGGTTTACATAGCTGGCCCCGAAGAACACCGCAGTCGGGTCCGGGCCAACCACTACGTCCGGTCGCACTGTCCTCACCAGCTCCACCAGGCGTCCCCGCAACGCCAGCCCGTCGTCGAGGTCCCCGTCGGGGTACCCCAGAAGGTGGTGGGCGGAGACACCCAGGATCTCCCCGGCGGCGAATACCTCCTGCCGCCGCCTCCGCACCAGCTCAACCGGATCGGTGGCCGGATCGGTAGATCCCTTGTCACCGTCAGCGCAGATGCAGACCTCGACTCTGGCGCCCGCCAACGCCCAGGCTGCCAGCGTCCCTCCCGCCGATACGTCCGGATCGTCGGGATGGGCGTATATCGCCAGCACCTTCGTCGGGACGGCGTGCTCTACCGAAGGCATCGACCGATGGTAGGCCGCGTTCGTCGATCGTAGGTCCGCTCCCGTCGAGCGCCGGCGGCCCCGGCTCCAGCGCGCGTGCAGATGCTTGTCGACTACAACAGTGCGGTGGCTCCTTCCCAGCCCCTGACCGACGTAACCCGGCTGATGGGGGCCGGCCCGGACGGTGGTGACCCGCTCCTGGACGAGTTGGGCGCAGTGGCCTTGGAGACTGCCGGCGCCGCGGCGGCCATACTGGCCTCCTCCGTAGGCCGCGAGCGCGAGCAGGTCTCCACCAAGTCCTCGAGCACCGACATGGTCTCCGAGGTCGACCGTGCTGCCGAAGCAATCGTGTCATCGATCCTCAGCCGTCGCCGGCCCCACGACGGGCTGCTCGCCGAGGAAGGCACCAGCAGGGAGGGATCCAGCGGGGTCAGGTGGGTCGTCGACCCTCTGGACGGCACCACCAACTTCCTCTTCGGAATCCCGCAGTTCGCGGTGTCCGTAGCCGCCGAGATCGACGGTCAGCCGGTGGTGGGCGTGGTCGTCGATCCATCCCGCAACGAGACGTGGGCCGCAGCGACCGACCGGCCGGCCCGCTGCAACGGCGTCCCTTGCCATGTCGCGGCCGACCGCTCGACGCTGCCGACCGCGCTGGTCTCGACCGGCTTCGGCTACGCCCCAGCTCGCCGGGCGTGGCAGGCCGATGTTGCCTCCAGGGTGATACCCAGAGTGCGGGATCTGCGCCGCTTCGGGGCTGCCGCCCTGGACCTGTGCTGGGTAGCCGCCGGGAGGATAGACGCACACTACGAGTGGGGCCTCAACCCGTGGGACCTCTCCGCCGGCCGGGTGATCTGCCAGCAGGCCGGTGGCCGGGTCGAGATCCTGGAGGGCCGCATGATCGTGGCGACGGCGCCCGATCTATTCGACCCGCTGGTCGCCCTGCTCGATGAGGCAGGGGCCTTGAGGCCCCCGCCGGGCGACGAGCCCGCGCACTGGTAGGACGCGGCCGATACTCCCCGGCGTCCCTCAGGCGAAGAAAGCTGCCCCTACGCCATGGAGCAGCAACGGGTCGACGGTCTTCAAGCGGGCTAGGGCATCGGCTAGGGGCACTCGGACGATCTCGCCCGCCCGGAGGGCAACCATCTGGTCGAACCCCCCATGGTGGACGGTGTCGATTGCGGCAATCCCGAACCGGGTGGCCAGCACCCGGTCGAAAGCAGTCGGGGTCCCACCCCGCTGGATGTGACCCAAGATCGTGACCCTGGTCTCGAAGCCGGTGCGGGCCTCGATCTCGGGCGCGATGCTGGTGGCGATCCCTCCCAGCCTCGGATGGCCGAACTGGTCGACGCCGGCCGCCGCCACTTGCAAGGTTCCCTCCTTCGGGATCGCGCCTTCTGACACGACGACTATCGAAGCGAAGCGGCCCTTGGCGTGGCGGGCCACCAGCGAACGGCAGATCTCGTCGATGTCGAACGGCTCCTCCGGGACCAAGATCTCGGCCGCGCCCCCGGCGATACCCGCATATGTAGCGATCCACCCGGCGTGGCGCCCCATCACCTCGCACACGATCACCCGGTCGTGGGATTCCGCCGTCGTGTGGAGCCGGTCGATGGCGTCGGTGGCGATCTGCACCGCAGTGTGGAACCCGAAAGTGACCTCGGTGGCAGATAGATCGTTGTCGATGGTCTTCGGCACGCCAACGATTCCCACTCCCGAGCCTACGAGGCGGTGGGCGACCCCTAAGGTGTCCTCACCGCCGATCACCACGAGGGCGTCGAGCTCGTGGGTCGCAAGGGTGGTGATGGCCCGCTCCTCCCCTCGTTCGAGCTTGTAGGGGTTGGTGCGCGAGGTCCCCAGGACCGTCCCACCCCTGGGGAGCAAGCCCCGGCAACGCTCGACGTCGAGCACCGTGGTCCGGTCCTCCACCACCCCTCGCCAGCCGTCGAGGAATCCGATGAACTCGTCTCCGAAGTGCACCTCACCTTTGCGGACCACCGCTCGTATCACGGCGTTGAGGCCGGGACAGTCTCCCCCACCAGTCAGGACGCCGACGCGCATGTGCTCCCCTCCTGCTTACTTACCGTTGCCCGCCGTACCCTAGCGACGAGCGGCTGGCGCCAAGCGCCTCCGATACTGCCTACATGCCCTGAACAGACCCTATATCACCCCCGCCGGGTGGCTTCGGCCTGGTGGCTTTGCTCAGCAACCCCGCCTCTCTCCGGAAGTCGTTGGCATCGGCGAAGCCCTTGTAGACGCTGGCGAAGCGGAGGTAGGCGACCTCATCGGCCGACCGCAGCCCGTCGAGCACGGCTCGTCCCACCCGTTCACTGGTGACCTCGGTCCCCTCCATGCGCACCCGCTCTTCTACTTCGAGCGCCATCAGCTCCATGCGGGACGGATCGATCGGCCGGTTCTTGGCCGCGGAGCGGATGCCCACCACAACCTTGGCCCTGTCGAACGCCTCGCGCGCGCCTGACCGCTTGACCACCATGAGCCCAACCTCCTCGAGGCGCTCGTAGGTGGTGAACCGACGCCCACACGCCAGGCATTCACGTCTACGGCGGATGGCTGCGCCATCCTCGGCCGTGCGCGAGTCGACCACCTTGTCCTCTTGATCTGAACAATGTGGGCAGCGCACCATCGCAACCCTAACCGGGCGGTCACTCCGAGGTTGGCCTCCAGCCACGTGGTCGCCATGCGATCTTGGTCCGGACGCGGTCGGATCGCCGGTCAGGCGCCGCCCTCGGGGGGTTCGGTGCCGTCCTCGGGCGGTGGCGGCACGTGCGGGAAGAGCTCCTGGAAGGCGCCTTTGAGGATTCTGTCCCGCTGCGCCGCTGTCAGGTTGTCTACGAGGCCGTGAAGCGTCTCCTGCGTGTGCCCGAACGTCCCCTCGAGATGCGGGTAGTCACTTCCCCAGCACACGTTTCGATAGCCCATCGCCACCAGCGCCTGCGGTGCCGAGCGGTCATGCTGGAACGAGGCGTAGACGTTCTCGAAGAGATACTCGCTCGGAAGACGGTTGAACTTCGGCCACACCTGGTTGACGTGCTGGCGGTAGGCCTCGTCCAGACGGTCGGCCATGAACGGCACCCAGGTGGCACCGCCCTCCGACACAACGCACTTCAACGTGGGGTGCCGTTCGAAGACGCCGCTGGCCACCAGCTTCGCCGCTGCGAGCTGCATGTGATAGCTGGCTTCGTAGTAATTGAGCAGGTGGCCGCCGGGCCCCCGGTGGTAGGTGCCATTGAATGTGTCGGCCTCGTGCGGGTCGCTGCCGGCGTGGAACCCGACGTGCATCCCGGTCTCAGCCAGCAACGCCCACAGCGGGTGCCAGTCGTCCTTGTTCCAGTTGGGGCCGGCGAGGGTCGGCGAAGTGGGCAACATAGCGATCTTGAAGCCCATGTCGGCGCTGCGTTCGACCTCCGACAGCGCCGTCTCGAGACTCAGGGTTGGGATCATGGCTGTGCACACGTAGCGGGACGAGAAACGCTGGTATTCGATGGCCCAATCATTGATGACCTCGCACCCGGCCAGCATCAGCAGGGGATCACGCATCGAATGCATCCACATCCCGATTGATGTGTAGACGAGCTCGCCCCATACGCCTTCCTGGTTGAGGTCCTTGATCCGGAGTCGCATGTCATTCGACCCGGGAGCCCGCTCGAAGACGCCCCGGCCGGTCTCCGGATCGACCATCGGCCGCTTCGCGAACGGAACCTTTCGCCGGAACTCCTGGCCGTCGACGGAGATCGTCTCGAACTGCCCATCCTCGTCGAGCACGCCACGAGGCATCCGGTCGGCGAACCGAGGGGGAAGGTTCTCTCGGAAGATGTCGTGGGGCTCCATCAGGTGGGAATCCCCCGAGTTGGCCCAGATCTTCTGATCCGTGGTCACTTCTCATCGCCCCGCACGAGACGAAAGCGTGGTGTCGACATGTCGTCATTCACGTGCTCGAAGATGATACGCACCCGGGATCCGATGCTGATCTCCCCGGGCTCGCAGTCGATGACGTTGGCGAGCATCCGGGCACCTTCACCTTGGGTACCGTCGAGCTCGACGATCGCCGACAGGTACGGGACCGCGTCCACCAGGTCGGGATGCAACGGGTGGTGAACGACTGTATAGCTGTACACGGTTCCCAGGCCAGTAAGCTCTACCCACTCGAGGTCGAAGCTCTGGCAGGCGTAGCATATCGGGTACGGCGGGAGCCGGAACGTGCCACATCTCGTGCAGCAGGGCACTATCAAACGGCCCACGCGCGCGGCATCCCAAAAGGGTTGCGTGGTCGGATCGGCGAAGGTGTGCTTCTGCATGCTCGGGAACACACCCTTTCGTATTTCGCCGAAAGAACTGGTAGCTGTCATCCGTTACCTACTTCCTCAGGAGTGTGCCGCCCATGGGCAGCAGAGAGGTTCCGCCGGTGACGAGGGCGATCTCGGCTCCGTCAACCTGATTGACAGCGGTGCCACGCAACTGCTCGACGGCCTCCATGATGTGGCTCATGCCGAGCAGGTACGCCTCCGACAAGTTGCCACCGTGGGTATTGACCGGGATCGAGCCAGTCTTCCATCGGATGTTGCCGTCGGCCACGAAAGGGCCGCCTTCACCCTTCGGGCAGAAGCCAAAGTCCTCGAGTTGCATGAGCACCATCGGCGCGAAGTTGTCGTAGATCAAGGCTACGTCGACGTCCTCGGGTCCGACGCCCGCCATCTCGTACATTCGCTTGGCGGGATATCGCGAGCCCGAAGACACGAGATCGTCCTCAGCCATCTGAAGCCACTTCCAGTTGAGCGGCCCCGTGCGCCCGGGACCTCCGTGGGCGGAGCCCATTACATACACGGGAGGGTGCCGGAGGTCCTTGGCCCGCTCGGCTGACACCGTGATAGCGGCCACGCAGCCGTCGGTCTCCAGAGTGAAGTCGAGGAGGCACAGCGGCTCGGCGATCATCCGGGCATTGAAGTAGTCGTCGAGCGTCAACGGGCTTTTCTTGAGCGCCTTAGGGCGCCGGGAGGCGTTATCGCGCGTCGAGATGGCGATCTCGGCGAAGTGCTCACGAGTGGTGCCGTACTTGTACATATGTCGCTGAGCGATCAGCGCCGCGGCGTGCCCGGGCCCGAGGAGGCCACTGTTCGAACTGAAACCGGTGTACGGCGATGAGATGCCGAGTGCCGCGTTGCCGTAGGTGAGCTGGGCGCCGTTGTCGGTCGCGACTGCGCTGCCGCCGTAGCGGCGCTTCGCCTGCTGCACAGGATAGGCCGTGACCACACAGGTAGCCATGCCCGCATGGATGGCCGACGCCGCGAGGCCGATCGACGCGCCGGAGGCACCCCCACCGCCGGTCGTGGTCGCGGTGTAGCGGACCTCCGGCACTCCGAGGGCCGCCGCCACCTCGGCTGGCTCGAACGAGCTGGCGTACAGAGCAAAGCCGTCGATGTCCTGGACCTTAAGCCCTGCGTCGTCCAGCGCGGCCAGGATCGCCTTGCAGACCAGGCTCAACTCCGATTCGGTCGGATACGACTGCCCACGGCGGTAATACTCCGTGGCCCCGACACCGACAACAGCTGCTTGGTCCTTCATCGACATGCGGATCGATTCCTTTCCCTTCGTATCGTGCACCGTGACTGCCGGGCGGGAGCCAATCCTTGGTCTGCCCTGCCGTCATCCGACGACGTGCTTGGCGTGCAGGTCGGCGATCTGCTCGCTGGTGTAGCCCAGCTCGTCGAGCACCGAATCGGTGGCAGCGCCGCATAGATCCCCTGCCTTGGCCTCTACTTGCGAGCGCGAGAACCGTACGATCGGCGCGAGCCGCGGATGCTCGTCGAAGACCGGGTGCGTCACGTCGACCAGGTAGCCGCTCGCCCGCCCATACTCTTCGCTCATCAGGAGGCCCTCGACGGGCCCAGCCGTGACCGCAACGCAGCCGACGTCGACCGCCGCCATGTCGCGCTGCCAGTCGTCTTTCCCCCGCAACACGAACACGCCCGCCAGGACCTCTCCCAAAGCCGCGTCGTTGATGTGGCGATCAGGCCCGGTGGCAAACCGGACATCGGCGCGGAGATCGACGTACGACGCCAGTGCTTCGACCAGCGCGTCCCACTCCCCT
The DNA here is from genome assembly GCA_021809105.1 of Actinomycetes bacterium. GTDB lineage: Bacteria > Actinomycetota > Acidimicrobiia > Acidimicrobiales > Palsa-688 > Acidiferrimicrobium. Next base: position 115,459 of record JAKBAM010000001.1, read on the forward strand.
GGCTGCGGTGCCGCTAGGAATACCCACCCGTCGGCGGCGTCGTAGATGCGGTAGAGCGCGGTCGGGCCGCGCATCTCCGAACCCGCAGTCAAGCCAGCGCACGAGCCACGCACCCCGACGACGTGATCGGCCATTGCGTGCGCCGTCGAGAGCAGCATCGACGCCTCCACCTGCTGGCCACCGGCACCGCGTTGGAGAGCAACGAGGCCCAGGAGCGCCGCCGTCGCCACGCCCAGAGCGCCGATCCCGTCGGCCGACGCGTACTTCGTAGCGCTCGCCGCACGAAGACGGACGCTCCGCGCGACAACGTCGTCGAAGCTGATCGAGGCATCCTGCGGCCCGGGACCCCCTAAATGTGCAGCCGCTATCGCGCCGGCGGCGCCGAAGCTGGGAGCGAAGGAGGCGCGATCCCCACACGGACCGCCGGAGCCATAACCCGCCCCGTGCACGTAGAGGATGTCGGGGTTGACCTTCCGCAACGTCGCGAAGTCGAACCCGCCACGCTCGGCCGCTCCGGCTCGAAACCCGTTGACCACGACATCCGCGCGCGAGACCAGCTTGTACAGAACCTCGCGACCCTCGGGCGTGCGGATGTCGACCGCGACGCTCTCCTTGCCCTGCATCACCTTCCCCCCACCAACCTCGGGAAACTGCGGAATCTGGCGCCGAATGGAGTCCCCCTCCAATTGCTCGACCTTGATCACGCGCGCGCCGAGGTCGGCCAGCATCGTCGTCCCGTAGGGCGCCGCATACTGGACCGCAAGCTCGAGGACAGTCACACCCTGCAGCGGCGCCCCGTCTCCCGCCGACGCACCGTCCGGTGCCCGGCGGGGAGCCCACGTGATGGCGGCTCCATCGCCACACGAGGGCGCCGGACCCTGCACCGCTCCCGGGGTGGCGGTCATCACGAACTGCGGACCAGGCTGGCGCACCGAACCAGACTCGGGGTCGGCCAGATCGATGGTCGATCCGTCGAGCACGAGCTGCGGATGGTCGAGGGCCTCGGTGCCGTCGCGGTACAGCTCGGCGTACACGTCGCGGTCAGCCTCGAAGATCAACTGCCACTCGGCCAGGGTCAGGTCGCGCACTCCTTGGAGCATCCGATGCAACAGCTCCTCGCGCTGTGACGGGTCCTCCAGGATCGGGATGCCCTTCCATGCGGGATCAACCAGCATCCAGTCGAGTCCCAGCGCTCGCATGAAAGAGTCGAAGAGATGGGGCCGGTTCTGGGCGAACTGGAGCCAGCGCCCGTCCTTTGTTTGCCCCACCAGCAACCGGTACACGAAGTGGTGCATCGTGGCCGGCGCGGCGACAAAAGCCTCGGGCCAGCGCGTACTGACGAGATACGTGTACCAGCACGACGACGCTCCCTCGTGGATGGTCACGGCCTGCGCCAAGCTCGTCTCGACCCACTGCCCGCGGCCACTGTGGCCGCGCTCCAACAGCGCCGAGAGGATCCCTTGGAGCGCACCATGCGTGGCCGCGAATGTGCACCACGGGACGGTGACAAAGGGCGGCCGCCCGGCAGGGCTCATGCCGCTGAAAGAGCCGTAGATGCCGAGAACGGAGGCGACCATCCCCTCATAGCCCTTGAGATTCGCCCACGGTCCCCGCCGGCCGAACCCCGTGATCGAGGTGTACACAAGACCCGGATTGGTGGCTGACATTGCCTCGAACCCGAGCCCGAGTCGATCGGCGACGCCGGGACGGAAGGTCTCGATCAGCACGTCGGCACCGTTGGCAAGCGATCTGACCCGCTCGACGCCTTCCAGCGTAGCCAGGTCGGCGACCACGCTGCGCTTGCCCCGTCCAAAGAATGGAAACGCCCGCTGCCGGCGCAACCGGCTCCCACCCGGCGCCTCGACCCAGACGACGTCGGCCCCGTAGTCAGCCAGCGTCTGGCTCACCTGAGCCCCCAGACGGTCAGGTGACAGGTCTACGACGCGCACGCCCTCGAGCGGTCCATTCGCTAGTACCGACGCTGCCAACGGCCGACCCCCCCTTGGAAGATCCGAGCGTACTGATGGCCTGCCCACTTTGCAAGTAGGATTTCAAAGCCAGAGCACTATCTGCGTGCCGTTGGAAGGGCCCTATGGAGGATCACCTGCCTTCCGCATCCAGCCGTCCGCCTACGGCAATTGGATTCGCTCGCCGACCTGGAGCGGGCGGCCGCCAGTCTCGGCCACCAGCCGGTCCACCACCGGGCGGATGTCACCGCGCGCCCCCGACTCAAGGGCGATCGTCCAAAGGGTGTCGTCCGGACGTACGACCCACACCTTCGCCACCGCAGGAGAACCGGTCGCGGCGCCGGCGGTGGTGAGGGGAGCGCCGCCGGCGCCGCTGACCGCCGCCTGCAGGGCGAACCAGAGGCCGGCGAGGAGCAGTATCAGCCCAGCCAGGGCCACCGCCCTCCGCCGCCTGTAAACCGGGCCGCGCTGAGCGGCGCTGCGCGACACCACGAGCCGGAGCGCACCAGAAGGGGCACTCTCGCCATAGGCACTCTCGCCATAGGCACTTCGCAGGACCTGGGTCGCAACCATGCTCGTCGCCTCCTCGGCATCCGGCTCCCGAAAGGGGGAACGTGTGTTCGCCTACCACTTCACCAGAACATGTGTTCCCCGTCAAGTCCCAACTCGAGCTCGAATTGGCTCACTTGCTTTGGCCCTTGCGGCTCATCGAACATCTGTTTGGCCAGCTTCGCTAGAGTTGAAACATGGCGCGGACGGGCCACGCACGAAAGGCAGGAGATGACCGACCTCGAGCTGACAGGGAAGCGCCGTGAAATCCTGGACTTCATCGCCGCGCAGATCCGCGAGCGTGGGTTCCCGCCGTCAGTGAGAGAGATCGGCGAGGCCGTGGGGCTGACCTCCTCGTCTACGGTCCACACCCACCTGACCACGCTCCAGCGCCAGGGCTATTTGCGGCGTGATCCGACCAAGCCGCGCGCCATCGAAGTGCGCTATGACACCAACTCCGGAGCTGCCATCGAGCGGCGTCCGACACGCCACATCCCGCTGGTGGGCGAGGTCGCCGCCGGCACCGACGTGCTCGCTCAGGAAAACGTCGAGGAGCTGCTACCCATGCCGGAGGACTTCACCGGCGATGGGCAGGTCTTCATGCTGAAGGTGCGCGGTGACTCCATGATCGAGGCCGGCATCCTCGACGGCGATTTCGTCGTGGTCCGCCAGCAGCCCGAGGCGATGAAGGGCGACGTCGTGGTGGCAGGCATCCCCGGCGAGGAGGCGACGGTGAAGTTCTATGGTCGCAAGGGGCACAAGGTGGTGCTGACCCCGGCCAACGCCCGCCTCCAACCGATGGTGTTCGAGCCCTCGGAGGTAACCGTGTTCGGCAAGGTGGTCACCGTGCTGCGGCGCCTCTGAAGCGCGACGAGAGCTCAGGGATCGGCCAGCACCTGGCGTAGCGCTCGGTAGGTGGCCTCGAGGGCGGCACGCTCGACGTGCTCCTGTGGGGTGTGGGCCAGCTCTGGGTCCCCGGGCCCGAAGTTGGCGGCAGGTATGCCCTTCCCGGCGAAGAAGGCGACGTCGGTCCAGCCCAGCTTGGCCCGCGCGGGAGCGCCGGTCGATCGCTGCAGGGCACCGAGGACCGGATGGCCCAGGGCAGGCGCCGCCGCCGGTGCCCGCTCCAGGATCTCTACGGTGTCGCCCAGCTCGACGTCGAGATGCGCCGAGAGGAGGTCCCGCAACCACGACTCGGCCTGAATATCGGTGCGGTCGGGGGCATACCTGTGACTGACGATCAATGAGGCGCTGTCGGGGACGACGTTGGCGGCAATCCCGCCGCCGACCGACACCACCGACAGGGCCTCCCTGAACACGCAGCCGTCCAGCGTCGGCTCGCGCACCGGTGCGATGGCAATGGCGCCGAGTAGCGGCGAGAGCCGATGGATGGCGTTGACTCCCATCCATGGGCGCGCGGTGTGGGCTCGTCGGCCGCCGAGAGTCACCTTGGCCTTGAGCACTCCTTGGCACCCGGCCTCGATCACTGCTCCCGTCGGCTCCCCGAGTATGGCCACATCCGCGACGAGGAGGTCGGGACGGGCAGCGTCGATGGCCAGCAGGCCATTGTCCGCCCGCCTGACCTCTTCGGCGGCATAGAACACGTAGGTGAGCGGCCGCCGCGGCGATTCCAGGGTGTGCGCCAGGTGCAGCATGATCGCCAGGCCTCCCTTCATGTCTGCGGCTCCCAAACCGTGGAGGGTCTCGCCGCGGATCACTGGCCTGGCGTTGCCGTTGGCGGGGACGGTGTCAAGGTGGCCGCCAAGCAAGGTTCGCGGCCCTACGCCAGAGGTCCGGGCGATGACGTTGTCGGCAACGCGATCGACCTGGAGCCACGGCACCACCCTCAGGCGCCCCTCGATGTGGTCGGCTAGCGCGGCTTCCTCGTAGCTCTCGCTCGGGATGGAGACCAGTTCGGCGGTAGCCGCCAGGAGATCCGTCAACGCGGGAGGCGGGGCATCATATGGCCACGCCGTGCTCACGGAGCATGTCGTTCAGCTGTGCGCTGTCGTGGCGCTGGCCTTCGGTGAGGCGCCGGATGACGAGGATGCACGGCAGGCCGTAAGTACCCCCGGCGAACTCCCGGGAGCGGCTGGCCATGATGCCGACCGACCAATCCGGGACGTGACCCCGGCTGATCTGCTTGCCGGTATCGGCGTCGATCACCGGGATCCCCGGGTTGAGGACACACCCCTCTCCCAGAACGGCCCCACGCCCGACCCGGGCGCCCTGGGTGATCATGCACCGGCTACCGACGAGCGCCTCGTCCTCGATGATGACCGGCGCTGCCTGGGGGGGCTCGAGGACCCCCCCGATGCCGACCCCGCCCGACAGGTGCACATCCCGTCCGATCTGCGCGCAGCTGCCGACGGTGGCCCAGGTGTCAACCATGGTGCCGCTACCCACCCGTGCCCCGATGTTCACATAGCTCGGCATCATGACCACCCCGGGTTCGAGGAAGCTCCCCCACCGCGCTGAGGCTCCGGGGACCACCCGCACCCCCGCCGCCGCCAGATCGTGTTTCAGCGGCAACTTGTCGACGTACTCGAACGGAGGTGACTCGACGGTCTCCATCGCCGATACCCGGAAGAGTAGGAGGATGGCTCTTTTCAGCCACTGGTGCACCACGACTTGGCCGTGGCTGTCGATCTCCGCGACGCGCGCTTCGCCGGAGTCGAGCAGCCCGACGGCCTCGCGCACAGTGGCGGCGGCGTGGCGGTCGTCTGGACCGAGGTCGGCCCTCACTTCCCAAAGATCGTCTATCAGTGCTGCGAGGTCGGCCATGGGTGCAGACGCTAATGGCCCCGAGCGAGTCCGTAGGCTCTCGCGGTCAGACCAGGCGATGGCGCCAGAGGAGGACCCGGATGAAGGTGCGGATAGGTGTCGGGATCAGCGGTAACCTGGCTGGGCCCCAGGCGGCCGGCGGGAGCCTGGGCGAGGTGGTCGACGCCCTGGCCGAACTGCGCTTCGACTCCGTCTGGCTACCCGAGGTGCTCACCGCTGCCGCCCCAGATCCGGTAGCGGCACTGGCGTGGGCGGCGGCACGCACCCCCAAGCTCAAGTTGGGCACGACATGCCTGCTCCCGGGCCGCAACATCGTGCGCCTGGCCAAGCAGCTGGCTACCGTCGACGCGCTCTCGCAGGGACGGCTGCTTTTGACCTTCGTGCCCGGCCTGGGGGTCGCTCCAGAGCGTGAGGCCATCGGGCCGCGGCCCCGGGACCGTGGAGCCCTCATTGACGAGGTGATCCCCGTCCTCAGGCGCCTTTGGTCAGGAGAGGAGGTGACCCATCACGGTGCCGCCGGTGACTTCGAGAAGGTCACCCTCGTCCCGCTGCCCGTCCAGCAACCGCTGGAGCCCTGGCTCGGCGGCATGGCCCCGGACGCGCTGCGCCGCTGCGGGGAGCTGTCGGACGGGTGGCTCCCCGCCATGTGCACTCCCGACGAGGCGGCTGCCGGGCGCGTAGTTATCGACCGGGCGGCCGCGGCCGTCGGCCGATCGATCGACCCCGAACACTTCGGCGTCAGCGTCGGCTACTCCGCCACCCCCCTTTCCGACGGGGCCCTGGCAACATTGGCCAAGCGGAGCCGTGGCCATGACCCGTCCAGACTGGTCCCCATCGGCCACGCAGCGCTGCGCACAACGCTCGAGGCATTCGTTGCGGTCGGCTTCTCGAAGTTCGTCGTGCGGCCGCTCGGGCCGCCGGCGGGGTGGGCAACGGAGCTCCATGACCTGGCCGACGCTGTGCTCGACCTGCAGACTGGCAGCCGAGCCGCCGCGTGACTTGGCGCCGCCTTCGCGGTGGTAGCGCCTTCAGCAGCCCAGCCGCTCCGCCAAGACCTCCAGCCGAGCCATTGGCACCACCATCGCCAGACGCACGTAAGCGGAGCCGGCTGATCCGTAGAAATCGCCCGGCGACACCAGTGCCCCGGCCTGCGTGGCCAGGCGCTCCGCCAATCCCCATGCGTCCCCGCCCGGTGCCTCGGCCCAGAGGTAGAAGCCACCGCGTGGCAGCGTCACCTCCAGCCCGATCCCCTCGGCCAGGATCGCACGCATCCTCTCGAGGCGATCCCGGTAGAGCACTCGCTGCGTGAGCACGTGCGAGGCATCGCCCAGCGCCGCCGCACCGGCACGCTGGGCCGGCCCGGGAACCATGAGCCCGGCGTGCTTGCGGACCTCTCTCAGGTAACCGACCACTTCGGGGTCCCCGCTGTACCAGCCGACCCTCAGGCCAGCCAGGTTGGAGCGCTTCGAAAGCGAGTGCAGGGCGACCACACCGTCGGTGCCATCAGGACCTCCGCCGAGCCCTAGGATGGTGCGGGGCGCCCCCTCCCACGTGAACTCCGCATAGCACTCGTCACTGAACACCATCACGTCGCGGTCACGCCCCCAAGCGGCGGCGGCCGCCAGGTCATCCAGCCCACCAGCAGGATTACCCGGGGTATTGACCCAGAGCACCAAGGCGCGGGCGGCGTCTTCGCTGGAGATGGAGGACAGGTCGATACGCCATGCATCGTCGACCGGTACCGGGACGGCCCGCAGCCCGGCGAGCTCGGCGCCCATTGCGTAGCTCGGGTACGACACCGCGGGGTACAACACGGTGTCACGGCCGGGACGCCGCAGCTTGAGCCAACCCGGCATGGTGACCACGAACTCTTTGGTACCGATGCAAGCGCCGATCTGGTCCGGCTCGACGAAGGCAGACGATCCGAAGGTCGAAGTCACCCAGGACGAGGCCGCTGTCCGCAAAACCTCAGTGCCGACCGCCGGTGGGTAGCCCCGGAGGGAGGACCCGCGATCGGCGTCGGCCAGCACCTGCAGAACCACCGCCGGCGGTGGATCGGTAGGGGTGCCTACCGACAGGTCAACCACACCACCCGGGAGGGCGTCGGCTGCCGCCCGCAGCGGGACGAGGCGGTCGTAGGGATAGGCGGGCGGCTGCCAGCCGCCGACGACGGTCACGGGCAGCCTTCACCATGACCAGGTCCGGGGCTCGATCGCAATGCCGGTACCGTGAACTCCCGGAATCGGGCCGCCCCCGCCCCATCGACCCTGACCTCGAGGTACGTGCCACCCGGTTCGTGGGTTTCGATCAGCACCTCTCCCTCGCGGTGAGCGGCGGCCAGTATGTCTCCACGGTCGTAAGGGACTCGCAAGGCGACGACGTCCATGAGGGCGCGGAGCCGGTCGCCGACGGCAGATAACAGGTCGCCGATTCCCTCGCCCGTCAGAGCCGAAAGCATGACGCTACCCGGGTAGCGCTCCGCGAGCCGTTTGGCTTCCCTCGACACGTCGGCCTTGTTGAAGGCCAGCAGTTCGGCGACGCCGCCGGCACCGATCTCCGAGAGCACGCCGCGCACGGCCTCTATCTGCGCCTCGGGGTCGGGGCTGGCACAGTCGACGACATGTACCAACAGGTCTGACTCAGTGACCACCTCGAGGGTCGAACGGAAGGCTTCCACCAGCTGATGCGGTAGCTTCCGGACGAATCCGACCGTGTCGGACAGGAGCACGGATTCGCCACCGGGTAGGGCAAGGCGGCGCGTGCGGGGATCGAGCGTCGCGAACAGGCGGTCCTCCACCAGCACGCCGGCGTCGGTGAGGCGGTTGAGCAGCGTCGACTTCCCGGCGTTGGTGTATCCCACCAGCGAGACGTTGGACAGTCGACTGCGGCGGCGGCCCTTGCGTTGGAGGCGGCGCTGGTTGGTGAGCTGTCGTAGCTCGGCTTCGAGCTTGGTCATGCGACGCACCAGCCGGCGGCGATCAACCTCGAGCTGAGTCTCCCCCGGGCCTCGGGTCCCGATGCCTCCTGCTTGCTGCGAGAGAGCCTTGCCCCGCCCGCGCAACCGAGGCAGGCGATAGCGGAGCTGGGCCAACTCGACCTGCGCCTTGCCTTCCATCGTGCGGGCGTTCTGGGCGAAGATGTCGAGGATCACCGCCGTGCGGTCGATCGCCGTCCGTCCGAGAATCCTCTCCAGGTTACGGGACTGAGCCGGGCTGAGCTCGTCGTCGAAGACCACCGTGTCGGCATCCACCGTGAGCGACAGGTCTCGAAGCTCCTCGGCCTTTCCCTTGCCGATGTAGGTTGCGGGGTCCGGGTGGTCCCGGCGCTGGAGCACGCGCGCCCGCTCGTCGGCGCCCGCGGTATCGACCAGCAGGGCCAGCTCGTCGAGGTGGCGCTCGGTCTCCTCGTCGCTTCCAGGTGGCACCGTCACACCGACCAGAATGATCTTCTCCCGGAAAGACCGTTCGATCAGGCTCATCGGGCATCGCCTGCCGCCAGCGCGCGCCCCGTCACGTGAGGGTGCACCTCCCGATGCGCCGGCTGGGACCAGAAAGCACCACGGTGCCGTCTACTCGCAACTCCACGACCACCGAACCGCCTGGCTGGTGCACCGTGACCATGCGTCCCACGCGACCCCAGTGGTGGAAGGCGGCCGCCGCTGCGCACGATCCGGTCCCGCACGCCTGAGTCTCGCCCACGCCGCGCTCCCAAACCCGCATGGTCACCTCGTCGGCGCCAGGACCCAGGGTCACGAACTCCACGTTGAGACCCCCCGCCTGGCTGGCGCCAAGGGCAGCACCGAGCCCTGCCACATCCAGGCCGGCCGGATCCGGCCCCGCCACTACAAGGTGAGGGTTCCCCATGTCGACCAACAGCTGGCCGTGGCCTATGTTGCACCTACTAACCTCACCTTCTACCTTAGCTTGACCCATCTCGACTCGTCCCCAGGTCGAAGCTTTTCCAGATCGGGTGGTCGCGACCTCACGCCGTCCAGCCGGCGTGAGGACCCCAAAGCTCACACCTTCTTGGACCCAGCCGGCGTCGAGTGCGGCATGAGCCATGCAGCGAATGCCGTTACCACTCATCTCCGCCTCTGAGCCGTCGGCATTCCACAGCTCGAACACCAGACCTGATCCGCTCCCCGCTGGCGCGAAGCGGCAGCGGATCAGGCCGTCAGCACCGAAGCCGAGATGGCGGTCGCACACCGCGCGGGCCAACGGGGCTCCGGCTGTGTCGTCGCTGCCCTCGGGGTCCATCAGGACCAGGAAGTCGTTGCCGGCACCCTCAAGCTTGAGCAGCTCGCCGGGGGGTGCATGGTACGGATCGTGGATCGTCATTTCCTCCAGTCTCCCAGGAGGGACGGCACAACGGCGAGAGGTTTCGCCCCGGTCCCGTACCAGGTGATCCTCGGGTCCCTCCTCCACCACATCCGCTGCCGGCGCGCCAGCGCCCGGGTCCGGGACTCCACCAGCGCCAATGCCTCGGCGAGGGGCGTCCCGCTCTCGAGGTGGTCGAGCACCTCCCGGTAACCGAGTGCCTGCCTGGCCGTGCGAGACAACCCCCCTGACCGCAGCGCCTCGACCTCTGCGACGAGGCCGCCATCCACCATCTCCGCCAGGCGCCTGGCGATGCGCGCTGACCCCTCCGCCCTCGCCAGCCACAATCCGGCGATGCGCCACGGTGACGTCGGATACCAGCCAACCCCCGGTCCGAAGGCAGAGAATGGTTGGCCGGAGCCGACCGTCACCTCGAGGGCCCGGACCACGCGGCGGCGGTTGGTCGGCTCCATCTTGGCCGCCGCCGCGGGGTCGAGCACGCGGAGTCGCCGGTAAAGCCGACACGTGTCGGGGTCGGCCTCCAGCGCCTTGCGGACCTCCGGCCAGCGGCCCGGCAGCACCAGCCCGTCGACCACCGCCTGGAAATACAGACCAGTTCCCCCTACGAGCAAGGCACGATGGCCTCGGCCCTCGATGCCGTCGATGGCCTCCCGGGCCGCTTGCGCATAGCGGGCAACGTCGTAGCCCTCCGCCGGATCCGCGACGTCGAGGAGATGGTGAGGCACGCCGCCCCGCTCGGCTGGCGTCGGGGTGGCAGTGCCTATGTCCATGCCACGGTAGACCTGCATGGAGTCCACTGTCACGATCTCCACGTCGCCCAATGCCACCGCCACCTCGACTGCGACCGCGGACTTGCCAGAAGCGGTCGGGCCCACCAGGGCCAGGTGAGACCCACTCGCCAGGTGCCGCGCCTTGCTCAGCTGACAGCCACCGGGATGCGGGTCCGGTGCCGAGGCGCAGCCGTCACCTCGATCAGGCGTCCTTCGAGGAAGTGCGGGGCACCCCTGGTGATCTCTACCAACGCCAGCGCACCGGTGGGGGCAGCACCTCGAGGGGCGTCGAAGTGGACCAGCTTGTTCTGTCTGGTACGGCCAGTGGTGACGCTTGCGTCCCTCTTGGACGGTCCTTCGATCAGCACTTCGTCGATGCGGCCCACGCGGGCATGGTTGGCCGCCAATGCCGAGCGTTCGACCACGACCCGCAACGCTTGGAAGCGCACTGCCACCACATCTGGATCGACATAGGCCGCCGGGCGGCTGGCAGCCTCAGTCCCCGCTCGCGGCGAATAGATAAACGTGTAGGCGCTGTCGTAGGCGGCCTCCGCCGCCACTGCGAGGGTGGCATCGAAGTCGGCATCGGTCTCGCCCGGGAAACCGACGATTATGTCGGTGCTCACTGCCAGGTCGCCGATGCTGGCGCGCGCCGCTGCCAGCTTCCCCAAGTACCGATCTGCGGTGTAGCCACGATGCATGGCAGCCAGGATCCGGTCGCTCCCCGATTGCAGAGGTAGGTGCAGGTGCTCGCAGATGGCGCTCTCCTCGGCCATCACCGCGATCGTCTCGGGCCGGAGATCCTTCGGGTGTGGGCTGGTGTAGCGAACCCTTTCGATGCCCTCCACGCGGGCGACCGCTCGCAGCAGGTCGGCGAAGAGCGGGCGGGCCCGAGGGCGCGGCCCTTGGGTCCACTCCTCCCCGGCCACCGCTTCGGCCTGGCGCCACGCCGGGTCGGAGCGCAGCCTGGTAGTCAAATCCCGACCGTAGGAGTTGACGTTCTGGCCGAGGAGAGTGACCTCCAGAGTGCCGGCGGCGGCCAACTCCCGAACCTCCGCCACGATGGATCCGAATGGGCGGCTCGCCTCCGGTCCACGGACCGATGGCACGATGCAAAAGGCGCAGTGGTTGTCGCACCCCACTTGGATAGTGACCCATGACGCCCAGCCTTGGTCCCTCCGTACCGGCAGGGCGGACGCAAACGCAGGGTCGTCGCCTTCGTCGGCCTCGACGATCTCGGTCACGGGGCCCTTCGTGGACTGGCGAAGTAGCTCGGCGGCCCGAGAGATGTTGTGAGTCCCCCACACCGCATCGACCCAGGGGGCTCTGCGGGAGACCAGATCCCCATCTTTCTGGGCCAGGCACCCGCCTACGGCGATCTGCATGCCCGGCCGTCGGTCCTTCGTCGCCTTCAGCTGCCCTAGGGCGCCATACAGCCTGTTGTCGGCATTCTCACGGATGCAGCAGGTGTTCAGCACCACGACATCTGCGTCCTCGACGTCGCCGGCAGCCACCAGGCCATCGGCTTCGAGGATGCCTGCCAGACGCTCGGAGTCGTGCTCGTTCATCTGGCAGCCAAAAGTGCGGATGAAGTAGCTGCGGGAGGCGGACTGCGACACGCTCAGAGCTTACGAGGCTTCGAGGCCACAGATCCGCACCCTGCTGGAAGTCCCCGAGGCCGGCCGATCACCGCGCCGGTCGGCGCCCGGTCCGTGATCGCTCTCGACCAGAAGCCGGATGGCGGTACGCCTCTGGCCGTCGATCTCGATCTCCGCGAAGGTGGGGCGGCAGAGCAAATCCAGGCCCGTGGGGGCGACGAAACCCCGAGCGATGACGAGGGCCTTGATCGCCTGGTTGAGGGCTCCGGCTCCGACGACCTGCACTTCTACCACGCGATTGCTGCGGAGCATGCCCGCCAGCGCTCCGGCAACGGCATTTGGCGGCGATCTACTCGAGACCCTCAGGATCTCCGTCACCCGGCCACAGCTTCGGTCATGTCACTCCTCGGCCCCGGGTGGACGACGGATCAGTTGCCGCCTGGCCATGCAGCGATCCAGACGTAACGGAAAGTTCGACAAACGCCACGGTCGATCCTCCCTCGTCCTTACAGCCGATCAGTCCTTGAGCGAGATCGGCTCGTCATCCCCCGGCAACGCGCCGAGTGCATCGTCGATGACGATCGCTTCGGACTTCTCTCCCCCGATGCCGGTCGCCTGGCGCACCCGCTCGGAGATCTCGATCATCAATTCGAGGTTCTCGGCCAAGAAGCTCTTGGCGTTCTCGCGGCCCTGACCCAGCTGCTCGCCCTCGTAGGTGTACCAGGCCCCGGATTTCTTGACGATGTTGAGGTCGACGCCGATGTCGATCAAGGAGCCTTCCCGGCTGATGCCCTTGCCGTACATGATGTCGAACTCGGCCTGTCGGAAAGGCGGCGCCACTTTGTTCTTGACGACCTTGACCCGTGTCCGGTTGCCTACTACCTCGGCACCATCCTTGATGGATTCGATTCGGCGGATGTCGAGGCGGACAGATGAGTAGAACTTGAGGGCCCGGCCGCCGGGGGTCGTCTCAGGAGACCCGAACATGACCCCTATCTTTTCCCGCAGCTGGTTTATGAAGACGCAGATGGTATTGGAGCGGCTCAGGGTGGCCGTCAGCTTGCGCAGAGCCTGGGACATCAGCCGGGCCTGGAGGCCGACGTGCGAATCGCCCATGTCGCCCTCTATCTCGGCCCGTGGGGTCAGGGCCGCGACCGAGTCGATCACGACGACGTCGAGCGCACCGGAGCGGATCAGCATGTCGGTGATCTCGAGAGCCTGCTCCCCGGTGTCTGGCTGAGAGATCAGGAGGTCGTCGACGTTGACGCCGATGGCGCCGGCGTACACCGGGTCCATCGCGTGCTCGGCGTCGATGTAGGCGCAGATCCCACCGTTACGCTGAGCCTCGGCCACCACATGCATCGCAAGAGTGGACTTCCCCGAGGACTCCGGACCGTAGATCTCGACGACTCGGCCACGGGGCAGGCCACCGATCCCGAGGGCGATGTCGAGCGCCAGCGCACCGGTGGGGATGGCCTCGATGGCCATGCTGGCCTTCTCGCCCATTCTCATCACGGCACCCTTGCCGAACTGCTTCTCGATCTGACCCATCGCCATGTCAAGTGCTTTGTCTCGCTCCACCGACCATGCCTTTCGTCTCACTGTGCTCAGGAGTTGCTGAGAGGTGACCCTACGGATGCGGTGTGACAATCCCGACCACTCGGCCACCTGGGCAGGCAGGCGGGGCCACATCGCTGTCGTTTCGCCACCCTAGACCCGAACGAGTGTTCGATGGTGGATGCCAGGATCACGCATCGCGGGTTCACCGTCGGCTGATCACGGAGAAACACTGCCGTGATCTGGCGCGCCTACCCTCCCGCCCATGGCGTCCTTGGTGCGGCTGCGCATCGCTCTAGCAGACCAGCCCGGGGCGCTGGCGCACGTCGCCGCGCTGTTGGCCGCCCACGGGGGCAACATCACCGCTGTCGACGTCCACCAGGCGCCGGGCAGCGCCGTCGACGATGTGGTCGTCGAGTGGCCGGAGGGGGCCGTCGACTTCGTCAACCTGCGAGATGCGCTGGCCGAGAGCGGGGCCGGCGCGCTGGTATCGCACCAGGAGGCCACGAAGGTCGATCCGGTCGTAGCTGCGCTGCGCCGGGCCGTCGACATCGTCGCTGGCGGGGGGGACGGTGAGGAGGCGCTGCTGGCTGCCGTCGCCGAGGTGTGCGCCTCACCGGCGGTATGGATCAGCCGCGGAGCCGGTGGCACAGGGACCGAGGCCGAGAAGATGGCGCGTGAGGGCGGAGGGGCCGTATCGGTACGCACCCGAGACCTGCCACTGGCGATAAGGGATCGGCTACCTGGCGAAGCCTGGCTGCTGGCCGTTCCCGACCCGGGGGTGGTGGGCGCCGGTCGGGTCGTGCTGATAGCCCGGGGGCCGCACAGCGAGTTCACCAGCACCGAGGTCGCCCGCATCGAGGCCCTGATGGATCTCCACGCCCGCGTCGCCGAAAGATCGGATACCCGTTAGCGAGCCAACCTCCTGCGGTCAATGGCCGGTGGCCGGCGCGAGCGGCGAGCGGCAGTCACCTAGGGAGGCGCATGCCCGGTCGAAGGCAGGCTCCGCAGGGGGCACGTCCGCCAAGAGGCCTACTTGTGTTGATCCACCCACCGATTCCCTGGGTACATCAACACGGGACGGTTAACGGGTGGCAGGGAGCCCGAGCAGGCGCCGGCGCAGATGGTCCAGGGCCGAGATAACCGTTAGCGCCCGGACCTCGGGGCGACCGCCCGGCACGGCCAAGCGCACGGTAGACGACTCGTCCTCGATCCATGAGCCGACCCAAACTGTTCCTATGGGCTGCCCCTCCTGCTCCTCGGGGCCGGCGACGCCCGTGACGGCGAGGCCGACGTCGGCCCCCAGCGCTCGCGCTACGCCTGAGGCCATCGCCGCGGCTGCTTCAGAGGAGATGACCGGACCATCGGGGAGCCCGAGCAGGTCGCGCTTCACCTCGGGTGCATAAGCGACAACGCCGCCACGAAACCAGCGGCTGGCACCGGGCACCTCCGTGAGACGGGAGCCGAGCAGCCCACCGGTCAGGGACTCTGCGACCGCCACGGTTAGCCCGCCGGCTAGCAGCAGGTCGCCGACGACGGACTCCATCGTCTGATCGTCCACTGCGAAGATGCGGTCACCGAGGAGCGCCCGGACCTGGGCCTCTTCCCGGTCGAGGATGGCTGATGCCTCGGCGCGCAGGAGGGAAGTCTGGGGGCGGCCGGTCTCTGCGTAAGGCCCTTCGGAGGACTCGGCGACAGCGCCGGCGACCTTGGATGTGATCCTGACCTTTATTCCCTCCGCCCCACTCGCCAGGAACGCGATCGCAGGGTTACCGGCAGCGTCGAGCACCTGAAGCCGAGGGGCCAGGACCTCGGCGACCGCTGACTCGTCGATGCCCCATGTGCGTAGGGTGCGGCTCGCGATCACCGCCCTAGACCCGGACCGGGCGACTAAGTCTGGCAGCACAGCGCGCGCCATCATCTCCCGCATCTCGCCCGGAACGCCGGGGACGGCGTAGATCACCTTCGGACGTGCCGTCCCCGCCCCATCCGCCGCCTGGCGCTCGCGTGTAGGCGGATCAGTCCCGGGAGGAGCATCGATCGGGCAGATGAGCCCGGGCGCAGTGCCGCGCGTCTGGTGGATGAACGATGCGCCGGCGGGCACGTCCGCCTGGCGCCGGTTGTTGCCGGCCATCCGGCGACCCCACCGGGCGAACATCTCCTCGATGCGGTGCTCCATCCTTGCGTCCCTCAGCAGCTCGACGCTCATAACCTCGGCGATGGCCTCGCGGGTGATGTCATCCTGCGTCGGGCCGAGACCCCCGCAACAGATCACTGCGTCGGCCCGTTCCAGGGACGCCCGGATGGCGGCAGCGATGCGGCCGAGGTTGTCGCCCACCTTGACCGCCATCAGGCAATCGATGCCCTCGGCCGCCAGCTGTTCGCCGATCCACGCGGAGTTGGTGTCGACGACATAGCCGAGGAGCAGCTCGGTGCCAATCGCTATGACTTCGGCCCGCACGGTCTAGGCGGTCGTAGCCGAGCGGGCCGCGCCAGCCCGGCCATCGGCCAGGTACTGCGCGAAGCTGACCAAGGCCAATCCGACGGCTACCCACAACAAGTCGCGCCCGACGGCAGGATGGTGGAGTCCGATGACCGGCAGGAGGACCAGGCCGACGGCTAGGTCCTGCATCGCGGTCTTGACCTTGGCCAGTGGTCGGGCTGGCACGGATACTCCGCGACGCGCCATGGCACTGCGGTACAGGCTCATGGCCCCTTCCCGGGCGGCGATGATCACCACGGGCATCCATCCGATCCGACCGCTGGCGGCCAGCGCGGCCAGCGCTCCGAGCACGAGCGCCTTGTCCGCCAGGGGATCGAGGAAGGCTCCCGATGTGGTGGGCCCCTCCCTCCGCGCAACCCATCCATCGACGAAGTCGGTGCTGGCAAGCAGGCTCCAGATGGCCACGTTGGTCCAGGAGGGGCCTAGGACCACCACCAAAGCCACCATGAGCGGCGTGGCCAGGAGCCGCACCATGGTGATGGCGTTGGCCGGGGTGACCCGGGCGCTGCGGTGGTACTTGAGCACCCGCGCGCTGGTGGGGGCGCCCGCTCGGACCTCGGCACCTGACTGGGGGGCGCTGGTCATCGCTCAGCGCGCCCCCGCCAACGGCGCGTCACAAATCCACGAGCCGGCAACGCCTTCAGCCCCCTGGGGCCGCCCACCTGGTGGGGCCTGAGGGCCGCCCAAGGGAACCGCCTCCAGGTCGGGGCCGTCCGAGCCGGTGATCTCGACGTCCTGGAACTTGCCCACGGGCAGGGTGTCGGGGACGGTGACGATCCCGTCGATCTCCGGCGCTTCGCGGTGGCTGCGGGCCACTCCGGGACTGTCGACGAGCACGCGGGCCCGGGATCCGACCAGCGCGGAGCGGACCGAAGCGGTGATCCGGTCCTGGATCTCACTGCACTCGGCCAACCGCTCCCTCACCAAAGTCGAATCGACCGCCCCGTCCAAGCCTGCAGCGTAGGTACCCTCCTCAGCCGAGTACGCGAAGAAGCCGGCCCAATCCAGGCGGACCTCCTGCAGGAATGCCAGCAGGAGGTCGTGGTCCTCTTCGGTCTCACCCGGATAGCCCACGATGAACGAAGAGCGAAACGCCGCCTCCGGGTAGCGCCGACGGATGTCGGCAATCCGCGCAGCGAAGCGGCCACCCGAGCCCCAGCGGCGCATCCGGCGCAGATGAGGGCGCGACACGTGTTGGAGGGAGAGGTCGAAGTAATGGCAGCCGGTGGCGCCCACCGCGTCGATCAAACCGTCGGTCAGCTCCGACGGGTACAGGTAGAGCAGGCGGGTCCGCTCGACCCGCGCGCTGACGCCGGCGACAAGGGCCTCGATCTGCTTGGCACCCAGGTCCCGGCCGTAGGACGCCAGGTCCTGGGCGACGAGAACGATCTCGGGGACCGCCAGCGCCTCGACCTCGGCGAGAACCGCCTCCAGCTGCCGGGAACGTTGCTTGCCGCGAAAAGACGGGATCGCACAGAACCCGCACTTGCGGTCACACCCCTCCGCCACCTTGACGTAGGCCCAAGGAGAAGTAGGGGCTCGCCGGGGCAGGTTGAGCAGATCGAAGGTCGGAACGTCGAGTTCCCGCTTGGCCCCGAGTGCCACGGGGACACCGGTTCGGACCGGTGCAGCGCCCGCGGCGAACGACACCGGCACCCCGAAGCCAGCCACGCGGTCGACCTCGGGGATGGCCGCCGCCAACTCACTGCCGTAGCGCTCGGCCATGCAGCCGGTCACGACAAGCTGCGCACCCGGCCGGCGGGTGCCTGCCAGCTCCAGCACCGTGTCGATCGACTCTCGGCGAGCCGCCTCGATGAAGGCGCAGGTGTTGACTACGACGAGATCCGCCTCGCCGGGAGCCGGGGCCGCCTGGTAGCCGTCGGCCTCGAGCATCCCGGCCAGCTTCTCGGAGTCCACCTGGTTCTTGGGGCATCCGAGGGTTTCCAGCCAGTACCGCACCGGTGCAGCCTACAAGGAGGCGGCGCCGCTCACTTCTTCGTGCTGAGCATCCGGTTCATCTTCGTGCCGCAGACCGGACAAGTCCCCTGTGCAGCAGGCCTGCCGTTCGCGAGGGTGACTTCCTCGCCATCGAACTCACGCTTGGTCTTGCACTTCACGCAGTATCCCTCGTAGGTGGCCACGGGGCTTCCTCTCTGTCGGCGGATGGGGCTGTTGACGGTTGGAACTCGGCCACCCTAGTGATCGCCGCCCGGTACCACGGTGACCCCCTCGCGATCTGCCTCGAGCACCAGCACCCGCCCGGGGACGTCCTGGCGGGATAGGGCCGCCTCGGCGGCCGCCTTCACGGTGCCGGCGGTAGAGCCCGTAGCCACGCCAAGGAGGCTGGGACCAGCTCCCGACCAGCACGCTCCGAGGGCTCCGCCTGCGACCATCTCGGCCAAGATGGCGGGCGCCTCCGGGAAGAGGGAGGAGCGAGCGCCCTGGTGGAGGCGGTCCTCGAACGCCTCCTGGACGAGCAACCGGTGATCGGCCAGGCCGGCTATGACAAGTGCGAGGCGACCAAGGTTGAAGCGGGCGTCGGCATGGTCCACTCGTGCCGGCAAGACAGCGCGAGCTTCCTGCGTCGGCAGCGGTCGATCAGGCACGGCGACAACGAAGCGCAGCTCGGCGTCGAGGGCCAGGCTGCGAGTCACGGCTCGGCTGCCCACCGCTGTCGCCGCAACCAGGCCCCCCACGACCGAAGCTGCGGCGTTCTCCGGATGGCCGTCGATACGGGCGCCTACGGCCATGGGATCGGAGGCGCCGGAAGCCGCTGCGCTGGCGACAGCCAGCGCAGCGGAGGACCCGAGACCTCGGCCTACTGGAATGTCGGAGTGGATCCTTATGGCGAGGTGGTCGTGGCCGAGGATCTCGGTGGCGATCTGCGCCGCCAGGTGGTTGGCATCCGCCGGCAGCTCCGCTCCCTGGCCGCTGCTGGTCACCTGGAGGCGGTCGGCTGCGGTGACCTCCACCTCCACGTAGAGCGAGAGCGCCACCGCCAGGACGTCGAAACCAGGGCCGAGGTTGGCCGACGAGGCAGGGGCACGGGCTCGCACGGCCGCACACGGTAGGCGATGCGGGCGCAGCCACGTCGCTACTGCGAAGCGCGCCCCTCCAGCTCCTCCACACTCATCAGCACCGTGCGCGCTTTCGAGCCCTCCGACGGGCCCACTACGCCGCGCTGCTCCAGTAGGTCCATGATACGCCCGGCCCGGGCGAAGCCCACCCGCAGCTTGCGCTGTAGCATCGACGTCGAACCCAACTGGCTCCGCACGACGAGGTCCATGGCAGCCTCGAGCATGGCGTCGTCGTCATCGCTGTCGCCCGCCACCCCCCCGCCGCCGGCGGACGGCCCGTCATCACTGCCCTCTACGCCATCGACGTAGCGAGGCTCGGACTGGCGACGCCAGTGGGCGACCACCTTGCGAACCTCGTCCTCGTCCACCCACGAACCCTGGATGCGGCGAGCCACGCTCGAGCTGGCGGTCAAGAGCAACATATCGCCCTTGCCGATGAGCCGCTCCGCTCCGGGCTGATCGAGGATGACCCGGCTGTCCGCCAGCGAAGACACGGCGAAGGCGAGACGGGACGGGACGTTGGCCTTGATGACACCTGTGATGACATCCACTGACGGTCGTTGCGTGGCGATGACCAGGTGGATCCCGACTGCCCGCGCCATCTGGGCGATGCGCACGATCGACTCCTCGACGTCGCGCTTGGCCACCATCATCAAGTCGTTGAGCTCATCGATCACGATGAGGACGAAGGGTAGGCGGGCATATTCCTTGGCCTCGGGGCCGTCCGGCCCGACAGGTGCCCCCAGCTCCGGATGGCGCACCAGGTCACCGCGGTCGTAGGCGTCGTTGTAGCCGGTGATGTCCCGCACCCCGACCTCGGCGAGCAAGTCGTAGCGCCGCTCCATCTCGTGCACCGCCCATGACAGCGCATTGGCGGCTTTCTTGGGGTTGGTCACGACCTGGGTCAGTAGGTGAGGCAGGCCGTTGTACTGCCCCAGCTCCACCCGCTTGGGATCGACGAGGATCAACCGCACCTGGTCCGGCGTGGCCCGCACCAGCAGCGAAGTCAGGATGGAGTTGATGCAGCTTGACTTGCCGGCGCCGGTGGCACCGGCGATGAGGATGTGGGGCATCGTCGCCAGGTTGGCCAGGACCGGCCTCCCGGCGATGTCTCGACCCATGGCGACCTCGAGGGGGTGCTTGGCGTCGTGAGCCTCAGCGGAGGACAGGATGTCGCCCACGGCGACGAGCTGTCGCTGCGTGTTGGGAACCTCGATGCCGATCGCGGAGCGCCCGGGGATGGGTGCCAGGATGCGAACGTCCGCCGCGGCCATGGCGTAGGCGATGTCGCGCTGCAGGCTGGTGACCTTGGCCACCTTTACGCTCGGACCCAGCTCGAGCTCGTAGCGAGTGACCGAAGGACCGACGGTCATGTTGACCAGCCTCGTCTCGACTCCGTGCGCGGCCAGCGCGTCCTCGAGCACCTGGCCCAGCCGCTCGATGGCCTTGCGGTCGATTTCGGTAGCTTTGGATCGCTTGAGGAGGGCCACGGGCGGGAGCCTCCAAGCGCCGTCGGTGGCGGCAGGACCGAGAGCAATCTTCAGCTGCTCTGGGCCTCCTTCACCAGCTCCCGGCCCGTCGTCAGCCTCGGGCGCCGGCGGCAGCGTTATCGAGACGGGGGGTCGTCCCGCCGAGGCCTCGGCACGGTCGAGGCTCAGCCGAGCGACGGCCTCGTCGTCGGCGTCGGCGTCGGATTCCCCGAGCGGCTCTGCATCATGCCTCGATCGGCGGGAGCGGCGGCCGGGGGGTCTGCGGTCGAGCTCCTGGTCGTACGGGCCGGCGGTGGGATGCCGACCGGCTGCGGCATCGCGCCGTCCGTGGCTCCCGGCGTCCAGGACCCAGCGCCAGCCCGATCTAAGGGCTCGGGCGATGCTGCGCAGTCCGTAGGCGACCCTGCCGGCGGCATCGCGTGCCGGGGTGCCGGTCATCACGAGGATGGCCACAGCGAGGAGGGCCAGCAGCACGAGCGCCGCGCCCCAGACGGCGAGCCCGCTGCGAAGCGGTATCGCTATGGACGCGCCGACGACACCGCCTGCGCCGCGAAGCAAGGCGAGGTGGCGAGGCCATCCAGGCGGTCCCCAGGCGTTCTGGAACAGCCCGGAGAGAGCGACCAGGCCGACCACCAGGCCGAGAGCGACCCTCGACGGCCTGTGGTGTGGCTCGGCGGGGGCAGCCTCGGCCGGGTGACCGCTGCGCCAAGACGGGCGGTGCTCACCGCTGATCAGGACCCCGCCGAGCACCGCGAAGGCTACAGGGATCAGGTAGCGGGACCGGCCGACGAGGTCGCCCGATGCACTCTTGGCCATCCGCCCCGCCGGTCCAGCCAGGTCGCTCCAGATGCCGAGGGCGCCGAGCACGGCCAGGAGCACGAGGGCCACACCCCACACGTCGTCGGTCTGGCGCCCGAGCACACCGCTCAGCCTTGATCCGAGCCTCGGTCCTCGAGCGGCACGAGACTGGCGTCGCGTGGCGCCAGCTGAGGGCCTCCTCCGGCGCGGCGCAGCCTTCCTCGGGACAGGTCGACGCGCGGATGCAGAGGAGGACGAACGACGAGTCGCAGTGGCCACAGCACTCACGAGCGTAACACCAGCCACTCGTGCCACAGGGGAGGCCGGAGGCGGAGGTTCTCGCCCAGCGCGGGTCCCCGGGTCAGACCTCCATGACGACCGGCACGATCATCGGACGGCGCCGGGTGCGCTCCTGGACGAACCGGCCGAGGGCCGAACGGGTGCGCCGCTTCATCGCCTCGTACTCGAACGTACCCGTTGCCGCTGCTTCCTCGAGCGCAGCTAGAACAGCGGCGCGCGCCTCTCCGAGCAGGCCCTCGGCTTCAGGGGCGTACACCCAGCCGCGGGTGATGATCTCAGGCCCGTTGAGGACTTCGCCGGATTTGGCATCGACAGTGAGCACGACGATGACGACACCTTCCTCCGCCAGGACCTTCCGGTCGCGGAGCACCCCGCGCCCGACATCGCCGACGATGCCGTCGACGTAGAGGTAGCCGGCGGGCACCTCTCCGGCGAAGTCGATCCCGTCATCGGTCAGCTCGATTACGTCCCCGTCCTCCGCCAGGAGGATCCGGCTCTCGGCAACACCCATCTGGCGGGCCAGGCGAGCGTGGTGGCTGAGGTGGCGAAACTCGCCGTGCACCGGGATGAACGAGTTGGGCTGGGTCAACGACAGAAGAGTTTTCAACTCCTCCCGTCGGGCGTGGCCGCTCACATGCACCCGCGCCAGACCGGAGTGCACCACTTCGGCGCCGAGCCGGCACAATCCGTCGATGACCTTGCCTACGCTCGTCTCGTTACCCGGGATGGCGTGGGAGGACAGTACGACCAGGTCGCCGTCGCCGACGGTCAGCCACTTGTTATCGCCCGAGGCCATGAGAGAAAGGGCCGACATGGGCTCTCCCTGCGAGCCGGTGGAGATGACACAGACGCGCCGCGGGTCGAGGCCGGAGATCTTCTCGATGTCGACCAGGCTGGCGTCGGGGATCGAGAGCAGGCCCATGGATCGCGCCAGGGCCACGTTCTTGCCCATGGAGCGACCGAGGGTGGCCAGGGTCCGGCCTCCGGCGATGGCAGCGTCGGCAATCTGTTGGATGCGGTGGATGTGGCTGGCGAAGCAGGCCACGATCACCCGTTTGTCGCCGTGGGCGGCGAAGAGGTCAGCGAGCACCTGCCCGACGCTGCTCTCGCTGTCGGTATGGCCGTCCTCCTCGGCATTGGTCGAATCCGACAGCAGCAATCGAATTCCTTCATCCGAAGCGATGGCCCCGATGCGAGCCAGGTCGGTCGCCCGCCCATCGACCGGGGTCAGATCGATCTTGAAATCGCCCGAATGGAGGATCACTCCCTGCGGTGTATGGAAGGCAGTGGCGAAGCCGTGGGGCACTGAGTGGGTCACGGGTATGAACTCCACATCGAACGGACCGATCATGCGCCGCTCATGATCCTTGACGGGGATCAGCTTGGTCCGGCCGAGCAGCCCGGCTTCTTCGATGCGGCTACGGGCCAGTCCGAGCGAGAGCGCAGACCCGTAAATGGGAAACTCCAGGTCTCTCAGCAAGAAGCTGAGGCCGCCGCAGTGATCCTCGTGGCCGTGGGTCACGAGGCAGCCCTCGATACGCTCCCGCCGCTCGAGCAGCCAGGTGAAGTCCGGCAGGACCAGGTCCACCCCGGGCATATCCGCCTCGGGGAACATGATGCCGCAGTCCAGGATCAGGATCCGCCCGTCGACCTCGATACAGGCACAGTTGCGCCCGATCTCGCCGAGGCCGCCGAGGAATACGACGCGTACCGGGCTAGACACAGCACATCGAGTCGGAGGTTGTCCGTTCAGTCATTGAGAAGCTCCAATTGGCGGAGGAGGGCGACGGCACCGTCGTCGACCGACGAGGGCGCCGGCCCGAGGGGCAGGCGGCATTGTCCGGCGGGCAACCCCAACGCACGCAGCATGGCCTTGGCGGGAATCGGGTTGGGGCTTTCGTCGGAGGTCTGGTAGAGGTGCGACGACTGAAGGGACACGTTGAGCGCACGGGCATGATCGATGTCGCCCTTCCAGAATGCCGCCGCCATCTGGCCGAGCAGGTGGCCAGCCCAGTGCGATTCAACAGAGATCACCCCCGCCGCCCCGATGGCGAGCAGTGGAAGCGTGTCGCCGTCGTTGCCGCTGTAGAGCTCGAAGCCGGCCGGGGCGCCCGCCACCAAGCGGGCTGCGCCGGCCGGGTCGGCGGTGGCGTCCTTCACGCCGACGATCACGCCGTCACCCGCCAAGCGCCAGATCACCTCGCGGGCAACCCGGCGGCCGGTGCGGACGGGAATGTCGTAGAGCCACACAGGTAGGTCGCCCGCGGCGGCGCCGATGGCACGCAGGTGGGCCTCGATACCGGCCTGGGAGGGCCGGTTGTAGTAAGGGGTGACCGCCAGGATCCCTGTCACTCCCGCCGCCACGGCTGCCTTGGTCAGCGTCACCGAGTGGGCGGTGTCGGCGGTGCTCGTTCCGGCCACAACGGGCACGTCGACGGCCCCTGCCACCGCCCGCCACAGCGCTACCTTCTCCGCGTCCGAGAGCGCCGGGCTCTCGCCCGTCGTCCCGGCGACCACGAGGGCGTCGTTGCCGTGTTCGGTCAACCAACGGGCCAGCGCGGCCGCCCCGTCGAGGTCGAGCGATCCGTCATCTCGAAAGGGGGTCACCATGGCGCATGCGACGGCGCCTAGGCGCCCAGGCCCGGAAGTTGGCATGACGTCACACTACAGAGCCACGTGCGTTGCTCCCCGCAGGGCGATGTTGCTCGCCACCTTCCAGCAGCGCCGTCGAGACCGATATGGCGATGTCACAGCCCGAGGAGCAGGTCGATCCCAACCGTGAGACCGGGGAGCCCGGCGACCGCCTTGAGCGCTAGCACCACGCCCGGCATGAACGAGGACCGGTCGATGGAGTCGTGGCGGATGGTCAGCGTCTCCCCGACCGTCCCCAATAGCACCTCTTGGTGGGCCACCAAGCCCCGCAAGCGCACGGAGTGGACGTGGATCCCGCCAGGTCCTACCCCGCCTCGCGCCCCCCGAACGGTCTCCGATGTGGTTGGATCCGGCGCCCACTCCGCCGAGGCGGCGGCTATCCGCTCAGCAGTTCGCAGTGCCGTGCCCGACGGGGCATCGACCTTGCCGTCATGGTGTAGCTCGATGACCTCGACGGTCTCGAACCATGGGGCCGCCATCTCGGCGAAGCGCATCGACAGGACGGCTCCAATAGCGAAGTTGGCGGCCACCACGCAGCCGAGCGGTCCGCCTTTGGGATACAGCCGGGACAGCTCCGCCTCCCCCGCCTCACCCATCCCCGTGGTGCCGACGACCAGGTGCATGCCGTGCGCGGCGCAGTAGCGGGCATTCGCCCGCACCGCTTCTGGGGTGGTGAAGTCGACGGCGACGGTCGCCCCGGCCGCGACCATGTCGGGCAGGTCGCGGCTGTAGCGAAGCGTGGCCTGAGACAGACCGGGAACGACGTCTGCGGCCCGCGCCGGATCGACTGCGGCGACCAGCTCCAGGTCGCGGTCGGCATCGACGGCCCCGCACACCATCGAACCCATCCGCCCCCCGGCACCCAACACCGCTACCTTCATCCGGGCCCGCCCCAGCCGCCCGGCGTTGCCAGCCGATCGGCGCCCCCCATCACAGCGCACCCGAACCAGGACCGACGACCACGGTGGTGCGCGGCGCCGAGAGCAAAGAGGCGGCCAGCTCCCCCACAGAGTCAACGGTGACCGCGGCGAGGCGGCTGTCGATCTCGTCCACGGTCGGGATCTCGCCGTGGATCAGCTGAGAGTGGGCGATGCGACTCATCCTGGCACCGGAGTCCTCCAGCCCGAGAGCCAGCGAGCCCCTCAAATGGGACCGGGCTGCCGAAAGCTCGACTTCGGTGATGCCGCCGCCCGCCACCCGATCTAGCTCGGCCATGATCAGGTCGAGCACTTCCCGCACCTGCCCCGGGGAGGTGCCGGCGTAGACGGCGTACCCGCCCGAATGCTCGAACCCCAGCCGGTAGGAGTAGACCGAGTAGGCCAGGCCACGCTCCTCGCGGATCGACTGGAAGAGCCGGCTGGACATGCCTCCCCCCAACACGTGATCGAGGATGGTGAGGGCATGGCGCTCAGGAGCGCTGCGCGACGGCCCTCGTACGCCTACGATCAGGTGAGCCTGCTCCGTCGGGCGCTCCACGCCCCGCTCGGCCTCGGGTGCCGATCGTGGCGCAGTGCGCTGCGGGTGGGCGCCCCCGGACCGCCCCCCGGCGGCCTGATCCAGGCCGGCCTGGATGCCTGCCACCACGCGGCCGTGCTCGATGTTGCCGGCCGCCGCGAACACAAGGTTCGCCGGCCGGTAATGACCCGCGTGGAAAGCCGCGATGTGCTGTGGCCCCATGGCCAGGACGTTGGGCTCGTCGCCCAGGACCTCCCGTCCGAGCGGGTGATCGGGGAACAGGGCGGCGGCAAACACGTCGTGGACCAAGTCGGCGGGCTCGTCGCAGTGCATCAGGATCTCCTCGAGGATCACCTGCCTCTCCGCCTCGACCTCCTCCGGCCGGAACGAAGGTGACCAGATGATGTCGGAGAGGATCTCCAGGCCGAGGTCAGCATCATCAGCGAGGGACCTCACGTAGAAGGCGGTGTACTCCTTCGCGGTGAAGGCGTTGATGTCGCCGCCGACTGCGTCGACCGCCTCCGCGATCTGGCGCGCACTGCGACTCGGTGTCCCTTTGAACAACAGGTGCTCGAGGAAATGCGAGGCACCCGATTCGGTCCGCTCCTCGTCGACCGATCCGGTGCCCACCCAGAACCCCATGGCCACCGAGCGGACTGCGGGCATCCGCTCGGTGACGACGGTCAAACCGTTGTCGAGGACGGTTGTGGACAGCGCCTCGGTGGTCACCAACGGGCTAGCGACGCCGGCGAGGGTTCCGGCGAGGACCACCGCCGGCGCCCGCACCCCCCGACTCGCCGGCCGGCCCGAGATCGCCGAAGGTCGCTGACGCCTCCGCCTCCCAGGAATCTTCGAATGACGCCACCGGTGCCGCGTTCTCGGCGGCGGTGCTGCGCGCCCCGTCGCTCCCCCGAGGTTCGCGGCGCGGCGGTGGAGCATCGCTGCCGCCGTCGGAGCCCTCACCGGTCAACGACAGGGACACCTTGCCCTGTGGGTCGATGTCGTCCACCCGGACCTCGATGTCGTCGCCTAGGTCGACGACATCCTCGACCCGGTCGATGCGCTTGCCGCGGCCCAGCTTGGAGATGTGGACCAAGCCGTCGCGGCCGGGGAGGATGTTGACGAAGGCACCGAACTTGGTGATGTTGACCACTTTGCCCTGGTACACGGCGCCGACCTCAGCCTTGGGCGGGTCCAGGATCAGCTCGATCCGGCGGCGGGCCTCCGCCACTGCCGCGCCGTCCTTGGCCCCGATGGTGACCGTGCCGATCGTGCCGTCGTCGTCGACGTTGATGTCTGCGCCTGTCTCCTGCTGCAACAGGTTGATCACCTTGCCCTTGGGCCCGATGACCTCACCGATCTTGTCGATCGGAATCTCGAGGCTGACGATCTTCGGGGCCGTCTCACGCACATCGTCGCGCGGGGCGCCGATGGCGTCGTGCATGACATCGAGGATGCCGAGGCGCGCCTGGCGAGCCTGGGTCAGCGCCTTGGTCAGCACCTCGGTGGGCAGTCCGTCGATCTTGGTGTCGAGCTGCAGCGCAGTCACGAACTCGGCGGTGCCCGCC
Source organism: Actinomycetes bacterium (assembly GCA_021809105.1). Lineage (GTDB taxonomy): Bacteria > Actinomycetota > Acidimicrobiia > Acidimicrobiales > Palsa-688 > Acidiferrimicrobium. The sequence goes on from JAKBAM010000001.1 coordinate 142,864, forward strand.
ACCTTGAAGTCCATGTCACCGAAGGCGTCCTCGGCTCCGAGAATGTCGGTCAGCGCGATGTAGGTATCGTCGACTTTGACCAGACCCATGGCGATCCCGGCTACTGGAGCTTTGATGGGTACGCCTGCGTCCATCAAAGACAGCGTCCCCGAGCAGACCGAAGCCATAGACGTGGAGCCGTTGGAAGCGAGCACCTCTGACACCAGGCGCAGGGCGTAGGGGAACTCCTCCACCGAGGGCACCACCGGCAGGAGGGCACGCTCGGCGAGGAGCCCGTGGCCGATCTCCCGGCGCTTGGGGCTACCGACCCGGCCGACCTCGCCGTTGGCCGAGGGCGGCATGTTGTAGTGGTGCATGAATCGCTTCTTCTCGTCGACACCGAGCGTGTCGAGGAGTTGGTCCATGCGCGGCATGCCAAGGGTCGTCACGTTGAGGACCTGGGTCTCGCCGCGCTGGAACAAGCCGGAGCCATGCGCCGTCGGGATGAGCCCCACCCTCGCCGACAGCGGGCGGATGTCCGCTGGCTGGCGCCCGTCGATGCGCACGCCGGAGGTGGCGATCCGCTGGCGGACGATCTTCTTGGTAAGGGACCTGACCGCCTGCTTGATCTCCTTTTCCCTACCTTCGAACTCACTCGCCAGCTCGCCGACGATCTGAGCGGTCGCCTCGTCAGTGGCCCGCTCCCGTTCCGCCTTCACAGTGATCGTCGACACTTTGTCGACCCGCTCAGCGCCGACTTCAGTGACCCGGGCCAGGACGTCGTCGCCGTAGTCCTTCTGCGGGATGAAGGCCAGCGGGGGACGGACACCCGCCTTCGCCACCAGCTCCCGCTGCAGCTCGATGGACTCCCGGATCCAGGTCTTGGCCGCCTCGAGGCCGTCGGCGATGGCCTCCTCGGTCACCTTCGGGGCGCCCGACTCGTACAGCTCCCAGGCCGCCTCGGTCCCACCGGCCTCGACCATCATGATGGCCACGTCGCCGTTGTCGAGCTGGCGCCCCGCCACGACGAGCTCGAAGGCGGCATCATCACCGTCTTGATATGTGGGGTGGGGTGCCCACTCACCCTCGCCGGTCCATGCGATTCGCACCGCGCCGAGCGGCCCTTCGAAGGGTATGCCCGAGAGCATCAACGCGGCACTGGCCGCGTTGATGGCCAGAACGTCGTGGGGATTCTCCTGATCAGCTCCGATCACCGTCACCACGACCTGCGTCTCGTTGCGGTAGCCGTCGGCGAAGCTCGGGCGGAGGGGACGGTCTATGAGCCGGCAGGTCAGGATGGCCTGGTCACTCGGGCGCCCCTCACGGCGGAAGAAGGATCCGGGGATCTTCCCCGCTGCGTACATCCGTTCCTCGACGTCAACGGTCAGGGGGAAGAAGTCGATTCCCTCGCGGATGCCACTGGCGGCGTTGGCGGTCACGAGGACCTCCGTGTCCCCGATCCGGCCGACGACCGCACCTTGTGACTGCTGGGCCAAGAGGCCCGTCTCGAAGCTCAGCGTGCGGGACGTCCCGGTGATCGGCGCTGAAACCGTGGTTGCACCTTCCATGGTGCTCTCCTTTCGGTCCCGGGAGTTCCCGGGGTAGGAGCGGCGGGGCCAGTTCCCAGTCGGTGACCCCCCCTCGACCCGGTGGTTCATCCGGGGTGAGGGACCGTCGACTGGCAGCTGACCACAGACCGCCGCTGGGCTGTTGCTGCGGCAGCAGAGCGCTGCCTGGTGCTGCCTGTGCCGGTCGCCCGGCGCGACACGAGCGGCCCTGCGGCCGCTCGCGTGGTTTGCTATCGGCGAAGGCCGAGACGGGCGATGAGCCCCCGGTAGCGCTCGACATCGTTGTCGCGCACGTAGTCGAGCAGGCGGCGACGGCGCCCGATGAGTTTCATCAGGCCCCGGCGGGTGTGATGATCACCCTTGTGGATCTTCAGGTGCTCGGTCAGGTGAGCGATTCGCTCGCTGAGGATGGCAACCTGCACCTCCGGCGACCCGGTATCGGTCGGGTGGGTGCGGTACGTCTCGATCGTTGCGGCTTTGTCGGGCATGCAGCAGGCGTTCCTTGCGGCTTGGTTGTGTGTGTCTACGTCGGTGCCCTGCGGGCTGGGAGGGCCCCGAGCCGGCACACCTGCGGCGCAGGAACCAGCTCGCTACCAAGCCCGGTCGCTCCGCCCCCCGCCTCGGAGGGTGGGCGCGCCCTGCCGCAGCGGACGGTCCCGGAGCGTATCAGAGCCGCCCGCGCTGTCGGGGCTCGGGGGCCGAACCGGTCACTGCCTCGGTCAGTCTGGCCCACCGCAGCCGGGTGGGGGCGGTCTTGACCTCGCCTGGTCCGCCGGCAGGCCGGGGCGACACCAATGCCGGGGTCGGTCGCAGGGTCCTGCGAGTCCCCGGCCATCCGACCGGGCCGGCCCCCCGAGGCTTGACGATCCCGCTTTCCGAGCTGCTTTGGCGATTCAGTGGCGCCGGCGGACCCGGTGGCCAGCATGTCAACACCTCCAACACTCGGGCTGAGGTCCGCCTCGACATCGCCCGCAGCCCGAGCATCCCCGAGGCCGCCCGGACGCTACTAGTCGAGCGCCTCGGCGACGTGGTGGCGGTCGCCGCGTCGGACCGCCGCAGCCAGCCCCAGAACCGGGACCTCGCCTTGTCCCGCCTCACCGATCGCCTGGCCGGTGCGCTCGAGGTCCAACGCAGCCGCCGACCGACCCGACCGACGCGCGGATCGGAGCGAAGGCGCCTCGAGGCCAAGCGTCGCCAGGCCCAGCGCAAGCAGGAGCGGGGCGGGAGATGGGAGGACTGAGCAGTGCCGGGGACGCATCGTGGTCGAGTCAGGTCGGCGGGGCCCCCAGGATCCGTCGCGTCGCGCCGACGTCGCGGCTCATCTGCTCGACGAGCGAGTCGACGGAGCCGAAGGCCTCCTGGCCCCGCAGCCGGCCTACGAACTCGACCTCGGCGGCCTCGCCGTAGAGGTCGCCATCGAAGTCGAGCAGGTATGCCTCGAGGAGCGACATGGCGCTCTCGGCATAGAACGTCGGTCGCCGTCCGATAGACACAGCAGCAGGTAGCCGGGGGCCGCCAGGGCGGCGGTACCAGCCTGCGTAGACGCCATCGGAGGGCAACGCCCTCTCGGTGGGGACGGCCACGTTGGCGGTCGGGAAGCCGAGGACGCGCCCTCGTTTGTCTCCGTGGCCCACCAGGCCGCGGACTTGGTGGGGGCGCCCGAGCAACGAGGCGGCCGATTCGACCTCCCCTGCGGCTAGGAGGCGGCGGATCCGGGTCGAGGACACCGGGTCGATCGCCGTGACCCCGTTGGCGTCGCGAGCCTCGGCCTGGTAGGCAGACACCCCGGACACCTCGAAGCCCAGCTGTTCGCCCATCCGGGTGAGCAGTTCGACGTTGCCTTTGCGCCCGTGCCCGAAATGGAAGTCCGCTCCCACGATGATGCGGCGGACGCCCAGGCAGTCGACCAGGACCTGCTGCACGAACTCCTCGGCGCTCTCCTCCGAGCGGGCCCGGTCGAAACGAACCACCATTGTCAGGTCAACACCTGTAGCTGCGAGCAGCTCCAGCTTTTGAGCACCATCGGTCAGCAGCTTCGGTGCCGCCTCAGGGCGCAGCACGCTGGCTGGATGGGGCTCGAAGGTGACCACGGCGGAACGCGCTCCCAATCCGGCTGCGCCGGCGCGGACCTGGCTGATCACGTGGCGGTGGCCGAGGTGCACCCCGTCGTAGACGCCCAAAGTCGCGACTGTGCCCGCGCCGGGCCGCTGGCAATCTCCGGGGTGGTGCAGGATCTCCATCGGGTGTGGAGGCTAACGGGCCATTACCACCGCTGGCTTTGCCGTACCCCCGCCGCGATCCGCGTAGACGGCGAGGAGCTCGCCCGAGGGCGCCAACACGGCCCACGGCCCCGTACCGGCGACCCCCAACAGCTCCCTGTCGAGCACCCGGCCGTGGCCCACCGGCCCCACCAGGTCCTCGGGCAAGGTCACCGACTCGAGCATCCGCACTGCCGCTACCGGCGGTTGGACGTGCTCGGGTCCCAGGGCGTCGAGAGGCGTGGCATCGGCGAGTCCCCAGGGTCCGACCGCAGTGCGAACGAGATCCCGCAGGTGGGCACCCCCTCCCAGAGCGGTTCCGAGGTCGGCGGCCAACGAGCGGACGTAGGTGCCCGAGGAGCAAGTCACCCGTGCGGCAAGCACCGGCCCGTCCCTCACCGCAGGGATCGGCGGCGGGCCGAGCGCAGGGAAGCGTTCAGTCGGCTCGAAGTCGACCTCGAACTCGGCTATGTGTACCGACCGGGCCGGGCGATCCACCTCGACTCCCTCCCTGGCCAGCTGGTGGAGTCGCCGTCCCCCGATCTTGATGGCGGATACCATTGGAGGGATCTGGTCGATGTGCCCGCTGAGGCCCTCGGCCGCCGCCCTGGCCTCCTCGAGCGTGACCTGGCTCATGTCCCACTCTTCGGTCACGGCGCCGGAGGCGTCCAGCGTCGAGGTGGCCCGGCCGAGCACGATCCGGCACTCGTAGGACTTCGGGAGGCCGGTCAGGTATCGGAGCAGCCGGGTCGCCCCTCCGAGGCCGACGAGAAGGACTCCGGTGGCGTCCGGGTCGAGGGTGCCGGCGTGGCCGACCCGGCGCTGCGCAAAGATCCGCCTGCACCGGCCGACGACGTCGTGGCTGGTCATCCCGGCGGGCTTGGCGACGACCGCCAGGCCGCTTATCACTTCTCCGGCGCCGGGCTGTCCGGCGGGAGCGGTCCGATGTCCCTCAAGATGTCCTCGATCCGCTGCCCGGCCGCAACGGCTGGGTCGGCGGCGAAGCGCAAGAGGGGCGTCCGCTTCAACCGGACTTGACGGGCGACCTCTGCTTGGAGCTTGATCCGGGCCTCCTCGAGCCCTTCTGCTTCGGCCGGGTCGAGGCTCGACATCAGCACCGTGGCCGCCCCGAAGTCGGCGTCGCAATCCACGGCGGTGACCGTAGCCATCGTCAGGCGATCGTCGGTGTCGCCGAGACGGGTGATCGCTTCGGCGAGGATCTCCCTCAGGGTCTCGTTGACCCGGGCCAGTCGCGGGTAGCGACGGGGCGGAGCAAAGCTGCGGCCGCGCCGGCTCGAACTTCCCCCCCCACGGCGGGGCGAGCGGGCTGGGTGGCTGGGGCTCATGGTTCCTCCGTCTCCATCCAGTCTCGCCGGCACTCCACGACCTCGATCTCCGGGAACGACCACACGAAGCGCTCGATGGCGTCGAGCATCGATGTCACGTGCTGCGCCGACGACGAGACAGCCGAGAAGCCGAGGCCGGCCCGCTGCCAGCGGTCCTGCCACTCGACCTCGGCCGCTGCCGCGCCGAAGCGGCGGCGGCAGCCCTCCAGGATGGGGGTGAGGACCGCTCGCTTGTCCTTGAGTGAGTGGCTCGCAGGCAGATGGAGCTCGACGGTTAGCGCGGCGACGTGCACAGCGGATCCTCGATCCTCAGGTCCGCGGGATCTCCCGGTCTTCGAAGGTCTCGATGATGTCGCCCTCGCGAAGGTCCTGGTTGTTGGTTAACCCGATGCCACACTCGAAGTTTTCGTGTACTTCTCGCACGTCTTCCTTGAAACGTCGCAGCGACGTGACGGCGCCCTTCCAGATGATGACACCGTCTCGGAGGAACCGGACCTTCGAGCCGCGGGTGATGACGCCGGAACGGACATAGCACCCGGCGATGGCACCGATGCGCGGCACCCGGAAGATCTCGCGCACCTCGGCCTCGCCAGTGATGACCTCCTCGAACTCGGGGGCCAGCATCCCGACCATCGCGCTCTCGATGTCTTCGATTAGCTTGTAGATGATCTCGTAGGTGCGGATCTCGACGTCTTGGTTGCCAGCAAGGTCACGGGCACCGCGGTCGGGACGGACGTTGAAGCCGATGATCGTGGCATTGGACGCCGCAGCAAGGCTGACATCGTTCTCGGTGATACCACCTACTGCCCGGTGTACGAACGAGAGCTTCACCTCCTCGCGCTCCAGCTTGCGCAGGCTCTCGGTCACCGCCTCGAGAGAGCCCTGCATATCGGCCTTCAGGACCAAGTTGAGAGTGGCGGTCTCCCCGCGCTGTATCTGCTCGAAGATATCCTCGAGCTTGGCGCCTGTACCCGTCGCGGACGAAGTCCGTCGCTGGTCTGCGGCGCGGTAGCGCTCCTCGCGCTGCTCGGCGATGTCGCGAGCAGTCTTGGGCTTGTCGGTCACACGGAACTCGTCACCGGCCGCGGGCACGTTGTCGAAGCCGAGGACCTGCACGGGCATGGACGGGGCGGATTCCTTGAGGTTGTCGCCCTTGTCGTCGATGAGGGCCTTGACCCGGCCCCAGGCCGCACCGGCCACAACCGGGTCGCCGACCCGCAGGGTGCCGTTTTGGACCAGGACCGTCGCTACCGGACCACGGCCCGGGTCCAAGTTTGCTTCCAGCACAGTGCCCCGAGCTCGACCCTCCGGGTTGGCGACGAGCTCCTCCAGCTCGGCAACGACCAGGACCTGCTCGAGGAGGTCGTCGATGCCCAAGTTCTGGAGGGCTGAGATCTGCACCATGATCGTGTCGCCGCCCCACGATTCGGGGACGAGCCCCTGCTCGGAGAGCTGCTGCATGACCCGGTTGGGGTCGGAGTCCTCCCGGTCCACCTTGTTTAGGGCCACGATGATCGGGACGTCGGCCGCCTTCGCATGGTTGAGGGCTTCGACGGTCTGGGGCATTACGCCGTCGTCGGCCGCCACCACCAGGATGACGATGTCGGTCACCTCGGCGCCGCGAGCCCGCATGGCGGTGAACGCCTCGTGGCCCGGGGTGTCGATGAACGTCAGGGGCTGCTCCTGGTACACGACCTGGTAAGCGCCGATGTGCTGGGTGATGCCGCCCGCCTCGTCTGCAACCACGTTGGTGGCGCGGATCCGGTCGAGGAGGAGCGTCTTGCCGTGGTCGACATGACCCATGACCGTGATCACGGGCGGACGAGCCCTCAGGTCGTCATCGTCCTCTTCTTCGTCGTCGAAGTACTTGGCCTGGAGCTCCGCTTCCTTCTCCTCGCCAGGGTCGACGAGGCGGATGACCGCGCTGACCTCGGCCGCGAACAGCTCGATCATGTCGTCGGAGAGGGACTGGGTGGTGGTGACCATCTCACCCTGTTGGAACAGGAACCGAACCACGTCAGCACCCGACCGGTTGAGCTTGGGACCCAGCTCCTGGGCCGTAGAGCCCCGCTCCACGATGACCTCACCCTCGGGCACCGGAGCGTTGGACGCCGTGTAGGTGGTCAGCTCCTGCGCTTCGAGCTCTTCGATGTTGCGACGACGACGCCGGCCAGGCCGACGGCCGCCGGCGCGTCCCCGGCCGCCGCCGAATGGAGGTCCGCCGCGACCGCCGGGGGCGCCCCCACCAGGGCCACCTCTCGTCCCGCCCGCCGGCGCTCCGGGACGGGAGAACCCGCCGCCGGGGCCTGGGGTGCTGCGGGGCCCGCTGAACCCGCCCGGTCGACCACCACCCGGTGAAGGGCGACCTGCGCCAGGACCAGCCGGTCGACCGGCACCCACACCTGCCCCGGGCCCGCGGGGACGTCCGGGCGGCGGGGGTATCGGCTTGCCGGACTGGGATACCGGAGGTCGGCGCATGCCCGGGGGTGGCGGGATCGGCTTACCGGACTGGGAGACGGGAGGGGCGCCCGGACCCGGGGGCGGGACGGGAGCCGGCCTGCCACCGGCCGCGGCCATGGGCCCGCGCGGGGAAGGCCCAGGAGGGGGGGAGCCGGCGGGAGCCACTGCGGACCCCTGGACCGACGGCGCTGCCGGCGCACGCCCGTGAGCGAGCGAGCCATCGGGGGCGGTGCGGGCGGGCGGTGCGCCTACGACGGTGGGCGGAGCGCTGGCGGCTGCCGGCGCGATCGCGGGCCTGGGCGGCGAACCGGCGGCAGGCTGGGCTGGCGGCGCTCCCGGGACAAGCCTCCCTGCCGCGGGAGCCGAGGGTGGGCGCGGTGGGCGCGGAGCACCGGGGACCGGGGCCTTGACCGCCGGAGGCGGAGCTGCCGGAGCCGCCGGAGGCGGAGCTGCCGGAGCCGCCGGAGGCGGAGCTGCCGGAGCCGCCGGAGGCGGAGCTGCCGGGGGCGGAGCTGAGGGCGGAGGCACCGAGGGCCCTCCAGCGGGAGCCGTCGGTAGCGGAGGCCGAGAGGAGACGGGCCCGGGTGCGCCAGGCAGGGGCGCGCCAGCGGCAGGCGCAGAGGGAGCCGGTACCGCTGGCGCCGAAGGGACCGAGGCGGTGGGTGACGCCACGCTGGGCACAGCAGCGGCGGGCGCGGCCTTGTCGGCAGGCGCGCTCCCCGACTCTTCCGCCGGCTGCACGTCGCGCCGCAAGCCCTCCCGGTCGGCCTTGCGGCGGACGCGATCGGCCTGTTGGTCCTCGATGCTCGAGGAGTGGCTCTTGACGCCGATACCCAGGGAAACACTGAGGTCGAGCGCTTCTTTGTTGGTGAGGCCGAGCTCGCGTGCCAGCTCGTAGACCCGGATCTTCTTCGCCAAGTTGCTAGGTCAGTCCCTTCTCGGTGACGCCGCGCCCGGAGCGGGAGCGTCGTCCATCCTCTCACGTTCTTGCTGTGTCGTACGCAGCGCCCCGCCGGCACCAATCGGAATCGGCGTGCGGAGAGCCCGGGAGAACCCATTGCGCCGCTCGGCGACCTCTACGCACGAGGTCAGCGGCGGTCCTCCGGGAAGCTCGGCACAGAGCCATGCACCCCGGCCGGGACCCGGTCCGAGGACCAGGTTACCCCCAGCAGCCAACCCGACCCGGACTAGTTCGGCAATCCCCCGCCGGCTACGGCACCCGACGCATGTGCGAACGGGTCCGGCAACTCGCGCGGCTACGGCGGTGACCCGCCGTCGGCGGTCCCCTCGGATCCGTCGCCGGACTCTGCACCAGAAGCAGCCGATGCTTCGAACTCTGCTGACTCGGCGGCGTCGGCGACGGCCCCGACGGCGGCCTCCTCTGCCGGCGCGGCATCCCCCGGCTCGCCCTGGGACCAAGCCTCTGCCGACACCGTCTCACCCCCCTCAGCTGGCTGCCAGACCATCTCACCCGTCTCGGGGTTCTCGACCCACTCGCCTTCCGCCCACTCCTGGTTGGCGTAGGCCTCTTCCTCGGCCATCTGGGTCTCGCTCTTGATGTCGATGCGCCAGCCGGTGAGACGAGCCGCGAGTCGCGCGTTTTGGCCTTCCTTGCCAATGGCCAACGAGAGTTGGAAGTCGTGGACAACGACCGTGGCGGTACCGGTCAGGTCGTCGAGGTGTACCTCTTTGACCTTGGCCGGCTGGAGCGCTCGCATGACGAACTCGCGGGGTTCGTCGGAGAACGGGACGATGTCGACCTTCTCGCCCCTCAGCTCATTGGTCACCATCCGCACCCGAGCCCCCCGGGCCCCGACGCAGGCACCCACCGGGTCGACGTTGCCGTCGTTGGACCACACGGCAATCTTGGTGCGGTGTCCAGGCTCACGCGCTGCTGCCTTGATCTCGACCACGCCACTGGAGATCTCCGGCACCTCGAGCTCGAAGAGTCGCTTGATCAGGCCTGGGTGGGTGCGGCTCACGACGATCTGAGGGCCCTTAGTGGTCTTGCGGACCTCGACGATGTAAGCCTTGAGCCGGGCACCATGCTCGTAACGTTCGTAGGGCACCTGCTCGGCCTGGGGCAGGAGCGCCTCCACCTTGCCGAGATCGAGGAGGGTGTAGCGGTTGTCGCTCTGCTGGATGATGCCGGTGACGATGTCACCTTCGCGCCCGGCGTACTCCTCGTACTTCAAGTCTCGCTCGGCCTCGTTGATCCGCTGGCGCATCACCTGCTTGGCGGTCTGGGCGGCGATCCGCCCGAAGTCCTTCGGCGTGACGTCCCACTCGCGGATGACCGTGTCGTCGTCGTCGACCTCCTGCCCGTAGACCCGGATCTCGCCGGTCTCAGGATCCACGGTGACAGTGGCGAACTCCTCTGCATCCGGCATGCGCTTGTAAGCCGCCAGGAGGGCGTTGGCCAGGGCGTCGAGCAGCGTGTCGACACCAATGCCCTTGTCCTTGGCGATCTGCTGGAGGGCGTCGAGGAAGGCGAACTGGTCTTTCATGGCGTGGCGTCCTTGGATGGGGAAGGGGCAGAGGATCGTGAGATAGCGGAGGAGGGAGACGGCGTGGGCGTCGGGCCGGTGGCCTCGCCGGGGGCCGCCGGGGCGGGCTTCGAGCCGGCGTCAGCGAGTCCCACCTCGGCGACCCCCACGTCGGCGAGACCCACGTCGGCGCGCCCGGCCTTGGCGAGCTTGGGCGCCGCTTTGCGGGAGGGCTTTCCGGTCTTCGGGGTCGGGCCCCACACCAGCACCGTCTTGGCCCGGTCGATCACCTGGTAGGGCACGGCGAGGGCGACCGCGTCCGCCTTGGCGTCGTCGAGGGCGATGAGGATGCCATCGGCCTCCACGGCGTGGAGCGTGCCGTGCAGGCGCCGGCTGCCGGCTACCGGCTGGGTGGTCTTGACCGACACCGGCTGGCCGACGTAGCGGCGGTAGTGCTCAGGGATGCGAAGGGTCCGCTCCACGCCGGGGCTGGAGACCTCCAGCTGATAGGTGTCGGGGGGGACCAGGTCGGGGCGCTCGTCGAGCAGCGGGGAGAGGGTGGCGCTGGCTGCGGAAAGGGCGTCGAGATCGACGCCACCGGGGCGGTCGACGAGGATACGAAGGAAGTCGGCACCGACCTCGACGTCCCACAGCTCCAGGCCGGCGGCCGCGAGAGGTGACTCGGCCAGGTCACGGATGGCTTCAGCCGGACCCATCACCACCTCCTCGTCGTCAAGGTCCGCAAACAAAAGCGTGGGCCCTGGGATCCTGCCGGCAGTCCGACCGGGAGCCCTCACCCACGCCTCCACAACAGCCGCCCTTGTTGGGCGCGGTCGTGAAGTATAGCCGCGCGAGGGCCTCGAACAGGCCGCGACGGCCCGCACCCGCCGACCCGGACCGGAGCGTCAGGCGAGCCCCGGCGTCGCCCCCGACGTCAGTACGCCTTGGCCACCACTGCTCGCAGGCCCGGCTCGGGCGTCCCGCCGTCGTCGGGCGCGGCGTCGGTGGCCAGCGAACCGTCCGGCCGTTGGAGGCAGCGGACGCTCAGCCCGCTGGCCGCCAGGGTGGCCTCCCCCGACGCGCCGACCAGCTCCCAGGGAACCACCGCGAACCCGTCCTCGGCGGCGGCCGGGACGTCTTCGATGGAGGCGACGACCGTGGTCCGGGCTTCTCGCTGCGCCAGCGCGGACGACAGCAGATCGGCTTGCGCCGACACCAGGTCTGCGGCTACTTCGGAGGCGACGCCAGCGAGGGGAACCGCCCGCTTGGTCCCGTTGTCTCTCCGGACCAGGGTCACGTTGCCCTCGGCGAGGTCGCGGGGCCCGACCTCGACGCGCACCGGGACGCCCTTCAGCTCCCAGTCGACCGCACGGCGCCCGAACGACACGTCGGTGCGGTCGTCGAGACGGACCCGGTGGCCGCCGGCGCGCAGCTCCGCTACCAGCGCGTCGGCTGCAGCGTGGACCGCTTCGTCGTCGCGGATGACCAAGACGATCACCTCGACTGGGGCGAGGGCCGGGGGGAGGCGCAGGCCGCGGTCGTCGCCGTGGGCCATGATCAGCGCGCCGATCATGCGGGTCGACGCGCCCCACGACGTCTGCCACGCGTACTGCTGCGCGCCGATCTCATCGGAGAACTGGATCTCGAACGCCTTGGCGAAGTTCTGCCCCAGCTCGTGGCTGGTGCCCATCTGCAGGGCCTTCCCGTCGCCCATCATCCCCTCGCAGGTCCACGTCTGGGTGGCGCCGGCGAAGCGCTCCCGGGCGGTCTTGTGCCCTACCAGCACCGGGATGGCGAGGACGTCGACCATGGTCTGCAGGTAGACGTCGGCGAGGATCTGAAGGGCGTAGGCCCCGGCGTCGGCCTCGGTGGCATGCGCGGTGTGGCCTTCTTGCCACAAGAACTCGGAGGTCCGCAGGAACAGGCGGGGGCGGAGCTCCCAGCGCACCACGTTGGCCCACTGGTTGACGAGGATGGGCAGGTCCCGGTAGCTCTGCACCCATTTGGCGATGAAGCTGTTGACGACCGTCTCGGAGGTCGGGCGGACCACGACCGGTTCCTCGAGTTGCTTGCCCCCGCCGTGGGTGACCACCGCCAGTTCGGGGCTGAACCCCTCGACGTGCTCGGCTTCGCGCTGCAGGTAGGACTGGGGGATGAGCAGCGGGAAATAGGCGTTCTCGGCGCCGGCGTCTTTGATCCGCCGGTCCATCTCGGCCTGCAAGCGCTCCCAGATCGCGTAACCCCACGGCCGGATGACCATCGTGCCCCGCACCGGGCCGTTGTCGGCCAGTTCGGCGCGGGCGATGACGTCTTGGTACCAGCGGGGGAAGTCCGTGGCGCGTGGGGTGAGCGGCGAGGCCATGGCCCGAGAAGCTACAGCGGTTGGGAAAACGGGCGCCGCGGCGCCCAGCCGAGCCGACTCAAAAGCCGGTGCCCGAGAACGGCCCCGGCACCGTCGCGAACAGCCGGTCGGCAACGGCGGCGGCGCCGGCCCGCTCCTCGTCCAGGCGCCCCGCGGCGGCCAGGGTGGTGGCGTTGACGCCTCCCAGGTACAGGGCCCCCAGCTCGGCGAGCCCGATGCGCACGTCGGTCGCGTCGCCGGGGCCGGCGGGCGAGCACGACACGCCGTCGGGGCCGGCGTCGAGAACCCAGCGCCCTGCCGCGGGGTCGGGCCGGTCGTCGAGCGCGGCGACGTCGAGCCTCGCGACGTCGAGCACCAGGCGGCCGGGCTGGTGGTAGGCGCGGGCGGTGAGGGAGGCGGGGGTGTCGAGGACCCGGATCCAGAGGAAGTCTTCTATGCGGGTGGTGCGTACCCCGCGCGGCTCGGCCAGCCGGTAACGGATCGGGTCGTCGAGCGGGCGGGGGAAAGCTGTGATCTCGTCGACCAGGTCGAGGTCGAGCACGAAACGCCAGAGGGCGGCCTCGATTTCGGGGTTCTCGGCGTAGAGGTCCCGGACCTCGACCCGTCCCGGGGTGCCGGTGCGCGAGTCGCGCTCTTTGCCGCGGTAGGCGACGAACCCGCCGTCGGTCACCGCGTACATGCGGGCGCTCATCCCGCCCCGGTACGACGGGAGGTCCCGGATCAGCCCGGACCAGGTCGCGTCGTTGCGCGACACGTCGCCGGCTCGGCGCCGGCGCAGCCGGTCGTGAAGGTCAGGGAGCACCTTGGCCGCTTTCTCCGGATCGAGAAGCTCGATCGGGACGGGGGCGGGGTGCAGGTCGTGGCGGAAGGCTTTCTGGCGTACGTCGATGGCCACCGCCGCGGCGGAGGTGGCCAGCCCGAAGCCGAACCGCCCGTAGATGTGGGACTCCGATGCCAGGAGTCCGGCGAAGGCCTCGCCCCGCTCGCGGGCGTGGTCGAGCATCGTCGTCATCATCCGCCGTAACAGGCCCTGCCGGCGGTGGGTGGGGTGGACCCCGACGCCGCTGACCGCTGCGAAGGGCACCGCCGGGCAGTCCTCCCCGACCGGGCCGGGGACGGTCACGTCGCGGGAGAACACGCAGCAGTTGCCGACGACGCGGCCTCGGTCTTCGGCTAGCCACGCACGGGCCAGCTCCAGGTGGGGGGTCCAGTGGGCGACGGCATCCTCGTTGCCGGCCTCCAAGAACGGCACGGTCGCGGACCGGGCGAACGCCGCCTGCTCACCGTCGCGCATGGCTCGTATCTCAGCTGGCATGCCGGCCAGTATCGCTGCCGGAGCGGGGCCGGCGACGACCTATTTGGCTTAGTCGTTCCTGCGCTCGTCGAGGTGCTTGTCGATCAACTGGACCTTGGCCTCGCTGTTGTTGGCGTCGGCTCCCTTGTCGTCCAAGAGGGCTAGGCGATCCTTCTCGGCCTCGGCCGCGGCACCCGAGTCGGCAGCGGCCAGGCGGGCCGCGACCCCCTCCTTGACCAGCCTTTCGGCCTCGTCGACGAGCGCTGCCACCATCTCGTCCTCGGGTACGACTCGAACGATCTGTCCCTGGATGAAGAGGTGGCCGCGGTGCTTGCCCGCTGCGATCCCCAGATCGGCGCTGCGGGCCTCACCGGGCCCGTTGACCACGCAACCCATGACCGCCACCTGCAAGGGGATCTGCTTACCCTCCAGGGCATCCATGGCTTCCTGCGCCACCTTGTAGACGTCGATCTCCGCCCGCCCGCAAGCCGGGCAGGCGATCAGGTCGACGTTCTTGCGCTCCCTCAGACCAAGCGCCTCGAGAAGGACCCGGCCCGCCCGGGCCTCCTCGACAGGGTCCGCGGTGAGCGAGAAGCGGATGGTGTCGCCGATCCCCTCCGAGAGAAGGGTCCCGATGCCCGCCGTGCCCTTGACGAGCCCCGCCGGTGGCGGGCCGGCCTCGGTCACGCCCAGATGCAGCGGGTGATCGGTGACCTCGGAGAGCTGGCGGTAGGCCTCGATCATCAAAGGCACGTTGGACGCCTTCACCGAGATCTTGACATCCTCGAACCCGACCTCGCCGAACAGGCTGAGCTCGATCTGGGCTGACTCCACCAAGGCCTCGGGCGTTGCCTTGCCATATTTCTTGTAGAGACGGGGGTCGAGGGAGCCGGCATTGACGCCGATGCGGATCGGAACGCTGCGATCCTTCGCCTCCTTGGCCACCAGCTTGATCTCCTCCGACTTGCGGAGGTTCCCAGGGTTGAGGCGCAGGCAATCGACCCCGGCATCGAGGGCAGCCAGCGCCATCTCCACGTGGAAGTGGATGTCGGCCACTATCGGGACCGGGCTGCGGGGCACGATGCGGGCGAGGCCCTCGGCTGCCGCCTTCTCGTTGCACGTGCAGCGCACTATGTCGGCGCCGGCGGCGCTCAGAGCGTAGATCTGCGCCAACGTGCCCTCGACGTCGGCGGTCTTGGTGATGGTCATCGACTGCACTGTCACGGGAGCGCCACCCCCTACCGGGACGGTGCCGACCATGACCTGGCGGGTGGGACGGCGGGGGTACCTGATGTCTGGCATCGCCTCGCAATGCTACCGGCGGACCACTGATTCGACCGGCAGCGCCAGGCAGGCGAATCAGGCGACCAGGTCGCGGATGTCGAGGAAGAGCGACGTGGCCCCGAGGAAGACGATGGCCACCAAGGCCAGGTAGAACAGCGGCACCAGCTTGCCCACGTCGGCTTGGTATCGCCGGCCCCGGATCCGGCTGCGCACGCCCTCGTAGACGGCGATCGCCACGTGGCCGCCATCGAGAGGCAGTAACGGGATCAGGTTGAAGATTCCGAGCGACAGGTTGATCACGGCGAGCAGCCACAACACCGTCGGCAGGCCGTTGCGACCCGCCTGGTGGAACAGCTGGACCACCTTGACCGGCGACGCGAAGCGCACGCTGTTCGGCGAAAGGCTGTCGGCGGCCTTCTGGCTGCTCAGCATGTGGGCGTAGTCGGCGATGCCATGGAAGGTGACCAGGCGTCCCAGGGCGTGGATCGTGAGCGCCGAGACGTGTACCCAGGCCCCACCGGCGTGACTGATCGACGCTCCCAGGCTCCCGTGGACGAGGACCGATGGCTGGATCTCGATGCCGAGGAAGCCAGTTGGCGTGGTGACCTTGGGCATCGCGATTGTCCCAGCACCCAGCGGCTTGACCTTGGACAGGTCGACGGGGGTCGGATACAGGTTGACCAACCGACCGCCCCGCTGCACGGTCACGTCGATGGTGTGTCCGGGCCGCGCCTTGATGTACCCGCTCACCTGGTTCCACGTGGCGAAGTGATGCCCGTCGACCGCGACGATCCGGTCACCGAGCTTGAAGCCGGCCTGCTGAGCCGGGCTGGCGCCAGTGGTGAGACCGTCGATCCCGACGATCCTGGCGTTGCCGGGGATCGCAGGCGGGGCCAGGTAGTTGGCCTGGTCCCCGGTCCAGAAGAACATCGAGAAGAGCACGACGATGGCGATCAAGAAGTGCATCGCCGAACCTGCCAATGCAACCGACAGGCGCCGCGCCACCGACTTCTGGCGGTAGGTGCGGGGCTCGTCGGCCGGATCGACATCCTCGAGATTGTTCATGCCGATGATCCGGCAGTAGCCGCCGAGCGGGAGAGCTTTGACCCCGTAGTCGGTCTCCCCACGTCGCACCGACCAAAGGCGCGGACCGAACCCTACGAAGAACTCGGTCACTTTGATGCCGGCGGACTTCGCCGCGACGAAGTGCCCGAGCTCATGCAGCACGATGCAGAGCAGCAGGGCTCCGACGAGCAGCACGGTCTCGCCGATCCCTGCCAAGAACCCGACCGCGATGATCGCCACCGCGACCAGGACCAGCCGGGCCAGCGCCGCCCGCTCCCCCCCCGACGACGGCTCGCCCACCTCCGGCGCGGGGAGTGCGTCCAGGTGGGTGGTCAACGGATGCCCGCCGCCGACCGACGCTCGACTGCCGCCCCCGCCAAGTCTCTTCCGGCGGCATCGGCATCCAGCACGTCGGCCACGCTAGTGGGAGCTATCGGCGCGTAGTCGTCGAGGGCGTCGTTGATCACAGCGGGAATATCGACCCAGCGGATCCGTCGGTTGAGGAACGCTTCGACCGCCACCTCGTTGGCCCCGTTGAGGCACGCCGGCGCCGTCCCGCCCGCCCGGCCCGCGGCATAGGCCAGCTGCAAGCAGGGGAACCCAGCCAGGTCCGGGGGCTCGAAGTCCAGGCGGCCGAGAACTCCCCAGTCGATCGCCCCGAAGCTGGAGGTTGTGCGGTCCGGGTAGGCCAGGGCGTAGCCGATCGGCAGTCGCATGTCGGGCAGCGACAGCTGGGCCAGCGTCGCACCGTCGATGGTCTCGACCATCGAATGCACGATGGACTGGGGGTGGACCACCACTTCGATGGCGTCGTAACCGACGCCGAACAGCTCGTGCGCCTCGATGACCTCGAGGCCCTTGTTCATCAGGGTCGACGAGTCGACGGAAATCTTGGGGCCCATCGACCAGGTGGGATGGGCCAGCGCCTCCGCTACGGTCACCTCCGCCAGAGAGGCAGCCGGGCGCCCCCTGAAGGGTCCACCACTGGCCGTCAGCACCACCCGTCCGATCCGGTGGTGCGCCGGGAGCACCGGCAGCGCAGCCATGGCCTCACCACCGAGGACCGATCGCAGGCACTGGTGAACTGCGCAGTGCTCGCTGTCGACCGGGATGATCTCGGCACCGGGGACGGTCCTCGCCGCCTGGACGACTGGACCTCCGGCGATGAGCGACTCCTTGTTGGCCAGGGCCAGGCGCCGGCCCGAGCCGAGGGCCGCCAGGGTGACCGGGAGCCCGGCGAAGCCGACGACCCCGTTGACGACGATGTCGGCATCGGCGGCGATCGCCGCGAGCGCCTCCACGCCCACCAGTACCTCGGTGCCGGCCGGCAGCCGGGCTGCCAACTCCTCCGCCAGCTCCGGAAGACCGATCGCCACCCGCTCCGGGCGGAGCTCTTCCGCCTGCGCCACGAGGGCGTCGACGGAGCGGAAGGCGCCGAGCGCAGTCACCCGATAGGCGCCGGGCATGGCACGGATGACATCGACCGCCTGGGTCCCTATGGATCCGGTGGAGCCGACGAGGCTGACGGTCTTCACTCGCCCGGGTGCAGCAGCACCGGCTGCTTACCACCGGGCCGGCTCACCTGAGGACGCCGAAGAACGAGGCCAGGTAGAAAGCCGCCGGCAGCACGAGCAGCACCGAATCGAAACGGTCCAGGACCCCTCCGTGACCTGACAGCAGGGAGCCGGAGTCCTTCACGTCGAGGTCCCGCTTGATCATGGATTCGAAGAGGTCGCCGGTCGGCGCCAGGACCGCCACCACCACGCCGAGCAGCAATCCGTGCTTGATACCACCCCAAGGGCTGACGGAATGCCCGATGATGATTCCGACGATGATGGCCGCAATCCCGCCGCCTATCGCTCCCTCCAGCGTCTTCGTCGGGCTGACCCTCGGCGCCAAGGGCCGGGAGCCCATCTGGCGCCCCACGAAGTAGGCCACGATGTCGGCTACCACCGCGGGGAGCACGGCCCCGAGGAAGAGTCCCTTGCCATGTTGGGATCGCAGCAGTAGCGCGGCGAAGGAGCCGAGCACCCCAACCCACATGAACGCGGTGATGGTCACAGCGACGTTGGCGAGCGGCCTGGCCTCTACGATCCCGAGCAGGTACCAGAGCATGCTCGCCACGAAGACCAGGCCCACGATCAGCGGGAGTGCGCCGATGCCGCGCCAGTAGGCCCCGAACATCAGACCCACCGTGGCCACCAGGCCGAGCAGCGTGGCAGGCCGGAACCCGGAGCGCTGCAACATCCCGTACACCTCGACCGCGGCGGCCACGACGACGGCCGTAGCCAAGACCAGCAGGGCCACCGGCCCGACTGCGTAGGCGATGAGCAAGAGCACCACAAGCCCGACTCCGACACCGACACGGGAGCCCAGATCGGGCCCTGTGCCGCCCCCAGGGGCACCCCCGCCTGCGACGTCGCGGCGGGGCGGCCGGGGCTGACGAGGAGCACCAGGGGGTCGGGACCGTATGGTGCGCGGCGGTCGACCACCGACTGAGACCGAGCGGTCCGCGTCGTCCAGATCGGCGAACTCGTCGAAGTCGGCCGCCTCGGGGTCAGCGGAGATCGCCCGATGCGAGCCTGACCTCTCCTCCTCCAGGCGCTCGAAGTCCTCGTCGAACGAATACAGGTCGGAGTGCTCGGTCCGCGACTGGTCGAGTGCTCCGATCGGAGCCTCGTCGTCGGCCAGGTCGGACAGCTCCGGAGCGTTGTCCCAGCCACCGGTCGTGTCGTCGCGCCAGCGCGTGCCTTGCGCTCCGAGGGCCTCCCAAGCAGCCAGGTCGTCCTCATCGGCCGGCTCCGGTCGTATGCGCGGCACCTCGCCCGTCGGCGGGTCGGTCCAGTGCGGCAGCTCGGTGCCGAAGCCTCCAGTCACGGTCATCCCTTCGTCGGGCGGGTCCAGCTCGGTACGGTCGGGGTCGGGCTCGACGGAGCCAGCACCTTCGGGCGAGGGCGGATGCGGCGTCCAACCCGAACCCGACGGCGTCCAACCCGAGCCCGACGGCGTCCAGGCCGCGGCAGGGAGGACGCTGGGTTGGGGGGAACCAGACGAGAACGACGCAGGGCGCTCACTCCATGGTCCCTCGTACGCGGGTGGAGGTGACGCCAGGAGCGCCTCTTGTGCGTGCTCCTGTGCGACGGGCGACGGGTCGGGCTGCCCCGCACCCGGACCGGTGCCTTCCGTCGGCTCCGAGCGCCCGATGGGGGGCTGCGGGGGGGGGACGGGGCCTGTGCTGACTGGGTGGGCCCATGTCGGCTCTTGGCGCACCGCCTGCTCGGGCTGCGCCCACCCACCGATCTCTGGCTCTGGAGTGGCCATGACGGGCCCAGGGGCACCTGGCGGGCTTGCCGGCGCCGAGGTGGCTCGTGCTGCGGGGAGCACAGCGGTCGGATCCGGGTCGGCGTCACGGACCGCTTCGACGGGATCCATGGCCATCGCGCCCTGCCTCGGCGCTCCCTCATCGTCGGGGGGACCGGCACCGGCTTCTGGGAACGCCACGCCCTCGGGCCGGCGGCCTCGCTGTGGATCGCTCTCCATGCTGCCCAGCTCAGGTTCGACTGCCCCGGGCCTGTCCAGCTCTGGTCCGACGGGCTCTGGGGCAGGGGGAGCGGGCCCTTTGCGCTCTTGCCACGGACGCGAGTCGTGAGCTTCCTCAGCACGCACGGCGCGGCCGCGGGCGACAGGTGCGGCGTGCTCGCTCCGTGCCGGCTGGACGACCGGCGGACGGGGGACAGCGACAGCCGGGTCGACGGAATCCGGCAGCGGAAAGCGGTGAGGCGGGCGCGGCCCTGGGGGTGTTGGAGGCACGTCGCCGAAGCGCAGCTCGTCCTCCGAGCGCCGGCCCGCGGCTTGCCCGGTGTCTATCGCGGCCTGAGCCTCCTCCGGCCTGATTATGCGCACGCCCTCGCCGGAACGGCGCTCCGTACGCTCGTCTCGCTCGTTGCGGTCTTTCATCGCAGCATCCACTCGCAGGGCTCAGCCCTCGGGGAGCGCTGGGACCTCAGCCCGGCTGCTGCGCTCAACTGTTCACTCCTCGTGGCCACGTCCTACCTCCTCGCTCGAGTCGGCTGGTGCCGGCGGGTGTTGGCCGGCACCTCAAACCTCGAGCAACTCGCCTTGCTTGTGCAGGAGCAAACGCTCGATCTCGGCGATCCGCTCCTGAGTGACTCGCTCCAACTCCTTCTCCGCCCGCTCCAGCTCGTCGGAGGAGATGTCGCCATCCTTCTCCAAAGCTTCCAGGTCCTTGCGGGCCGAGCGGCGCAGGTTGCGAACTGCCACGCGACCTTCCTCTGCCTTGGCGTGGGCCACCTTGACCAGCCCTTTGCGCCGCTCCTCGGTCAACGGCGGAAAGGTCAGGCGGATGCTGGCCCCGTCGTTGTTGGGGTTGACGCCGAGGTCGGACATCTGGATGGCCTTCTCGATAGCCTTGAGCGATCCTTTGTCGTACGGGACGATGAGAAGGGTCTTTGCCTCCGGGGCCTGGATGCCGGCCAGCTGCTGCAACGGGACATCCGAGCCGTAATAGTCGACCCTCAGCTTCTCCACGAGGGCAGGCGCAGCCCTCCCCGTCCGCAGGCTGGAGAACTCGGCCTGGATGTGGTCGATGGCCTTGGCCATCTTCTCGCGCCCGTCCTCGAGCACCGCGTCGACGTAGCTGTCGTCCATCAACGGATCAGCGTACCGATCCGCTCCCCGTGGAGGGTGCGACGGAGGTTTCCGGGTTCCATGATCGAGAAGTAGATAATCGGCAGCGAGTTCTCCTTGCAGAGGGTGATGGCGGTGAGGTCCATTGCCCGCAGGTCGTCGCTGATGACGCGGTCGTAGCTCGCTTCGGCGATCCTCGCTGCCTCCGGCGTAGTTCTTGGATCCGCGTCGTATATACCGTCTACGCCGCTGTGGGTACCCTTGAGGAGGATGTCTGCATCGATCTCGACGGCGCGCAGGGCACCGGCGGTGTCGGTGGTGAAGAACGGGTTGCCGGTCCCTGCCGCGAACACCACCACCCGGGACTTCTCGAGGTGGCGGATGGCCCGTAAGCGGATGTAGGGCTCGGCGATCTGCGACATACCGATAGCGGTCTGGACCCGGGTGGGCTGGCCCTGCCGTTCCAGGGCGTCCCTGAGCGCCAAAGCGTTTATGACGGTAGCGAGCATCCCCATGTAATCGGCGTTGGCCCGGTCCATGCCGGTCGCGGATCCATTGGCCCCTCGCCAGATGTTGCCGCCCCCGACGACCACCGCCATCTGAACGCCGGTGCCGGCGCAAACCTCCGCGATCTCCTTGGCGACGCGCTCGACCGTCGCACCGTCGATCGTCTCGTCGGCCGCGTCGCTGGCGAACGCTTCACCGGAGAGCTTCAGCAGCACGCGTCGGTAGGGCGACGACGTCCCCGGTCGCACGGGCGGCCTGCCTTCTTGACGCTCCACGGTACAAGCACCCTACTAGCGGGCAGGCCCCCAGACGGAAGGGCGCCGGCGGTGACGACGCTCTCGCCCAAGCCTCAACCCTCGATAACCGCCTGTGCGAAGTTGACGATCACTGCGCTGCCGAGCACCTGCTTGACGGTCTGCTTGTCGTCCTTGGCATACGGCTGCTCGAGGAGCACCCCCCCGGGGACCCGCTTGTACCAGCCGTTGAGCTTTCCCTCGAGGATCTTGGGCAGTGCGGCCTCTGGCTTTCCCTCGTTGCGGGTCTCCGCCTCGAGGACGCTGCGCTCCGCCTCCACCGCCTCGGCCGGCACCTGCTCCCGGTCCAGGTATTGGGGCTTGCCGAACGCGATGTGCACGGCGATGTCGTGGGCCAGTTCGGCGCTGCCTCCCGACAGCTCGACCAGCACTCCGTTGACGCCCCGACCGTTCTGGACGTGTAGGTAGGTGTCGAGGGTGTGGCCCTCGGCCACCTCGAAGCGCGCCACCCGGCCCACCTCGATGTTCTCCTTGGTCGTGATCCGTAAGTCGTCGAGCGCGTCCTTGTGGGACTCGATCGCCCCTTCTCCCCCGGCGGCCACAGCCTCGGCCAGCGACGAGAGGAGACCCACGAAGTTGGGTGACTTCGCACCGAAGTCGGTTTCGGACTTGAGCTCTACTAGAGCACCCGCCTTGCCGTCGGGGGTCACAGCGACCGCCACCCCACCTTGGGCTGCTTCGCGTCCCGCTCGCTCCGCGGCTTTGCCCAGCCCGCGTTCGCGTAGCCACTTGGTCGCCTCGTCCATGTCGCCGTCGTTCTCCGTGAGCGCCCGCTTGGCATCCATCATGCCGGCGCCCGTGGCATCCCGCAGGGCCTTGACGTCTTTGGCGGTGAACTCAGCCATTCTCCACTGCTCCTCTTGATCGGCCGCCGACAGTCGGACGGCACAGGGATCTTGCGCTTTTGTGGCCAAACCCGACTCAGTCAGCGGTCGGGTCGGGGGTGCCTTCCACCGGGGCGGCGGCTGTGTCTGACGCTTCTGGCGCCGGCTCCTCGGCCGGCCCGACCGCAGCCGTCCCCGCGATCTGCGCCTCGCTGGCGCCGGTGTCTGTAGCGCCGGTGTCTGTAGGGCCGGTGTCGGCTTGGATGCGGGCCGCAGACAGGCGCCCCTCGCGCTCGGCCGCCTGGATGGCCGCCTGGCGACGGGCGTCGCGCTGCTGTTCGGCTCGGCGAGCCTCCTGCTCCGGGTCGAAGGGGGCGGGCGCAGTGGGCACCGGTACTCCGCTGCGGGCAGCCCGGCGAGAGGCGATGTAACGCCCCTCGTCTACAGCATCCGCTATGACCCGGCACATCAACGTCCCGGCCCTGATGGCGTCGTCGTTGCCGGGGATGACGTACTGGATGAGGTCGGGGTCGCAGTTCGTGTCGACTACAGCGACGATCGGGAGGCCCAGCTTGTTGGCCTCGGTAACCGCTATGTGCTCCTTCTTCGTGTCGATGATGAAGACTGCCTCGGGCAGCTTCGCCATGGAGCGGATACCACCCAAGTTGCGCTCGAGCTTGTCGAGCTCTCGAGAGAGGATCAGAGCCTCCTTCTTGGGCATGGCGTCGAAGTCCCCCGCCGCCCGCATCCGCTGGTACTCCTGCATCTTCTTCACCCGCCCGGCGATGGTGTTGAAGTTCGTCAGCATGCCGCCGAGCCACCGCTCGTTGATATAGGGCATCCCACACTTGGCGGCGTAGCTGGCCACCGGGTCCTGAGTCTGCTTCTTGGTGCCGACGAACAGCACGTTGCCGCCTTCGGCGACCAGGTCCCTCACATAGGTGTAGGCAACTTCGATGCGCTCGAGGGTCTGATTGAGGTCGATAATGTAGATGCCGTTGCGCTCACCGAAGATGAAGCGTCGCATCTTCGGGTTCCAACGGCGGGTTTGGTGCCCGAAGTGGACACCTGCCTCCAGCAATTGACGCATCGTGACAACAGCCACGGGGCTCCTTCCCATCGGTTGATGTGATGACCCGACAACCGCGCCTCCGCCGCAATGGCAGAGACGACCGTGGGTGTCGCCGGGGGATCGTGCTCCTCGCGTGTCGAAGAGACCCGACAATGGTAGCGCAGGGTCCAGACCCAACCGACTCGGGTGTCGCTGCCCTTCGCCTTGCCTCTCACCGCCATGGCGGTGCCGCCGGTGCTCAGGCCGTCTCGCGCTCGGCCAACATCATGCGACCTCGCAGCTGGAGGACCGCCTTGGTGTGGATCTGGCACACTCGGCTCTCGGTCACCCCGAGCACCCGACCGATGTCCGCCAGCGTCAGTCCCTCGTAGTAGTACAGCGACAGGACTACCTTCTCCCGGTCGCCCAAGCGGTTGATCGCGCCGGCCAGGATCTGCTTCATCTCCTCCACCTCGTAAGCCAGGACCGGTCCTGTGGCCTTGTCGGCCAACGTGTCCCCGAGTGTGGTCGTCTCGTTGCGGTCCGAGCTGCCACCGGAGACCACCTCGTCTAGGGCCACGATGCCGACGAAGGAGATCTGGGTGAAGATCTGCTGCAGCTCGCCGTCACTGATGCCGAGCTCCGCGGCCACCTCTTCGTCAGTGGGGCTGCGCAGGAGGGTGCCCTCCAGCTTGGCGTAAGCCCTCTCCACGGAGCGCGCCTTGGCCCGTACGGAGCGGGGTACCCAGTCGATGGAGCGCAGCTCGTCGATGATGGCGCCCTTGATGCGGGTGATGGCGTATGTCTCGAACTTGATCTGGCGTTCCGTGTCGAACTTGTCGATGGCGTCGATGAGCCCGAACATGCCGTAGCTGACCAGGTCGGACTGCTCGATTGTGTGAGGGAGTCCGACCGCCACGCGCCCTGCCACGTATTTCACAAGTGGCGCGTACCGGACGATCAGCTGGTCCCGTAAGGTCCGCTCACCGCCGCTCTTGTAATCCGCCCAGAGCCGAGCAACTGCCTCCGACTCGCGCCGACGAGCAGCGACTTCCTCGGGATCAGGTTCGGCCGGGACGCTACCGCCCCGGGCGGTGCTCGCGCCGGCCACAGTGAGAGGCTATAGGAGGGCAGAGCGACGCGTGTAACGGGCTTCCCTCGCTACACAGCGTTCGCGCTCATCGCGTTCGCGCTCATTGCGGATCGCGGACATCCCCCACTCGGCTCCTCCACCACCACCCGTTGTCTTCCTCGACCGCCCCGGCATCCCGAAGGCCTTCGAGGATCCGTCCGACCGCGCCCACGGTCTGGCCCGAGCGATCGACGATCCGGTTGATCGATGTGGGGCGCCATCCGACGGCCTCGAGCACGGCTCCTGCCGCCTGCGTCGTGGCCGCCGGCGTGCTCGAAGGCCCGGGATCGACTCCGTCCGGCTGAAGCCGCGGCTGCCGTGCCTCAGGATGAAGCCGAGGCTGCTCGGTGCGGCCTACACCTGGGGGCCGGCGCCGGCCAATGCGCCGCGGCCTCCTTGCAACCATGCCAAGCGCGTCGAGCACGTCGGTGGCATCGCGAACCGGCCCTGGGCCGTCGTAGAGCAGCTGGTTGCTCCCGGCCGTGGAGGGCGCGTGCACCCCTCCGGGGACCACCCTGACTTCGATGCCTCGATCCAGAGCCTTGTCGGCGGTGATCAGCGAACCGCCGCTGGCGTGGGACTCGACCACCACCACCATGTCAACCAGCCCGGCGATGACGCGGTTGCGGGACGGGAACCGCCAGGCCTGCGCCGGCCGGCCCGGTGGGGTCTCGGAGATCACTGCGCCGGCGGCAACTACCCGCTCCCAGAGGGCTGCATGGCTCGCCGGGTAGGCCACGTCCACTCCGCTGGCGGCCACCCCGACCGTCGCTCCGGCGCCCAGTGCCGGAAGTTTCGCGTCGAGGGCACCTAGGTGCGCTGCGCCATCGATACCGAGGGCCAGCCCGGAGACGACGCACACGCCGGCGTTGGCGAGGTCCCGGCCGAGGTCATAGGCGCTCGCCCTCCCGTCGGGAGAGCAGCGCCGGGTCCCGACGACAGCGACGCATCGGCCACTCAAGCGGTCCAGGCACCCCCGCCAGAAGAGGACGCCGGGCGGCTCTGGGTCGCAGCGAAGGCGGTCCGGGAATCGCCCGTCACCCAGCCAGGTAATCTCGATGCCCCGCCGGCACCAAGCCTCCCACCATGCCTGGAGGGGCATCTGGGCCGCCGCGTCAGCCCATCCCACCCGCCTTCCGGCCACCTCGGAAGGGAGCACCCCGCGGCCCGGCGGCCGCACGATCTCACCTCGGCGCACCCCGTCCCAGACCTCGATCGGGCCTGCCTGGCTCAACAACCCATGGAGGGTGGCCGGCCCGACCCCGGGGAGCGCTGCCAAGGCACCGGCGAATGCGGCGGCAGGCAGGCTGCACGAGGCCTCTCCTGGCCGTCGGGTCACGAGGTCACCGCCGCTGGCGCGAAGGGTTCGACCCGGAGAAGCAAAGCTCCGTGGACGGCTTCGTCGTCCACGGGCCCCGAAGGGCCGCGAAGGTCCGCCAGGGTCTGTGCTACCCGCCGCACCCGGTGCAAGCCCCGGGCGGACAGTTTGCCTTGGCGCAGCCTGAGCTCGAGCAGGCGACGAGCCGACGCCGTGAGGGGTGCCACCGCATCGAGGCGGGATCCCGGGATCTCGGCATTGCCGAGCACCCCCCGCTCGAAGGCCCGCTCCCGAGCCGACGTCACGCGCGCCGCCACCTCCGCGCTCGACTCGCCTGCGGGACAGCTCCCCATCTGGGCCATCAGATCGGAAACATCCGGGCGTTCGATCCCTACCCGCAGATCGAACCTGTCGAGAAGTGGGCCCGACAGCCGGGTCCCGTACCGGGCCCGGGCCACGTCGCTGCAGCGGCAGCCTCCCGGCGACCCGTCACCCCCGCACGGGCACGGGTTCGTGGCAGCCACGAGGAGGAACCGGGCCGGGAAGGCGACCGAGCCCCGTGCCCGGCACACCAGCACCCGGCCTTCTTCGAGAGGCTGGCGCAAGGTGTCGAGCACGTCGGCAGCAAACTCCCCCAACTCGTCGAGGAAGAGGACCCCACGGTGGGCACAGCTGATCTCCCCGGGACGCATCTGAGCAGTGCCGCCGCCCACGAGCGATACGCTCGACGCGGTGTGATGGGGAGCCCGAAACGGCGGGCGGCGCACCATCACCCCTTCTGGCAGACGCAGCCCGGCGGCCGAATGGATTCGGGTGACGTCGAGGGCGTCTTCCACGCTCAGGGCCGGGAGCAGATCGGGCAGACGCCGGGCCAGCATGGTCTTGCCCGCGCCGGGTGGCCCGACCAGGAGTAGGTGGTGGCCACCCGCCGCTGCCACCTCGACCGCCAGGCGACCGAGCGGCTGGCCCCGAACGTCGGCAAGGTCGCCATCGACTCTCCGCGCGCTCGGGGGCGCCGGCGGTGGTACCGGCGACCAACCCTCCTCGCCACGGAGGGCGCTGACCACCTGCCGCAGCGTGGCAGCCGGGAGCACTTGGCGATTAGGGACCAATGCTGCCTCGCTAGCCGCATCGCAGCCAACGACGACGGCTTCGACGTCCAGCGCCGCGACCAGGGCCAGAGTGCCGTCCACGCGGCGCACGCTGCCGTCCAGGCCGAGCTCTCCCACGAACCCGCAACCTCGAACCGCCTCTACCGGCAGCTGCCCGGCGGCGACGAGCGTGGCCACTGCGATCGCCAGGTCGAGACCCGAGCCGACTTTCCGCTGTCCGGTAGGCGCCAGGTTGACCGTGATCCGCTTCTGGGGCCAAGCCAACCCACTGGAGCTGAACGCCGCCCGCACACGGTCCTTGGCCTCGCGACAGGAGGCATCGGGGAGCCCGACGATGGAGAACTGAGGCAGGCCTGTGGTGACATGCACCTCCACCCGGACGGTCAGGCCGTCCACCCCGACGAGGGTGGAAGACGGGACAACAGCGAACATGGTGATCCTCCCGGCGGCAGCGTTTGCGTGGAAGGAGCCGTTGCGCCGGCCGCCGAGCGGGTGACCGTCACCCTACGGCTGCGGTGTGACATTTAGCTCTTGGCTGCCAAACAGCGCCATCGGTACTGACGCAGTGCGGCGCTAGCGGCCCCGATACTCCGGCGGTCGCTTGTCCCGGTAAGCAGAGAGCGCCTCACGAGCATCGCGGGTGGAGAAGTTGTGGGCCTGGGCCATGGCCTCCGCCTCAACCGCGCGGTCGACTGAGCTCGTGTAGCTGTCGTTGAGCAACAGCTTCGACAGCGACAGCGCCAGAGGCGGCCCTGCCGCCAGACGTCCAGCCCAGTCGGCCACAGCCGCATCCAGCTCATGGTCCGGTACCACGCGGTTGATCAGGCCCATCGCCATTGCCTCCGCGGCGCCGATCATGTCGGCCAGGAGGATCAGCTCCTTCGCCTTGTGCAGTCCGACCAACCTCGGGAGCAACCACGAACCGGCAAAATCCGGACTGAGGCCGCGCCTCGAGAAGATCTGACTGAACCGGGCGCCCTCGGACGCAACGACCAGGTCGCAGGCCAGCGCCATGTTGGCGCCGGCGCCGGCCGCAACACCGTTGACGCGGGCGATCGTCGGCTTCGGGAGCCGTATCAGGGCCAGCGCCGCATCGCCGACCCGGCGCATGGAGGACAACGCCGGCGCCGGAGCGTCCTTGTCCGTTAGCGACGACAGGTCGGCCCCGGAGCAGAACGCCTCGCCCGCCCCGGTCAACACCAGCACCCGGTCGGTCTCGGAGGCGGCCACCTCCTGGAAGATGTCGGTCAAGGCGGGCCACATCTCGGTCGTGACCGCGTTGTACTTGTCGGGCCGGTTGATGGTCACGGTGACCACTCCGTCAGCCCGCTCGACGAGGAGGGAATCCATGGCCGCGCACGGTAGCGTCCCTCCGAGGCTCGGAGGGACGCTACCGCGGTGGGATCATGAGAGGGCTGCCTCGAGGTCGTCCCACAAGTCGTCTACGTCCTCGATCCCGACCGACAACCGGATCAGTCCCGCCGGCAGGCCCTCCTCCCCCGCCCAGCGCCCCCGCCGCTCCACCAGGGTCTCGACCCCCCCGAGGCTGGTCCCGGCGGTGGCCAGGCGGCAACGGGCCACGACCGCTTCGGCAGCATCGGCTCCGCCGGGGACCTCGAAGGCGATCATGGCCCCGAAGCCCGCCATCTGTCGGGTGGCCAGGTCATGGCCTGGGTGGTCCGGCAAGCCTGGGTAGCGCACGGCAGTCACCTGCGGGTGACCTCGGAGGCGTGTCGAGAGTTCCGCAGCGTTCGACTGCGACCGCTGCAGCCGTACGTCCAGCGTCCGTATGCCACGCAGGACGAGCCACGCTTCCCATGGCCCGGGAATGCCACCGTGGAGCGAACGGCGGGTGCTCAGTGCAGCATGGACGTCCTCTCGGCGGGTGACAGCAACGCCCAGGACGACGTCGGAGTGTCCAGCCAGCCACTTCGTGGCACTATGCACGACGGCGTCGGCCCCCAGGTCGAGCGGACGCTGGAGCAAGGGCGTGGCGAAGGTGTTGTCCACGACGACGTCCATGCCCAAGAGGTGGGCACCGGCGGCTAGGGATTCCAGGTCGGCGATGGCCAGTAGCGGGTTGGTCGGTGACTCGAGCCACAAGATTCCACTGGAGCCGAGATCACCCGGTGCACCTGACGGTCGTCCAGGTGTGTCCACGACCTGGGCACACGCCTCCAGGGTGGCCCCGGTGTTGGCGATATCGACCGTGCGGTACCGCAGCCTGCCCCGGGCAGCCACGTCGGCCAGGTACCGGCGGGTCCCGCTGTAGGCGTCGGACGCCACGACTACCCGGCCGGGCACGGGCAGGCACTCCAACACTGCGGCGATCGCAGCCAGACCGGAGGAGAACGACAGGGCCATCCCCCCCTCCAGTCCGCCCACCGCCTCCTCGAGAGCTGTCCAGGTTGGGTTGCCGTCCCGCCCGTACATAAGGCCCCCTCCCTGGTGAAAGGTGGAGGAGAGCACGACGTCGGGGTTGAGCGCGCCACCTGGGGCACGTGGCGGCCGACCGAGGTGCACCGCTAGAGACGGCGGGGAGAGGGCGCGGCGGCCATCAGCGGTCAGAAGGCCCCCTCGATCAGTTCGACGTGCTCATCCATCACCGAAGCGACGTCGAAGCGGATCTCACTCGGTCGCGGCCCATCCCACTCCGCGAGCCAGCGCGCCGCCAGGCGGCGTATCCGGGCACGCTTGCTATGGGTCACCGCCTCGGCAGGCACACCGAACGCATCCGTGGTTCGGGTTTTGACCTCGCAGAACACGACGGATCGTCCGAGCCGGGCGACGAGGTCCAATTCGCCCTCGCGGCATCGCCAATTGCGAACCACGACTTCGTATCCGTGATCTCGGTACCAAGCCGCAGCCAGCTCCTCTCCAGCAACGCCGAGCGCCCGCCGTCGATCCACCCGGTCCTGCGCGGGACGCGGCGCGGTCCCGGGGATGGCTAGAGCTCCTTCTCGGGGAGCTCCTCGACGTTGACGTCTTTGAAAGTAACCACCCGCACCGACGACACGAATCGGGCCGGACGGTACATATCCCACACCCAGGCGTCCCCGAGCTCGATTTCGAGAAAGGTCCGGCTGCCGTCGCCCTTGGCCTCCAGCTTCACGTCGTTGGCCAGGTAGAAGCGGCGCTCGGTCTCGACGACGTACTTGAACATCGGCAGGACAGCCCGGTACTCCTGGTACAGCTGAAGCTCGATCTCGGTTTCGTAGCGCTCGAGGTCCTCGGCGCTCATTGCGACTGATCCTTCCTCATCACCACAGGACCCGAGGTGCTCATGCTACCCATGGTAGGGCGTGCAGACGCAGACGTAGCGCAGCGGCCGCCGTCAGCGAACGACCCGCTTCTCCTTGATCTTCGCCGCCTTGCCGGTGCGATCTCGCAGGTAGTACAGCTTCGCTCGCCGCACGTCGCCGACCGTCAGCGGCTCGATCTTGGCGATAACCGGCGAGTGGAGAGGGAAGGTCCGCTCCACTCCCACACCGAAGCTCAGCTTGCGGACAGTGAAGGTCTCGCGAAGGCCGCTGCCCTGTCGCCGGATTACCGCTCCCTGGAAGACCTGCACCCGCTCACGGCTACCCTCGACCACCCGCACGTGCACCTTGAGGGTGTCGCCGGGAGCGAAGTCGGGCACGTCGTCGCGCAGGCTGTCACGATCGACCAGGTCGGTGGGATTCATCACGGGGCTCCGTAGCTGCTGGGGGACGAGGTCCCCCGGGGGACATCTCAGGATAGAGGATCAGGCGGAGCATGAGCTACCGGGACCCGGTGTGCTCCCCCTCCAAGCCGAACTCGGCCAGAAGTGCGGCGTCCGCCGGGGCGGCACCGCCGCGTGCCGCCCAGAGGTCCGGCCGGCGATCGCGGGTGCGGGCCAGCGCTTGCGCCCGGCGCCAGCGAGCGACCCGGCCGTGGTCGCCCGATCGCAGCACCTCCGGCACTTCCCAGCCCCGGAACGACGCCGGCCGGGTGTAGTGGGGGTACTCGAGGAGCCCGTCGGAAAAGCTTTCCTCCTCGGCGGAACCCCGGTTGCCCATGACGCCTGGCACGAGTCGGCCGACTGCCTCCACCACGACCAGCGCGGCAGACTCGCCACCCGAGAGCACGAAGTCGCCCAGGGACATTTCCTCGTCCACCAAGTGGTCGACAATGCGCTGATCGACCCCTTCGTAGCGCCCGCAGAGCAAAGAGAACCCGGGCCCGGCCGCCAGCTCCGCCGCCCAGCCCTGATCGAAGCGGCGGCCACCTGGGCCGAGCAGCAACAGCGGGCGCGGAACATCAGAAGCCTCCACCGCGGCGAATACCGGGCGAGGGGCGAGCACCATGCCGGGACCCCCTCCGAAGGGGCTGTCATCGACCGACCGATGCGGGTCACTGGCCGCCGACCGGAGGTCGATGGCCCCGAGGTCGAGCAGTCCGGAGCGCTGCGCCCGCCCGATCAGGCTGGCGTCGAACCACGGTGCGACCAGGCTGGGGAAGATGGTCAGAATGCGGATTCGCATACTCGTCACGCGTCGTCGAAGAGGCCGGCGGGCACGTCAATGGTGACCTCGCCTGGTCCGTGGTCAACGACGAAGCACAGCGGCACGAGTGCCCCGGAGTCGAGGACCAGGAGGTCGCTCGCAGGGTTGGCCTGCACGCTACTCACGGCTCCGCGATCTACGCCCTCGACGTCATGCACCCGAGAGCCGATCAGTTCGTGGACCCAGAGCACGCCGGGATCCTGCAATGGTTGAGCTCTCAGCACCAAGCCACGAATGGCCTCCGCCCCTTCCCGGCCCTCGATGGAGCGAAAAGTCACCACCCACCGACCAGGGCCGCCGCCGCCCGGGGCTGGGGCGGACGCTAGGACCTCCAGCGTGCCCCGTTCGGTCTGGAGCACCGAGCCCGGCGCGACCCGCTCCGAGCGATTGGTCGTAAGCGTCACGACGACCTGGCCGCGCAAGCCGTGGGGACGGACCACGGTGCCGACGTCGAGCAGATCCGAGGGACTGGCGGGTACCCCAGCAGCCCCACCCTCCGAGGGAATCAGTCGACGATGTCGACGCTGACGTCGACGCCTTCGCGAGCGCCGGCGGCCCGCACGACGCTGCGGATCGACTGGGCGATCCGGCCGCGACGGCCGATAACCTTGCCCATGTCCTCGGGGGCGACCGAGAGGGAGAGCTTCACACCGTTGCGTGACGGGCTGGTCTCTATTCTGACCTGCTCGGGGCCATCGACGAGGCGGGTGGCGAGGTAACTGAGGACAGCTACCGCCCGGGGAGCCTCCACCAGGGTGGAGTCGACCGTCTCGGTCATGGTTCGCCGGCCGCTGAGGTCGTCGTGTCCACCGGCTTGATCCCAGTCTTCCACTGTTCCATGGCGCCACACCCGGTTAGCAGCCGGGTCACCGTGTCGGTGGGCTGGGCGCCTTCGGACAGCCAATGGACGGCGCGGTCGTTGTCGATCACCACGCGCGACGGCTCGATGCGGGGCTCGTAGGTCCCGAGGATCTCGATGAACCGGCCGTCGCGAGGCGAGCGGCTGTCTGCGGCAACGACCCGGTAGACGGGTTGCTTCTTCTTTCCGATCCGCATGAGGCGGAGTTTCACGGCCATGTGTGTCGTCTCTTCCTGGTATATCGTCGGCCTAGCAGCCTAGCGGCCGCGCTTCTTGGACTTCTTGGCAGCCTTTTTATTGTTCCGGCGGACGGCCGATCGGGCCACCCGACCCCCGAGACCGGGCATCCCGGCCATCTGGCGCATGTATACCTGCATCTGCTTGAAGCGGTCGAGCAGGGCGTTGACCTCAGTGGTCGTGGTACCGCTCCCGTTAGCGATGCGCAGCCGCCTCGACCCGTTGATCAACGAGGGGTCGCGCCGCTCTCCGGGGGTCATCGACCGGATGATGGCCTCGATCGGCCCGAGGGCGTTGTCGTCGATCTCGGCGTTGCGCAACTCCTTGGGAAGGCCCGGCATCATCCCGACCAGCCCCGACAGCGAGCCCATCTTCTTGACTTGCTGCATCTGCTCCAGGAAGTCCTCGAGGCTGAAACGTCCTTGCTGCAAGCGAGCCATCGCCTCTTCGGCACCGGCTTGGTCGACGTGCGCCTCGGCCTTTTCGATGAGGGTCAGCACGTCACCCATCCCGAGGATCCGGTCCGCCATCCGGTCGGGGTGGAACAGCTCGAACTCGTCCTGCTTCTCACCTGTCGAGGCGAATACGATAGGTCGCCCGACAACCTCCTTGACCGACAGAGCTGCGCCGCCGCGGGCATCGCCGTCGATCTTGGTCAGGATCACTCCGTCGAGCTCGAGCGCTCGGTGGAACGACTCGGCCGTGGCCACGGCGTCCTGGCCGGTCATGGCGTCGATCACGAGGAAGGTGTAATGCGGCTCGACGGACTCGGAAATCCGCCGGACCTCCTCCATCAGGTCGACGTCGATCGACAACCGACCGGCAGTGTCCACGATTAGGACGTCGCGGCCGAGCCGAACAGCTTCAGCGAGGCCCTTCTTGGCCACGGTGACGGGATCGGATGGGTCGGAAAACACTGGGACGCCGGCCTGCGCCCCGAGGATCGCGAGCTGCTCCACGGCGGCCGGACGCTGGAGGTCGGCGCCCACGAGCAGCGGGTTGCGGCCTTCCCGGCGCTTGAACCAGGCTGCCAGCTTGCCAGCAGCGGTCGTCTTGCCCGAACCCTGCAGGCCCGCAAGCAGCACGACGGTCGGAGGGCGCGACGCGTAGGTGACCTTGAGAGTCTCCCCGCCGAGGATTCGGCGGAGCTCGTCGTGGACGACCTTGACAACCTGCTGACCTGGCGTGAGGCTGGTCGACAAGTCCATCCCCACCAGCGCCTCGCGCACTCGCGCCACGAAATCCCGCACGACCCGCAGGTTGACATCGGCCTGCAGGAGGGCCAGGCGGATCTCGCGCAGCGCCTCGTCGATGTCGGCTTCGCTGAGCCGTCCCCGGCCGCGGAGGCGGGTGAAGATGGTGTCGAACCGGTCGGTCAGGGACTCGAACATGCGGTCTACAAGGGTAGACGACGGGCGTGGCGCCCTGGGACGCCCCCCTAGTCGCTGCCCACGAGGGCATCGACGAACTCCGAGGCGTCGAAGTCGACGAGGTCCTCCGCCCCTTCGCCCAGTCCCACGAGCTTGATGGGGATACCCAGATCGCAGGTGATGGCCAGGGCGATCCCGCCCTTGGCAGTGCCGTCCAGCTTGGTCAGGACCACACCGGTGACCTCGACGGCGTCGGCGAACTGCTTCGCCTGGACCAGACCGTTCTGCCCCGTGGTCGCGTCGATCACGAGGAGGACCTCGGTAACCACCCCCGGCTCGCGGCCGGCCACCCGACGGACCTTCTTCAGCTCCTCCATGAGGTTGACCTTGGTATGCAGCCGCCCCGCGGTGTCGGCCAGCACCAAATCGGCGCGGCGAGCTGCGGCGTGCTGGACGGCGTCGAAGATCACCGCTCCCGGATCGCCGCCTTCGTTGCCCCTCACCACCTCGGCACCGACTCGCTGCGCCCACATGGCCAACTGGTCGGCCGCGGCGGCGCGGAAGGTGTCCCCAGCTGCCATGACCACGCTGTGACCCTCGCGCTGCGTCCTGAGGCCCAGCTTCCCGATCGTCGTCGTCTTGCCCACGCCGTTGACACCCACGAAAAGCCACACGCTGGTTGCACCGGCCTGGAGGTGGAGCTCCCGATCACCGTGCAGGAGGTCGACCATGTCGGACTTCAGGGCCTCGAGAAGGGCGTCGGGGCTTGCGATGCCCTCCTTCCTCGCCCGGGAGCGCAGGTCACCAAGCATCCTGCCGGTAGCCTCGACGCCGACGTCGGCGAGGATCAGTGCTTCTTCGAGCTGGCCCCAGGTGTCGTCGTCGATGTGGTCGCGCCCTCGGACTGCACTCAGATATTCGGAGAACAGAGCACGGGCCTTGCCGAGCCGGTCCCGGACCCTTGGTGGTTCGACTACCTCGAGGACCTCGGATGGGACGCCCTCGACAACCTCGGACAGGGCGGCCTCGACAACCTCGGACAGGGCGGCCTCGACAACCTCGGACGGGGCGGCCTCGACGACCTCGGACGGGGCGGCCTCGACGACCTCGGACGGGGCGGCCTCGACGACCGAGGGCGGGGCGTCGACCGCCGATGGGCGCGTCGGGGGCGCCACGGGCAAGCGGCCGCGCCGGCGGCCCGTGAGTAGGAACGTCGCCGATGTCGCCACGAGGACGGCAAGGACGATCAAGACGATGATGAGCGTGAGCATGGCGGGGGCGAGCCTAGGCAAGCCCCAACGGGTCTAGGAGCCCCCGTCCACGATCCTCGCGTACAGCGAAGCCATCTCCCGGCCGCAACGCTCCCATGAGTAAAGAGCCGCTCTGCTCCGACCCCGCGCAATCAACTCCGCTCGGGAGTCGCTTCCATCGATCAGGCGACCGAGAGCACCGGCCATGGAGTCGACGTCGCCGACCGGTACGAGAGTCGCAGCGTCGCCTACCGTGCCGGGGATGGCCCCGGCGTCGGTGGCGACCACGGGGACACCGGCGGCCATCGCCTGAAGAGGGGGGTACCCGAACCCTTCGTACAGTGACGGGTAAGCCAGTACCTCAGCCCGACGTAGCAGCTCCCCGAGCAGTTCCGGTGATGCATACCCAAGGACCTCGATGCGACCACTGACCGGCGACCTGGAAACCACGTCGGCGAAGGTCTCGTACCCGTTGGCGGCGCGCCCGACGATCACGAGGCGCACGTCGGGAAGGTCGGGTGCCAGCTGCTCGAAAGCACGCACAAGTGTCGTGTAGTCCTTCCTGGGCTCTACCGTGCCCACAGCCAGGATGTACGAGCCTTTTCGCTGGACTTCCTCAGCCACCTCCGGGCGAGCGGTGGGAGTCATGCGAGGCACTCCCGACGCCACCACTGCAACTCGATCGCGGGGGACACCGAAGTGCTCGGCGATCTCGTCGGCCACGAACGGGGAGTGAGTGTGTACGAACGCCCCGCCCTCCAGAGCGCGCCGAATCCGGTCGGGGAATGACCGCACGATTGCGTCGCACAGCTCGGGATAACGCACCGGTGACATGTCGTGAACCGTGACCACACGCGGTCGCCGGGACGGAGGTACCACGTAATTCGTGCCGTGAACGACGGCGCAGCGCCCGGCGACCCACTCGACAGGTGGCCCGTCGAAGCGTCGCCAGGCGAAGGACACCACGCGTCCCGGCACCGGCACGTTGCGCAGTTGGACCCCGGTCGGCAGCGCCTGGGTCAGGGTGCGCCTCCCCCGAATCGTTGTGGCGTAGGCGGCAGCGTCGATCTCCGGAATCGCCGCCAGGGCGCCAAGCAATCCGCCGGTAAAGCTCCCTACCCCCGACTGCGGGCCGAGCAGCGGACCTGCGTCGATCAAGACGCGCATCACCGCCGCGCAGGGGGCGCCGCCACCCGAAGGATCAACGCCGTGCCCGCTCGAGCGCCACGATGCGCTCTCTCAGCCTCGCCAACTCCTCACGGGCCCCCCGCACCTCCTGCTCAGCCTGGGTGGTCCGCTGATCAAGCACTGCGGCCAGGTTGGCAAAGGCCCGACCCGTAGCGAGGAGGTGATCGGAGATCTGGGTCGTACGGTGGGCCAGCGCCCGGGTGAGCGCCACCTTCACCAGGCGACCTCCCCGGCGCCGAGACCGGACGGGCGCCTCGACCGGGATGGACAGGTGCTCCAGGGCGCCGATCCAGGCGGACACCTGGTCGGATCCCGAAGGCGCGGCCAGGTCCTCCGTAGCCCTCCGAACCTGGGCCAGGTACCCGGGCGCCACCGCCTCGAGCCGCTGCTCAGGCGTCGACTGCGCCGGATCGAGGCTCGACATGGGGCGCGACGGTAGCCGTCCGCGGAGGTAGACAGCGGCGGGCGTGCCGTGCAGCCCCGACCTCCCGGAGCTCTGTGCTAGAAGGACAACCCGTGCCGCGGAGAGCCATCGTCCCGGGCCTGCTGGTCGGGGCAAGCTATCTGGCTGCGTCAGCCACCGCGTTCTGGCACATCCTCATCCACCCCACCTCGGTGGCCATGAGCAACGGAGCGGGCGACTCGGCGACATTTGCATGGCACCTGGCCTACGTGCCTTGGGCCGTCTCCCACGGCCACGACCCCTTCGTGGCCACAGTCGCCAACTATCCCTTCGGCCTCAACCTCCTCGACAACACGTCTATGCCGCTGCTCGGGCTGGTGGGCTCACCCGTCACGGCGCTCTGGGGGCCGGTCGCCACTCTCAACCTCTGGTGGATGCTGGCTTTCCCGCTCTCTGCCGGCAGCGCCTACCTCCTCGCTCGCCGCTTCACAGCTTCCCGGTGGATCGCTTGGTTTGCCGGACTGCTCTATGGATTCGGGCCCTACGAGGTAGCCCAGGGGGCCGGCCACCTCAACCTCGCGTTCGTACCGGTGCCGCCCCTGATCATGCTGCTCCTCTACGACCTCCTCGTCGAGCGGAGGCGCTCTCCGCGAGCCATCGGCGTCCGGCTCGGGGTTCTCGTCGTCGTCCAGTTCTTCATCTCCTCGGAGATCCTGGCCACGACTGCTGTGTTCGCCGCGCTCGCGGTCGTCGTCACCGCTCTGTTCAACCGGCAGGCGGTTAGGGAAGGAGCGCGCCACCTCGCCGCGGCGGTTGCCTCTGCAGCCGTCGTCTCACTCCTGGTGCTGGCGTGGCCGCTATACGTTGCCTTTGCCGGAACCGCTCACGTCCGCGGCGCGGTTTCCGGCTACCGCTTCTACTTTTCCTCCCTGTTCGCTCCCCTGCTTCCCTCATCCCTGTTCGCCGTGGCTACCCGGCACCTCCACTCTCTCGGTGACCGCATCGGGGGCAACCCCGTAGAGAACGGCACCTACCTCGGTGTCTCACTGGTGCTCCTGCTTCTGGCCTCCCCCTTCCTGGCCCGCTCCCGCCGAGTGACGGC
Organism: Actinomycetes bacterium; assembly: GCA_021809105.1. Taxonomy (GTDB): domain Bacteria; phylum Actinomycetota; class Acidimicrobiia; order Acidimicrobiales; family Palsa-688; genus Acidiferrimicrobium. The sequence continues at coordinate 180,806 of JAKBAM010000001.1, forward strand.
GGCGGTTGTCCTGACCGCCAGCGCCTTCGTGCTGTCTCTCGGGGTCTCGCTCCACTTCGGGCTCTCCCGCTTCGCCAGGTACGACGCCAAGGTGCCACTGCCCGCGGCGTTTCTCTACAAGACCCCGATCGTCAACCAGGCCTTCCCGGTGCGCTACTCCCTCTACGTCGATCTCTTCGCCAGCGTGGCGGTGGCCATCGTCCTCGACATGCTCCGCCGGAGGGTGACAGCTCCTCCTGGACGTCACCGGGCGGCCCTCCGACCCCGGCGGTGGGCCGCCGTCCTGCCGGTGGCTGTGGCCGCCCTGGTCGCGTTGCCCCTCCTCCCCGCGTGGCCCTACGCCTCGCAGGGTCCGGTGGGAATACCTCGGTTCTTCACCTCCGACGATGTACGAGTCGTGCCCGAAGGCAGCGTCGCTCTCGTCTACCCCATCGCCACCAACACCCTCTCCAACGCCGAGACCTGGCAGGCCAGCGCCCGCTTCAGGTTCTCGATGCCAGGCGGCTACTTCGTCCTCCCTGCCGCCTCCGGCAGCGGATCGGTGTACACCGCCAGCACGATCGTGGAGCGAACTTTGTCGGAGGTGGTGGCAGGCCCGCCTCCTGCCAGGACCGCGGCCTTGCGCCAAGCGCTGCGAGCCCAGCTGAGCGATTGGCACGTACTTACGGTCCTGGCCCAGCCGGTGGGGACCGACCCACTGGGATTCTTCCGGTGGCTCGTCGGGCGCCCGCCGACCAGCTGCACAGGGGGGGTCTGCGTCTGGTCCCAGGTCAGCTGGCAGGGCTGACCGGCGCCGTGGCCACCCTCTCGCTGACGACCCGCGACGAGCCGCCCGGCGCCATAGTCACCCCATAGAGACAGTCTGCCGCTTCCATAGTGCGCCTTTGGTGGGAGACGATCACGAGCTGTGCCTCGTCCCGGAACTCGTGCACCAAGCCCAAGAAGCGGTGCAAGTTGACGTCGTCGAGAGCGGCCTCGACCTCGTCCATCAGGTAGAAGGGCGAGGGCCGGCTGCGGAACACCGCGAAGAGGAACGCCATCGCAGTGAGGCTGCGCTCGCCGCCGGAGAGCAGGGAGAGGCGGCGCACGTTCTTGCCGGACGGCCGAGCCTCGACCTCGATGCCGGTCTCGAGCAGGTGGTCGGGATCGGTCAGGCGTAGCCGCCCCTGGCCCCCCGGGAACAACGTGGCGAAGAGCTTCTCGAAGTTGTCGGCCACGTCGGCATAAGCAGAACGGAAGACCTCGACTATCTCGGCATCGACCGCCTTGATCACCTTCGAGAGCTCCCGGCGCGCGGAGCGAACGTCCTCCAGTTGCGCCTCCAGGAACGTGTGCCGCTCCTGCAACGCAGTGTGCTCCTCGAGCGCCAACGGGTTGATGGGGCCCATCAGCCGCAGCTCGCGCTCCAGCTCGGAACGCCGGCTGGTGGCGCTGGTACCAGGCGGCAGGTCCGGTTCAGGGGCTCCTCTGGTGGCCTCCGGCTCGCAGTCGAGGTCCCGCCGGACCGATTCGGTCAGTGTCTCCAGCCGCACACGAGCCTCTGCCTCGTCGACCTCAGCCCGGCTCTGCCGCTCCCGCGTCTCGCTCAACTGGCGCTCCGCAGTGGCGCGCTCCTTGCGCAGCACCTCCAAGCGGTCGGTCACGGCCCTGATGGAGTCGCTCTCCGCCCGCCGGGCAGCCCGGAGTCGCTCGACCGCTGCGTCGAGGTCGGTCTCGCGCGAGGCGACCATGGCCGCCAGGCGCCCTGTCGCACGGTCGGCTGCGAGTAGCTGTACACGACGGACGGCGGCGTGAGCACGCTCCGCAGTCGTGCGGGCCAAGCGCTCATCAACTTGAGCCAACCGCCGAGCGGTCAGTGCCCGACGCTCTTCCAGGCCCGCGGCGCGCACTTCGAGCTCCCGGCGCAAGGCGCCGGCGGCCGTAGCCCGCTCGGCTAGCCGTGAGCGTGCCGCTCGCTCGGCCATCGCGGCCTCGGCTTCTGCGGCGGCCTCGGCTTCGAGGGCCGGAAGCATGCCTTCCAGCTCAGTGATCCGGGCCTCCTCACGCTCCAGACGGCTGGCCATCTCGGACCGATGTCCACCGGTAGCCTCACTATCTCGCCTTGCGTCGGCCAGATCAGACTCCGTGCGCGCCAACGCGTCGGCCGCAGCCCGTCGACGCGACCGATTGGCGTCGACCGCCCTCACCGCTTCGGCCCGGGTGCTACGCGCCTCGTCCAGAACAGTGCGTGCGTAGCGTGCAGCACCACCAGCGGCGGCCGCCGACTCGGCCGAGGCTGTGGTCCGCTGCAGTGCCTCGTCGAGAGCCGCCCCCGTCACCCCTGCGCCCCCTGCTCCGACCCGCCATACCCCCCCGGCAGCCCGGTCACCTTCGCGGCTGACCACGATGCGCTCGGGATGAGCCGTCGCGACGGTCACCATGAGCTCCCAGCCGCCCGCGACCACTACCGCGCCAGCCAGGAGCCGGTCGAGCATCTTTTCGACGCCAGGCAGGCGAGCTCGCACGTGCCCCCGCAGCAGGTCAGTACCAGCCGGCGGAGGGGGGGAAGCAAAACCGCCCGGCGCGCCCTGCACCGGTAGGACCGCCCCTGGCACGTCCAGGTCCCGGAGGGTGCCGAGGGCGGCGCAGGCTGCGTCCGGGTCGGCTACCACGACCGCTGCTATGGCCTCTCCAGCAGCCGACTCGAACGCCACCTCCCAACCCTCGTCGACATCGACCAGCTCCAGCAGAGTCCCGAGGACCCCGTCGATCGCCGACAGCCGCTCCGCCCCCGCCTTCGCTCGCGCCTCGTCCAGCGCTTGAGCCAGCGCCTCGCCCCGGGCCTCCCACCGATGACGATCCGCGTCGGCACTGCGCCGGCTCTCCTCGGCGGCTGCGCTGGCTACTTCCGCGGCCGCCAGCATCTCGCTGGCGGTAGCGGCGGCAGCTTCGAGGTCGGAGGCGCCCGCGTCGCACTCGACCAGCACCTGCCGAAGCCGCCCCGCCTCGTTGCCGAGCCTGCCGGCCCGCTCGTCCACGCCCGTGTTGCGGGCGTCGAGCCGGCGCAACTCAGCGCGCGCTCGCTCCACGGCGTCCCGCAGCGCCCGCAGCTCAGCGCGCACCTCGGCGGCCGGATCGACTGGGGCTCTCCGACCATCGCCGCCCCAGTGGGCCTCGACCTCGGCGGCCTCCTCGCGGACCGCAGCTTCGGCTGCCAGCAGTTCCTCCTCGTCGGGGACCAGGAGCTCCGCAGCGCGCTCCGCCGCTCCCATCTGCTCGGTCAGCGCAGCCGCCTCGGACTCCAGGCTGGCGATGACGTCGTGGTCGACAGCGGCTTCGAGAGCGCGAGCCACACCGCGCCGCCGCTCGTCGAGCAAGGCTGTGAGCCCGCGCGCTCGCGCCCGCAGACCCTCTGCGGTCGAGACCACATCTCCTAGGTCAGCGCCTTCTTGCTGGCGGCGCGCTTGGTCGGCCGCGAGCTCGGCCTCGAGCACCGCCGCGTCGAGGTGGGACAGGGCCTGTCGCAGGGACATTTCCTGCTCCCCCAGCTCGGCCTTGGACCGAGCTCCGCCGGCCATGCGTCCCTCGATCGCCGCCAGCTCCCGACCGGCGAGGTATCGGCGCAGGGCGGTCAGCTCGGCGACTAGGTCACCGTGGCGGCGAGCCGCCTCCGCCTGCTTCTCGAGCGGTCGCAGCTGGCGGCGAACCTCGCGGAGCAGGTCCTGCAGTCGCACCAGGGACGCCTCGGTCGACTCCAGCCGTCGCTCCGATCGCTCCTTGCGCCGCCGGTACTTGAGGACACCGGCCGCCTCCTCGATGACGACCCGCCGGTCTTCGGGCCGTGAGCTCAAAATGGTGTCCAGGTTGCCTTGCGAGACAATCACGTGCTGCTGGCGACCCACGCCTGTGTCAGAGAGCAGCTCCTGGATGTCCAGAAGCCGGCATGGTGAGCGGTTGATGGAGTATTCGGACTCGCCTGTCCGAAACAGCGTCCTGGCGATGGTCACCTCGGAGAACTCGATCGGCAGCAGCCCGGCCGCGTTGTCGATCGTGAGCGCCACCTCGGCGCGCCCGAGCGCCGCTCGCTTGGGCGTGCCGGCGAAGATGACATCCTCCATCTTGGCGGAGCGCACCGTACGAGGCCCCTGGGCGCCGAGCACCCATGCCACGGCGTCCACCACGTTGGACTTGCCACTCCCGTTGGGACCCACGACCACGGTGACGCCGGGTTCGAACTCCAGGGTGGTCGAGTCGGCGAACGACTTGAACCCCTTCAGCGTCAGGGACTTGAGGAACACGCGCTCGCCAACCTAGCGGGGCCGCAAGGCCGGGTTGGGTAACCCTCGCTTCAGCGCTGGCAGCGAGGGCAGGAGAAGCTGGAGCGGCCCCTCTCCCGTCGACGGCTGATGGGTCGACCGCAGCGCAGGCAGGGCTGGCCTTCGCGGGCGTAGACGGCGTGGTGCAGCTGGTAGTCGCCAACGGCACCGTCAACGTCCCGGTACTGCGCGTCAGACAGTGATGATCCGCGATGGGCGACCGCTGCCTCGAGGATCCCCGTGATAGCGGCGTGGAGGCGGCGGACTTCTGCCGAAGACAGGGAGTCGGCTCGTCGGTCCCCGGCAAGCCTCGCAGCGAAGAGGATCTCGTCGGCGTAGATATTGCCGATCCCCGCCAGCCGGTGCTGATCGAGGAGCAATGGCTTCAGCCGGCCGCTCCGGCCGACGAGGACTGCGGCCAGGCTGCTCCACCTGGGCAGGCCTTCGAGGGCATCGGGACCTAGCAGGGCCAGCTCGGGGACCGCGCCGCCCGCATCGGCGCGGGTGACGAAGACCTCCCCAAAGGTGCGCGGGTCTACAAAGCGCAGCTGGGTGCCCCCGGCGAACGACCACTCCACATGCGTGTGTCGCACCGGGGGGTCCAGAACCCCGCCGCGAAGCAACTGCCCGCTCATGCCGAGGTGGACGACGACGACGTCGCCGCTGCCCAGCCGCAGGAGGAGGTACTTGCCGCGCCGATCGACCGATTCGACGACCTGGCCTTGGCAGCGACCGACAAAGGCTTTGACGTCGGAGTGCCGGCGGGTGGTCCGGCCACCGCCGGCAGTGACCGCGATGATCTCTCGGCCGGCGAAGGCACCGGCGACGCCGCGCCGGACTGTCTCGACCTCCGGCAGCTCCGGCACCTAACGCGGTCCGCGAACTGTCTAGCGGCCGCCGGCCGGCTGACCGGCGGCATCATCGGCGGAGCCGCTCCCCGCAGCTTCGTCCAGCGCTCTCAGATCCTGCCACGCCGCTCTCGCGGCAGCCTGCTCGGCCTGCTTCTTCGAGCGGCCCCGCCCGGCACCACGCTGGCGCCCCTCGACTTCGACGACCGCCTCGAAATGCTTGGCGTGGTCGGGACCCTCGTCCGACACCCGGTACACGGGGAGATCCTGGAAGCTGCGAGCGCACATCTCCTGGAGGCGGGTCTTGTAGTCGTGACCGCCGGGACCGGCCGCCGCCTCCTCTATCCGTTCGCCTAGAAGCCGCATGACGACGCGCTCCGCGTCCAGCCAACCGCGGTCCAGGTAGATGCCGCCAAGGAGAGCTTCCATGGCATCGGCCAGGATCGACGGCTTCTCCCGTCCGCCGGACTGATCCTCGCCCTTGCCGAGCAGGATGGCCTCGCCCACCCCGAGCTCCGCTGCCACCTCCGCCAGCGACGCGGAGTTGACCACCGCGGCGCGCACCTTGGCCAGCTCTCCTTCCGGTAAATCCGGATACGTCCGGTAAAGGTGGTCGGTGACCACCAGACCGAGCACCGAGTCACCCAGGAACTCCAAGCGCTCGTTGGACAGCTGCTCAGGATGCTCGGCGCACCAGGAGCGATGCGCCAGCGACTGGGCGAGCATCAGTTGGTCCCGAACGTCCCACCCGAGCCGATCAGCTAGAGCGCGATGCGCAACGGTCCGGGCGGCGACGGTCACGGTGCTGAGTGGCGGGATGCGTTCGGTTGACAGGAGTGGTCCCGGGCGTCGAGCGCGGCCTCAGGCCGCGTCGAGCTTGGCGACGACGTAGTCCACGGCGTCACGCACCGTCTTCAGATCCTCGAGATCCTCGTCGTCGATGCGGAAGCCGACGGATCGCTCACCCAGCTCCTCTTCGAGCGCCTCGACCAGCTCGATGAGCGCCAAGGAGTCGGCACCGAGGTCGTCGCCGAAGCTGGCACTCTCGGCAATCGACGAGGGCTCGACTTCCAGGATGTCGGCCAGGCAACCGCGCACCAGGTCCAGGACCTGCTGGCGATCGAGGGGACTGCGTTCGACGTGGGTCTCGGCGGGCAAGGGAGGTTCTCCTCGTGGGCTCAGAGCGGAATCTACCGCGAGCAGGCGTCGCGATCCCGTAGGGCGGTCAGGACACCGCAGCGGCCAGAAGGCCGACGAGGCCATCGGTAGCTGCAGTGTGCGCGACCCGCACGGCATTGACAAGGGCACGGGCGCTGGAGGACCCGTGGCTTATGACGCAGATCCCCGAGACGCCGAGCAGAACGGCACCACCAGTGGTGTCGGGATCCATCGCCTCAGCGAAAGGAAGGAGGCTCGGGAGCAATGCGGCCCCGGCAGCCCTGGCCTCGTCATTGGTCTCGAAAGACGCCAGGACGCTGCGCATAGCAAAGCGCATGCAGCCCTCAAGGGTCTTGAGCACCACGTTGCCGGTGAAGCCGTCTGTAACGACGACATCGACTGCGTCGGTCATGATGTCGCGACCCTCAACATTACCTATGAAGTCGACGTCTCCACCTGCTTGCCCGTCCGCCAAGAGGGCGTGGGTCTCTTTGACCAGCGAGTTGCCCTTGGTCTCCTCCTCGCCAATGGAGAGCAGGCCGACGCGGGGCTGGGCGATCCCATAGCGCTGGCGGGCGAAGACCGAACCCATCTGTGCGAACTGGAGCAGCCACGCCGCGCTGCATTCTGCGTTGGCGCCAGCGTCGAGCAGCACCGTGGGGGTCGTGCCCGGAACCGGGATAGGCGTGGCGATGGCCGGCCGGGCCACGCCTCGCAGCCGTCCCATCCGCAGCAGGGCGCTGGCCATCGTGGCACCGGTGTTGCCGGCGCTGACCATCCCCGACGCCCGGCCATCGCGCACCGCCTCAGCGGCTCGCACCAACGACGAGTCCTTCTTCGTCCGCACGCTGCGACCAGCGTCCTCGTCCATGCCGATGACCTCGCGCGCCGGGAGCACCTCCAAGTCGCCGGTGTCGGCCAACAGGTCGGGATCCCCGACGAGGACCACGGGAAGGCCAGCTTCGGCGGCCTGCCGGGCTCCGAGCACTATTTGATCGGGGGCCCGGTCGCCGCCCATGGCATCGACCGCGACCGGAAGCACTGGCGCCAGCGTCAGCCCCTCAGCCGACGTCGAGCGCCTGGCGCCCGTGATACCAGCCACACGCCGGGCACACCACGTGCGGCAGCTTGGCCTGGTGGCACTGTGGGCAGAGGCTGCGCGCCGGGACCGAAAGAGTCCAATTGCTGGCTCTCCGGCTGCGGCTCTTCGCCTTGGATGTCTTTTTCTTGGGGACGGCCATCGTGGGCTTCCTGTGTGATAGTGCGGGGGGCGCCACTTGGCGCGCTGGGGCCCGGTCAGTGTAGGTGCTGGCGCTCCGAGCGCGCTGGCCGGCTGTACGCCGGCATCTGCTCAGCCCTGCCCGCGTGGCTCGAGGGCGTCGAGGCCCTCCCATCGAGGGTCCGCCGTCGCGCGACGACAACCGCACGGGCCCTCGGCCAGCTCCGACCCGCAACTCGGGCACAAACCGGCGCAGTCAGGCCGGCACAACGGTGCGAGGGGCAGGGACAGCAGGACTGCGTCTCGCACCAGCGGTGCGAGATCGAGCTGCTCTCCTGCAAGCGGATATGTCTCCTCGTCCTCATCGTCGCCGGCTGACCCGTCGCGGGGCCGGTACAACTCGCGAACCTCGGCGCGCAGCTGGCCGCCGACCGGCCGGAGGCAGCGCCGGCACTCACCCTCCCACGGAGCAGAGACTTCCCCACTGATCTCTATACCGCCGATGATGACGTTGAGCTCGACGTCGGCCTCCACCTCGCCACCGGCAGGCACGGTGGTGCCCGCTACGACTAGGCCTTCGTCAGACAGCCCCTCTACCGGACCGCTTCGCCGCTCGTAGCGACTGGTACCGGGGCTGCGGCGGATGGCGGTAATGGGCACTAGCCACGAGTTGGTCGGCATCGCTAGCTCCGATCCTGGTCGAAGAAGGCCTCCTCCCCCCCGAGAGTGTCGTCAGTCAGGTCCACTCCAGCGATGCCGGAGTCGGAAGGTACGACGGGAGGCGGGGCGACGGACAGCTTCTGGCGGCCAGCAGCCACGGTCTTGACCGTCCGCTCGAGGACGATCTCGAAGGATGCCAACTTCTGGTCGATGTAGTCCTCGGCTTCCAAACGCAGCTTTCGCGCCTCCTCGTGAGCCGACTCGAGGGCTCGGCGGGCAGTGTGCTGGGCATCGCGGACGATCTCGGTGCGCTGCACCATTCGCTCGGCCCGCTGGCGAGCGGACTCGACGATCTCTTCCGCCTCCCGTTGGGTCTTCAACAGATACTCCTCGCGCTCCTTGAGCATCCAGCGGGCGCTGCGAACCTCATCCGGCAGGCGGTTGACCGCCTCGTCGAGCAGCTCGAGCACCTCGTCCTTGTTGTCCAGCTTCACCGATGACGAGAGAGGGAGAGCCCGGGTGTTCTCGATGATCTCGATCACCCTGCGCACCAACGCCTCGGTGTCCACCTGGGGCCGCGGATCGAGCGCGCTCATCGGAGTCGCCCCGAGGGCGGAAAATGGGTCACTGCGAGAATTTCTCCTTCAACTTGGTGAAGACCGGGCCGGGCACCATGGTGCCGATCCGGTCTGCGCCGCCGAAGCGGGCGAACTCCCGGACATACTTGGACGCGATAAACGTGTACTCCGACGAGCAGGGGATGAAGAGGGTCTCGATTCCAGCCACCGACTTGTTCATCTGCGCCTGCTGCAGCTCTGACTCAGCGTCAGATGCCACGCGCAGGCCCTTGACGATGACATCCGCCTGGACGGAGCGGGCCAGGTCGACGACAAGGCTGGCGAAGCTGTCCAGGCTGACGTTTGCGAGGTGCGCCACGGAGTCGGCGATCATTTGCTGGCGCTCTTCAAGCGTGAAGAGCGCCTGGCCCTTCTGCGGGTTGCGCACCGGGGCCACGACCACGTGGTCGAACAGGTTGGCGGCCGTCTCCACGATCTCCAGGTGGCCGTTGTGGAACGGGTCGAACGAGCCAGGGAACAAGGCGGTCCTCATCGGGGGATGCCTCCTTGAATCGGGCCTCCCTCAGAGGGAGCGGACACCGCGCTCAGCATGGTGACCACGGTACTGCCGTAGGTCTTGTCCCTGACAACATCCCAGCCCACCGGCGCGGTGAGGGGACTACCGGTCTCCGCTACCACGAGCCCCCTGAAGCCTCCCGAGGCCAAGCGGCCGAGCAGCTCCGGCCACCGCTCGAAGCGGTAGGGAGGATCGGCGAAGACCAAGTCGGCGCTCGACACTACGCCCCGGGACCCGGCGACGGCCATGGCGTCGGAGACCATCACACTCACACCGGGACCGTCGAGGCCGAGCACGGTGAGGTTGGTGCGGATCACCGAAGCAGCGACGCGATCCTGCTCTACAAAGGTGGCGCCGGCGGCGCCACGGGACAGTGCCTCTATCCCGAGCGCACCGCTCCCGGCATAGAGGTCGACGACAATGGCCTCCTCGACTCCCCACAGGCTGCTCAGAGCTGAGAACGCCGCTTCCCGGACCCGGTCCGCCGTCGGACGTGTCCCTCGCCCGGGGGGAGCCTGCAGGGAGCGCCCCCTCGCCTTCCCGGCTACAACTCGCACCTACGAACGGTAGCGAGCCCCCGGCTTAGATTGGGCCACACTGGCGAGATGCCGACACCTCCCGACGCCACCATCACCTGCGTCGACTGCGGCGGCACTGCCCACCTCCTCACCACTTGGCCCGAGGACGACCCCCCCTATCCCGGCGACTTGCTCACCTACCGCTGCGCTGACTGCTGGGACCGGTGGGACACGATCATGCCGGAGGAGGGCGGGGGGAGGGAGATCAGCTCTTGAAAAGGAACTCGCGCTCGTCGTCGTCGACGAGGAAACGGATCTCGTCCGCTAGCTCCCGGTGGGCCGCCAGGGCCGGGTCGGCGTCGACGATCTCGAATGCCACCGCCCGGGCCAGCTCGACGGTCTTACGGTGCCTGCGCAGCGATGCCAGCTTTAGGTCGCTGGCGCCCTTCTGGCGGGTGCCGAGGATGGTCCCCTCGCCGCGCAGGTCAAGGTCTACCTCCGCCAACTCGAAGCCATCCGTGCTCGCCGCTACGGCTTCGAGACGAGCCTCACCTTCGGGGGTCGTCCCCGCTCCCAGCAGGTAGCACCAGGAGCGGGCGGCTCCCCGCCCGACCCGGCCCCGAAGTTGGTGGAGCTGGGCGATGCCGAAGCGGTCGGCGTCCTCTATCACCATGACGGTGGCGTTGGGGACATCGACGCCGACCTCGATGACCGTCGTGGCGACCAGCACGTCGAGAGCTCCGGCACGAAAGGACGCCATCACCGCCTCCTTGTCCCGGGCCGGGAGCTGCCCGTGGAGCAGGCCGAGGCGCAGCCCGGACAGCTCCGCGGCCGCCAGTCGCTCCACCTCTTCGGCGGCAGACCGGGCCTGGATCTTCTCGGATCCCTCGACCAGCGGGCACACCACGTATGCCTGCCGGCCCCCCATTACTTCCTCTCGTACTCGTGCCCAGGCAGCTGTCTCTTCCACCGGTCCCCTGGCCCAGGTGGTAGCGATCGGCGTTCGTCCGGGCGGCAGCTCATCGAGGACCGTCGTGTCGAGGTCGCCGAAGACGGTCATGGCCGCAGTGCGGGGGATCGGCGTCGCGGTCATCACCAGCACGTCAGGCACCGCCGCGCCGTCGCCCTTGTCCCGGAGGGCTGCCCGCTGCTCGACACCGAAGCGGTGCTGCTCGTCGATGACCACCACGCCGAGGTCGGCGAATGCTACCGACTCGGTGAGCAAAGCATGGGTGCCGATCAGTATGTCTATCTCGCCCGACTGGAGCCGGGCGTGGAGCGTGCGCCGGTCGGACGCGGTCGTGCGGTTGGTGAGCAGCGCCACCGCCAGCTGCCGATCCGCGAAGAGGCTGCCCTCGCCAGCCGGCACCTCGAGGCCCTCTAGGTGCGCCCGCACGCTGGTGGCGTGCTGTTCGGCTAGGACCTCGGTGGGGGCCATCAACGCGCCCTGGTGGCCCCCCTCGACGGCGGTGAGGAGGGCTGCCACCGCAACCAGCGTTTTGCCCGAGCCGACGTCCCCTTGCAGCAGGCGGTGCATGGGGTGCGGGCCCGCCAGATCGGCGTCGAGCTCGGCCATGGCCCGCTCCTGGGCGGCGGTAAGCGGAAAGGGCAACCCGCGCAGGAATCGCCCGATCAGCTCCCCTCCCACCACGTGGCGGATGCCTATGGCCTCCCGCTCGATGAGGCGCTTGCGCAGCACGAGGATCATCTGGAGGCGGAGCAGCTCGTCGAAACCCAACCGGCGCCGACCGCGCTGGGCTGTGCCCATGTGTTCCGGCAGATGCGTCTGGCGCAGCGCCCACGTCCGCCCTGCGAAGTCGTGCTCCTTGCGAAGATCCTCGGGCAGGGGGTCATCGAGCTCACCGACAACGTTGTCCAGCGCGTCCTCGACCATGGTGCCCAGGTCGTGGCTGGTCAGCCCGGCCTTCTCCGACTCCGGGTATATGGGCACGATGCGCCCCGTGCGGTCGCCTACCAGGTCCACCAGCGGGTTGGTCATCTGCAACCGGCCCTTGTAGCGGTCGACCTTGCCGGATAGCACCGCCTCCGTTCCCTCAGGAAGCTGCCTGGCCCGCCACGCTTGATTGAAGAACGTGGCCCGCAGGTAGCTGCTCCCGTCGAATACGTCGATGTCGACCATGGCCCTGCCGCTACGGGTTTTCCGCACCGCGACTTTGCGCACGGTTGCCAGTACGGTTGACTCCTGGCCCTCGACCACGGCTGCGATGTCCTGACGCACCGTCCGGTCGATGTAGCGCCTGGGGTAGTGGGTCACGAGGTCGAGGACGGTGTGGATCCCCATTTGCGCCAGCGCGTCGCTCCACTTCGGGTGCGAGCTGACGCTACGGAGCTGGCCGACACCGACTGCGTCGAGGTCGGCCAGCGTGGTCAGCACCGGCTGGATGGCGCCCTTGGCGGAGCTGATGGGTCTCACTCGACGGAGAAGAGGTACGGGTACAACGGCTGGCCTCCCTGGTGGATCTCGGCGGCCACCTCCGGCCGATGCTCGGCGAGCCACTCGGTGATCCGACGGGTGTCCGCGGCGGCGGCACCTTCGCCAACGATCAGGGTTGCAATTTCGTGATGGTCGTCGTCGACGAGGCGATCGAGCAGCCCGATGGCTGCCTCGGAGGCGGTTGCGCCTACAGCCTCGATCCCCTGGCGGGAAAGACCTATGAAGTCCCCCGCCCGCACGGGGCCGGCTTCACTGTCGGTGTCGCGCACGGCCCTGGTCACCTCGCCCGCGACCACCCTCGATGCGCTGGCAGTCATGAGCTCGGCGTTGGCGTCGACCTGTCCTTCGGGGTCGTACTCGAGCAGCGCGGCGAAACCCTCGGGGATACCGCGTGTGGCCACCACCCGGACCGGCTTGCTCGCCTGGGCGGCCGCAGCTTCGGCGACGGGCACGATGTTCTTGTTGTTGGGAAGGATGACAACCTGCTCCCCAGGCGCCGCGGTGATGGCGTCGAGCAGATCGGCGGTCGACGGGTTCATGGTTTGGCCACCCGTGACGGTGGTCGTCACTCCGAGGGAATGGAAGATCCTCCGGATCCCCTCACCCGTGCAAACTGCGACCACGGCACAGTGCACCGGCTCGACGGGCGGATCGGCGTGGGCTCGTGCCGCCGCTTCACGGACCCAGCGCTCCTCCTCCACCTCCTCCCACAGGTCGGTCACCCGGATTTGGCGGGGCCGTCCAACGTCGAGTGCGGCCTCTATGGCCGCACCAATGTCAGCGGTGTGGACGTGGCAGTTGTACAGACCGTCCCCTCCGACCACCACGATCGAGTCTCCGATGCCAGCCCACACATTGCGGAACGAGTCGATGGTCGCGTCGTCAGGCGCCTCGAGCAGGTACATGACCTCGTAACGCAGCTCGGCGGGACTGTGCTTCTCGTCGGGCCCGTGCTTAACAGTCGGCTCCCCGCCAGGCCCCATTATGGCCCTCTCCTCGACCGAGGGCCCCGGCAAACCTGCCGTGGGTAGCGGCCGTCCGTCGACCACGTGGCACATCGCATCGAAGAGCAGGACCAGTCCGCTTCCTCCAGAGTCCACCACGCCCGCTTTTGCGAGCACTGGGAGCTGTTGGGGGGTGCGTTCCAGGGCGGCGTAGGCAGCACTCCTGGCCCGGTCGACGAGCTCGGAGAGGTCGTCGGTGCCTGCCTCGCGCACGGCGTCGTCTGCCGCCGCCACCACGCTCAGGATGGTCCCCTCCACGGGATGCTGGACGGCCTTGTAAGCACCCTGGCGGGCCGCCGAGAGGCCCTCCCGCAGGACCGGGCCATCGATCGATCCCGCTGCGCCGAAGGTGGTGGCCAGGCCACGGAGGATTTGCGACAAGATCACGCCTGAGTTGCCCCTGGCCCCCATGAGGGAACCGTGGCTGACGGCGTTGGCCACTGCGGCCATGTCACCGCCGGCATGCTCGGCCAGGTCGGCCACCACCGACTCGAGGGTCAGCGCCATGTTGGTCCCGGTGTCGCCATCGGGAACCGGATAGACGTTGAGGCGATTGATTGTCTCCTGGTGGGCTCGCAGGGCGTCACGGTAAGCAGTCACCATGGCCACGAGGTCACCCGCCGCCAGGCGATCGAGCGTCTGCATGCCGGGATGCTAACCTTCGAGGTCGGTCCTGAGGCTCACCGCTCGGAGCCGTAAGACGTCTTGAGGAGAGGTTGTCCCGTCATGGCAGCGGTCTGTGAGGTGTGCGGCAAGCACCCTTCGTTCGGAATGAGCATCAGTCACTCGCACCGGCGCACGAAGCGCCGGTGGAATCCCAACATCCAGCGGATCCGGGCGCTGGTGGACGGCAGCCCGCGCCGCGTCCACGTATGCACATCGTGTATCCGGGCCGGCAAGGTCACCAAGGTGGTCCGCTAGGCGTCGGAGCGCTCGCCGGTCCGGCGTGGGCTCACCCTCCGACCTGGCGGGAGGAGAGGAGGGCGTAGACGTCCTCGCTCCGGAACCGGAGGTGGCCTCCAATAGTGCGGAGGCTGGGCAGCTTGCCGGCGGCAGCCCAATTGATGACCGTTCGCTCGGTCACGTCGAAGAGGACCGCCACCTCGTGGCTCCGGAGGAGTTGCTGCCCGTCTGGCAGCGCCGCAGCTCGCCGGCCTCCTCCGCCGAGACGCTCTACTGGCCGGGGGGAGCTCCACCCGCTCGCGGCTGAGGACGGCGTCACAGCGAGCGCCGGACGCCGGACCTGGAGCAACTGAACTGTGAGCTGGCGGGCGACGGCATTGAGGGTGCGCTGCTCGCGCCTGGTGGCCTGGCGAAGCCACCGGTCGAGCAGGCAGAGCACCGCGATGACTGACCCATCCTGGTCCCGTAGCGGGGTGCCATAAGCCCACCTCAGAGATGTAGGTCGCTGGGCGAGCGGGCTTCGGGACAGCTCCGGGTGGGCACCCATGTCCGGGATCTCGATGGCATCTCGCCGTCCGGCGATAACTGACCAGAGGAGCGCGTCGTTAAGTCCCTCGGGCTGATCGAGGCCATGGGCCAGGGCGCTCCAGCGTCCGCCAGGCTGGACAACGGCCAGCGCCGCGCCAGTAGCCTGGCTAGCGAGGGCGCCGAGCAGGAGCAGGTCGGCGAATGCCTGACCGGCCGCCGCCTGACTGGACACGGGGGCCGGAACGGCCTGCTGCAACGGCACGCCCGCGGCGGCCATCGGGCCAGGAGCGGCATCGGTCGGCTCGACCGCACTGGGCTTCAGGCTCGATCGAGGCGGGACCGCTCTCAGCGCCGTGCGCCCCGATCGTGCGGGGCGGAGGATCCGCTGGCGGAGGTGGTCGCGGGCCTCCCCGATCATGGAGGAAGCGGTCGCCATGGTTGATGGGAGGGCGGACGAGACGGCGTCGAGCAACCCGACGACGTGTACGTCGCGCACCTGCGTGTGGTCATGCCCCGCGAGCTCTTCGTCCAACCAGTCCAGGAGAACGTTCACGTCGGCCGCCCAAAGAGACGCGGAGAGCAGTTCGCCGACCGCCCTCACCGTACGCTCGGCCCACGCCTCGTCAGGGCCGCCGGTTCCCGCAGAGGCCATGGTCACGGCCGGCCACGCGGCGCGCACCATCGCGGCGTCCTGGGGTTCTTCTACGTTCATGGCCAACGCCCCGCCGGATCGGTGCCAATGGTCGAGGGTCTCGAGCATCCCGACCGCGTCCGGCACCCACGCCGTCGCCCCCACCCGCGCGGCGCGCAACCCGCCGGGACCATATGCCGAGCCGCACGCCAGCACGGCGACCCCGGCCCGCCCAGCTGTGGCCGCCAGCACCGCAATGGATGGCAGGCTCCGAGCATCGTTGGAGGCCAAGATCAACGCCAACGGCGCCAGGGCGCGTAGGTGGCGCCCCAATGAGTCAGCGTCCCCCACCGGCATGATTAGCTGGGCCGGGTACCCGGATGCGAGCAGGACCTCGTAGGCGCCCTCGGCATCGAGGCCGAGGGACGCGACCGGGCCAGCCACCACGATCGGTCGAAGTGCAACGACGGGGGTGGCCGCCAGCGTTCCGGCGGCGCAGACGAGCGCCCGGCGGGCGAGAGCTATCCCGGCCGACAAGGCGGCAGCGTCGAGCTGACCGCTGCGGTGCCGGCGCTGCAGCAAACGAGCGGCGGGTAGCACCACGCCGGCGACGACCTCGGCGGCCCCGACGGTCCTCCGCATCTCACTGATGCGCTGGAAGACAGCGGTAGCGCACTGACCCGCCAAGAGGTCGGCGATCGCCTCTGACGGGTCGGCTGTCAACTCGTGGGTGTCCGCCTTCATATGAAGCGTGGTCGGCCGCCTCACCTTCTCACTTGAGAGGAAATTGCGGCATTCACCACTCGTGCTGCCAGCCCCGGGCGTCCAGTTTCGTGCCATGGAGCGTGCGCACAGATCTGTCAGCTACTACCCGTCCCAGCGCTATCGGTGCTGGAAGCCCACGGAAGGCGTTGGAGACGGTGGCATCGTCAGGCGCCGAAAATACCAACTGGTAATCCTCTCCCCCGCCGAGCGCCTCCTCGAGCGTGGCCGCCGGCGCTACGGGCAGCGAGATCAGCTCGAAACCGACACCGGACTCGTCGGCCAGGTGAGCTATGTCGGCGCCGAAACCATCGGACACGTCGATCATGGAAGTTGCACCGGCCAATCGAGCAGCCCGGCCCTCGGCGAGGAGGGGCAACGGTCGGGAGTGAGCCTGTCGGGCCGCTACGGCGGCGGCGCTGCCCCCGCCGCCGCCCCCTCGGAGCAACCGCAGCCCGGCGGCGGCCGCCCCCATCGGCCCGGTCGCCCAAAGCCGGTCACCAGGGCGTGCGCCGCGCCGTAGTACCGGCTGGCCCTGCACCGTGCCGGTGACCGCCACGGTCACGACCAGCGTCGGGGCGTTAACCAGGTCGCCACCGACGACGGGGCAGCTGTAGCGGCGAGCGGCATCTCCAATCCCCGCGTACAGCCGGTCGAGATCGCTGCTCGGGGGGCCCGCAACCGTCACCAAAGCGTGCCCGGGTTCTCCTCCCATGGCGGCCAAGTCGCTCAGGTTGGCAGCCATGGCCTTCCATCCAAGGTCCTCGACACTGGTGAGGGAGAGGTCGGCGTGGACGCCAGCCACGACAGTGTCAGCGGCGAGAAGCAGCCAGCCCGCCGCCAGTCGAACCACAGCGGCATCGTCGCCTATCCAAGTCTCGCCGGGGGGTGCGGACGGGAGCCTCGCAGCAATGCCCGCTATGGCCCCGAACTCGCCGGTCAAAGTGGTGATCCGATACGGTGACCCACCAGGTCAGCGTAGGCAGCCGACGACGAGGTCAAGGGTCCGGAAGCGGTGGGTCGGCAGCCCGGAGCGTCCGTTCCTTTGAAAGCGCTGGCGGGTACAAGCGCTGCACCGAGTCCGGGCCGCCAGACCAAGGAGACCGTCCGACTGTGACATCGCCGACCCCCCTCACCGACAACGCCGCTCTGCTCGCCTGGGTGGACGAATGGGCTGAGTTGCTCGGCCCCGATCGCGTCGAGTGGTGTGACGGTTCTGCCGAGGAGTACGACGCGCTCTGCCAGCAGTTGGTCGACGCCGGCACGTTCACCAAGCTCTCCGAGGCCAAGCGACCCAACAGCTACTGGGCTACCTCCGACCCCGGCGACGTGGCCCGCGTCGAAGATCGAACCTTCATTTGTTCGGTGAACAGAGAGAACGCGGGGGCCACCAACAACTGGAGAGCCCCTTCCGAGATGAAGGCGACGATGCGTGATCTCTACCGCGGCGCCATGAACGGGCGCACCATGTACATAGTGCCGTTCTCGATGGGGCCGCTGGGCTCGCCCATCGCCCACATAGGGGTCCAACTGACCGATTCCGCCTACGTAGCGGTGTCGATGCGGATCATGACCCGGATGGGGCGTGGCGCCCTGGAGGTCCTCGGGTCCCTGGGGCGATTCGTGCCATGCGTGCACTCGCTCGGCGCGCCCCTCCAAGTTGGGCAGGCTGACACCCCTTGGCCTTGCAACCCCGACAGCAAGTACATTGTCCATTTCCCCGAGAGCCGCGAGATCTGGTCTTACGGCTCGGGGTACGGCGGCAACGCGCTCCTCGGGAAGAAGTGCTTCGCCTTGCGTATTGCGTCGGTGATGGCCCGTGACGACGGGTGGCTGGCCGAGCACATGCTCATAGTCAAGCTGACCTCGCCGGAGGGAGACGTCCGCTACGTCACAGGGGCGTTCCCCTCGGCGTGCGGCAAGACCAACCTGGCGATGCTCATCCCGACCCTGCCCGGGTGGAAAGTCGAGACCGTGGGTGATGACATCTGCTGGATGAAGTTCGATGACGAAGGGGTGTTGCGTGCCATCAACCCCGAGCACGGCTTCTTCGGCGTGGCGCCCGGTACCAACGACGAGACCAACCGGAACGCCATGCTCACCCTCTCGGGCAATGCCGTCTTCACCAACACCGCCCTGACAGACGAGGGCGACGTCTGGTGGGAGGGGATGACCAAGCAGCCCCCCACCCATCTAACCGATTGGAAGCGCAACGAGTGGACGCCGTCGTCGGGCACGCCTGCAGCGCACCCCAACGCGCGCTTCACCGCCCCAGCCTCCCAGGACCCGGCGATCGCCACAGAATGGGAGGATCCGCTGGGGGTCCCGATCTCCGCCATCCTCTTCGGCGGCCGCCGCTCATCGGTGGTGCCCCTAGTTACCGAGGCTTTCGATTGGCGCCACGGCGTGTTCCTGGGCTCCATCATGGCCTCAGAGACCACCGCAGCTGCGTCGGGGGCCGTCGGTAAGCTTCGCCGTGACCCCTTCGCCATGCTGCCATTCTGCGGCTACAACATGGCTGACTACTTCACACACTGGCTGGAGGTCGGCCGGGCCACCACGCCCGAGAAGTTGCCGAAGCTCTTTTATGTGAACTGGTTCCGCAAAAGCGCGGACGGCGCTTTCCTCTGGCCCGGGTTCGGTGAGAACAGTCGGGTCCTCGAGTGGATCTTCGAGCGCTGCGCTGGACGCGGGGAAGCCGTCGAGACCCCGATCGGCTACGTGCCCACCGCGGGAGCCATCCCCTCCGACGGCCTCAGTGTCACACCCGAAGCCATGCAGGAGCTGCTCAGGATCGATGTTGAGGAGTGGAGGGCGGAGGTGCCCCTCATCGCGGAGCACTACGACAGCCTGGGCGGCAGGGTCCCCGACGAGTTGCGCCAGGAGCTGGCGACGCTCGAGAAGCGGCTTTCTTAACCAGCGGGAGGTTGGGATGGCCGTCAGGGCCTATGTGCTCATCCAGACCGAGGTCGGCCACGCCGCTGACGTGGCCACCAGGGTTCGCGGCCTTCCCGGAGTAGTCGCCGCCGACGACGTCACTGGTCCCTACGACGTGATAGTGAGGGCCGAGGCTGAGAGCATGGACGAGCTGGGTCGCATGGTCGTGAGCGGTGTGCAGCACATAGCAGGCATCACCCGTACGCTCACATGCCCAGTCGTCGATCTCGGCTAGCACCGCTCAGCCGACGGCGCCGCTACCTCGCAGCTCTTGCACTTCGCCAGTCGAGAATCCCCACTCGACCAAAGCTTCCTCAGTGTGCTCCCCCGGGGCGGCAGGGGGGCCGGCGATCCTCACAGGAGTTCGGCTGAAACGTGGGGCCGGGCTCGGTTGAATCACGCCTTCGTGCTCCACGAAGGTCTGGCGCTCGACGTTGTGCGGATGCCTCGACGCCTCGTCGAGGCTCAACACGGGAGCGACACAAGCGTCCGTACCCTCGAAGATGGCGGTCCACTCCGAACGAGTCTTGGTCCTGACTATGGCGGCCAGACGCTCCTTCATGGCGGGCCACGTCTCCTGATCCCACTGCTCGGGTACCGGTCCCCTATTGTCCACGTCTGCGGCCAGGCCGGTGAGCCTCACCATCTCAGCGAAGAACTGCGCCTCGATGGACCCAAAGCTGAGATGGCCGCCGTCGGCGGTTTCGTAAACCTCGTAGAACCAGGCGCCGGTATCCAAGAGGTTGGTGCCCCGCTGCCCCCAATGGCCGTCCGCCCGGAAGCCCCAGACCATAGCCGTGAGGAGCGCCGATCCATCTACCATCGCCGCATCGACTACCTGGCCCTGCCCCGACCTCGAGGCCTCGAGGATCCCGCAGACGATGCCGAAGGCCAGCAGTAGGCCCCCGCCGCCGAAGTCACCGATGAGGTTCACCGGGGGCACCGGCACGTCGCCGACCCGCCCGATCAGCGAGAGAACACCCGAAAGCGAGATGTAGTCGATGTCGTGGCCAGCCGTCCGGGCAAGTGGGCCGTCCTGGCCCCACCCGGTCATGCGGCCGTAGACGAGCTTCGGGTTACGTTCCAAACAGACGTCGGGACCGATACCCAGGCGTTCTGTGACGCCCGGCCGATACCCCTCGATCAGCGCGTCGGCCCTCTCCACCAGTCGCAGCACCGTATCGCGCCCGCCTGGCGCCTTCAGGTCCACGGCGACGGAGCGACGGCCTCGGCCGAGGACGTCGCTCGATGGCCTGGTCCCATCGGCGGGCAGCGTCTGCGTGCGGTCCACCCGCAGCACCTCGGCTCCCATGTCCGACAGCACCATGCCAGCGAAGGGTCCCGGTCCAATCCCAGCCAGCTCCACTATCCGACAGCCCGACAGCGGACCGGTCATCGCTCCTGCTCTCTTCCGAAGGTGCGCAGATCTTCGCTGGGGCTGTCCCGAAACCACAAGCCAGCGTCCGGAACGGACCGACATTCTCTGGCCGCAAAGGACGCTACTCGTCTCCGCGGCCGCTCACCCGGAGGTCAGTCGATGGGCTAGCGCGCCGAGCCTGGCCAGGGCGCCGGGCGTCCGAACGCCCCACCAAAAGAGATCCTTCCCGTCGACCATCTCAACCGGCGCCACCGATTCCAGCTCGCGTCGGTGCCTCTCCTTGAACGGGTACGGCTCGGACGGGGCCAGGACGAGGCGCGCTCCGATCGAGGCAGCCTGCTCGAGGGCGACCTCTGGGTATCGGCCAGTTCCCCCGGCCCGGACCTCGAAGCCGGCGGCGGCGAGGATCGAAGAACCATATGTGCCGCTACCGATAGCCATCCACGGCCGCCGCCAGATAGGCACCCACACGGGGATGGCCCCGACGACCGCCGGGGACGCCCCCGCGCTCGGCGTGCTCAGCTCCTTCGCCCCCACGGCCCGGGCCAGCCCCTCCATCGCCGGCCCGACGTCGTCGAGCGCAGTAACGTGCAGCACGTGTAGCGCGATCCCGGCGGCGGAGAGCGCGTCCGCATCTTGCTTGCGGTTCTCCTCGCGGTCGAGCACCACCAGGTCCGGGCGGAGGGCGACAATGGCGTCCAAGTCCGGGTTCTTGGTGCCACCTACAGTCGGCAGGTCCGGCTGCTCACAAAACCGGGTGACGGCCACCGGTTCCACCTGCCAGGCCCGGAGGGTTTCGGTGACCGACGGCACAAGGCTGATCACCCTCATCATGGTCGGCCCAGCAGCCGGGACTTCTGGCCCTCGAACTCCGCCTCGGTCAGCACCCCGCGTCTGCGCAGCTCGTCGAGGCGCTCGAGCTCTTCGGCCACCGACGGCCGCCGATCTACCCTATGGACCTCGATCTGGCGGTGGATCTCGTCCTGGATGGCATTCGGGTGAGGCAGCCAAGGGAACACCTCCCTGCTGTCACGCCCGGCCGACTCGAGAACCAGGTCGCCAGCGCCCAGCAACCGCTGCCAGAGCGTCTGTCGGCACTCGACGTCGCTCAGGTGCTCCAGTGGGATCTCCCGGGCCCTCCTCGCCACCGTGCCCTGCCGGTGGATCAGCCGATCCGTGGTTACGAACAAGTGGGTTCCGCTCCAGCGCAGGTAGCGGCCAACCAACCAGGCGAGGGTGACTGCGAGAGCCGCCACCACTGCGAGGTCGGCAGGCCTGGGCGCCGCCGTGACCACGGCGGCGACGGCGCCGGCCAGTACCGCCACCGTCAAGCTCACGGCGCCGGCGAGGTACCACCAGTGCGGCCTTATGTCCGCTACGAACTCCTCGTCAGGGCTAAGCAAGCGGACGGGAAAAGGCATGCCAGCCAACGCTAAGCCATGCGTCGGAGCCATGTCTGCCATTCGGGCACTTGACGGGCCACCTTCGGAGGGGCATTGTTGGCGCTGAGAGGTCACCGGTTGCTGCGCCGGCCAGGGTGGTTCGGGGGGACTATCCGCCTGGCGCGCAACCGGTGCCTTTGTTCTACGAAGGGGCGCCCGGAAACGTCCAGCCGTGCCGGCATCCACCAGATCGTCGCACCCCCGTCGTAGCTTCGCCGAGGTGACGACCGGCTCGGAGCTCACCGGTGCAGGAAGGGCCGACAGCACTACGACGAGCGCGAGCCCCGGTGAGCGCGGCGCCACAGATTTGCTCGCCGGCCTCACGGCCGCCCAGCGTCGAGCAGTAACCATCGACGCCGCACCATTGTGCGTCCTGGCGGGCGCCGGCGCCGGCAAGACCAGGGTGCTCACGCGCCGCATCGCCCACCGAGTCCTCACCGGTAGCGCCGACCCGGCTCACGTGTTGGTGATCACCTTCACCCGCAAGGCAGCTGGCGAGCTGGCGGGTCGCCTGGCGCAGCTGGGGCTGAGAGACGAAGTACAGGCGGGCACGTTCCACGCGGTGGCGGCTGCCCAGCTGCGGCGCCGGTGGTCCGATCGAGGTGTCACTGCGCCAGCCCTGCTCGACCGGAAGGCCAGGCTCCTCGGTCCACTGGCCTCGACGCGGCCTGGGTTGTGCGGTGCGCCGTTGGCGGAGCTCGCTGGCCACATCGAGTGGGCCAAGGCACGTCTGGTCGGTCCCGACGACTTCGAGGCGACGGTCAGCGCCAGTCGGCGGCCGCTGCGGGCACCTGCGGCCGAGGTGGCGTCGCTCTTCGGCCGCTACGAGGACGAGAAGCGCCGGCGGGGCCTGATCGACTTCGACGATCTGCTAGCCCTCTGCGCCGACGCGTTCGACACCGACCCTGCCTTCGCATCGGCGCAGCGCTGGCGCTGGCGCCACGTGTTCGTAGACGAGTTCCAGGACGTCAATCCGTTGCAACACAGGCTGCTGATGTCCTGGCTCGGCGCCGGCACCGACCTTTGCGTCGTTGGTGATCCCAACCAGGCCATCTACTCCTGGAACGGTGCCGACCCCCGCCTGCTCGACACAGTCGTTGAGCGGTGGCCATCCGCGGCGGTGGTCCGCCTCGACGACAACCATCGATGCAGCCCCCAGATCGTGGCCTGCGCTGCGGCCGTGCTCGGGGACGACGGCGGCCGTCTGCGTTCCAGTCGAGCCGACGGTCCAGCGCCGGCGCTGCGGTCGTACCCGAGCGATGAAGCAGAGGCCCATGGTGTCGCCGGGGATCTCCGGGCTGCGCATGCGGAAGGGCTGCAATGGTGCCATATGGCGGTGCTGACCCGGACCAACGCCCAAGTCGGCATCCTGTGCGAGGTCTTCGAGCGCGCCGGTATACCCCACCAGGCGCCGGGGCGGGCGTCCCTCCTCGACGATCAAGCGGTAGCCGCGGTGCTCGCAGACTGGCGTCGCACGCCCCTCCGCCCGGCGCAGATGGCCGCCGCCGACCTGGAAGCCGCCCTCGCCGCGGGCGGGGACGGGTGGCCGCAGTCGGTGGAGCGCACCGACGAAGCGGAGGCTGCCCTGAGCGCTCTCCTCGGCCTGGCCCGCAGCTTCGATCGTTTCGAGGGACCCGGGACCATCGAAGGACTGCTCGCGTGGGCCCGCGCCGCTGGCGGCGACCGGCCTGGCCCCGAGGACGCGGTGACCGTCTGCACCTTTCACCGGGCCAAGGGGCTGGAATGGTCGGCCGTCTGGGTGTGCGGGATGGAGAGTGGTCTGGTGCCGATCGGGCGGATCGACGAGCCCGCGGCGACCGCAGAGGAGCGCCGGTTGCTCTACGTCGCCCTGACCCGGGCAGCGAAACACCTGACTTGCTCGTGGGCGGAGACGCGGCGCTTCGGGGCGAAGGCCGTTCCCCGCTCGCCCTCCCCCTGGCTCGAGCTGATTGCCGGTCCCGCCCGGGCGGCCGCGCAGGCTGCGGGCACGCCCCTGCCTGATCTCTTGTGCTTCCCGGATCCGATCGAGACAGCCCGACAGCCAGCGATCCTCGACGCCGACGCTTGGCGCTCCCGACTCGAAGCGCAGCGCCGGCGACTCGAATTGCAGCGAAGCCGTCCACGCGTGGCGACGCGGCCCGGGCGAAGCCGGGAGGCTCTTCACGTGGCGCTGCCGCTACCGGACCGCGATCTGCTGGAAGCTCTGAGATCTTGGCGCGCCTCGGTGGCGCGAGCATCGGGCGTCCCAGCGCACGTGGTCCTTCACGACCGCACCCTAGAACACCTGGCGGCGCTCCAACCGGCCTCCAGCGATGCCCTCATGGCGGTCCCCGGAATAGGACCGGTCAAGGCAGCCCGGCTCGGGCCGGCCCTCCTTCCTCTTTTCGCCGACCGGAAGGCGACCGCTTGACCCATTTGGGTGTGCCGTTGCGGAGATGCTGTCCCAGTGGGCTGCCCGAATCCCGCCGCCCGTAGAAACCCAGTGGTTCCAGGCACGGCATGGCCACATCGCGCAAGCGTCGCCGGCGCGGGCCGGTGGCAGTGTCCCACCTGCATCTGACCGGAGCGGAACCGAGCTCTTTGGGTGGTGACGCGGCCGCTTCTGGCGGCTACAGTTGCACAAGTGAGCATTTGGTACTCGCTAGAGGTTTTCGACGGCACTTCCTCCGCTTCGCTCTGGGCCGAGGCCCACGGCGACGTCCTAATGGAGACTGCTCTTACCAGCGGGGCCACTGACTGGACCTGGCACCGTCACAGCTGGGGAGTAGCCTTCGAGGTCGAGTTCCCCGACACCGAAGCCTGGGACGCGTTCTGCGCGATCACGGCTGTGCAGAGGTCCCTCGAGGCCGTGCCTGATCCCCTGACCGGTCTCATCGTCTATAGGGGACGCGGCGGCGGCTCCGGAAGCGCCATGCCCCGCAAGCCGCGTCCACTGACCGGGTCTGGCTCAGCCGCCCTCCCGCTTCCGTGGGACTTGGGCCTGGACGAGCTCACCTCGGTGTGGTCAATAGTGGCCCCCGTCGCGCCAGTCGCTGCGCTCGCCTCTTCGCTGTCGCTCTGAGATTTGCAGCGCAGATCCCGCACCTGCGCCGAGGTGCCTCCTCGGCCGCGTTGCGAGGCTCAGGCAGCGACGTCGACGAAGACCGGCGCGTGGTCCGAGGGCTGCTTGCCTTTGCGGGCGGACCGGTCGATTAGAGCCCACTGCAGGGTGTTAGCGAGGGGTGTCGAGAGCAACAACAGGTCGATCCGCATTCCGCGGTGCTCGTGGAAGTCCCCGGCACGGTAATCCCAGTAGCTGTAGAGCTGCTCGTCGGAGTAGACAGCCCGGAAGGCGTCCACCAGCCCCCAATCCTCGAGTCGGTCCAGAGCATCGCGCTCGGGTCGGGTCACGTGCGTTGAACCGACAAACCGCTTCGGATCCCACAAGTCGCGATCCTCAGGTGCGATATTGAAATCCCCGCAGACTGCCACCCGCTCATCGGCGCTGGCCGTGACGTCGAGATGGTGGCGAAGCCGTTCCAACCAGTCCAGCTTGTACCGGTAGTGGGGATCGTCCACGGCTCGGCCGTTGGGGACATAGACGCTGGTAACACGCACGCCACCGCAGCAAGCGGTCAGTAGGCGTGTGTCTGAGTCGGTCTCGATACCCTCCGCGAAGCCCATCACCGCGTCATCAATGCCGACGCGTGACAAGATCGCCACCCCGTTCCACCGGCCGTCGCCGTGGTGCACCGAGTCGTAGCCGAGGGCCGAGAAAGCCATGTGCGGGAACGCTGCATCGGTCAACTTGGTTTCCTGCAAGCAGACCACGTCAGGGGCGGCGTAGGTCAGCCACTCCTCCACTCGCGGCATACGGACGTTGAGCGAGTTGACGTTCCAGGTAGCGATGCGCATGGCGACGGCCATGGTAGCGAAACCTGTTCGGAATCCTCCCGGTGAGGCTCAGGCGTCGCGGTCCGAGCGGGCGTCTCTAGCCCTTGGTGGCCTTGGTGGCCTTGGTGGCCTTGACCGCCTTGGTGGCCTTGACCGCCGTGGTGGCCTTGGTGGCCTTGGTGGCCTTGGTGGCCTTGGTGGCCTTGGTGGCCTTGGTGGCCTTGACCGCCTTGGTGGCCTTGACCGCCGTGGTGGCCTTGACCGCCGTGGTGGCCTTGACCGCCGTGGTGGCCTTGACCGTCTTGGTGGCCTGGGCCGCCTTCGTGGCCTTGGTGGCCTTGGCCGCCTCGGGGGCTGGCCTTGCCTCGGCCGCCTTCCGAACAGTCGCTGGTTTCCGAGCAGTCGCCGCCTTCGGCACAGTAATGACCTTCGAGGTCTTGATCTGGGAGGGGGCCTTCGGGGCCTTCGCTGCTGCAGTCGCCTTCGACGTCTTGGCGACCGGGCTGGCCTTGGCCGCCTTACGAGCGCCAGTCGCCTTGGCGGCAGCACCGGCCTTGAGAGATTTGGTTGCGGCAGCTGCCGAGGCTGGGGCGGCCACCTCGGCTGCCGGCGCCACCTGCCGTCCGGGTCTCCTGGCAGCAGGCTTAGTCTCGACCAAACGCATGACCGAGCGAGCACCGGGCGCGGTGGCGGGGCGACCTTCGCCGAGGGCCTCTCCTGCTGCAGAATCAGGCTGGCTCGTGGCCTTCGCCGCCCCTGACCGCCTCCGACCGGACGGCGGGGCCACGCCGAGCTGCTCGACTGGCACCGCTTGAACGGTGGGCTTGAGCCCGCGTCGCGGCGACGAGCCGGCCTCTGGTATATCCGCAACCGGAGCATCCACCTCGGGGAGCTCCCCTGGAGCAGCGGATGTGTCATCCACCGTCACGCCGACCGGCTGCCCGGACCGGCGACGGGACCTGCTGCGCCCCCGGTGGGCGGCCGGGGCGACAGCAGGCGAGCCTTCTTCGATATCCCCCGAACCGACTATCTCCGCCTCTACCGTCTCGTCGGTCGGAGCACCCGCGATCTTGGCGAAGCCAGGAAGCGCCAGCTCCACGCCGCGGCGAAGGGGGTCGAGAGCCTGGACCACGAACGTGCGATCGTCGCTCTTCACCAGCACTTCCCGGGCCGAGCGGGGAGGAGGCTCACCCATGGCCGAAAGTGGCAGGTAGCAGCGCGTTCCGTCCGCGATGACGAAAGCACCGTGGGAGGAGAAGGAATCGACTACGCCGGAAACCTCGGACCCGAGAGGGTGGGCCGCGATGAAGGTGATAAAGGCAAGGGGCTCGTTGACTGGCTCCGCCGGAGGCTCGCTCGACTTGCGCCGCCGGCGCCGCTTCGATTCGTCGATCTCGACGGCTTCCTCTGTGGCGGTGGCGATGGCGGCCGCCACCTTCTTGCCGCGCCGTGGCCCCTGCTCCCGGCCACGCGCGGCCGCCATGTCCAGGCCCGTCGAGCTGTCGGAATCGGTCCGCCGCTTACGCTTGGCCTCCTTGACCGCCTCCCGGCTCTTCGGTCCGCGCACTGGCGTTCGAGGCGTGAAGATCCAGCCGACGCCCGGCACGGGCTTGCCGCCGATCAAGCGTCCGCCCTCGAACAGCCACTCGTACTCGCCGTGGAACTCCTGGAACGAGTCATTGGACAGGACCGTCGCCCCGGTCTTGTCGGCGATGCGCAGTAGGAAAGCGTCCCCGCGCCCGATGGCCCCCGCAGGTGGCGACACCACCTCGTTGGCCTCCTCGGCTTCTTCGAAGGTCTTGAGCTCGGAGGGTTCGATGCGGTGGGCGAAGGACGCGTCGACCACCACGGTGACGGTGTCGTCCGGGTGTTCGACGAGAAATTCTCGTACTGCCTGGTCCAACTGGGCCAGGCTCGGCAAACTACGACCTTCGGTTGCGATGTTCGAGCCGTCGACGACGACGTGGCGTCCCTGCATGTCGCTTACGAGTCTGGCATCTCGTGCCCCGCAACTGAGGGAGCCTCGTAGAGTACGGCCGTGCGCGACTCCCCCGACGGTATCGATCAGGCGGCCGGCGAGGTCACCGACCTGCTCCAGCATTTGATTCGCAACAGCTGTGTCAACGACGGAACTGAGGGCTCAGGGCACGAGGCGCGCTCTGCCGACTTGCTGCGCAGCTACCTCGAAGGCTCCGGGCTCGATTTGGAGACCTACGAGCCTCATCCGGGTCGCACTTCGTTGATCGCGCGCATCGAGGGCCGTGACCCAGCGGCGCCGAGCTTGATGCTGATGGGCCACACCGACGTGGTCCCGGTCACCGAGGCCCGCTGGAGCATGGATCCCTTCGGTGGCGAGCTGGTTGGCGGAGAGGTGTGGGGGCGAGGGGCTGTCGACATGCTCGATCTGACCTCGTCGATGGCTGTGGCCTTCTCGCGCCTAGCCCGATCCGGCTGGAAGCCGAGGGGGACGCTCATCTACCTCGCAGTCGCCGACGAGGAAGCTCTCGGTGCCTGGGGGGCGGACTGGCTCTGCGCTCACGAGCGCGATGCCATCGCCGCCGACTACGTCCTGACCGAACCCGGCGGGACCCGTATCGCCGGCTCCGACGGGTGGCGGCTTCCAGTGGTGACCGCCGAGAAGGGCACCTATTGGGTACGCATCCGAGTTGCAGGCACACCCGGTCATGGCAGCCAGCCGTGGCACACCGACAACGCTCTGGTCACGGCGGCGCACGTGGTATCCCGGCTTGCCGATTACCAGCCAGGCGCTCAAATCCACGAAGCTTGGCGCCGTTTCGTCGAAGGCGGCGACTGGGATCCCGAAGTCAAAGCTGCGCTGGTGGACCCAGACCGCCTGGAGCACGCGCTGGCCACCCTTCCCTTGGCGGTCGGCCGCATGGCCCACGCCTGCACCCACACGACCTTTTCCCCCAACGTGGTCCACGGCGGCAAGAAGACCAACGTCATCCCGGACGAGGTCGTACTCGACGTCGACATCCGAACGCTGCCTGGCCAGCACGGCGCCGACATCGAGGCAATGCTCGACGAGGCCCTGGGGGACCTGCGCGCGAGGGTGGCGGTAGAGCTGGTGGCCGACGATCCTTCGACCTCCTCCCCGCTCGAGACGCCCCTTTGGGACAGTCTGACTAGGGTCACTGCCGGGCTCGTACCCGGCAGTGCGCTGGTCCCGACGATGACCGCCGGCGCCACCGACGCCCGCTTCTTCCGGCGCATCGGTGCGACCTCCTATGGCTTTGGGTTGCTGAGCGAGAGAATCGGCTTCGAGCAGTACATGAGCATGTTCCACGGCGACGACGAGCGAGTCGACGTCGAGTCCCTCCGCTTGTGTGCCGACCTCTTCGAAGCCGTGGCAGTGGACCTGCTGTCGTGACAACCGTGATCCGGGCCGTCCTTTGGGACTTCGGCGGAGTCCTCACCTCCAGTCCCTTCGATGCCTTCCGCCGCTACGAAGAGGCCAATGGCCTGCCCTCTGACTTCCTGAGGCGCCTCAACGCTGTCAACCCCGACACCAACGCTTGGTCGCTGTTCGAGCGCGGGTTGATCGAGGTCGAGGTCTTCGCCGCCCGCTTCGCCGAGGAAGCCAGCCTTGCCGGTGGGGTCGTCGATGCGCGAGATCTGCTCTCCTCGCTGAGCGGGGAGGTCCGGCCGGCAATGGTCGAGGCGGTGCGGCGGTGCCACGATCGGCTGAAGACGGGTCTCCTCACCAACAACTTCATGATCGGGCACGCAACGGTCGACTTCGGCAGCATCCTGGATCACTTCGACGTGGTGATCGAGTCCTCCCGTGTCGGGGTCCGCAAGCCGGAACCTCGGTTTTACGAGACGGCGTGCGTCGCTCTGGGGATCGAGCCCGACGAAGCGGTCTTCCTCGACGATCTCGGGGTCAACCTAAAGCCCGCGCGGAACATGGGGATGCAGACGATAAAGGTCGTTGAGCCCGCCGCAGCGCTTGACGAGCTGGAAGAGATCGTGGGATTCCCGCTGCGCTGATCCCGGGGGCGAGCCCACCTCCCGCGACTTCCCCACATCAGACCGGACGTCCCGGCGATCAGGACGTCACGCCGCTTCACGGTGGGTCGCTGATCGGGGACCGGCGATCGGTCCCTTGCGCGATTCGTGCGAGCTTCTCACACAAATCGCGCAACGAGGCCCGATCGCCAGTCCCACAAAGCGCGCGGCAAAACCGAGTCCCGCGCCACGCGGGCCCCCACTCCCTACGGGACCCTGAGGGCCCGGGCCAGGAGGTCTGCCTGCTCCAGCTCGTGCATTGCGTGGCTGCCAGTAGCAGGCGAGCCCGAGGCAACCCGGGTGATCTGCTCGAAGCGGTAGTCGCCACCGAGAAGGCGGGCCAGCCGGTCCCGGACAAATCCCCAAGCGCCCATGTTCTCCGGCTCCTCTTGCAACCACACGATCGAGGTCGCCGAAGCATACGAGGCGACGACGGCGGCGATCGCCTCCTCCGGCCACGGATGGAGCTGCTCCAAGCGCACGATCGCTACATCAGCGGACGAACCGGCCTTGTCGCGCGCCACCATGGCGTCGAGAGCCACCTTGCCGGTAGCCAACACCACCCGCTGCGCGGCGTTACGGTCAACCATCGTCGGGTCTTCGAGAACTTCG
Source organism: Actinomycetes bacterium (assembly GCA_021809105.1). Lineage (GTDB taxonomy): Bacteria > Actinomycetota > Acidimicrobiia > Acidimicrobiales > Palsa-688 > Acidiferrimicrobium. Next base: position 211,192 of record JAKBAM010000001.1, read on the forward strand.
TGGAAATATCCCGTGGCCAGCTCGTCGATCTTGGAGTACGCCTCCCGGCCCCGGAGATAGCGCTTGGGGGTGAAGAGCACGAGCGGCTTGCGGCTCGGATGCAGTACCTGTCGGCGCAGTAGGTGGAACAGCTGTGCTGCGGTTGTCACGTCGGCTACCTGCAGGTTGTCCTCGGCACACAGGTCGAGAAAGCGCTCCATCCGCGCAGAAGAATGCTCAGCACCCTGACCTTCGTAGCCATGAGGCAGCAAGAGCGTCAGGCCCGAGGTCTGGTTCCACTTGATCTCCGCGGCTGCGAGGAACTGGTCGATGATGATCTGGGCCCCGTTGACGAAATCTCCGAACTGGGCCTCCCATGCGACCAATCCGTCTCGCTGGACCAGCGAGTAGCCGTACTCGAAGCCCAGGGCGGCGTACTCGGAGAGGAGTGAGTCGTAGATATCGAATCGTCCGGGTGCCCCGACGGTCCCCGACGAGGCGACGTCGGTCGCCACGTGGGCCAAGGGCACGTAGTCGGCGCCTGTGCGATAGTCGACCAGTGCGGCATTGCGATGCCCGAATGTCCCGCGCCGGGTGTCTTGGCCGGACAAGCGCACGCCGTGGCCCTCGACGAGAAGTGATCCGTAAGCGAGGGCCTCCCCCAGCGCCCAGTCGACCTCACCCCCGGCCCAGAGCTTGCGGCGGGCGTCGAAGACCTTGAGGAGCTTCGGGTGCACGGTGAAACCCTCGGGGTAGCTGTGGAGGCTTTCGACCATGCGTTCCAAGGTCTCGATATCCACGCCGGTTGGTATCCGGGCCAGCACCGGAGCGGGCTCGGGCGGGGGCGGAAGGTTCGTCGGCTTGGGCGGCGCAGATGCCCGCGTCTCATCGAGAGCGGCCTGCAGCCGAGCCGAGAAGTCCCTGAGCGCCTCTTCGGCCTCGTCCATGGTGATGTCGCCACGGCGGACCAGCGCCTCGGTGTAGAGCTTGCGGACGCTGCGGTGCTCCTTGATCAGCTGGTACAGGAGCGGCTGGGTGAGGGAGGGATCATCTTGTTCGTTGTGTCCGAAACGGCGGTAGCAGACCATGTCGATCACGACGTCTTTGTGGAAGGCCTGGCGGAAACCGAATGCCAGGCGACCGACCCGAACGCAGGCCTCCGGGTCGTCCCCATTGACATGGAAGACGGGAGCTTGGACCATCTTGGCCACATCGGTTGCGTAGATGGAAGATCGGGCGGACTCGGGATTGGTGGTAAAGCCCAACTGGTTGTTGATCACCAGGTGGATGGTGCCGCCGGTCTCATATCCGGCGAGGGCAGACATGTTGAGGGTCTCCGCCACGACGCCCTGGCCGGCGAAGGCGGCGTCGCCGTGGATGAGCAGAGGCAGCACAGGGTGGGCGTCGGGATGGGGAGAAGGCTCGGCCGCGGTCGGCACCGTGGCGGGCGAGGCCAGCGCACGGTCCTGGTAAGCCCGGGCCATGCCCTCGACCACCGGATCGACGGCTTCGAGGTGGGAGGGGTTCGAGGCGAGCTCGACGTCGAGCGGGTGGCCGGAGCGGCCGGTGAAGGTCCCTCGAAAACCCTTGTGGTACTTCACATCGCCGGACCCCTGGACCGTGCCCGGATCGATGTTCCCCTCGAACTCTTCGAACAAGTCCCCGTAGCGCTTGCCCACGATGTTGATCAGGACGTTCAGCCGTCCCCGGTGGGCCATGCCGAGCACGGCATGCTTCTGGCCGGCCACCGCGGCATCATCGAGGATCGCGTCGATGAGCGGGATGGCCGATTCGCCGCCCTCGAGGCCGAACCGCTTCTGGCCGATGTACTTGGTGTTGAGGAACTGCTCCAACGCCTCGGCAGCATTCAGGCGGCCCATGATCCAGCGGTGCTCCTCGGAGGCGAGCGACATCGGGACACCTTCGACGTGCTCCTGGATCCAGCGCTTCTGGCCCGGCTCCTGGATGTGCATGTACTCGACACCGACCGTTCGGCAGTACGCGTCGCGCAGCACGCCGAGTATCTCGCCGAGCCTACGCTTCTCCACCGGCTCACCCTTGCCCAGGCCCCCCGTGACGAACTCGCGCTCGAGGTCCCACACAGTGAGCCCATAGGTAGCCGGGTCGAGCTCCGCGTGCATGTGCGGCCTCTTCCAGTCCAGCGGGTCGAGGTGGGCGATGAGGTGACCTCGGACCCGGTACATGTTGATCAGGTGGTCGACGTGGATCTGCTTGACCAGGTGGCTGTCGGAGCCGTCGCCCAGGTCGTTGGAGTCGGTACGTAACACCACGGCTTCGTATGGGACGCCCATCGCCCGGAAGACGTCCTCGTAGAATCCGTCCGCTCCTGTCAAAAGCTGGTGGACCTTCTGCAGGAACAGCCCGGACTCGGCGCCCTGGATGATGCGGTGGTCATAGGTCGAGGTGAGTGTGACGACCTTCGAAACACCCAGCTCGGCTAGGACACGCGGATCGGCTGCCTGCCACTCGGCCGGGTAGTCGATGGTCCCGACACCTACGATGGCCCCCTGGCCCGGCATCAGCCGGGGTACCGATTGCACCGTGCCGATCGTTCCGGGGTTGGTCAGGGTGACGGTGGCGCCGGCGAAATCGTCGGCGCCGACCTTGTTGGTGCGAACCTTGCGGATCAGATCTTCGTACGCCTGCCAGAAGCCGCGGAAGTCGTAGGTGTCGGCGTCCCTGATGACCGGAACGAGAAGGTTGCGGCTGCCGTCTGGCTTCTGCTGGTCCACTGCGATGCCAAGACCGACGCGGGCATGGCGGATCACGGCCGGAACCGCCTTGGGGTCACCGGCGGCGACGAAGGTGGAGTTGAGTGCCGGGACAGACCGCAGGCCGCGAACTACGGCGAAACCGATGAGGTGGGTGAAGCTCACCTTGCCGGCCGTGCCGGTCCGCATCAGCTGGTTGTTGAGGATCTTACGGTTGACCTCGAGTAGGCGAGCCGGGACCACCCTGAAACTCGTGGCAGTGGGCACCTCGAGACTGGCAGTCATGTTGGCGACGATCCGCGCCGCAGCGCCCCGCAGCGGGGTCCCCGTCGGCGCGGGCGGCCGGGGCTGGGCCGAGGGTGCGACGACGGAAGCGCCACGGTCGGGTGTACCGGAGCTCTCCTGCGATGCCTGGGTAGCTACAGCCTGGCCGACCTCGACTTCCGCCGTCGATTGTCGGTCGCCGGCGGACTCGGCCAGGCGCGGCCGGGCCAGGTTGGCCCCGCCGGGGCGGTAACCCTGGAAAAACTCCCGCCAGCTGTCACTGACCGACGTCGGGTCCTGGCGGTACTGCTCGTACATCTCGTCGACCAGCCAGGCGTTGGGGCCGAACGCGTCGCGGGGAGAGTCGTCTTGTGGCATGAAGTCCCAGAGTACGACCGTTGGGGCCGATCAAGGAACGAAGAGCCCCGCGTCCTGGCTGCACGGCGCGTCGCTGCGGCAAGGCACACTGGAGGGCATGCCTCCCCAGTACATCTACACCATGCGGGACCTCCGTCGGTTCTATCCCCCCGACCGGGAGGTGCTGCGCGGCATCAACCTGTCGTTCTTCCCGGGAGCCAAGATCGGTGTTATCGGTTCCAACGGTTCGGGGAAGTCGTCGCTGTTGAAGATCATGGCCGGCGCCGACGACGACTTCACCGGGGAGGCCCGGCTCACGCCCGGGTTCACTGTCGGCTACCTCGCCCAGGAGCCGCAGCTCGACGAGAGCAAGGATGTAGGCGGCAACGTGGCAGACGGCGTCGGGGCGATCAAGGGTCTGGTCGATCGCTTCAACGAGGTTTGCAACGCCATGGCGGACCCCGAGGCGGACTTCGACAAGCTACTTACCGAGCAGGCGGACCTGCAGGACAAGATTGATGCCGCCGGAGCTTGGGACCTGGACCGGACGCTCGACATCGCCATGGACGCGCTGCGCCTGCCGCCAGCGAACGCCCCTGTGGCCACTCTTTCGGGGGGCGAGCGGCGACGAGTCGCCCTGTGCCGCCTGCTTCTCTCCCAGCCCGACCTGCTGCTGCTCGACGAGCCGACCAACCACCTCGACGCAGAGTCGGTGGCGTGGCTGGAACGAACGCTGCAGGACTACCCGGGCACCGTCGTGGCCGTGACGCACGACCGTTACTTCCTCGATAACGTCGCCGGCTGGATCCTCGAGCTGGATCGGGGCGCCGGCATCCCGTGGGAGGGCAACTACTCGTCCTGGTTGGAGCAGAAGCAGGACCGCCTGGCCCGGGAGGAGAAATCCGACAAATCCCGCCAGCGGACCTTGGCCCGGGAGCTGGAGTGGATTCGCATGTCCCCCCGAGCCCGCCAGAGTAAGGGGCAGGCACGCATCAACGCCTACTCCCGGCTCGTCGCCGAGGCCGAGTCGGCGGAGAAGCGGGCCGACAAGTTGGAGATCTCCATACCGCCCGGCCCCCGGCTGGGCGATCAGGTCGTCGAGGCAGACGGCCTCGTCAAGGGCTTCGGCGACCGGCTCCTGATCGACGGACTGTCCTACATATTGCCCCCGGGCGGCATCGTCGGGGTCATAGGACCCAACGGCGCGGGGAAAACGACGATGTTCCGCATGATCGTCGGAGCCGAGAAGCCCGACGCGGGCTCGCTGACCATCGGGTCCACCGTGGCACTGGCTTACGTCGATCAATCGAGGGACGCCCTCGACGCATCCAAGACCGTCTACGAAGAGGTCACCGGCGGCGTCGACCGCATCGTCGTGGGCAACCGGGAGTTGCACGGCCGGGCGTACGTCTCCTCGTTCGGTTTCAAGGGCTCGGACCAGCAGAAGCTGGTCGGCACACTCTCCGGCGGCGAGCGCAACCGCGTTCAGCTGGCCAAGGTGCTCAAGAGCGGTGGCAACGTGCTCTTGCTCGACGAGCCCACCAACGACCTGGATGTGGACACCCTCCGCGCGCTGGAGGACGGTCTGCTGGAGTTCCCGGGATGCGTGGTGGTCATCAGCCACGACCGTTGGTTCCTCGACCGGATCGCCACCCACGTGCTGGCCTTCGAGGGAGACTCGGAGGTCCGATGGTTCGAGGGCAACTTCACCGACTACGAGATCGAGCGGCGCAAGCGGCTTGGGGTCGATGCCGACACCCCGCACCGCATCAAGTACAAGCCTCTCGCGCGGGGCTGACGGACCGTGTGGACCCACCGGTAGCGTCGGTCGGCAGTGCTCACCCCCCCTGGCCTTCACATCCACGTCCGGCCCCCCCTCGAGTCGCCCGCAAAGGGCCTCTCCCGGGTCGTGCTGGTGCACGGCGCCATGGATCGCGGTGGCAGCTTCGGGCGCGTGGCCCAGAAGCTCCGCGACCTCGAGGTCGTCACCTACGACCGCCGGGGCTATGCGCGGTCGATGGACGCCGGTCAGTGCGAGGGCTTCGAGGACCAAGTCGCTGACCTATTGACCGTGCTCGAGGGGCGTCCCGGGGTCGTCGCCGGCCACAGCTTCGGCGGCAACGTTGCGCTGGCCGCCGCGCAGGCCGAGCCCGCCCTGGTGCCGGCGGCAGTGGTGTTCGAACCGCCGGCGCCTTGGACTCCGGGATGGCCGGCCCTGACCCGGCGGTCTGCTACCGGCTCGACGGCCGAAGCGGTGGCGGAGTCGTTTATGCGCAGGACCGTCGGGGACCGGGTCTGGGAGCACCTCCCACGCGCCACGCAGGTCCAGCGCCGGGCTGAGGGTGTCACCCTGCTGAACGAGCTGGAGGCGCTCGGTGAGCGTAGGCCGTACGACCCGAGCCGGATCACCGCGCCGGTCGTAGTCGGGTGGGGCACCGCATCGCCACCCCATCTGAGCGAGGCGGCCCGTCAGCTGGCCTGCGAGCTGCCCAATGCCGTCCGCTACGAGGTCAGGGGCGCGGGCCACGGAGTCCACCTGACCCACGCCTCGGACTTCGCGGCGATGATCCGCGTGGCAGTCGGAGAAGGTCGGACAGCAGCAACAGCATCGGCTGAACGAGTCCGCGCTCCGCTGGGTAGGGAGTTCGACAGTCCGCACCGATCGCCGGCGCGCCGAGAGGAGCACGGATGCGCATTGCCGTCACCGGGACACACGGACTGATCGCCGGGCGCCTCGTCCCCGCGCTACGCGACATCGGCCACACCGTCGTACCACTGGTGCGCGGGGAGGCCCGCGCGGGTGAGGTGCACTGGGACCCGTCCAGAGGCGAGCTGCAAGTAGCCGACCTGGCCGGGATCGATGCCGCTGTGCACCTTGCCGGCGCTGGACTACTCCGGCGGTGGAGCGATCGCGGCAAGGATCTGATCCTCGACAGCAGGATCACCGGGACGACTCTGCTCGCCGGGGCGCTGGCCTCGCTGGACCCGAAGCCGAAAGTCTTCCTCTCGGGCTCAGCGGTCGGCTGGTACGGGAATCGCGGCGACGAAGCCCTTTCGGAGGACAGCACCTCTGGCACCGGCTTCCTGGCCGAGGTGGCCCGGCGCTGGGAGGGGTCCGCCGCAGCCGCGATCGATGCCGGCATCCGCACGGTCTTTCTCCGAACCGGCATAGTTCAGGCGGCCGAGGGGGGCGCCCTCAAGGCACAGAGGCCAATCTTTTCGCTCGGTCTCGGTGGCCGCATCGGATCGGGAAGGCAGTGGGTCAGCTGGATCAGCATCGACGACGAGGTGGGAGGCATCCTGCACGCTCTCGGTACCGATGGCCTATCGGGTCCGCTCAACCTGAGCGCCCCCAACCCGGTGACCAACGCCGACTATACGAAGGCGCTGGGGCGCGCCCTTCGCCGGCCGGCCCTCCTGGTGGTGCCAAAGGCAGCCGTCTCCGCTGCGCTGGGCGCTGAGATGGCCCAGCAGATGCTCCTCGGGGGACAGCGCGCCCTGCCCGCGAAGCTCGAGGCGACGGGCTACGAGTTCCGGCACCCGACGATCGATGATGCCCTCAGTGCGCTCCTTCGCGTGTGACCAAGGAGGGTGCAGCTGAAGAGGTGCTCGGCGTGGTGATCGTCCACCGGAACCGGCCCGAGATGGTGGCGGCCTCCGTCGCCGCGTTCACCCGTCAGGGGATCCCGACCGAGGTCGTGGTGGTCGACAACAGCGAGGCTCCCGAGACCACGCAGCGGCTTCGCGAGCTGCTGCCGGAGGCAGTCACCGTGCTGGCGACCGGCACGAACGCGGGCTTCGGGCCCGGTGCCAACATCGGCCTACGGCACTGGCTCTCGGAAGGGCGAGGCAAGTGGGTGGCGGTGGCACCCCACGATGCAATGCCAACCGATGGCTGCCTGGAGCGCCTGCTGTACGAGGCCCGTCTCCGGCCCGACGCCGGGCTGGTGTCGGCCGAGTACGGAGAGGGCTTCGACATGGTGCCCGCCGTGGACTGGGTGATCGGCGGCTACTACCGCTCCTCGGGGCGAGGCGCCGGTTGGCAGGATGTCGACTACCCGCATGGCACGTTGATGCTGGCGCGGCGGGCCACCCTCGAGGAGATCGGGTTGTTCGACGAGCGGTATTTCGCGTACTGCGAGGAGGTTGACCTCGCGCTGCGCGCCCGGGAGGCCGGCTGGCGAGTCGGCATCGTGTGGGGGGCTGTGGTCACCAACGGCGCCCTGCCCACGCAGCTGATCGCCGACTACCTACAGGTGCGCAACACGTTGCTGCTGGTCCGGGACCGCTTCGGGCGGTACCCCGCCTTCGTCCGAGGGGTCCTCGCTCTACTCGCTGCGCTACGACGGGCTCGACGTGACCCGGCCCGAGCGGGGCTGCACCTGCGCGTGGAGAGCCGCGCCGTCGCCGACTTCATCAGAGGTCGCTACGGTGCGCCCCCTGCGGCGGTGTGGGCCATGTGCGACGGCCGTGACCGCTGATGGCGAGTCCTTGCTTTTCAGAGCGGACCGTAGGTTTGTGGGGATGAGCCACAACGCGACCGTGGTGCGGGCTGAAGCGTCAGGACTGGGCGCCCCGCGCCGCGCCACACCAGAGCGGAGCGCCGATGTCGCCGTGGTAGGCGCGGGGCCGGCTGGCGCGGCCGCGGCCATCCACCTCGCCCGATGCGGGCGCAAGGTCGTCGTGGTGGACCGGGCGCGCTTCCCGCGCGACAAGTGCTGTGGCGACGGGTTGACATCCTTGGCGCTCCGACACTTGGATCATCTCGGCTTGGACCCTGCTGCGGTTGCGTCGTGGACGCCACTCGATGGGGTGCGGATCCGCATTCCCGCGGGCGTCGAGCATCGCTTCGAGCTGCCGGCGGGTCCGGGCATCTATGCGGCAGTGGCCCGGCGGATGGATCTCGATGCTGCGGTCGTCGAGCTGGCACGCATCGCCGGCGCCGAGGTCATCGAGGGCACGGCGGTGAATGCCGCGGAGGTTCTGCCCGACGGTCGAGTACAGCTGGGCCTGAGCGACGGCTCGGTCCTCTCGGCCTGGTATGCGGTGGGAGCCGACGGCATGTGGTCGCCGCTGCGCAAGCTGCTCGGTGCCGGCCCCGCCGGCTACTTGGGAGACTGGCACGCCGCCCGCCAGTACTTCCGTCGTACCGGCTGCGAGGCCAGACAAATGTGGGTGTGGTTCGAGGGGGACATGCTCCCCGGGTACGCGTGGTCGTTCCCGCTCCCCGGCGGGGCCGTCAATGTCGGGTTCGGCATCCACCGGCGGGCCGAAGTCCCAACCGGCTCGATGAAGGCGCTGTGGGCGGACTTCCTCAGCCGTCCGCACGTGGCCCGTGTGCTGGGTCCCTACGCTGAGGCGGACGGCCCCCTGAAGGCGTGGCCCATCCCCACCCGTATCGGCACCTCCCCTCTCGTGGCCGGGGGCGGGCGGGTCCTCTTCGTCGGGGACGCTGCGCGCGCGGGAGACACCATGACCGGTGAGGGCATCGCGCAGGCGCTGGAGACCGGGCAGCTTGCGGCGGCCGCCATCGTTTCGGCCGGCGCCGGAGCGCCAGCGGTTGCGGGACGCCGATACCGGCTGACGGTGGCGGGCGGCCTGCTCGCCGATGACCTCCTCGCCCGGGGGTTCAGTCGGGTGATGGCCCACGCCAAGGGGGCCAACGGCTGGTTGCCCATCGCCATCAAGACGGCATTCGGCCGCCGCGAGTTCGCGCCCTGGATGTTTGAGCACTACCCGAGGGCACTCCCGGCCACCCCCTACCGGTGGCGGCGCGGCATCCTTGCGGAGCCCGGCGCCTTCGCGGCCAGCGCGTCAAGGCCCCTGCACTAAGTCACCCGTCGGTCGTGGTCGGCTGGCTCGCCGCAGGAGAGGTGCATTACCTTCCAACGTATGGCAGACATCGGCTTCGACGGCAAGGTAGCGATCGTCACCGGCGCAGGTGGAGGCCTTGGCCGCCAGCACGCGCTGCTGTTGGCATCGCGGGGTGCTCGGGTGGTCGTCAACGACCTCGGCGGTACGGTGTCGGGCGACGGCGCCGACAAGGGGCCAGCCGAGACGGTTGTGGCCGAGATCACCGACGCCGGCGGCGAGGCGGTGGCGGACGGCAACAATGTCTCCACGCCCGAGGGTGGCGAGGCGCTCGTCGAGGCGGCCGTCACGGCCTTCGGGCGGATCGACATCGTCATCAACAACGCCGGCATTCTTCGGGACAAGACCTTCCACAACATGACGCCCGAGCTACTCGAGCCCGTCCTCGACGTTCACCTTAAGGGCGCGTTCTACGTAACCCGTCCCGCATGGCTCAAGTTCCGGGAGCAGGGCTACGGCCGGGTGGTCAACACCTCCTCCAACTCCGGGATCCTCGGGAACTTCGGCCAGAGCAACTACGGCGCGGCCAAGATGGGGCTCGTTGGCTTCACCCGGGTCTTGGCCGCCGAAGGAGCCAAGTACAACATCAAGGCGAACGCCATCGCACCGATCGCCAAGACCCGTATGACCGAGGAGCTCCTAGGCGCTGGCGCCGACCGGTTCCAGCCGGAGCTGGTGTCCCCGGTGGTGGCCTGGCTGGCCCATGAAGACGTACCGGTTTCGGGCGAGGTGTACACCGTGGGAGCCGGGCGTGTTGCCCGGTTCTTCATCGGCATGACCGAGGGTTACTTCAACCCCAAGCTCAGTATCGAGGATGTAGTCGAGCACTGGGACCAAATCCGGGATGAGTCGGGCTACACCGTGCCTTCCGGGCCCCACGATGAGTTCAGGGCCTTCGCCAAACTGCTGGAGGGCTGACCGGCCCCGAGACCTAGCTCAGGACCGTGCTCCAAAGCCGCGACCAACGCAGACCGTCGCCGACCATCACCCACAGCTCCTCCGCTCGGCACTTCACGGGCAGAGACAGCCGCAGGGCATCGGCCACGGGTCGCAGTTCGTCGCCGTCGCCCGCGTGTCCGACCGTCAGGTGGGGGACGACCTCGTCGAACTCGTCGTCCCACGGCGGCGTGGCGAACCGGTCGGCGAGGCGGTTGGTCAACGACCGGAAGCCCTCCGCCGGATAGGGCTCCAGCCACAGCACGTTACGACCGAACCAGCCGATGTCGATCAGCTCGAAATCGAAGGCCCGGTCCTCACCCACGCTGGCAGCCAACTCTTCGAGATCGGCGTCGGTGATCTCCTCGGGGGGAAGCCAGGGCACGATCAGGGTGATGTGTGCGGGCACGCCGGCCGGCGCGACCGGGTCGTGCGCCTGGCGCCAACGGTCCACTATGGGCTCAGCCGCCGGCACTGGGACGAGGATCGCGCTCTGGCGCCGCCCGCTGCTGGTACCGGCGCCCGCTGCCCCCATGGTCACCGCCCGCTCGCACCGAAGACGTCGGCCAGCAGTGCCGGGACTGCCACCTCCACCTGCTCGTAGGTGCAGCTGCGGGGCTCGCGATCCGGTCGCCACCGGCGAAACTGCGCGGTGTGGCGCAGGCGACTGCCCTGCAAGTGCTCGAACGCCGCTTCGACGACCAGTTCAGGGCGCAAGAGCTCGAAGCTGAGATCCTTCTTGGCATTCCATCGGCTGGCAACGCCGGGAAGTCGGCGGCCGCCGGGCTCAGCCGCCTCGGCCCAAGCCCCCCACGGGTGGTCGGAGGACGGCTCCCGGTACGGTGCCAGGTCGTCGAGGATCTCGCGCCGGCGGGCCGCGGAAAACGATCCGATGACCCCTACATGCTGCAGCATCTCTCCTTGGTAGATGCCGAGCATCAGCGAACCCACCAGCCCTCGATCTCCCTTGTACCAACGGAATCCTCCGACAACGAAGTCGGCAGTACGTTCATGCTTGATCTTGAGCATCACTCGCTGATCCTCGCGGTAGGGCAGCCCAGCGCCCTTGGCCACCACACCGTCGAGCCCGGCTCCCTCGAAGCGATGGAACCAGTCGCTGGCGACTGCCGGGTCCCGAGTAGCAGGTGTCAGGTGCACCGGGGGGGTGCAGCCGGAGAAAGCCTCGGCGAGGACCGCCCGCCTCGTGAAGAAGGGTTCGGAGCGCAGATCCGCATCACCTAGGGCAAGGAGGTCGAAAGCCACGAAGGAGGCGGGCGTGGTTTCAGCGAGACTCCGCACCCGTGAGTCGGCAGGATGGATGCGCTGGCTGAGTGCGTCGAAATCCAGGCCTCCCTGGGTCGCTATGACCAGCTCTCCGTCGACCACGCAACGGTCGGGACAGTGGGCGAGCAGCGCATCGACGATGTCGGGAAAGTAGCGGGTCAGCGGACGTCCGTTGCGGCTCCCCAGGACGATCTCGTTGCCGTCGCGGAAGGCGATGCAGCGGAACCCGTCCCATTTCGGCTCGTACCAGTAGTCGCCCACCGGCACCTCCCGTACCAGCTTGGCGAGCATGGGTGCCACCGGCGGCATAACTGGGAGGTGCACCGAGCGGAGCATACCGTCGGCCACCTCGCGACTTGTGACCTCGGGTCATCCATCCCCAGGCGAAGCGGTGCGCCGCCCCAAGTGCTCGGCGATTCGAAGCGCCAGCGGCGCCGTCTCGATGACCTCCAGAGGGACCGGGAGAGCCAGGGACCAATTCGGCCATCCGCTGGTAGTGCCCGGCATATTGGGTCTTTCCTCCACGGCCAAGGCGTCGTCGAGAGTGGCCGTTAACACCGCGCACGGGGCTTCTGCGAGGAGCCGGTACGCGCCGTCGACGACGGCCTCTGCCGACGTGGCCTCGTCACTGCCCGTCGCCTCCCGCAACCTGGCCCGCATGGCCTCCGAGCCATCCTCGTTGGGCGAGAGGTCCAGGCGCCGTTGGGCCTCGAGGTCGGAGCCGTTCCACACGCCGGCGACAGTCGGAAGATCGTGGGTGGACACTGCCCCGAGCGCGCGCTCGGGCCAGGTCCTGGGCGGCCCTGGCTCGAACCACAGCAAGCGATAGGACAAGACCTCCCTGGACCGCAACTCCTCACGAACGCGGTCTTCGACCGTGCCGAGGTCCTCGCCCACGACGAAAGCACCTGCGCGGTGCGCCTCGAGGGCAAGAATGTTGAGAAGGTCCCAGTACGGATAGCGGACGTAGGTGCCTTCGGCAGCAGTGCGCTCCCCTGGGATCCAATAGAGACGGAACAAGCCCATCACGTGGTCGAAGCGCAAACCCCCGGCATGGCGCAGGCCCGCACGGACGGTCTCGATGAAGGGCCGGTAGCCATCCTGGCGGAGCTTCCACGGGTCCCACGGCGGGAGCCCCCAGTCCTGCCCCAGGGTGTTGAACTCGTCCGGGGGTGCCCCGATCCGCATCCCGGTCGCGAAAGTGCCTTGGAACATCCAGGCGTCTGCGCCGCCAGAGTCCACCCCGATCGCCAAGTCCTGCATGAGCGCACCCTCCGCCGCCGCTACCTCCAGTTGCCGGTCCAGCTGCCATTGGAGCCACTGGTGGTAGCGGATCCGCCGGGGGCCCTCGCCTCCGGCGGAGAACTCCCGTACTGCAGGGCCGTCGGGGAGACGGAGATCGGCTGGCCAACCTTGCCACGGAAGCCCGTGGATCTCGGCCAAGGCGCACCAGGTGGCGTAGCCGGTGAGCGCCGCCCCTCGATCGGAGCAGAACCGATCGAAGGCCGGATCGCCACCGAACCGGGCGAAGATCGCTTCTAGGGCCGCCGACTTGAGGGCCCAGACGCGGTCGCGATCGATGAGGCGTTCGGCGTCGAGGGCGCGCCCGGCGGCAGCCAGCTCCTCCAGACCGTCGATGTCGGCGCCCGGAATGTCCTCGATCCGCAGGTACAGCGGGTTCGCGAAGCACCGGCTGCTCGCAAAGTACGGACTGGCCTGCTGCTGAGCCCCCGGTGCTCCGGCGTGGAGCGGATTGATCAGCGTGATGGCTGCTCCCAGGCCTTTCGACCACGCGACCAGCCCTCGTAGGTCGGCCAGATCGCCGATGCCCCAGCTGTCCCGACTGCGGGTCGCATACAGCTGGGCAGCCCACCCCCACTGCGATGACGCGGCGGCGGGGCAGCAGCCGGGACTGGCCACCAGCGGGATCGGGGCGACGTCAATGTCGGGTTGGAGCAGGTGGTAACCCGCTGGTAGGTCCGCCGGGAGACGCCCGTCGGTCCACACGGACGAGCCGTCCTCCAAGGTCAGGGTCCCGGGAGCCACTGGCGGTAGCTGATGGTCGAGGCGGACGGTCAGGATCGGCGCGCCCGCATAGGGATCCACGTCGGGCCGCGCCCCCATCGATTCGAGCACGTCAGCGATCACTCCATCCGAGGGCTGCCGCCATGCACCCGAGGCATCGTGGTAGCCGACGTCCACGCCCCAGCGCGCCGGATCGATCACCGGGGTACGCCCCACCCGGCGAGCACCGCTGCGCCATGGCACCGGCCTACCGTGGGTAGCGTGACTTCACCGAGCCGGCGATGAGCGCGTACGTACAAGCTCGGCATAGGCGCTGTCGCTACCCGGGTCCGAGGTGAGCGAAACGCTTCTCGGTCCGGATCCCCCAGCGCGACCGGCCGTCGAGATCAACGGGGCGCTGGTCCGCGCCGGCACGACGTCTTGGGCCGACCGCGGCCTGGTGCGCGATGGACGCTTCTACCCCCGCAAGACCATGAGCGCTCGCGATCGCCTGGCTTACTACAGCGGCCGCTTTGCCATGGCGGAGATCGCCACGACGTTCCGCTTCCCACCCACGCCGGACCTCAGCTCGCAGTGGGCTCATCGGACGCCCGACGGGTTCGTCTTCGACATACAGGCGTGGTCTCTGCTCGTCGGGCGGCCAACCCTGCCCGACTCTTTGTGGCCCGACCTGCAGGGTGCTGTCATGGCCAGCGCGAGGGACCGACGGCGCCTGTACGCCGCCCACCTGCCCGCCGAGGTACTCGAGGAGTGCTGGGCGCGCTTCGCCCACGCGCTCGTTCCTCTCCTCGGGGCCGGACGCCTGGGCGTGGTCACGCTCTCGTATCCGACGTGGTTTTCCCCACGTCCAGAAGCGTGGGACGAGTTGGAGCGCCTCACCCGGCGGCTACCGGGCCTACCGGTGGCCGTGGAGTTGCGAAACCCAAGATGGTTCGCCGGCGACGCGTGCGACACCACCCTCGAGTGGCTCGAGAGCCGCGGGCTGGGCTTTGTCTGCGTGGACGGCCCAGCCGACCCCGGGGTTCAACGACGGTCCGTGGTGGCGGCGACCTCCGACACCGCCCTGGTGCGCTTCGCGGGCCGCCGGGCAGTCGAGGGGGAACCGTGGACTTCCCCTTACCGGTACAGCGACGAGGAGCTCGCTGCCTGGGCGCCCGCAGTGCGGGACCTCGCCAGCTCCGCGAAGGAGGTGCACCTGATCATGGACAACTGCTGGCGAAGCGATGCCGTCGACAACGCCGCTGCGCTCATCCGGCTCCTGTCCGAAGGGGGGATCAGGCCGGGCCCGACATGAGTCCGGTGGCGGAATGCACGACCGAGCCGTGGTGGGCAACCATCAGCCACTCGTCGCCGCTCTGCACGAAGATGTTGATGCAGGCAACAGTCACCCCGGAGTCATCGCCGAGCAGGTTCTCGTCGAGAGAGACCCACGCAGCCGCGCCGAGAATTACGGGGCGTTGCTCGGTGAGCAGGAACTGGGTCTGCATCCCATTCTGGAACAGCGCGAAGTACGAAGAAGCCACCTGTCCCCAGCCTCGCAGCGTCGACCATCCCGGATGGGTACAAACCACGCGCGGGGTGTGCTCCCACACAGCCGACATGGAGTCGAGGTCGGCGGCCTCGAACGCTCGGTAGTAGCGCTGGTTGGCGACCAGGACCGCCTCGACCTCATCCATCCCGGGCACCGTAGCCCCGCCTTTGCCTCGAGCGGCCGACGCCCCTACCGTCGGAGGGCGGTGACGACACTCGATTCTCTAGTCCCGGAGCCGCCCCGTCCCGGGCCCAGAGTCACCGCTGACGACGGCGTGGAGTTGGCCACTTGGGATTTCGGCGGCAACGGTCCGCCGATCGTGCTGGTGCACGCCACGGGCTTTCACGCCTGGACGTGGCTGGGCGTGGCGTCCGCCATGGCGCGAACCCACCGGGTGTGGGCCTTCGACCAGCGGGGGCACGGTACCTCCGGCCCTTCTCCGGACCACTCCTACCTCGACTGGTCCTCATTCGCCGCCGACCTGCTCGTCGTGGTGGATGCTCTGGGGCTCGAGCGGCCTGCGGGGGCGGGGCATTCCCTCGGAGGGGCCTCTCTGCTGATGGCCGAGCAGCGCCGACCCGGCACCTTTTCGTCCCTGTACTGCTTCGAGCCGATCGTGATCCCCCCTGGGCGTTCACTGGGCGGCGATGACGATCTGGCAGTCGGCGCCCGGCGGCGGCGGCAGACCTTTCCGTCGGCCGAAGCCGCGGTCGACAACTTCCGCAGCAAGCCGCCGCTCTCGGTGCTGGCGGCGGGTGTCGTCGAGGCTTACGTCGCTCACGGGTTTGCCCCTGCCGGCGGGGCAGGCAGTGAGGCGGTGACCCTGCGACTACCCGGTGCAGAAGAGGCGACCGTCTACGAGGGGGCCGTGCACACCGACGTGTATGACCGCCTCGGAGAGCTCGCGCTCCCGGTGACCGTCGCGGGCGGTGACATCGGGGCGTCCACCGGACCCGGGAGGCTCGTCGACCACCTCGCCGAGCTGATCCCGGGTGCGCGTAGCCAGCACTTCTCGGACCTCGGTCATTTCGGGCCGATGGAGGGGCCCGCGGCGGTGGCCGATGCCATCACCGAAGCGGTCTCACCGCATCGTTAGCCTCGGAGTGTGAGCTTTCCGCTTCCGACATCCCTGTCGCCCTCGAAGGTGTCGTCGTTCAAGGACTGCGCGTTGGCGTTTCGGCTATCTGCCATCGACCGCCTCCCCGAGCCTTCGTCACCGTACGCAGCCAAAGGCACCCTCGTCCACCGAGCGCTGCAGCTGCTCATGTTCGAGCACGACCCCGGTGCCCGGACCCCCGCCGCAGCCCGCGATGCCCTCGAACGAGCCATCCCCGACGTCCTGGACGATCCTTCCCTCGCCGACCTCGACTTGAGTCCTGCCGAGCGGGCCGAGCTGGTGGCCGACGCGGGAGTCCTCCTGGACAATTACTTCACCTTGGAGGACCCCAATGCCGTGCGGGTGCTCGGCACGGAGCTCTTCTTGTCGGTGCGCATCGGCACGCTCCATCTCCGGGGGATCATCGACCGCTTGGAATTGGACGAGGACGGCGAGCTGGTGATCACCGACTACAAGACCGGGAGGGCGCCGTCGGAGGCATACGAGCAGGCGAGACTGGGGGGTGTGCACTTCTACGCCTTCTTGTGCGAGGCGGTGCTCGGGCGGCGCCCGTCCCGGGTGCAGCTCCTACACCTCAGGGAGCCGGTCGCCATATCGACTTCACCCTCCGAGCAATCCATCCGCGGTCTGCGCCAGCAAACCATCGCCGTATGGTCGGCCGTGGAGCGAGCGTGCGAGCTCGAGGATTTCCGGCCAAAGCCAGGGCGCCTCTGCGGTTCGTGCGCCTTCCATCCCTATTGCCCGGCCGTCGGCGGCGACCTGGCCCTTCTTGCCGCGCCGGGAGTCGTCACGACGTGACACCCTCCTGCGCGGCGGTACATGGCGGCTCGCCTCACGCCTGGAGCGGATGGCAGGGTGATCGCCGTGCGTCCAACTGACACGACCTCCCCCCACCCCGTCATGCCTCCCGCTGCCCATCATCGGGCGCCTGCGGGCACGGCCCGGGCGACACGAGCTGACGGCGGCGCGGACGGACGGATCGGTCCTACGGTGGCACGCACCACCGCTGCCCTGGCGGCCTCAGCCGACCGTATGGCCGACCCCGAGCGGTGGCGCTGGGTGCCCCCAGCCATCTCCCTTCCCGAGGACGGCTGGATCGCCGACCTCGATCAGATGGTCGACAGGTGGTTCGCTACCCGGCTGCGCGGCCGCCCGATCGCGGATGCGATCTTCTACGCCTCCAGCGCCGTGGGCGACCACGGTCTGCTTTGGCTACTCATCGCCGGCCTCCAAGCTGCTCGCCATCCCGACGCCTACTCGCGGCGGCGCCTTGTGCGTGCCGCAGCAGGCCTCGGGATCGAGTCCGCCCTGGTCAACGGACCGGTCAAGTGGATGTTCCGGCGCCGGCGACCGGTGCAGGAGATGCCGCGGGTCCTCTACCTACGCCAGCCCCGCACCAGCAGCTTCCCCAGTGGCCACGCCACGGCAGCCTTCTTCGCGGCCGCCATCCTCCGCGACGACGACCCGTGGTGGCCTGCGTACTACTGCCTGGCCGGAATCGTCGCGGCCTCCAGGATCCACGTGAGGATCCACCACGCCTCTGACGTTCTCGGGGGTGCGTTGCTCGGGGCTGCCCTGGGGGAGCTGACCCGCCACCTCGTACCGATCCGTCCGCCCGAGGAGTCGACCTCGGGCCGACCCACCGCAGCGGACCATGGCGACGGCGATGGTGGTTTCACCACCCGTTGACCGGATGCGACTCCCGCTAGGTTGGCCAGTCACCTCATGACGCGCCCGGTCCCCCGCTGGCACTCCACCTAGGATGCTGCAGTGCGTTACGAGGTGGTCGGCCTGCTGGTTCGGGGCGCCATGGTCGAAGATGACGGCACGGACGTGGTCGTCGTCATGCCAGCACCGGCCGGGAGCCTTGCCGACCGGGTTGCGGTCAACGGGCCCCTCGCCCTGAAGGTGTCGGGAGCGGCCGGGGCGAGCGCCGGCGACTTAGTGCTCGCCCGGTCCGGGGGCTGGTAGCCGGCGCCGTGGGTATCACTAACTCCGCCTCGGGCGAATTGATCGCCGCGGGCACGAGTTCGCAGCCGTGCCTCGCCAGGCCGGCGGCCGCGACAACGCTGACCGATCCCGACGCCTTGACCATCCTCGGTCTCTGCAGAGGTGAGCCCGTCCGATGGCGGGATGCGTCCGGCGCCCGATGGCACGCCGGCACAGTCACCCGGCGCGAGCGCGACGGGAGCATCGGCGTGGTCGACGCCAGGGGGGCTGCTCGCAGCTTCCCGGTCGCGCGACTTCACGTTCGCTGCTCGGGACCCCGCGGTGGTGTGGCCTGGGAGCCGCTAGTCCGGCGAGCCGGTCGCGCGGAGCAGCTTTGCCTGCTCGATGTCACGGCAATGTCCGCACGCGGATCCCATCGCGCGCAGAGTACTGAAAAGCGCTGACATGATCGCGCGCCGGCAAACCACCTCTCGTACGATCCTCGTGGTCGTCGCCACGGCCGGGATCACCTCGTGGCTAGCCCACAAGCGTCACGCTGCCCGGGGGGAACTGTACGATTCCCGGCTCATGCTGGAAGGCACGCTGCTCGATGGGGGGCCCGCTCTCGAGCCCCATGTGGAGGTCGGCCCCCGGCCCGACCCCGGATTCGGAGGTGACCTCGGGCTCGGGCACGCGCCGGTCGCGCGCTCCTCGCGCCGCGGGCGCCGGCATTCTCATCGTCGCCCGATCTCGGTGCCACGACTGCTGGCGGTGGACGCCTTGGTCTTGGCGATCGCGCTCGCGTCGGTTGTGGTGGCGGCCAAGGGCGGCCCGGCGGCCCCGGCCACCCCGATTCGGTCAGCGGCGTCGTCGACACCGACCCCCACACCCGAAGCGCCTGGGATCACCATCGCGACCGCGAGCATCGACCTGCCGGACCCCTTCCTCTACCCGGTGGGGAATCAGTATGCGCTGTTCGTTTCCACGGCGTTCGGGGACTACAAGCGCAACGTGCCTGTCTTCGTAGGCCGGCCCGGCGCGTGGGGCCAGCCGAGAGACGCCCTTCCTACACTGCCCCGGTGGGCGGTCCCGGCCAATGGCACGTCGACCGGTGGCATCACCTGGGCACCTTTCGTCTACCGGTTCAACTCCACGTTCGTGCTCTACTTCTCTTCGTCGTTGCCGGGGAAGAAGCAGCACTGCATCGGTACCGCCACCTCGCCGGTGGTGACCGGACCGTATGTGCCCGACCAGACACCGATCGTCTGTCAGAGAAACTTCGGAGGTGACATCGACGCACAACCCTTCATCGACTACACGTCGTCTTCTGGGATACCGCAGCGGTACTTGGTTTGGAAATCCGACAACAACAGCAC
This sequence comes from Actinomycetes bacterium, assembly GCA_021809105.1. GTDB lineage: Bacteria > Actinomycetota > Acidimicrobiia > Acidimicrobiales > Palsa-688 > Acidiferrimicrobium. Next base: position 230,593 of record JAKBAM010000001.1, read on the forward strand.
AGCCGGCACAGGCATCCCGACCATATGGTCCCAACCGCTCAGCGCCGACGGGCGACACCTGAGCGGCAAGCCCAAGCGGATCTTCATGCCGGATCGCCCGTGGGAGGGCACCCTCGTCGAGGCACCCCAGATGGTTCGAGGCCCTGACGGTCGGCTGTGGCTCTTCTTCTCGGCGGGAAGTAGCTTCGCTACACCTGGCGGCTACGGAATCGGGGTCGCATCGTGCGCCGGACCGCAGGGACCCTGTCGAAGCGCTACCCCTGGACCATTGATCATCGACAACCAGCAGGGCAAGGGGGTGGGCGAGGAGACCGTCTACGTGGACAGTGACGGGAGCGCCTGGCTCATCTACAACCCGTGGTCGACCGGACAGGTCCCCAATCTGTTCAGGCCCGCAGAGGCGGCACGCATCGGGTGGGGTCGGGGGGCCCCGTTCATAGCCGCTGCCGGCAAGTTCCCCTCCAAGCCGTAAGGACCGCCCGGCTCCTGCGCGCCATACCCGAGCCGCCGGCCACAAGGCCCGGCACCCGGTAGACGCCCTGCCTACTAGCGGGGAGCCAGATCCCGAAGCGCCTGGCGGGTCTCGACACCGAACGGAAGGAGTGCCAAGGCCGGGGTGGTGACCCCCGCGTCGACGTAGCGCTGCACGCCGGCGCGCACCTCCTCGGCGGATCCGTGGAGCACCAGAGCGTCGACCACCTCGTCGGGGATGGCTGCCAGAGCACCCTTGCGATCACCGGCCTGCCACGCTTTCCACATGCCCTCCAACTGGGGTCCACGCCCCAACCACTCGTGGAAGGCTGCGTACACCGGCACGTTGAGATACGAAGCGATAACCCGCCTGGAGAATGCCCGCACCCTGTCGGTGTCCTCCGATGGGCACACGAAGATCCGCGCCACGACCTCCTTGTCGGGCCCGATCTCAGGGACGACCCGGGCCACGTCGTCGGCCGAAAGCCAGTTGATTATCGCTCCGTCCGCTTCCCGTCCGGCAAGCCGCAGCATGCCCGGCCTGAGCCCAGCAACCAGCAGGGGCGGTCGAACAGCCGGCGGTCGAGCCAACCGGAAACCACGGACCCGAAAGGTCTCGTACTCCTCGTCGATCCGCTCCCCTCCCAGGGCCGCCTTGAGAAAGCGGACGACGTCGCGCGTGCGCTTGTAGGGCTCGCTGAACTCCAACCCATTCCATGCCTCGACGATGATGTTGGACGATGTGCCGACGCCGAAGGCAAACCGTCCAGGAGCGCACTCGGCCAGAGCGGCCACGCTCTGAGCCATGACCGCCGGGCCTCGGGTGTACGCCGGGACGATAGCGGTCCCCAACCGTAGCGACGGAGTCCACGCGGCGGCGAGGGCGAGCGGTGTGAAGGCGTCGGTGCCATCGGCCTCGGACGACCAGAGGTCGGTGTATCCGAGATCCGCCAGCTCTTCGAACCACTCACGATGCTCACTGAGCGGAACGTCGTCGAACGGAACCGTTATGCCGTAGGTCACAGCGGGAGGCTACCGCTAGCCCCCGCCACCAGGAGCTGGCAGGGGTAACCGCAGAGCGAGCGGTACGTCAGGCCGCGGCGCGCTGGTCGCCGGGCTGCGACACCCTGCCCACCGCTCTGGCGAGCGCCCGGCGGGCGGCTGCGACCCCGGCCAAGCCGACTTCCTTCGTGTGCTGGTCGAGCTGCCAGTCCGCAGGCGCTATCTCCACGAGCGCACGTGTGTGGTCGGAGGCGACTGCGAAGGCTTTCGACGCGCGCCTTTCGTGGGCGGCGGTCCAGGGGGCACCGTAGGCGCGACCCCCGCCGGGGCATCCGGCGCGCCGCCCGGGCAGTGGTGCTCCTGCAGTGTCGGTGTCGGGTCCGGACTCGATCAGCGGGAGTTGCTGTGCCATGGGATCATCCTCCTCGGAGGGTGCGACATTTCTGTCGGGCCTGCGTCGGCCTCCTCGTTACGTTCCCTCCTCGCCACGTTTGCGAACCTCGGCCCTGCACCCCGGGCGCCTGCCCGTCACCCTTCGGTCGCTCCGGCGCGCCGACGGGGGGGCCGTGTGTCCCAGACCAACGATAGGGTTGGCGGCCATGTCCGACGTGGTGATAATCGATGCCGTTCGTAGCCCGGTTGCCAGGCGCAACGGAGGGCTCTCTACGATGCATCCCGCCGACCTGCTCGGGTCGGTCCTGCAGGGTTTGATCGAGCGCACGGGCATCGACCCATCCATGGTCGGGCAGATGGTTACGGGATGCGTCTCGCAGGTCGGGGAGCAGTCGTACAACATCGGCCGCACGGCGTGGCTGGCCGCAGGCCTGCCGGAGGGAGTCGCCGCGTCGACGGTCGACACGCAGTGCGGGTCCAGCCAGCACGCCTCGAGCCAGGCTGCGGCGATGATCGCGGCCGGGATAGTCGACGTGGCCATCGCGTCGGGCGTCGAGTCGATGAGCCGGATTCCGATCAACTCGAGCTCCAAGAAGGAGCTGGCGCTCGGCCGGGCCGTCCCCAAGACCTACTTCGGCCATTTCGAGTTCACGTCACAGTTCGAAGGCGCAGAGCGGATCGCCGACAAGTGGAGCATCACCCGCGACGACACCGACCGCTTCGGCTTGGCCTCCCAGCAGAAGGCCGCGCAGGCGTGGTCCGAGGGTCGCTTCGACAGCCAGATCGTGCCGATCGACGCTCCCGTCCTCGGCGAAGACGGCAAGGCGACCGGAGAGACTTCACGGGTCTCCCGTGACGAAGGTCTGCGCGCCACATCGCTCGAGGCACTTGCATCCCTGAAGGCGGTGGGCCGGCCGGACGGTGTTCACACCGCCGGAAGCTCCTCGCAGATCTCCGATGGCGCCGGCGCAGTGCTGATGATGACGTCGGATCGAGCATCTCAGCTGCACCTCACACCCAGGGCGCGTGTCGTGGACACGTGCCTCGTCGGCGTTGATCCGGTACTGATGCTCACCGGACCCATCGACGCAACCAACCACCTCCTACACCGCTCCGGGTGGCGCATCGGCGACATCGACGTGGCGGAGATCAATGAGGCATTCGCTTCCGTGGTCCTGGCGTGGGAGAAGGAGACAGGTCCCGATCCTGCAGCTGTCAACCCCAACGGGGGCGCCATCGCCCTGGGCCACCCTCTTGGTGGTACCGGCGTGATCCTCCTGACCAAGGCACTGCACGAGCTCGAGCGCGCCGGTGGCCGCAGGGCCCTGGTTTCGATGTGCTGCGGCGGCGGTCTCGGCACCGGCACTCTGATCGAGCGCTGAGCCCGTCGATCCCCTTCCATGACCGCACTCGCAGAGGCTCTCGGCTATGCCTCGGACGACGCCCTGTTGATTATCAGCTGCGATGAGCTCGGCGTCAGTTGGGCGCACAACGCTGGTGTCTTCGGCGCTCTCCGGGAGGGCATGGCCACCGCCGCCGGGCTGGTGGTGCCAGCACCGTGGTCCCGGGAGGCAGCAGCTCGCTACCGAGGTGAAGATGTGGGTGTCCACCTCACCCTCAACGCCGAATACGACTTGTACCGCTGGGGCCCGACAACCCACTGTCCATCCCTCCTCGACGGCGACGGTGGCTTCCCAAGGACTTTGGACGACCTGTGGGACCATGCGGACACGGAGGAGGTGAGGCGCGAGTGCCGAGCGCAGATCGAGCGGGCTATCTACTGGGGTTTTGACATCAGCCACCTCAGCGCCCACCTGGGAGCCCTGGACCTGCGACCCGAGTTCTTCGATGTGGCGCTCGACCTCGCCATCGAGTTTCGCCTGCCACTTCGAATGCCGCCCGCGAGCGTCGAGCGTCAGGCCGGCTTCCCATTCCGGAGCCTGGCAGCCGAGCAAGGAGTCATTAGCCCGGACCATGTCATCCGAGTCAACCGAACGTCCAGCGCCCGGCGCGTACTGGAGCGTCTCCTCGGGGAGATCCGGCCCGGGGTGACCGAGGTGGTCCTTCGGCCGGCGGTCGACAGCCCGGAGCTACGGGCGATCGCACCGGACTGGCCAGCCAGGGTCGACGACCACGACCTGGCCCTCGACGGGGCATCGCTGCGGGCGCTCGGGCGGCGGGTCGGACTCACCACGATCGGCTACCGGGTGCTGCGCGATCTCCAGAGGAGCCGCACGTGAGCCACACAGCGGGCGGCCCGGCGGCCACGGAAAGCTCGCGCCCCGACGAGCACATCGACGCCTGCTGTGACAGCATCTCGATGGAGACCCTGAACCTACGCAGGGCCGAGACGGCGCGACGGACTCAGCGCCTGCCGCCTAGCAGTGATCGGACTGCGGAGGGTGACCGAGCAGCCGGGCAGCCAGCCGCTCCAGCCCCGCCACCCTGCTGCCCTTGATCAGCACGGCGTCGCCGGCGGTGAGTGGACCGACGGCGGCCAGCGCCTCCTCGATGTTCGCGGCAGGGACGATGCCGTAATCCGATGTGCCCACGATGACCAGGTCGACTGCCAGGTCGGCGGCGAGGGCGGCGATACGGCGGTGTTCTGCCGGGCCGGACGGGCCGAGCTCCGCCATCTCCCCAAGCACGGCTATGCGCCGGTTGGCCCTCAGCCGAGCCAACCCGTCGAGCGCCGCAGCCATAGAGGTTGGATTGGCGTTGTAGGCGTCGTTGAGGATCCGAGCCCCCCCCGGCGCCGTGCCCAGCTCCATGCGCCACGGGCTGGAGGGGGCAGAACCCAGGGCCGCAACCGCGGCATCCAGGTCGACGCCCAGCTCGAGGGCTACAGCGAGCGCCGCAAGGGAGTTGCCCACTTGCTGGGCTCCGCGCACCGACAGGACCACGGTGGCGCTCCCCCAAGGCGACCGCAAGATGTAGCTGGCTCGCAGCTCGTCATCCATCTCTACCTGCTCTGCCACCACATCGAGGGCCGATCCCGGCGACGAGCCAGCCACGCCGTAGCGCAGCACTGCGGCCTTAGTCCGCGCCGCCATGGCCGAGACCAGCGCGTCATCCCCGTTGAGTACGGCCGTGCCACCTGCGGGGAGCGCCTCCACCAGCTCCCCCTTCGCCCGGGCGATGACTTCCACTCCTCCGAACAACTCCGTATGAGCAGCAGCCACTGCCGTCACCACCGCCATCGTCGGCCGGGCCACGTCGCACAGCCGGGCGATGTGACCAACTCCCCTTGCTCCCATTTCGACGATGGCCACCTCTGTCTCCTCGACACCATTGGCCAGCGTGAGCGGGACCCCGAGCTCGTTGTTGAAGCTGCGAGCGCTAGCAGTCACTCGACGGCCTGCGCCGACCGCCGCCGCGGCCAGATCCTTGGTGGAGGTCTTGCCGACCGACCCGGTGATGCCGACAACCGGGCAGTCCAACCGGCATCGGGCCGCCCGCCCGATGTCCAGTAGCGCGTTGCCCGTGTCGACCACAGCTATCGACACGGCACCGGGTATCTCTGGCGCAGGCCTATGCCCATGAGCGTAGAGATAGACACCCGCACCTCGCGCCACGGCCTCGGGAATGAACGCGTGGCCGTCGCGTCCTGCGACGATGGGCACGAACACCCCGCCGGGTGACATGTCTCTCGAATCGATGCCGACCGGTCCGAACCCGCGGCCTGGGTATGATTCGCCTGCGCCCGGTGCCCCGACGGGGTCGATCCGGCCACCGATGGCGTGAGCAAGCTGTGGGATGGTCCAACGCATGAGGTACTGATCATGCCAGTGACCGGGCTCCGGTCGGGATCCCGAGGACCATGACACCTCGCAGATAGCGTGGACTCCATGTCCGACGCTGTCCTCAGTTCTCGTCACGACGGACGGATCCGCTTGGTGTTGCTCTATGGGGGCAGATCCGCAGAGCACGAGGTGTCGTGCGTCTCGGCTCGCCACGTCCTGGCCGCCTGCGATCCAGGGCGGTACCGGATCGAGGTAGTGGGTATCGGGACGGACGGACGGTGGGTGGAGGCCACTGCCATCGCCGAGGCGCTACCGGCCACAGCCGCCGCTATGCCCGAGCCCGACGGTTTGCTGGCAGCTGATCAGTGCCCCCCAATGCTCGAACCGGTCAGGGCGCTGCAGTCAGGACGCTACACAGAAGGACGGACGCTCGACCTCACGGTGGTGTGGCCCGCCTTGCACGGGCCGATGGGCGAAGACGGGACCGTGCAAGGGCTCTGCGAGCTGGCCGACGTGGCCTACGTCGGCGCCGGGGTAACCGGATCTGCCGCCGCGATGGACAAGGCGCTAGCCAAGACGGCTTTCGCCGGCGCCGGGCTGCCACAGGCTCGTTGGATCGGGGTTTCTGCTTCGGTGGTGCGCGACCCCACCGGTGACGCGCTGACCGGACTGGTCAAGAGCGTCGAGGCCGAGCTGGGTTGGCCCGTCTACGTCAAGCCGGCCAACATGGGATCGACCATAGGCGTGTCCCGTGCTGCCGACCCGAGCGAGCTGGCCACGGCGCTGGAGTTGGCCGCCCGCTACGACGACTACCTGCTAGCCGAGGAAGAGGTCCGGGGACGCGAGCTGGAGATCGGCGTGCTCGGACTTGATCCCCTCCTGACATCGGTGATCGGCGAGGTCCGACCCAGCCACGATTTCTATGACTTCGAGGACAAGTACACCTCCGGGACAGCGGGTCTCCTCGTGCCCGCAGCCGTCTCCCAAGACGTCGCTGACGAGATGGCGCTCCTCGCGGTGTCAGCCTGCCGCGCCGTCCGCGTGGAGGCCATGGCCCGAGTCGACTTCTTCTACGACGAGGCCGGCGGCCGCCTGCTGCTCAATGAGATCAACACCCTGCCCGGCTTTACGCCCATCTCCATGTATCCCCGCTTATGGGCTGCCTCGGGGGTCGGCTACGGCGCTCTAGTCGACCGCCTCGTCGATCTAGCCCTTCGCCGCCATCAGCGCCGGGCGGCCCTGCAAACATCGCGTTGAGCTCGGAACCGGGCGAACACCGAAGTCGCGCAATGTTTGCACTCGCCTCCACCTCGTCGCGCGTCAAGACCCCATGCGGCCGCGAAGTGCAAACTCTGCCAGCACCGGATGGTCGCGTAGTGCACAGTTGACCAGCACCGCCCCAACGCCGGTGTCCGGCCTGTGCCAGCTCCGGCCTCCCGACACCCCCCGCCGGGCGCCCCTCAGACCGGCGGGACAGCCCCAGCCGCCACGGGCGCGTGGGTGCTCTGAGCGACGCCTCCCGCTACCTCGGCAGTCACGGCGAGCGCCGTGATGCCGGCACCGGAGCGAAAGGCAACAACCTGTGCGGGCGTACTACCGAGGATGCCGTACGACACGGTGCCCGACTCGGTCACACCCCAGAGCTGGTAGGTCTGCCCTGCCGACAGGGGGGTGAGCTTGGCGTCGTAAAGATATCCCTGGCCACCGGGCAGGATCACAGCGGACACTGTCTGGCCGTCGACAACGGGGCGGAGAACGACCTTGCGCGCACCCGGAACAGCAAGGGCCTGCGCCACAGTGCCCATGGACGGCGCACCTAGCGCCACCTCGTGGCCGATAGTAGCCGTCCGGTGGTCGAGGCGGGACACCTGCACTCCGAGTATGGCTATAGCGGCCGCGGCTGCAGTCCCGAGCAGGGCGGCAGCCCGGGTGCGCAACGTCCATCGATGTGCGGCCAGGGACGATGCGGGGGCAGTGGCGCCTCCCCCGGTCCGGGCCACGGCGCCAGCGCCGGGCGACGACACGGCGCCGGGCGGAGGCCCGACTCGATGCAGGAGAAGCGCAGGGGGAGCCTCCTGCATGCTGGCGGCTATGCGGTCCCACAGACCCGGGGGAGCTTCCTGTCCAGCGTAACCGAGGAGCCCGGCGACCTCGCGGTGCTCTTGCACCTCCGCTCGACAGCGCGGACACGTCACGAGGTGACGGGACACCAGGTCGGCTTCGTCAGGCTCGACCGCATCGAGCGCGTAAGCCCCCAACAGCGCGTTGATCTCTTCGTGGTTGGCCGGCCGGGAGGGTGTCATGCGCCGGCCCCCACATCGCTGAGTGCGCCCCGCATCCGCTTGAGGCCGACTCGTATGCGACTCTTGACCGTGCCTTCGGGGGTGTCGAGGATCGACGCCACCTCGCGGTAGGTGTGGCCGCCGAAGTACGCCAACTGGATGGCCTGGCGCTCGTCCTCCGACAGCGTCGCCAGGGCATCTCTGACCCGGTCCGCCACCGCCAGGTCCCACACCTCGTGCTCGATGTCGTAGCCGGCCACTGCCGCCGACCGAGCCTCGCGCTGCTCGCGATCGCGGCGAGAGGTCTCCGAGCGCAGCATGTCGACGGCGCGCCCGTGGGTTTGGGCCAGCAGGTAACTACGCAAAGAACCGCGCTCGGGATCGAAGCGGTCGGGCTCGTTCCAGAGCCGGAGGAAGACCTCCTGCACGATCTCTTCCGCGCGGGTCGGATCGGCGAGGACCCTCTTTGCCAGACCGAACACCGCGCCCGCATGGCGGCGATAGGCCTCGGCTAGGGCGTCCTCCCGCCAGCGCCCGATGGCGACTACGAGAGCTCCATCGCTGGCATCGAGCAAGGACGTGATCACTGACCCCTCTTTCGGAGCGGGGGGCTCGTCCGGATGGCAACCATCGCGAAGACCGCTACGAGTGGGTGAACGATCTCGCCAGGACGGCACGCCCGCGACGGTAACCGCTGGTCGCTGTAGAGCGGAGGAGAGCCAGGACAGCGGCCATGTCACCGTCGACCTTCAGCCTTCCCTGCATGAAGAACACGCTCGGCTCCCCCGTGCCATCCAGGAGCTGGCGGGCGTCGGCGACGGGGAGGGTCAGCGTAGCCATGGCCCCGGACACAGGCTGGCCGGCGTTCCAGCGGACTATGCGGCCGTCTCGCACCTCCAAGGTGCCCTGCGCGAGGTCGGTGTTACCGCCTCGTGGCGACGGATCGGCGGAGCCCGGGGGCGGTGGAGAGGAACGGGAGCGGCGCGGCCTCCCTGCTGTAGGCGGCACCACGATGCCGATGGACCCGGTCAGGCCGGGGGAATCGAGCCCCGCGCCCTCGACGAGCGCGCCGAAGGCGGCCTGGAGCTCCTCGCTCGGCCACCCTACGGACGAGGAGGCTTCGTCGGGGAGTCCGTCGGCGCCCGGCGCGCCCGGCTCGTCGAGCCTGGAGCTCGCAAGCGGTGGTTGCGACCGCGCTGCCATGTCAGCGGCTCTCGAGCGATGCCCGGATACCAGCGAAGAGGTCGTCTTCGACACCCTCCAGCGGCCCCCGACCGGTCAGGTCGCGGGCCAAGGTGTACTCCTCGAAGGGGTGGAGGTTGTCCATCACCTCCGGTGGCAGCCCGAACCAGAACTTGGACGACGGGTCGACCTGCGTCTCGTGCGCCAGGAGCGCCTCCCGAGAGACGTTGTTGAAGCCACTGACGTCTATGACGGTGAGGTCCGGGCTGTCAACCGCACGGGCCAGGCGCTCCTCGGTCACCGGTGACTCCAGTCCGAGCTCGAGGTACTTTTCGTGCATGGCGATCACTCGCCGCGCGGACCAAGTCACGTAGTACAGCTTCAGCGGCTGCCAGGGATCACCGGCGTCGGGGTACATGGACGGATCGCCGGCCGCGTCGAAGGCCGCTTCGGAGATCTCGTTGACACGAAGATGATCGGGATGCGGATAGCCCGCTTGTTCCCTGGGATATGTGACCATCACCTGGGGGCAGGTGCGGCGGATCACGGCGACCAAGCGGCCGACGGCATCGTCCAAGGGTGCGGCGGCGAAGCTGGCCGGGTTCGTGTTGGCGGGGCTGCCGGGCATGCCTGAGTCCCGGTAGCCGAGCAGGACTAACTCGTCGTAGCCGATGATCGCCACGGCGCGGTCCAACTCCTCGAAACGGATCTCCTGGAGCCGCTCGATCACTCCGGGACGGTCCATCGCCGGGTTGAGGATCTCCCCCTCCTCGCCGCCGGTGCAGGTGACCAGGACGGTCCTCACGCCCTCGGCGTGGTATCGGGCAATAGTCCCGGCTCCCTTGGACGACTCGTCGTCAGGATGCGCATGGACTTCCAGGAGGCACAACTCGGGCACGCCCCCAGCCTACGGCCGCTCGTAGACGGTCACGACTTCCACATGGAAAGTGTGGGGAAAGAGATCGATGACGGCCAGCGACACGGCGTCGTACCCAGCGTCGCGGAAGAGAGCGGCGTCTCGCGCCGACGAAGCTGGGTCACAGCTGACCAGCACCACACGCCGCGCGCCTGCGCCCACAACTGCGGCGACCCCCGGGCGCCCCAGGCCGGAGCGGGCCGGATCAGCGATGACGACATCCGGCCGCCGCCGAGGGGACCAGCGGCCCACCGGCATGACGCATACTTCGGCGTCCAGGTCGGCCAGGTTGGCCACCGCGTCGCCGGCTGCGTCGGGTGAGGACTCGACGGCAACGAGCCCGCAGCCGGATCGCCCAGCCACGACACCGCCGAGAAGTCCAACCCCGGCGTAGAGGTCCACGATCGTCTCTGTGGGATCGAGATGGCCGGCGGCGGTGGCAACGGTCTCTGCGAGGAGATCCGCGGCCTGCGGACCGGACTGGAAGAACGACCGCCCCGACACCCTCCACCGACGCCCCCCTGCCGCCTCGTGAAGGTGGGCGTCGGCTTTCGGGCCGGCGACGACGGCGTCGACTGGTGCCTCGACGACCACAGCTCCCCCCGATGGCAGCACCAGGCGCTCGCCACCGTCCAGACCTACGCGCAGGCCGACCTCCGCTCCGTGACGATCCCTCACATGGTGGCGCCCCCCACGATCTGACGGACGTGGGTGTGATCTAGGCGGCCGGAGACGTACCCCGGCCATCAGGTCCGCCAGCAGGGGGTGGGCGACCAGGCAGCTGTCGACCGCTAGAGTTCCCTCCGAACGGCGGTGCCGATACGCCGGCCGGCCATCTCCGTCCACAGCAAGGCGAAGTGTGGTTCGGTAGGAGCCGTCCGCGACGCGACGCGGCAGGGGACCCGGCGGAGGCTCCATACGGCCCAGGCGTCGCCAGCTTTCGGCCACCACTTCCGCCTTGCGCCGCAACTGAGCGTCGAGGGCGACGTGCTGCCATTGGCAGCCGCCACAACCAGCCTCAGCATGTGGGCACGGCGGGATGGTCCGTTCGGGTGAGCGTTCCTCGATGGCGAGGACACGAGCCCGTGCGTAATCGCGCCGCTCTTGCACCACTTCGATGCGCACCGTCTCACCGGGGAGGCCCCCTTCGCAGAAGACCACCCGGCCGTCCGGGAGCCGGCCCAGCGTGTCACCTCCCGCCGCTGTCCCCTCGCCGAGGCGGATGATCACCTTCGATGCTCGTTGCGTTGCCACGCGAGCAGCGGACGGCGTCCGCGAAGGCGTCGAGGACAGGACCAAGCCGGGACGGGGGCCACAGCTACGAGAGGTCGGATCGCGGAGCGGCGTCGGCGGACAGCACTCGGTGAGCGGAAAGTTCGGTCAAGCGGCGGGAAGGATACCGCCGACGAGACGTTTGCGGCTCAGGCGGCCCGGGCGAGTATCGAACGCTCCAGCAGTTCGAGTCCCTGGAGACCCGGCAGCCTGTCGACCTGCCGGTCGATGCGTTGGGCCGCGGCCAGCCCGACAGCCCCGCCGAACAAGAAGCGTGTGAGATGGGTCAGCTCCGCTTCCGGCATCACGCCTGCACCCACGGGGGACCACGCCCGGGCCAGGGCGAAACGCACCAGGCGCCGGGCCCGGCCACTGGCTTCCAGGCCGGCGCGGGCATGGGTGGCGTAGAAGTCGATATGGCGGCCCTCTTGTCGCATGATCCGCTTGAGCAGGTCCGTGAGCACGGGATGCCGCTCCGTGGCAGCCAGCCGTGCGTATCCGGCCTGGGTGGTCCACTCGTTTACCGCACCCCACGTCATGTGCACTGCCATCCACTCCCGTCCCGCGACTATCGAGCCGACTGAGTGCAGCCACGGCTTCAACGCCTCCCGCCGACGGATGCGGGCCCTGAGGGGCTGTACCCGGGCACCGTGAGCGCTCTCCTCGTGCGCCTCGAGGATCTGGCCGATGGCCTCTCCGTGCCAGTACTCCTCGAAACACCAAAACGCCAGGAACGACGCGATCTCGTGATCTTGATGAGCCTTCGTTACAAGGAGGTCGCGCATGTAGCAGACCGTGTGGTATTCGACGTCGTGCATGTAGCGCAGGCAGCGAAGCGCTCCAGGCGACAGCGGTTGGTCCTTGAACGTAGAGAAATCGATGCCCGAGACATCGAGCCGAGCCGTGTTTTTCTTCAGGTCATCGAGATCGAACAACGCCTTCGCTCCTATTCAAAGCTGACGCCGGGTATTCGGCGCTCTACCCCAATCTGGATGGCAGCGACCCTGTGGGCTGCGGGTACCGTCCGTCCATGGCAAACATCGACGGCGTCATCGAGGAGTGGATGGCCTCGGAGCTGGAACGCCGGCCGGTCGCGGCAACGGGTCTCGGCATCGGAGGCTACGACGGACAGCTCGGTGACTTCAGCGCGCGTGATTTCGAGCGACAAGAGGTCGAGGACCGCCGGTGGGCTGCCCGGCTCGACTCGCTGATCGACCCAGGGGTGGCGCCAGACGCGCAGATCGACACCACGTTGCTCCTCTCGGAGCTGGCGGGAAGCGCCGTCATGCAGGACTGGCAGTCGTGGCGACGGGACCCGAGCGTCTACCTGGATGCCTGCACGCACGGGCTCCACCTACTTTTCCTGCACCGCCTCCGGCCCGAAGCGGAGTTGGTCGCAGCCGCCGTGTCGCGGCTGGGCCAGGTGCCGGGCGTGGTCGCCGCTGCCCGGGCCAATCTCGATCCGAGCATTGCGTCTCGCCTGCTGGTCGAGCGTGGCTGCAGGGCCGCTCGGGCCGCCGCCGCCTACTTCCGAGACCACCTGCCCGGTTCCGTCGCGGACCAAGGGCTACAGGCGGATCTGGCGTCATCGGCAGAGGGCGCCGCGGAGGCCCTGGATGCGCTGGCCTCTCACCTCGACAGCCTGTCCCGAATAGCCCGAGGTGATTGGCGCCTCGGTGAGAGCCGGTACAACGCGCTTCTCCACCACCGCGAGCTGCTCGGCTACGGGGCGTCGGAGCTCCATGCCCGAGGTCTGGTGGCATGGGACGCGCTCGACGCAGAGATGGCCGACTTGGCCGCTCGCGTCGATCCCGGCGGCGGAGGATGGCGCGCAGTGATCGCCGCCTTGTCCGCCGTGCACCCTGGGAGTCCCGAGCAGATGCGGACGGCCTACGAGAGTGCCTGCGAGGACGCGAGATCTTTCCTCGTCCAGCGCGGGCTAGTAACCCTCCCGGACGGGGAGCGCTGCTTGGTAATCCCGTCGCCGGTATTCCAACGCCCCCTGCTGGCGGTGGCGTCCTACTCGCAGCCCCCCGCCTTCTCCTCGTCTCGGACCGGGATGTTCTACGTGCCCTACCCACCAGAAGGTACGACGCCGGAGCAGCTCGAGCAGCGTCTGTCCGACAACGGGACCCACGCCATCCCGACCATCGCAGTACACGAGGCCTACCCGGGCCACCATTGGCAGCTCACGTGGGCCAACGCGACGACCAGGCCGGTGCGCAAAATGATCTCGACGCCGTATTTTGTCGAGGGGTGGGCGCTCTATGCCGAGAAGATGATGCGTGATCAGGGGTTCTTTGCTGATCCCCGCCAGGAGCTGTGCCACCTCGACGCGCGCATCTTCCGGGCGGCGAGGGTAGTGGTCGACACGGCACTGCACACCGGCGAGATGACCGTCGTCGAGGCCGTGACCTTCATGTCCACCAAGGCCAGCCTGACCGAGGCGGTGGCCCGGGCCGAGGTGGAACGGTATTGCGCCTGGCCTACTCAGGCACCCTCGTACCTGACCGGGTCGCTGGAGATCGAACGCATGCAGGACCGTTGGCGAAAGGAGGGGCGGGGGGACCTACGCCAGTTCCACGATGCTGTGGCCGCCGCGCCCGGAATGCCCCTCGCCCTCACCGAGCGAGCGGTGTTCGGACCGTGACTGAGGCCACCTGGATCACCAGGCTCTCGGAGGGCGCAGGGGGGCTGCGAATAAGTGTCAAGGATCTGATCGATGTCGCGGGCGTGCCGACGACTGCGGGCTGCCGGGCGGTGGCCGACACAGCCACGCCGGCCGCCACCGACGCTGCCTGCCTTGCGGCGATTCGGCGAGCGGTCGACCTCGGAGAGGCTCGCATCGTCGGCAAGACCAACCTGCACGAGCTGGCCGACGGCATCACCGGGGTCAACCCTTGGTTCGGCACGCCGGTCAACCCGCTCGACCCCTCCCGGGTCCCGGGCGGGTCGAGCAGCGGAGCCGCCGTGGCGCTCGGATCGGGTGAAGCCGATGTGTCCCTCGGTACCGACACCGGCGGCTCGGTTCGGATCCCGGCTGCCTGCTGCGGGGTTGTGGGGCTCAAGACCACCTGGGGCCGGGTGCCCCTCGACGGGGTGTGGCCGCTGGCACCCAGCCTCGATACGGTCGGGCCGATGGGCCGCGATGTAGCAGGCGTGGTCGCCGGGATGGCCCTCTTGGAACCGGGGTTTGCTGCGGCGGCACCATTTGACGGGCCCGTCGGACGCCTGCGGCTGCCGCTTCCGGTAGACCCGAGGATCGAAGCGGCGATCGATTCCGCCCTGGCGGCCGCCGGGCTCGAGGTCGTGCCCGTCGAGCTTCCGGGGTGGCGTTACGCCACGCGGGCCGGGCTGGACATTCTCGGAGCCGAAGCGGTAGCCGAGCACGGGCAGCTCACGGCGGCGCATCCCGATGGGATCGGGGCCGACGTCGTCGACAACCTCGCTCACGCCAAGCGCGTGGGCCGCCAGCGCCTGCGGGACGCCACCGCCTTCCGCCGCCGTTGGTGCGTCACCGTCGACGCGCTCTTCGACCGGGTCGCCGTCATCGCGTTGCCGGTGATGGGGGCGCAGCCTCCGCTGGTCGGACCACTGGCCGCCAAGGCAATGACGGTATCCTGGACGCTCCCGGTCAACCTGGCGGCCGTACCTGCGCTGGCCCTCCCCGTCGCAGCGCAGCAGCAGTTCCCCGCTGCGCTGCAACTCATCGGCCGGAGGGGAGCCGAGGACCTTCTGTGCAGTGCCGGCCTTCGCATCGAATCAGCCCAGGGCTGAAGGGTCGGGCCGCGCACGCGTCGGGCGCAGCGGATAGGGTGCAGGCCGCGCCCGCACGGCCTTGCTCGCCGTGGCCGAGCCCTCTCGTCGTCTTGCGGACCTCTCGCTGCCCGAAGGGGCGCTCTAGGCCGGCTCTGGAGGAGGTAGCGACGGTGCACCGATCGATCCCAGCTCGGGTCGACGCGATGTCGGAGCTCAGCGCGGCCCAACGAGCGCTCGGCCCCCGGCTCTACGTTGGGCAGGGCTGGCGGGGGCCCGTGCTGGCGGGGGACGGCCAGGCGGTGCTGGTGCTCGGGCCTCCCCGCTCGGGCAAGACCTCGGCTCTCGTCGTCCCGAACGTCGTCGTGGCGCCGGGAGCGGTCGTGGTCACGTCCACGAAGCCTGACGTGCTCGACGCCACGGTCCGAGAGCGCGCACGCCTCGGAACGTGCTGGCTCTTCGATCCGACCGGCACGGTGATGGCGCCCCCCGGCGTGCGCGTCGCCAGGTGGTCGCCAGTCGCGGCCAGCGGCCGATGGGAGGACGCGCTGGTCCTGACAAGGGCTGTCTCGCGTTCGGCCAGGCCAGCCCCCCACCAGGGCGACGGAGGCCACTGGGTCGAGCGAGCCGAGGCCCTGATCGCCCCCCTCCTCCACGCGGCAGCTCTGACGGGAGCTGACATGCGAACCGTCAGCCGATGGATCCTCCGAAGGGAGCTAGGAGAGCCAGCCGCCGTCCTGGCCGCCCGTGGAGCGCCAGTCGCCGGCGACGTCCTGGCCGGACTGGCTGCTACCGAAGCGCGCGAGCTTTCGGGGGTCTGGTCCAGTGCAGCCGGCATCCTGGCTGCCTACCGCTCGGAAGCGGCGCTGTCAGCTGCGGACGCGCCCAACCTCGATCCGGCCACCCTCCACTCCGGCAGCGACACCGTGTACATCTGCGCGCCCGGTGATCGACAGGACCTGGTGGCTCCGATCGTGGTGGGGTTCCTGGAGCGGGCGCGCTCGGGCGCTTATGCAGCTGCCGCTCGCCACGCCGGTCGGCAGCTGACCTTCGTGCTCGACGAGGTAGCCAATGTGGCTCCCCTCCCCGACCTCCCCGCGCTGGTCGCGGAGGGTGGCGGCCAGGGCGTGTCCACCCTCGCATGCCTGCAGGACCTGTCACAGGCGCGCCATCGTTGGGGGGCGCGGGCCGACGGTTTCCCCTCCCTCTTCGGCGTCAAGGTCGTGCTTCCCGGAATCGGAGACCACGCCACGCTCGAGCTGGTGTCACGCCTCGGCGGCGAGATCGACGTCCCCGTACGTTCGGTCACTCGTGGGGCGTGGTACAGCCCGGGTTGGGGGGCGCCCACGACCAGCACCACCACCCGCCGGCAAAGGGCCCTCCCCTTCGACCAGGTCAGCCACCGGCGGCCCGGCACCGCCCTGGTACTTGCCGGCCCGGCCCCGCACGGGCAGGTCAACCTCCCCCCGTGGTGGGAGATGGCCCGGGGAGCTGTCGAGCCCGGCCTGTCGCTGTGAGGGCGGGAAGAGCCGGCCACGCGCGAGTGTTGGCCTACACGTGGCTGACCGTCCCCCCTTGCTCTCCGTGCTCGACCTGGCCCCTGTCCCGGAGGGAAGCAGTCCGAGCCAAGCGCTGGCCCGTAGCGTCGATCTGATCCAGATGGTCGAGGACCTCGGTTTCACTCGCTACTGGGTCGCCGAGCACCACAACATGGCCGGGATCGCCAGCTCCTCCCCTGCGGTCCTCATAGCGCACCTGGCCGCGCTCACCGAGCGCATCCGCATCGGCAGCGGCGGTGTCATGCTCCCCAATCACGCCCCGCTGGTGGTGGCCGAGCAATTCGGCTTGCTCGCCACCCTCCACCCCGGCCGCATCGACCTGGGCCTGGGCCGGGCGCCGGGCAGCGACCAGGCCACCACCAGGGCCCTCCGGCGCTCCCACGACCGCTCCGGCGTCGATGATTTCCCCCAGCAGCTGGCGGAGCTCATGGGTTTCTTGTACGGATCCTTTCCCGGTGACCATCCCTACCGCCACATCACCGCCGTACCCCGGGCCGCCCAACCCCCGGCTCTCTGGTTGCTCGGCTCCAGCGGCTACAGCGCGCAGCTGGCCGGAATGCTCGGTCTGCCGTTCTCCTTTGCCCATCACTTCGCGCCGGCTTACACCGAGCCGGCAGTGCAGCTGTACCGGGACTCGTTCCGGCCCTCGTCAGCGCTCGACGCACCGTATGTGTCCGTTGGTGCTGCCGTGCTGGCCGCCGAGTCCGACGAGGAGGCGCGGTGGCTGCACGGACCCGCTCGCCTCCAGATGCTCCGACTGCGCTCGGGACGCCCGCAGCCCTTGTCGAGCCCGCAGGACGCCGAGGCCTACCCGTGGACGCCGGGCGAGCGCAACGCCGCCGGGAGCTTCACGTCATCCCACATCGTCGGAGCACCCGACACCGTGCACGCCGGTTTGTCAGAGCTGGCGCAAGTCACGGGGGCCGACGAGCTCATCGTCGCCACCAGCACCTTCTCCCAGGAGGACAGGCTGCGCTCCTACCGGTTGGTCGCAGGCGCGATGTCTCCTGCGGCCGCGTAGGTCCGAGCGCCACACCACGCATTCCCGCGGCGGCTCGCCTCGGAGCGACTCATAATGAGGCCAACCCGATTGCCGCGGCGCCGGCCACTGCCACCACGCAAAAAGCTAAGGCGTCCGCGCGGTGCGGCCCCAGCGGCTGGGCGGTGATCTGGCCGGTACCTCCCCGTGCACTGATGGCCTCACCCATCTCATTCGCTCTACGGATCGACGCAGCCAGCACCGCTGTCATCAAGTCGATGCCCTCGTCGACCACGGTGTCGAGGTTCCATCGATGCCCGGGCGGCCGGGGCCGAAGCCGCCGGGCGGCGACCAAGACACGCATCTCGTCCACCAGCAGCGGGAGGCTGCGAATGCAAAGGGCCACGGTGACAGCCCACTCGTCGACGGGTAACCTCAGCCGACGCAGCGGCGCACCGAGGCGCGCCACCGCCGGCGCTACGTCGCCTAATGCCGTCGTCCAGCCCACGAGGGCTGATGCCCCCAGCAAGACGGCGCTCAGGCAGGCGAAGCGGAGGTAGAGCTCGAGGTCGCCCAGTCCCACCCGGGCCGAGCCGACCGGCACCTCCGGCCTGCCGCCGGAGGCGAGGGTGGCCAGCGCGCCGAGCGCCATCACCGCCCAGAACCAACGCGGCGGACGCGGCACAGCACCCCGAGGGATCCCGGCGAGCCGGCTCGAGGCGAGCAGCAGCACGGCGCCGATGGCGATGCCGGGCCAGCTCGGCACCAGGGACAGGATCACTCCGTAGGCTACGACCGCCACCAGCTTGGTCCCGGCCCACAGCCGGTGGATGACGCTGTCCCCGGGGATCTGGCGCAGCAGGACGACGGAACGCTGCCTCCGCTGCCGCCGGCGCCGGGACCACCGGTCCCAGCGCTCGCCCTGGGCGGCCGTCGACGCGCTGGTCGTCAATGACCAACACCGGCGCCGGTGGCCGGCGTGGCGGCGACGTTCCCGGTCGCGATCTGGCCCCGATCCAATCTCACGATGCGCTCGCACACGCTTCCCATGCCCTCCAGATCGTGGGAGATCACGATCAGCGTCACGCCCTGGCGCCGGAGCCGGGCCAGCAGTCCCAGCAAGCCCTCCCGGCTAGGGAGATCGAGGCCCGCCAGCGGCTCGTCGAGGATGACCACCTGCGGTCGGTGCGCCAGGAGGCCTGCCAGCGCCACCCGGCGCATCTCGCCGCCGCTCAACTGGTCGATCGAGCGCGCCGCGAACGCGGGGTCGAAACCCATGTCAGCCAGCGCATCTGCCATGGCGTCGGGCCCGACCCCTGCGGCGGCCATGACGTCGGCTCCCACGGTCGGGCGCTGCAGCTGGAGCCTGGCGTGCTGGAACGCCAGCGCCACCGCTCCGACCTGACTGCTCACGGGGCGGCCGCCTAGCAGGCATGACCCCTGGCTCGGCTGCAGGAGTCCGGCCAGGATCCAGGCCAAAGTGGACTTGCCCGACCCGTTCCCCCCTACCACCAACAGCCCGTCGCCTTCGCCCACGGCCAGGTCCACGCCTCTCAGGGCCGGCTGCGCCCACGGGGTTCCCTGGGCATAGGTGTGGAAGACTCCCTCGACCCTGAGCAGTACCTTCGAGCCAGCCACTTCACCTCCCGTGCTTGGCGGCTGCGGAGCTGCTGCGGGGGGGTCGGCACGCGCGGGCACATCGGCGGTTGCGATGGCGGGCTCGTCGTCTGCGCCGTCGAGCATCCGGCCGCGGGAGAGGCGCACCACGCGATCGGCGGCGCCAGCTTCCTCCGCGCGGTGAGTGACATGCACCACCGTCATGGGGCGCGTCGCTGGCAGGCCGGCGAGCAGGGAAGTGACGTCCCGACGACCTTCCGCGTCGAGCATGGCCGTCGATTCGTCGGAGAGCAGCAACCGAGGCCGGCGGGCCAGGGCAGCCGCGATGGCCAGGCGCTGCATCTGGCCCCCCGAAAGCGTCGCAGTGTCGCGTGCTTCCATCCCCGCGAGGCCGACGGAGCGGAGAAGGGCTTCGACATCGACGGTCATGCCGGGTGGAAGCCCCCACACGACGTCGTCGGCCACCCGCACCCCGAGAACCTGGCTCTCGGGCCGCTGCGAGACGAGGGCCGTGCCGCCCGTATGCCCCAACCCGGCCGCCCCCGCCCTGACTACTTCGCCGGCCGTCGGCGCCCGCCCCGCCAGGATTCGGGTGAGGGTCGACTTGCCCGACCCGTTGGACCCGACCACAGCGACCATTTCAACACCTTCGAGGCGCAGATCGATGCCCTCCAGGGCGTTGCACCCCGCCTGCGGGTAGCGAAAGGCAACATCTCGCATCGATACTGGGAGCGGCGCCACAGGTCGCCGATCATCGGGGGCCTCCAGGAGGTCGACCGGTACCATCCAAGCCAGCCGGGCCAGCACCGAGCCGAGGACCACCCAGGCGATTGTTACGCCGACGACCAGCCCGACGATCACGAGCAGAGCGATAGTTGCCCACCAATCGCGAAGGGCGATGTCGATCAGCCGGTTGGCGCCCAGCGAGGCACCCCGCAGGGCAGGGATCCGGGCTGCAACCCCGGTGACGCCGCGGCCCATGTGGCGGATCTGGTCGAGGGCCAAGGCTCTGCTGGCGCTGAACACGACGAGAAGCGCGTCGGCGGCCGCAGCCAGTACGGGCGCCAGGACGGCGGTGACCGCCGCGAGAGTCCAGGCTCCCCTCCGCCGGCGCTTCGTGTCACCTACGACGCCGCCGACGATGGCGCAGGTGACCACGCTGTAGGCCGGGCCGGTGCCAGCCACCAGGAAGGAGACGACGCAGCCCGCCACCGCCGCCGCCACCACCGCTCGCGGCCGGTGTCGGTAGGCGAGCAGGCCGATCGGGACGGCGCCGAGCGCCTGCACGACGCTGGCATGAGGCAGCAGCCATCCGAGCACCGACAACGCAACCGCTATACCTCCGAGCACCGCCGCGGTGGCCAGCTCGACCGGGCGAAGCGGTCCGCTCGGCGACGACGGGCGCTCAGCCATCCAGCCAGCCTGCCACCCTTCGAGAAGTCATCCGGCGCGAGCCCACCCAGACGCGACCCAGCGGCTCCCCGGCAAAGCCGCTACTCCCCCAGGCGGCGCTCGAACCCCGGCGGCACGACAATGTCGCCCGGCGAAAGGTCGTGGATGGATGAATGGCCCAAGCCGAGGAGTGCGGAGTCGATGCCGCCCCGGAGGATGTCGAGCACGTTTTCGACTCCGGCCTGGCCGTTGGCGGCCAGGCCCCACAGATACGCCCGACCGATCATCACGGCCCTTGCACCGAGCGCCACGGCCTTTACAACGTCGCTCCCCCGCCGCACCCCGCCGTCGAGGAGTACCTCGATTTGGCCACCTATCGCCTGGGCCACCGCCGGCAACGCCCTGATGGTGGCCGGCGTGGTGTCGAGGTTGTTGCCACCGTGGTTCGACACGGAGATGGCCGTGACGCCGGCATCCACCGCACGCTTGGCGTCGTCCACCCGCGAGACTCCCTTCAGCATGAACGGCCCGCCCCACTGCTCGCGGAGCCAAGCCACGTCCCCCCAGGTGGGCAGGGGTGTCTGCATCCACTCCCCGTAGGCCCCGAAGAAAGTCGGCGGGTCCTCGCCCGGCGCCGCCAGGTTCGGGGTCGTGAGGTCCGGCAACCGCTTGGTCTTGGCGTACTCGAGGAGCCACCGCGGCCGGACGATTCCCTCGGGCGCCACTTTGATCATGGCCTTCAGGTCCATCTTCTCGGGGATCACCGGGCTGCCCCAATCCCGGCCCATGGAGAACGACCAGTCGAGCGTGGCGATCAGGCCGACGGCGCCGGCGGCCCGGGCACGGTCCATGCGCTGGATCATGCGGTCCTTGGTCCCCACCCAGTACACCTGGAAGAAAGTCTGAGGGTTGGCGGCCACCACCTCCTCGATGGGCTTGCTGGCAAAGGAGCTCAGCCCCATCGCCGTCCCGCGCGCCGCAGCCGCCCGGGCGACGGCGACCTCACCGTCGGGATGGACTGCTTGGACGCCGGTGGGGGAGATGACGACTGGCAACGAGATCGATTGTCCCATCACCGTCGTCGCCAGATCTCGCTCGGGCGGCAGCCCGGCCACGTGGGGGGCGAAGCCGAGCTCGCCGAAAGCCCCGACGTTGTCCTCTACGGTGAGACCTCGCTCCGAGCCGGCCAGCAATGCGGCATAGACGGACTTCGGTAGGCGCTTCTTGGCGCGGCGTTGTGCTTCGGCGACGGTCTCGAACCAGGGGTTCCCCATGGCAGTGCTCCTCTGCTGGCGTGGGAGCGATCATAATGGCACTGAGTGTCGAAGGAGGAACCGTGATGACGGATCTCGTGGCGCCCGGTGGTGGTGCCCGCGCCGAGCGATCGCACAGGCTGGGGCGCCCTCCCTCCACTTCGCGCGCCGAGCTCGAGGAGGTAGCCCTCCGTTTGTTCGCCGAGAGGGGTTTCGACGAAACCAGCGTCGAGGACATAGCTGCGGCAGCCGGCATCGGGCGCCGCACGTTCTTCCGGTACTACCCGTCGAAGCTGGACTTGGTCTGGGGCGACTTCGGGGCCGGGCTGGACGACATGCGGACCCGCCTGGCGGCGACACCGCCGGAGGTGCCCACGATGCAGGCGGTGCGGGCCGGGGTGGTGGAATTCAACCGGATACCGCAGGAGAAAGTCGAGCAGCATCGACGACGCTTGGGGCTGATCCTCGGCGTGTCGACGCTGGTGGCCAACTCCACTCTGCGCTTTTCCCAGTGGCGAGAAGTGATCGCCGAGTTCGTGGCGGCGCGCACCGGCTGCCGTCCCGACGACCTGCTGCCTCGCGTGGTCGGCCATTGCGCGCTCGGCGCCGCGGTCGCCGCCTACGAAGGCTGGCTGCAGGGCGCCGGCACCGACCTGGCCGCAATGCTCGACGAAGCCCTTCGCCTGTTGGCCGACGGGTGCACCTAACGGAAATCCCGGGAGGGGAGCCCCGTGGATGACAATGGTAGGGCGCTGATGCGGTAGGCGACGATGTTGATCACCCCTTCGATCCGCTCCAGCTTGCCGGTGACGACCAGGGCCGGGGCGGCCCGGGCCACCTGCCGGTAACGGGCCCACGCACCCCGCGAGCACACGATATTGATCAGGCCGGTCTCGTCCTCCAAGTTGAGGAAGGTGATCCCTTGCGCAGTCGCCGGACGCTGCCGATGAGTGACCACACCGGCCACGGTGACCCGGGCGTCGGCGGCAACCGTCGCCAGGTCGGCGGCGGTGACCACTCCCGCATCTTCCAGCTCCTTGCGCACGAACTGCGTCGGGTAGCTCTCAGGCGAAAGACCTATAGCCCACAAGTCGGCTCGGTTTGTCTCCACCTGGTCCATGGCGGCCAGTTGGGGCGGCTCGGCACCGGTCACCAAACCGGCCAGCCGGGCGCTGCGAGGACGGGCGCTGTGAGGACTGCCGGCGACTGGAGCCGAGGTGGCGACCTCCAGCGACGGACCGGCCTGGGCCACTGCCCCCGCAGCCCACAACGCCTCCCGCCGAGGCAAGCCGAAGCAGCCGAAGGCGCCAGCGGTGGCCAACGCCTCGGCCTGCGGAGTGGTCATACCGCACCGGCGGACCAGATCCTCGATACTGGCGTAGGGGCGCCCTGCCTCGATCCGCGCCGCCAGGTCGGGACCGATGTGGCGCACGTAGGACACTCCGGTGCGCACCGCAGCACCTCCTGTGCTGGAGGCACACGGCTCGAGCACCGAAGCCGCTGCGCTGGCGTTGACGTCGGGGCCACGCACCACCACCCCGTGGCGGCGGGCATCGGCCACGATGGTCTGCGGGGACCAGAATCCCATCGGCTGACCATCGAGTAGACCGGCGCAGAAAGCCGCGGGGTAGTGCAACTTCATCCACGACGATGAGTACACGAGGTAGGCGAAGCTCACCGAATGGCTCTCGGGAAAGCCGAAGTTGGCGAACGCCAGCAGCTTCTCATAGATCTGGTCCGCCACCGTGCCGGTGATCCCCCGCTCAGCCATACCGTCGTACAAGCGTTCCCTGAGTGAAGCCATTCGCTCGATGCTGCGCTTGGAGCCCATGGCCTGGCGCAGCCGGTCGGACTCCGCGGGCGTGAAGCCAGCCACGTCGATGGCCATCTGCATCAGCTGCTCCTGGAACAGCGGAACCCCTAGGGTCTTGGCCAGGCTGCGCTCCAGGAGGGGATGCAGATAGGTCACCGGCTCGTCGCCGTTGCGCCGGCGGATGTAGGGGTGGACCGAACCCCCCTGGATGGGACCGGGCCGGATGAGGGCGACCTCCACGACCAGGTCGTAGAACTCCCGCGGTTTCAGCCGCGGCAGCGTCGCCATCTGGGCCCGGCTCTCGACCTGGAACACTCCCACGGAGTCGGCCCGGCACAGCATCTGGTACACCTCATCCTCCTGCGGGAGGGCGCCCAGGTCCACCTCGACACCGTGGAAGTCCCTGACGTGGTCGACGGTGGCATGCAGCACTGTCAGCATTCCCAGGCCGAGCATGTCGAACTTGACCAGCCCCACCGCCGCACAGTCGTCCTTGTCCCACTGCACCACGCTGCGGTCCGCCATGCGAGCCCACTCCACCGGGCACACCTCCGCCACTGGCCGGTCGCAGATCACCATGCCCCCCGAGTGGATTCCCAGATGGCGGGGGAAATCCTGGATCTCCTCCGCCAGGGCTAACACCGAGGCCGGGACCCCGTGATCCCCGTGGGCAATCGTCTCGCTGAGAGGTCCCCACCCATCCACCTGCTTGGACCAAGCGTCGAGCTGGCCGGGCGCGGCACCGAGGGCCTTACCCATGTCGCGCACTGCGGAGCGGGGCCGGTAGGTGATGACGTTGGCCACCTGCGCCGCGCATCCCCGCCCGTAACGCTGGTACACGTACTGGATGGCCTCCTCCCGCCGGCCGCTCTCTATGTCCACGTCGATATCGGGCGGACCGTCACGCTCGGGCGACAGGAAGCGCTCGAAGAGCAGGCCCAAGCGGACCGCGTCGGCGTTGGTCACCCCCAGGGCGAAGCACACCGCCGAGTTGGCTGCAGATCCCCGCCCCTGGCAGTAGATGCCGTGCTCCCGACAGAATCGTACGATGTCCCACACGATCAGGAAATACCCGGCGAAGCCCAGATGCTCGATCATCGCCAGCTCATGGTCGATCTGGATCCAGGCCCTCGGGTGGTTGGGCCGATCTCTCGGCCCGTACCGCTGCGCCGCCCCCTCCTCGGTCAGGTGACGTAGCCAGCTCACCTCGGTGTGCCCCGGCGGCGCAGGCCAAGGCGGTAGCCGGGGGGCAACCAGGGACAGGTCGAACGCGCACTCCCGCCCCAGAGCAGCGGCGCTCTCCACCACACCGGGGTAACGGGCGAAGCGGAGGGCCTGCTCGTGGCCGCTGCGCAGGTGGGCCGCAGCGGCAGGCGGCAGCCACCCGTCGATGTCGTCCAGGCTCCGCCGGGCTCGCACCGCGGCCATGGCGGTAGCCAGCCGCCGGCGGGGCGGCACGTGATAGTGGACATTGTTGGTGGCCACCACTTCGGCCCGGGCCCGGTGAGCGATCTCGGCCAGGGCGTCGTTACGGGCTGAGTCGAGCGGGTCGCCGTGATCCCAGAGCTCGACCACCACGTTGGCCGTCCCGAAGTGCCGCTGCAGGCCACCGAGCGCGGCGGCGGCCCGAGCCGGGCCGGCATCGATGAGGGTGGAGGGCACGACGCCTTTACGGCATCCGGTCAGCACCACCCAGTGATCGGCGACGCTCGGGGCCGAGGTCGGTGAAAGCAGCGGCGGGTACCTCGGGGCTGTCTCGGGCCCGCTGGCCCGCAGATGGCTGCGGGCCGGGTCGCCGATCGCGGCAAAGTCGGGAACCGACCCGGCTCCGATGGCAGCCAGGGTGTCGAGGTCGATGGTCGGCCTGCCCTTCTCGCCGCCTTGGAGGTGGGCCACCGAAAGGGCCCGGCACAGCCGGGTGTAGCCGACCGGGTCCCGGGCTAGGACCAGCAAGTGGGTGCCCTCGGGATCGGCTACGCCTTGCTGGGGCCGGGTAAGACCTAGGGACAGCTCGGTTCCGAAGATGGACCGCATCCCCACTGTCCGGGCCGCCTCGGCGAAGCGCACCACCCCGTACATGCCGTCGTGATCAGTGAGGGCCAGGGCCTCGAGACCCAATCGGGCGGCCTCCTCCACCAGCTCCTCGGGATGGGAAGCACCGTCCAGGAAGCTGAAGTTGGAATGGCAGTGCAGCTCGGCGTAGGGAGTCGAGCCAGCCGGCCGCCGGCTGCTCGAAGTCCTGCCGGATCGCCGGGCTTCGAGCTCTGACCACGGCACCGGTAGGTTCCCCCCGTCCATGGCACCAACTTATCGAACACATGTTCGATACACCAGAGGTCTGGTCACCTTGACTCGTGCCCTGCCGCCTCCCGGCGCCTGCGGATCCCTAGGATCTCGTCTCCATGGCGTCCCCCACCCCTGTGCGGCGTCGTCCCCGGGTATGGGTCGAGCTCTTAACCATCGTGTGGCTGGCATGGCTCTACGACGCCGTGTCCAACCTGGCCCCGATACGCCAAGCCGCTGCGGTGGCCCACGCTCGCAGCGTGTTGCACCTCGAGCAGATCTTGCACTTGGACCCGGAGAAGTGGCTCAACCACCTGCTGGCGCCCCACCCGGCCATCGGCCTGTGGATCAGCGATTACTACGACAACGCCCACTTCGTCGTCACCTTTGGCGTGCTCGGGTGGCTGTGGTGGCGCCACCCGGGCCAATACCGGCCGCTGCGTACTGGCCTGGTTCTGATCAACGTCATCGGGCTGGCTGTCTACTGGCGATACCCAATGGCCCCGCCGCGCCTGGTGCCGGGGCTCGGGATCGTCGATGTGGTGGCCAAGACCGGGGCTTTCGGCTCCTGGCACTCAGGCACCCTCGCCACCCACGCCAACGAGTTGGCCGCCATGCCCTCCTTGCACCTGGCCTGGGCTACCTGGTCAGCTTGGGCCATCTGGCGGGTTTGCCGGGCCCGGCGCTGGGCGGCGGCGATATGGCTGTACCCCGCGGCCACCGCTATAGCGGTCGTCACCACCGGCAACCACTTCATCGCCGATGTGATCGCTGGAGTGGCAGTCACCTTAGTGGCCATCCCCGTCGCCGATTGGCTGCACCGCCGCCAGATCGTCAGGGCGGCCGGGTCGGCTCTCCACGTCGAGGAGGCCGAGACCGGCACGGAGTCCATGGCGGTCTGAGGCGGCCACCGCACCCCCGTCTCTCGTGTCAGTCGTAGGTGGCGTCGACGCCCCACCGGCCTCCCTCCCGGCTGAGCAGGCGGGCAGAGCCGTCTGCAAGGACCATCTGGAGCCGGGCCCGGCGCCGGGCCCGGTCATCCCACCACCTCTCCTCCACCGGCCACGGACCAGCCCAGGAGGTGACCTCGAGCCCCCGGCCCCCGGCGATGGACACAGTGGCGGGCGGCGCGCTGATTGCACCCCGGCCGGTGACTGCCACCATGTCTCCTCCTCTGTCCCGAACCTCCGCAGGCAGCGCCGGGCAGTGCACCGTGGCGGGCGCCAGCCCTGGAAGGCGTCCCGGCCACGGCGGTAGCTCGGTGGACCCAAGCGGATGCGTCTGGGTCCGCTCGTCACCCCACGGGACCAAATGGACTTGCTCGGCCGGATCCCGCCCGCCACCTACCACCGCAGTGACCACCCCGTGGGGGCCCAGCATTCCCTGCACCCGAGCCAGAGCCCGGGCCACCCCGGCGTCACCCAACGCCGAGCCACCCCAGAAACCCAGCTGCCGCCCATGGTCGGCGCGTACCTCGTCGGGCCGGAGCCGGAGGAGGATCAGACCGCCGGAGGCGCCCACCCCCTCCGACTTGGAGCGAAGCCACTCGTCGAGCTGCCATCGCACCCGTTCGGCGACGGCTCCGGCGGTGAGGGTGCCATCGTGGCGCCAAAACCGTTGCAGCCGCTCGCCATGGTCGGTCTCCCCCTCGATGGAGATCCGGGTGCAGGACAAGCCGAGGGCTCCCAACTCCTCGTGCAGCTCATCGGCCAGCGCCCGAGCCACGAACGCCACGGTGTCGACTCGCTCCGCCGGCGGGTCCAACTCGGCACTGACCGCCAGGTCCGGCGGGGGCACCCGAGCCGCCGGTGGGCGCTCGTCGAGGCCCCGCGCCAGGCGATGGGCCTCGATCCCCTCTTCCCCAAAGCGTGCCAGCACCGCTCTCGGGTCCAAAGCGGCCACCTCCCCGAGGGTCCGCAAACCCAAGCGCGCCCACAAGTCAGTCAGGTCAGGTCGACCCAGTGCACTGGCCGGAAAAGGCGCCAGCCAGGCGGCGCTGGTGCCGGGGGTGACCACAGTGGCCCTAAGATCCTCCGGTCTCGCTCCAACTGGGGTGGCGTGCGCCGCCAGCTCCGCGGCAAAACGGCCATCGGCGACACCGACGCGTGCCCCGCTCCCCCGCCACCCGGCGGCGACGACGGCGGAGTCGACGGCCCTCGCCACGAGCTCGGCCAAGGCCCTATCTCCCCCGAAGTAGCGCGAAGGACCCCGGGTGGCCACGGCCACTATCCCAGCCCGCGTCACCTCGACCAGGGGGGTCAGCGACTCCACAGCCAGGACCGCTGGCTCCCAGGCCCTCAGGTCACGCGACGGATCGGCCGACACCACTACCAGCTCGGGGCAGCGGCCCTGCGCCTCCCGACGCCGCAGCCCCTGCGACACCCCGTCCTGGCGCGCCGCCGATGAGCACGCCACCACCCGGTTGGCGCTGACGACCGCCACCGGCACTTCCGGCGGATGGCCAGCGGCAACAACGGGCCAATCCGGGTACCAAACCACCAGGGTACGGACCCCGGGCATCGTCTACCCCACCTGTGCGGCGGGTGTGTCCAGCGCCCCGACACGGTCCTGGAGAAACGACGACGGCATATCGGCGGGAAGGCGGATACTCCCTGATCGGGGCCTGGTAGCTCCCCTCCGCCCGGTGACGGTGACGGTCATATCCCGCCCTTGGAGGTGACCGCACCCCGAACCCAGACCCGACCAGCTCGATCCCGTCACCTCGAGGCGTACGTCCGCT
This sequence comes from Actinomycetes bacterium, assembly GCA_021809105.1. Classification (GTDB taxonomy): domain Bacteria; phylum Actinomycetota; class Acidimicrobiia; order Acidimicrobiales; family Palsa-688; genus Acidiferrimicrobium. The sequence goes on from JAKBAM010000001.1 coordinate 259,246, forward strand.
CCCTCCGGCCACCTGGCAGTCCGAGTGGCTCCGTCCAGGACCACTAGCACCGCTCCGCGCTCCCGGGCGCGAGCCGTCAAGCGGCTGGCGTCACGTCGCCTGACCCGTGAGGGAGGCCGCAGCACGACGATGTCGACACTCTCTATCAAGGCGGCGACGATCAACGACCATTGCTCACCGGGCCAGGGCACCAGCGCTAAGCGCTCTAGGACAACACCCAGCTCTTCCGCCGCCACCAGCCCGAGATCGGGGATGGCCACCGCCGCACACCATGCGCCGGCAACCGAAGCCGATGCCAGGAGCGACAGGGTGAGCGAAACCGAACCCGGAGCTGCGCCAACCTCAACTGCGACCGTGCTCCCCCGCCGTAGACCCCCTTCGGGCAACAGCTCTGCGAGCTCCGGCGATACCTCCAACAACCGAGCAGCAGCACGGACGATCGGGGCGCTTCGGGTCGCCAAAGCCGTCAGCCCGGGGCGCCGTGCATCCTGATCGCGCCCACCGAAGCCCTGCGCCAGCGCAGGGCCGGATCGTCGTGGAGCGCTGTCCGTTGAACCCACGCCGACCACTGTATCGAACACATGTTCGATCCTCTAGGCGCTTCGCACGACTCCTTCAGCACGCGCGGCATCCGCCACGGCGGCGGCCACCGAGGAGCCCACACCGGGTTCGAACACACTGGGGACGACCTCCTCGGCGCTGAGCTGCGCAGCCGGGACCGCAGCAGCGATCGCTTCGGCGGCGGCCAGCTTCATCCCCTCGGTGATCCGGGTGGCGCCGGCGTCGAGAGCGCCGCGGAAGATACCCGGGAAGCACAGCACGTTGTTGATCTGGTTGGGGTAATCGCTGCGCCCAGTGGCCATGACCGCCACGACCCCTTCCGCCTCCTCGGGCAGCACCTCAGGCACCGGGTTGGCCAGGGCGAACACGATCGGATCTGGGGCCATCGCCTCCAGGTCGGCTCGAACCAGCAGGCCCGGACCGCTGACCCCCACGAACACATCGGCGCCGGCCAACAGCTCCTGCAGGGTGCCCGCTCTCCCACCTGGGTTGGCGTAGTCCGCCAGCCACTGCTTGGAGGGGTCGAGGCCGTCACGGCCCTTATGGATGGCGCCTTTGCGGTCGGCGGCAGCCACATCGGCGACGCCGGCGCTCATGAGGATCTTGGCGATGGCCACACCCGCCGCCCCCGCGCCCGAGAGGACCACACGCATCGATTCCATCGGACGCCCGACCACCTTGGCGGCGTTGCGCAAAGCCGCCAGCACCACCACTGCGGTGCCGTGCTGGTCGTCGTGGAAGACCGGGATCGACATCGTCTCACTCAAGATGCGCTCGATCTCGAAGCAGTGGGGCGCCGCTATGTCTTCGAGGTTGATGCCACCGAACATCGGCTCCATTCGCTGCACGGTCTCGATCAGCTCGGCGGGGGTGCTGACCGCGAGACACACGGGGACCGCATCGACGCCCGCGAAGGACTTGAACAGCACCGCCTTGCCCTCCATCACCGGGAGGGCCGCCTCGGGTCCGATATCGCCCAGGCCGAGGACCGCCGTCCCGTCGGTGACCACCGCCACCGTGTTGGACTTCATCGTGTATCGGTGGACCAGCGCCGGAGTCTGGGCGATGGCAGTGCAAACCCGGGCCACACCCGGGGTGTAGGCCATCGCTAGGTCGTCGCGGTCGCGCAAGGGCTGCTTGCCTTGCACGTGCAACTTGCCTCCTTCGTGGAGAGCGAAGGTCCGGTCCTCGACCTCGACGACCTGCACCCCTTCGACGTGGCGGGAGGCGGCCGTAACATCGGCGGCGTGTCCCTCAGAGGGGCAGAACACCACTAAGTCGCGGGTGACCGTGGCGCCGTCCGTGGCGACGATCTCGATGCCCATGAGGCTCCCGCCGGCCTCTCCGACCACCGTGGCGAGCTGGCCGAGCACCCCCGGGTGGTTGCGTAGACGGGCACGGATGCGCAGCGAGTAGGCGGCGAGGGCGGTGGCCATGAGCAGAGGGTACCGACTTGGTGGGAACGGCCATCGCCCGTGAGGTTCCGCACCGTAAAGGCAAGTCAGGGCCCGGGCGCGACGAAGGACCGGCGGGGGGGTGCCGGTCCTTCGCATGCTCAAGGGGCGAGTTGGGGGGATAACTGCCCCGAGCTGTCACCAGTATGGCCCGGGCCAAGCTATCTCGTCAAGAGACTTTGGTCACACTGTTCATCTATTTTTCAGATAGCACCGATCAGGCTATGTGCCCTCGCCCGGCCGCTCGTGATCAGATGATGGAGATGCACAGCACCAGCAAACAGTCGGGGCCGTTGTGGGAGCCCAGTGCGGCGCGACGGCAAGCCAGCCGGCTCGGAGCGTGGCTACGGAGGCTCCAGCGCGAGGGAGTCCTCCCGCCCCCACATCCCGACGGCGACGACAGCCACTACGGCGACGACTGCTACGAGACGGCGTGGCGCTGGTCGGTGGAGCATCCTGAGCAGTTCTGGCCGGCAGCCGCCGAGGCCCTCGGTATCGCCTGGTCGACGCCTCCGTCCACCACGCTGGCCCCCACTCCCGACGGGGAGCCTGGCTCTTTCCTGGGCACGCGCTGGTGGCCCGGGGGCCGGATCAGCTACACCCGCCAGGCCCTGTCGGGGGCGGGGCAGCCTGGCGACTCCGTCGCCGTCCTCGCCCGTTCCCAGACGCGCCCCGCCGAAGACCTGACCTGGGACCAGCTGCGGGACCTCGTAGAGCGAGTGCGCTTCGGGCTGGAGGCCGCCGGTGTCGGCCCTGGCGACCGGGTGGCCGGCTATTTGCCCAACATCCCCGAGGCCCTGGCCGCGCTCCTCGCCGCTGCCGCCCTGGGGGCGATATGGACCTGCTGCGCGCCTGAGATGGGCGTGGCCGGCGTCCTGGACCGTCTCGCCCAAGTGGAGCCGGCGATCCTCATCGGCGTCGACGGGTACCGCTACGGCGAGCGGGACATCGATCGCCGCACCGAGATGGAAGCGATTCGTCAAGGGTTGCCGACGCTGCGCAGCGCAGTATGGGTCCCCTACCTCCGCACCGAGGCCGCAGCGCCGGACGGATGGACATCGTGGGATGAGCTGACCGCCACTCCCGGGCACGGCACCCCACCGGCGGAGGTGGCCGCCGACCACCCGCTCTACATCCTCTACTCGTCGGGCACCACCGGGCGTCCGAAGGCCATCGTTCACGGCCACGGCGGGATCGTCCATGAGCACGCCAAGGCACTCGCTTTCCAGTTCGACGTCGGGCCAGGTGACCGCTTGTTCTGGTACACCACTACGGGCTGGATGATGTGGAACTTCCTCGTGTCGGGACTGCTCGTCGGCGCGGCCGTGGTCCTCTTCGACGGCAACCCGTCTTGGCCTGACGCCGACTCCTTGTGGGCCCTCATCGAGGACACCGCTACCACCTGCGCAGGCCTCGGCGCAGCATCACTGGTGGCGGCAGAGAAGGCGGCGCTCCACCCGCGCCAAGCACACGGCCTGACGAGGCTCCGTACCCTCGGCTCCACGGGGAGCCCGCTACCAGCGGCCGCGGCGCGTTGGGTCTACGACGCGGTCGCCGACCCCGACCAACCCGACCTCATGCTGGCCTCGTTCAGCGGCGGAACCGACGTGTGCACCGGCTTCGTCGGGCCCAGCCCGCTGCGCCCCGTATGGGCCGGGGAGATCTCCTGCCGCTGCCTGGGAGCCGCTGTCGAGGTGTTCGACGACGACGGCCGCTTCGTGGTCGACGAGGAAGGAGAACTGGTCCTCACCGCGCCGCTCCCCTCCATGCCGGTCGGCCTCTGGGATGACGACGACCGCCGGCGCTACCGAGAGGCCTACTTCGAGCGGTTCCCCAACGTGTGGGCCCACGGCGACAGGATGACCCTCACCGACCGGGGCACCTGCATCATCACCGGCCGCAGCGACGGCACCCTCAACCGCGGAGGCGTCCGGATGGGCACGGCGGAGTTCTACGACGTGGTCGAGGCCTTCGACGACGTCGCCGACAGCCTGGTCGTCCACGTCCCCGACGCCGAGGGCGGTAACGGCGAGCTTTGGCTGTTCGTCGTCCCCCTCGCCGGCAGCAGCGTCGACGACCGTGACCTGGCTGACCGCTTGAAGAGAGCCCTCCGGACGGATCTGTCCCCCCGCCATGTGCCCGACCACGTGGTAACGGTGGCAGCCGTCCCTCGGACCCTCTCGGGCAAGAAGCTCGAGGTGCCGGTCAAGCGCATCCTCGCCGGGACTGCGGTCGACGACGCCTTGACCCTCGCCTCGGTAGCCAACCCCGACAGCATCGACGCCATCGTGGCGGCGCGCGCCCGGCGCTGAGCGGCGACCCTTTGCCCACCCCCTGACAGGAGCAGCCAGATGGCCATCGACTACACCTTCACCCCCGAGATAGAGGCCGTGCGCCACCGGGTCAGGGAGCTGGTCGAAACCGAGATCAAGCCCGCCGAGGACGAGCTGCGCCAGGCGGCCACCGGCGACGGGCGAGCTGACCGGCGGGCGCTGGTCACGATGATCGCCACACTCCGTGGGCGAGCTCGAGATGCCGGGTTGTGGCTTCCGCACATGCCCGTCGAGTGGGGCGGCATGGGTCTCGGGCCGACAGCCATGGCGGCGGTCTCGGCGGAGGCAGCCAAGTCCAGCTTCGGCCCGTTCGTCATGAACTGCCAGGCTCCCGACGAGGGCAACCAGCACACCCTCCTGCATTGGGCCACCGACGAGCAGAAGGAAAAGTACCTGCGGCCGTTGTGCGAAGGCCGGATTCGCAGCTGCTTCGCCATGACCGAGCCCGAGGTGGCCGGCTCGGACCCCACCCTCATCCAGACCCGGGCGGTGCTCGAGGGCGACGAGTGGGTGATCAACGGGCACAAGTGGTTTATCAGTGGCGCCCGCCGGGCTGGGTTCGCCATCCTCATCGCTCGCACCGAGGACAACCCGGAGATCCCCCAAGCCGCCAACTCTGCCTTCCTCGTCGACCTCCCTTCAGACGGCTGGGAAATCGTCCGGGATGTCGAGACGATGTCCGGCAGCCACAACCATTGTGAGATCCTGATCACCGACTTGCGGCTGCCGGCTTCCAACATCATCGGCGGGCGCGGGCAAGGCCACCTGCTCGGGCAGGCCCGGCTCGGCCCAGCCCGCCTGGCCCACTGCATGCGTTGGATCGCGCAGTGCGAGACGGCGCTGGACATGATGGTCGATCGGGCCCTGTCCCGCTACGCCCATGGCTCGCTTCTCGCGGACAAGCAGGGAATCCAATGGATGATCGCTGACTCGACGATGGAGTTGTACCAGGCAAAGCTCATGGTCCTCCACGCGGCCTATCGGATCGAAAGCGGCCTTTCCTTCAAGGCTGAGGTGTCGATGGCCAAGCACTTCGTGGCCAACAGCTTGTGGCGCATCGTCGACCGAGCCATCCAAGTCCACGGTGCGCTCGGCTACTCGACCGACACGCCGTTGGCCGAGATGCTCAAGCAAGCCCGGTGGAGCCGCTTCGCCGATGGGGCTGACGAAGTACACCAGTGGACCATCGCCCGTAGCGCGCTGGCTGCCTACAAGGAGGACGGTTCCACCCGGCGGGCGACCGGTGACCTGCCGCTCTGAGCCCCTCGCCGCAGCCGCACCTATTCGTCGCTGATGAGGCGCTCCAGGAGCGGGACCGCGCGCGCCACGACCTCCCGCTCGGACTCCGAAAGCTCGTTCAGCCGATCCGCCAAGAACAGGTCCCGCCTGGTCTTGGTCTCCTCGAGGAGCGCCCGCCCGGCCTCGGTGATCACCAATCGGGCCACCCGGCGGTCGGAGACATCGGCGCGCCGGCCCACCATCCCATTCTCCTCCAGCCGTGCCGCGATCCGTGTCATCGACGGGGGCGCCACTCGCTCGATGGCCGCTAGCTCCCCGAGCGACAGCTCACCGTGCTTGGCGATAGACGCAAGTGCCGAGATCTGAGACGGGGTGATCTGGCCCATGGCCTCCTGGCGCAGTCGCCGCGACAGCCGAAGGACGGCGAGACGGAGCTGGCTCGGCAGCGCCGCCCCTTGCTGCACTGGCAAGTCGACCGCTGCGGACGGTTCCATCTCCGACATGTTAGCGACCCTTAGCTCCGCAAACTATCCTCGGCTCACGACGGCTGTGCTTGTCGTGGACATGACAGGATGGGGCCGTGCCGATGCGCGAGGACTGTCGCCACTTCCAAAGCCGCACCTACTCCACCGGCGAGGTAGCCCGGTTCTGCGTGCTCAACCTGGCGCCGGAGGCGCCATGGCGCTGCCCAGACGACTGCGGCCGCTACCAGCGCGACATCATCGACGCCACCTTCGTCTTGGGCTCGCTCGTGCGCCCACCGGTCGAACAGGAGCCCGACGACCCGCCCGGCGAGATCGCAGCGATCCTCGACGAGGCCGACGCCATCGTCACCGCGGCCGGTCCGGCGATACTGGCGGAGGTGGAGTCGGCACGGCAGGAGCGACACTGGTGGCAGGTCTGGAAGCGGCGCGACGACGGCAACGGGTTCCGTCTCAGCAACAGGTAGAGCTGACGTGGGCTTGACATCCACCCCCGACTGCCGGTGACGCCGCTCAACCGGCGGGCAGGCGCCCTCGCCGGGTCACTGTTGATAGTGACCCTCGCGGTCTCGGCGTGTGGTGGGCGCGGCGCGGCCAAGCCACCCCCTGCGACCGCATCCGCGACCTCGGCAAGGCCGGCGCCGCCCGTCGCTTCGACAGGCAGCGCCACGACGGCCTGGGTCCGGGCCACATCGCCGGCGCTGGCCGTCGGCGGCGGCGCCACTTCCACGCTTGGCGCGGTGCTCGCCCCAGCCCAGCCCGGTGACGACTGGGTGGTCGCCGGCTCCAGGACCTCCGCCGACGGGACGTCGAGCGCCACTGTGTGGACCTCACCCGATGCCGCAACCTGGACAGCCACCACGCTGACCGGCCCGGGCGTGACCAGCACCGCCGCCGCAGTCACGCTGTTCGGCGAACGGACGGTCGTCGTCGGCTCAGTCGGTGCGGGTAGCGCCCGCCGAGCTGCGGTCTGGGTGTCCGCCGGCCCGGGCGAGCCTTTCACCCCGGTCACGGACCAGCCGGCCCTCGGCGCTACGACGGGGGACGCATCGGGCGCCAACGCTTCACCAGAGGGCGCCGAGATGCATACCGTCGCCGCTGGCGCTCTGGGGTTGTTCGCCTCCGGAACCGTCGACGGCCACCAGGCCATGTGGTATTCGACGGACGGACGCCACTTCACGCGGGTGGCCGCCGCCGAGCGCCTCATCAATGGCACTTCGCCCGGCATCGTCCAGAGCCTGCTCGTCACCGACGCGGGCGTGTTCGCCGCCGGTACCCGCCAAGACGGGACGAGCACCGACGGCACCATCTGGACATCCACCGACGGACTCCACTGGGGTCAGGAGAGTGATGCCGGGCAAGCGTTCAGCGGGGGCGGGGATCATCGGATCTCGGCGATCACCTCGATGATCCGGGGCACCGCCAGGATCTACGAGGCAGTCGGCGCCATCAATACCAACGGGAGCTGGGCGCCCGCTTCGTGGATCTCACCCGACGGCTTCAACTGGAGCGCACCCTCGCTGTCATTCCCGATCGCAGCCACCGCCCGGCCCGACCCCGGCGGAGCGACCGTGGACTCCGTTTCGGCCACCTCGACAGGCCTCGTCGCTGTCGGCGGCGGTGACGGCATCGCCATGGCGTGGACCTCGACTGACGGGCGCAGCTGGACACCGCTCAGCCTCCCGACCTTGGCCACCACAGCTGCATGGCACTCGGGATTGGTGGCCAGCGACGGCACCACGACCGCAATCGCCGACCCCGACGCCGGCACGCCGCGCCTGCTCGTGGGGCGCGGTTCACTCGTCTCGCCGGCAACCGCCACCGCACCGACCGCCTCCAGCCCGACCGGGTTGTCACCTTCTCTGGGGTGGAGCGAACCCACGTCGTCGGCACCGGTGTGGGGCACACCCCGCGCCGAGGCAAAGCCAGTCGAGCTGCTCAGCGCCGGGGGCACCCTTCTGCTGATCGTCGACGTCGCCCAACCTGGACAGGTCCTCGGCCAGGACCAGCTATCGGTGGTCGTGCTCACCTCCACCGACGGCTCGGCGTGGAACGTCGTGCCGACCGGGACGGCGTTCGCCGGCGGGCGGGTAGCCGCAGCGTTGGCCGCTCCCTCCTCCACGATTGGGGCCCTCTCCCACGTGGTGGCAGTCGGCGCGCAGGCCGCGCCCATTGCCCTCCTGGCCTCACCGCAGACCGAAGCCGCCGCCTGGCTCTACTCCCCCGATCCGGCGAAGGCAGGGACCGCCGGCGCCGGCGGCTCGTGGACCACGGCCCGCGCCACAGGAGAAGGCTTCGGGACCGGCGCCACCGCCACCGCCGCCGACGCAGTCACCCGCCTCGCCGACGGAAGCTACGTCGCAGTGGGGACCGGGCCTGGCGTCGGCACCTCGGGGCCCGGCGGCCAACCCATCGCCTGGACCTCGGCAGACGGGACGGCATGGACGCTGACCGGCGCCCTCGATCGCCCCACAGCGCTGCTCGACCAAACGCCCAACGGAGCGTGCACCGGGCCTTCCGGGGCAGTAGCAGTGGGCGCGGGCGCTGTCGGCGGCCCAGGCAGCAAGGCCGTGGCCTGGACCAGCCCCAACGGTGCGTCGTGGACCAAGGCGACGGTGCCCGCTCCCGTAAACGGGGGCGTCGACACGATGACCGGATGCGCTTCGCTGCGCTCTCCCGGCCCGTCCGCATCCAGAGGCATGGTGGCTTGGGGGTCCGCCACCGCCGCCGACGGCACCCACCAGCCGGCCCTGTGGCGCTCGCCCACTGCGGCAACCTGGACCCGCCAGAAGGTAGCTGCCTTCGACGAGGTCCCTGGCATCAGCTTGAGCGACGTCGCCATCGCCGGCTCGTCGTGGTTGGCCGCCGGCGGACGCTCCACCGCCACCACCGACACGGGTGCCGGCGGCGGCCTCGGCCTCTGGCAGTCCACAGACGCCGGTGCCACCTGGGCGCGCGTCGACACCGGCACCATGCCATGGCAGGCCAGCTCCTCCGCTTCCCTCGATCAGGTGGCCTGGTTGGGGGGGACTGGCGTAGCTGCCGGCACCATCAACGGGCAACTGGCAGTGTGGATCTCCCCTGCGTCAGCGGGATAGAGGCGTCGGCTGCGAAGGGCCCGCGCCAGCGGCTGTTTGGTCGAGCACTTCGTCCAGCGTCCACTTGGATGCTGCGAGCGGCACCCAAGTGGACCTTGAATTCAAGAGCTCGAAGGCGGTGCTGCCAGCGTTGCCAGCTCGGCCAGGATCTCCTCGCCGTACTGGTCGAGCTTGGTCGGCCCGATCCCCGGGACTTGTCGGAGAGCGACCAGCGTCGACGGGCGGCTCGTGGCAATCGCCCGCAGCGTCTTGTCCGAGCACACGATGAAGGGCGCCACCTTGTCCGACCTCGCCCGAGAGGTGCGCCACGCCCGAAGTGCCGCCTCCGCTGCGGCAACCTCCGGTGCCAAATCCGCCGGCGGCCGCAGCGAAATCTCACGGCCGCCGACCATTAGGCTGTCGCCCCAGCGGACCCGGAGCGACGATCCCGTGCCGAGGGCGACCAGGACTCCCTCGGCATCGATCGAGCCAATGGTGCCCCCAAGGCCGCCCGCGACGGTGACAGCCAAGCCTACGCGAGCCTCCAAGCTCCTCGGCCCTCCGCCCCCCTGCCCCCGTGGGCCTCCGGCAGGAGGTCGAGTGCCTCCTGCATGAGGTCGAGTGATCGAGCTCGAGCCCGCGCCGGCGGGGACAGAGCCGGCCGAACGAGGCGCCCGGTGTGGCGCTGACCCGTCCAACTCCTCGATGAAGGGCGACGGCCGCCCGCGGTCGACCATCAGGACTGCGCGCTCACGGGCCCGGGTCATCGCCACGTGCAAGATGCGGCGTTCTTCTTCGACGTCCTCTGCCAACCGGTGCGGGAGGAGCCCAGCAGTCACCCCGTAGACGACAACCCGGTCCCACTCCATGCCTTTGACTCGATGCACCGTCGACAACGTCACGCCTTGATGATCGGGTGGGCGCTCCAACTCAGATCGAAGCCAAACCTCCAAGGTGGCGGGATCGGGGTGGAGCGCCGCCACCTCGGCCAAGGCATCGAGATCGTCGAGGTGGCTCGAGCCTTCGCCGCCCCGGCCCGAGTCCAGGAGGCCCATAGCGCCGCCGAGCCCGATCTGATCTCGGACGACCCGCAACAACGTCGCCGCATTGGCGCCCGAGCGGGACGCCTCCAATCGGAGGAGCACGATGTCCTCCACCAGGCGATCGACCTTGGAGGCGTCCTTGTCCGCCACGCTCGCGGCGATCGCGCCCAGCCCCTTGGCCGACCACCAAGACCGGCGCCTGACCCGGTCGGAGAACCATGGGGGCAACCCGCGACTGGGCCGCCTGAGGACCTCCACCACATCCGACGCAGCGATCCGGTCGCCGGCGGCGGTGGCGATGCGCAGGTAAGCCAGCGCAGCGCGCAGGCCGGTGCGCTCAAGGATGTCCGCCCGTACCGTGGCAGAAACCGGGATGCCTGCGGCACCAAGTGCTGACACCGGGGCCAGGAGGGCGGAGTGGACGCGGGCAAGCACCGCTATGTTCTGCGGCGATACCCCCTCCGACAGCCATTCGGCGACGAGCGCTGCGGCCACTGCGGCGCCCTGGCTGCCACCGTGCCGCTCGATGCGCAACGCTCGGTCCTTAGAGGCCGGATCTTCGGCCCGACCCGCCCGGATAACCTTGGTCACCCGCCTGTGATTGTACGACAGCAGTGTCGCAGCCGCCTGGACCAGCTCCCCCCGGCATCGGTAATTGACCTCGAGGAGATGGTCACCGGCGCCGGGGAACAAGGCGCCGTAGTCGATCAAGAAGCGAGGGTCCGCTCCCGCATGCCCGTAGATCACCTGGTCATCGTCACCGACTCCGAAGACATCCCCGACGGGTCCAGCCAGCAACCGGAGAAGCAGCATGTGCGCAGGCGTGAGGTCCTGGAACTCGTCGACCAGGAGGTGTCGGCATGCCGCCTGCAACCGGCCGCGGAGATCGCCGTCGACCAGCAGCGACTCGATCGCCCCGTAGATCTGCTCGTCGAAGTCCACGCTCCCGCTGGACGCGAGCTCGCTTCGGAAGCCGGCGAACACCGCACCCAGCCCGGGGACGTCGTCGCGCTCGGCCTCCACCTCGTCAGGGTCGATCAGCGCCAGGCGAATCCTGGAGAGAGCCTCCAGGTAGGGGCCGACCGGATCCGTGTTGGCCCGGTGGCGGCGGGTCGGGGCCAGGCGGTCGAGGAGCCGTCGCACTTCGCGCTCGGCAAGCAGCTGCGGCGTGCGGCCCCGCGCCTGGGAGAGGACCCACAGGCCCAACGAGTTGAGGGTTCGGGTCCGGGGCCTGAAATCACGGCAACGGGCGTCCAGTTCCTCCTGCGCCTTCTTGTTGTAGGCGACAGCCAGGACCGTGTCACGCTCCCACCCCCGGTCAACCACGAGGTGGCGGAGCCGCTCCGCGAGGACCCTGGTCTTCCCCGAGCCGGCCGGGGCGATGATGCGGGCCGGTCCCCGGGCGTGACCAACGGCCCGCAACTGGTCGCCGGCCAGCTCGGCGGTCGGACCGATCAACGCCGGGGCTACGGCCAAGCTCCCACGCTCGATGCTCTCGCGATGCACCACCGGCAAGCCGGCGAGAAGCTGCGGGAGAGCCTCCCGCGGCCCACCATCGACCCAGACGGCCCCTATCCGAGGCATCTCCACGTCCCCCGCGCCCGACGCAACGGGCCGCGCCCCACAGCGCTGCGCCTTGCGCCCCCACCACCAGACGGGATCGCCATCGCCACGGGCGTCGTAGGTGTTCGCCCACACGAGGAACTGCAACTCCTCATCCCATAACCGCAAATCGGCATCGAGGCTCCACGGCTCAGCCGTCACGACCGGCGGAGCCCGGAACGCGGCCGGATCGATGCCGAGCGCGATCACGACAGGTCGGCGCTCGGCCCACGCCGAGCGCAACGTGCCCACCACGGAGGAGGGCCCCGCCATCGCCGCGGCGTCCACAGTGACCAGAGGCGCATCCCGCCACGGCGGCGGAACCCGCTGTCCGGTGCCGATAACCACTCCCCGTCCGAGCTGGAGGGGTCCTGGGGCAACCACCACCTCAGGCTACGGGCAGCGCGCGACAGCCCAGGCGCCGAACTCAGGATTTCGGAGCGAACTCCAGCGACAGGGAGTTCATGCAATACCGCTGACCGGTCGGCTTCGGGCCGTCGTCGAACACGTGCCCGAGGTGTCCTCCGCAGCGCCGGCAGGTGACCTCGGTGCGAGACATGCCGTGGCTCTGGTCCTCATGGAGGTCCACTGCGTCGGTTACTGCCGGCTCGTAAAAGCTCGGCCATCCCGATCCGGACTCGAACTTGGTGCCGGCATCGAACAACAGGGCGCCGCAGGCCGCACAGTGGTAGGTGCCGTCGTCGTGGTTGGCGACGTACTTACCGGACCAGGGCCGCTCCGTGCCCTTCTGCCGAAGCACCTCGTATTGTTCCGGGCTGAGCTGCGCCCGCCATGCCTCATCCGTCTTGACGACCTCAGGTGCCATGCCGACAGGGTATGTGCAGATCCGGAGCTACTCCACGACGCGCACCGGGTGGGGGCTGGGCACGTCGGCCCGACCCGGATAGACGATGGCAGCCAAGTCGTCGCCATCGATCGTCTCGCGCTCGATCAGCAGGTCCACCGTTCGGTCCAGCTCCTCCCTGTGTGAACGAAGCAACTCGGTCGCCCGTTCTTCAGCTTGACGCAGGAGTGCAGCTACCTCCTCGTCGATCGCGCGCTGCGTCGCCTCCGCGTAGGGACGCCCCATCAGCCCGTTCTCTCCGAGGTAGCCGGGACCATCGCTGGCGTAGCCGACCGGCCCCAGCCGTGGCGAGAGGCCCCATTCCCGCACCATCCGCGTAGCCAGCTGCGTCGCGCCTGCCAGGTCGTTGGAGGCGCCGGTGGAGGGCTCCCCCAAGACCAGCACCTCCGCCGAGCGGCCTCCGAGCCGAACCGCCAACGAGTCGAGCAGGTAGCTCTCCGGGTAGAGATGGCGCTCGATCTCGGGGAGCTGCTCGGTGACGCCGAGGGCCTGGCCGGCAGGGAGGATGGTCACCTTCGCCACCGGGTCGGCGTGGGGCGAGAGCATCGCCACCATGGCGTGGCCGGCCTCGTGGACAGCCACCGAGTGCTTCTCCTCCGGCAGGAGCGCGTTGGAGCTCTCCCGCCGGCCGAGCAGCAAGCGGTCGCGCGCGGAATCGAAGTCGTCGGCGTCGACGACGGAGCGGTTGTCCCTCACGGCATGGACAGCGGCCTCGTTGACCAGGTTGGCCAGGTCCGCCCCGGAGAAGCCGGGGGTCCCCCGAGCCACTATCCCGAGATCGACATCAGGCCCGAGATGCACCTCCTTGCCGTGCACGCCGAGGATCGCCCTCCGTTCAGCCAGGTTGGGCAGGGGGATCTCCACGGTCCGATCGAAGCGGCCGGGGCGCAACAGCGCCGTATCCAATGCCTCCGGCCGGTTGGTGGCAGCGATGACCACCACGCCCGTCGCCGGGTCGAAGCCGTCCATCTCGGCCAGCATCTGGTTGAGGGTCTGCTCGCGCTCATCGTTGCCACCGAAGCCGTGCCCACCTCCCCGCTTGCCTCCGATGGCATCGATCTCGTCGATGAAGATGATTGACGGGGCTCGCTTACGGGCGTCCGAGAAGAGATCGCGGACCCGCGAGGCCCCCACCCCCACGAACATCTCGACGAAGCTGGATCCGGTGAGAGCCAGGAACGGGACTTCAGCCTCGCCGGCGACAGCCCGCGCCATTAGCGTCTTGCCGGTACCGGGGGGGCCCACCATCAAGACACCCTTGGGTCCGACGGCGCCGGCCTTCTCGTAGCGGTGGGGGTTCTTCAAGAAGTCCACGACCTCAGACACCTCCTGCTTGGCTCCTTCGTAGCCGGCGACGTCAGCGAAGCGGGTGGTGGGGCGCTCCTCGTCGTAGACCTTCGCCTTCGACCCACCGAAGCCCATGAGACCTCCGCCGATACCAGCCCCGCCCAGCTGCTTCTTGGCGCGCCTGCCGATCCACATGAACAGCCCGACCAGAAAGATGAGCGGTAGCAGGTCGAATATGACCGTCACCAACGAGACACCCGTGCTCGGAGCGGTGCCGGTGATCTGGACATGGTGGGTGGTGAGCAGGCCGCTGAGCCCGGTGTCCTGCAGCGCAGTCGGGATCTGGGTCGTGTAGCCCCCGCCCTTGACGAAGGTGCCACTCACGTGGCCGGTGCTGCCGATAGTCGCGGTCTTGACCTGGTCGGCGGAGACCGACGACTGGAAGGCCGTGAAGGTCAGAGTCTTCGGCGAGGCCGCCTGGCCGTTGACCCCGGACACGACGAATAGGAGGATGGTGAGAGCGACCCCTACGAGTAGCAACCACGGCCGCCAGGGTGGCGGAGGGGGCGGCGCCGGGGCCGGACGGCGGTCCGTCGGCGGTCCGGACTTCGCGGGTGCGGACGGATGGATTTGCTTGCGGATCATGGGGGCTCCCTGTAGGCGCCGTCAGCGTGGCTCCATCCTGCCGGTCACGAGCCCACTAGCTGCTGGCCTTCACCAGGTCGTAAGCCGTAATTCCTCCCACTGTCGTGGTGGCGTAGTGGCTCGTGACCCATGCCGTGATCTGGTCGGCGACGGTGGACGATGCGCTCGAGCCGCCTCCGATCCCGCCCCCACCTGCGCCACCGGGGACGAAGTAGTGGATACGCCCCTGCGACACGTAGGTCTCGAACTGGGCTAGCGAGGGTGCCGGATCCGTGCCGTTGAAGCCGCCGATCGACATGACAGCGTCACCGGTTGCCAGCTGGTAGGCCGCCGCCTGCTCTGATCCCACCGTTGCTGCGATCCAGGTGTAGCGGGAGGCACCGGCAGCCAGGGCCACAGCAGTCGCCTTGCTGACGGCGGAGCCCCCGAGGATGCTCCCCAAGCCGCTCCCGCCGAAGGCGTTGGCGCCGGGGAATCCACCGAACGGCCTGCCGAACCTCCCAGGCCCGAACCCGGGCGCCGGAGGCGCAAAGCCGCCAGCACGGGTGCCCCCGGGGCCCCCGAATCGGGGCCCGGTCCCCTGAGGAGGACCACCGGAGCCGAAGCCGGAGGCGGCCGGCCCCGCGGAGGGAATGGCGCCGGCGTGGGTCGTCGAGGCCGTCTGGAGGCTGTACGCGGCTGGCGCAGCCAGGCCGGCGACGACCCCGAGGCCTCCGACAGCGCCGAGCAATGCCGGGGCCCGGCGCAATCCCGGCACCCAAACGGTCATCCCCATGACGCAAAGCGCGCCAGTCACCAAGACGGCGGCCCGCAGCTCGGGATGCCACTGCGCGTCCCGACCGAGCAGCGCCCACGCCCACCAGGTGGTGACCGCTACCGAGACACCTAGGACCGCGCGCGCCTGCCACCTACTGCGCTCGCCCCAGAACAGCGCCACCCCGGCAGCGATCAGCCCACCGATGCCGGGGCTCAGGGCCACTGTGTAATAGGGATGGATGATCCCCTGACCCAGGCTGAATACCGCCGCAGTGACCAACGTCCAGCCGCCCCAGAGGACCAGGCCACACCGAGCTCGATCGGTGCGGGACCGCCGCAGAGTCCACGCCATCCCGGCGACTAGGAAGACACCGCAGGCCGGGAGCAGCCAGGAGGCCTGAGCCCCGAAATCGGCGTTGAACATGCGCGTCAACCCGGTGAGCCCCCAGCGACTGGCAGTTCCGGCCGCCCCACCACCCACGCTTCCTGACTCGTTGCCAGTGAGACGGCCGAAGCCGTTGTAGCCGAAGATCAGGTTCAAGAGGCTGTTGTTCTGCGATCCGCCAATGTAGGGCCGGTCTGCGGCTGGCGTCAGCTGGACTGCGAGCACCCACCAACCGGCGGATACCAACATGGCTGTACCGCCCGCGGCCAGCTGTGCCAGGCGGACGCGCAACCTCGGGACCCCCGCCAGCAGGTAAGTCCCTCCGAGGGCGGGCACGACGATGAAGGCCTGAAGCATCTTGGCTATGAACCCGAATCCGACGAAGGCCCCTGCAAGGAGGAGCCACCGGGTCCTGCCACTCTCGATCGCCCTCACGGTGGCATAAGCCGCGATGGTGAGGAGCAACACCAAGAGCGCGTCAGGATTGTTGAAGCGGAACATCAGTGTGGCCGCTGGGGTCAGAGCCATGGTGGCCCCGCCCAGGAGGGCCGGACCAGCCGACACCCAGCGGCGCAGGGTCGCACAGAGGACAGCGACCGACAACACCCCCTCGATGGCCTGCGGGACCAGGATGCTCCAAGCATTGAGTCCGAAGACCCGAGCCGACAGCTCCATCACCCAAAGCGCTGCCGGCGGCTTGTCGACGGTAATGAAGTTAGCGCTATCGAAAGACCCGAAGAAGAAGGCCTTCCACGACTTGGTGCCCGCTTGCACGGCCCCGGAGTAAAAGGTATTGGCGTACCCGGAGCGGCCGAGGCCCCACAGGTACAGCACGGCGGCGGCACTCAGCAGCACGAGCAGCGCCGGGCGCGCCCACGCAGGGTCACCCTCCCTAGCGAGGAGCCGCTGCCAGGGCGAGCTACGGCGCGGGGCGCCATCCAGGTGGGTCCTGGCATCGGTCCGAGGGGGCGGGAAGGCCGTGATTGCCATGACCGACATCCTCGGAGACGAAACTCAGAGAGCGCTTGGAGTCAGCGAGCAACCTGCTGGGAGTCGCCGATCACCTGCGCGGTAGCTGGCACCGGGAGCCGGACGGTGAACCTGGCTCCGCCGCCCTCGGCATTGACGGCGGACGCGTGCCCACCGTGCTCAGCTGCCACACCGGCCACGATCGCCAGACCCAGCCCCGCACCCCCGCCCGTTCGCGAACGGTCGGCTCGCCAAAAGCGGTCGAACGCATGCATCAGGCCGTCGGATGACAACCCGGCGCCGTGGTCCCTGACAGTCACCGAAGCGGTACCCCCCTCCAGGCCGACCGTGACCTCTACGGGAGTGCCCGCCGCCGTGTGACGGACCGCGTTGGTCAGGAGGTTGGTCACCATCTGGCGCAGATGAGCAGGGTCACCGATCACCTTGACCGGTACGGGTGCATCGAGTGTCAGGTGGCGGTCGGGCACTGTGACCGCAGTGTCTCCGACTATGTCGGCGGCAACCACCGTCAGGTCCACCGGTTCTCGCCTCGGTGCCCGGGTCTCGTCCAAGTGGGCCAATAGCAGCAGCTCCTCGACCAGAGCGGCCATCTCCACAGCATGCTGCTCGATGCGACCGATGGCAGTCTCCAGATCGGCCCCCGTCGCGCCCAGGCGGTAGAGCTCGGCATAGCCGCGGATCGAAGTCAAAGGGGTGCGCAGCTCGTGCGACGCGTCGGAGAGGAATTGGCGCAGCCGTTCCTCGGAGGCTTCGCGGTCGGCAAAGGCCTGCTCGATGTTGGTCATCATGGTGTTGAAGGCCAAGCCAAGCTGCCCGACCTCTCCTCGGCCATCAGTGGGCGAGGCGCGCCGGGCGAGATCGCCTCCGGCGATGGCGCGAGCGGTCGAGGTCAGTCTGGTGAGGGGCGCAAGGCCGCGCCCGATCACGACCAGACCGCCCGCGGACAAGGCCAGCAACACGAGCACCCCGACAACCACTTCCAGCTCGACGAGATGCTGGAGGCTACGGGTCACCTCGTTCAGGGGAACCGCAGTCACGACGAAGCCGCCGTTGACCGTCGAGGGGAAGATGACCGGCGGGGGGAAGGTCGACGCCGAGGTGCTCGTCCCGTTAGGTCCGCCGTCTGGGCCGCGACCGGGAGGCGCTCCGGGCTGGAACAGCGGCTGCACCAAAACGCGGAAGCTGCCCGAGCCGGAGACTGCCGAGACTGTGAGGAACCGGCCGTGCGACCCCGGAGCCACGCTGAGCAGTGCGGGCAGGGACGGCGCCGAGCACGAAGAAGCCGACGTGTAACACGAGATCCGTTTGGAGGCCCCGTCGGTCGTCGCCCCCGCGGACGTCCTCAACTGCACGTAACTGCCTGGGGGGAGGTTGTCGTCAGAACCTGCGTCGGCTGGGGAGTTGCCCGCTTGGGACAGATACCGGAGCAAACCGGGGGTAGCAGACTGCAGTTGGTCGTCTACGCGCTGGTACTGGGAGCGACTGTAGAGCTGATAGGTGACGACCGCGAATACCCCAAGGCCCAACGCCACGAACACCACCTGGATGGTGAGAAGGCGGCGCCTCAGGTTCATGGGTCGCCCCGGGGCTCCCGCAGGGAATATCCGACGCCGCGCACCGTGTGGATCAGCGGTGGACTGGTGGCGTCGACCTTGTGCCGCAGGTAGCTGACATAGGTCTCGAGCACGCTGGCGTTCCCGGCGAAGTCGTAGTCCCAGACGTGCTCGAGGATCTGCGCCCGCGTGAGGACCCGGCGGGCGTTGAGCAGCAGGTAGTGGAGCAGTCGGAACTCCGTCGCCGTCAGGTCGATGTGGCGGCTTCCTCGCCACACCTCGCGGGTATCCTCGTCGAGCACCAGGTCGGCGAACTGGATGCGGTGATCACTGGGGCCGGAGGCCACAGAGCGACGCAGTACCGCTTGGACCCGCGCCACCAACTCCTCCACGCTGAACGGTTTTGTCACGTAGTCGTCCCCACCGAGCTCGAGTCCAGCGATCTTGTCCGCGGTGGTGTCGCGTGCCGTGAGGAATATCACCGGCACCCGGTCTGCACCTCCGTCGGTCTCCCGTATCCGGCGAGCCACCTCGAAGCCGTCCAAATCGGGAAGCATCACGTCGAGCACGATGAGGTCGGGACGGCTCTGGCGCACCTCCCCAAGCGCCTCGCGCCCGGTGGCGGCCGTGGTCACCTCGAACTTCGAATAGCGAAGCCCGAGGCTCACCAGTTCGGCGATGTGTGGCTCGTCGTCGACAACCAGGATTCGTGCCATCGTCAACATCTTGCCCTCAGTGTGGGAGACGATCCTCCGAAACTGCTGTGAGCCGCCTCGAGCCACCCGGAGCGGGCGTCGGCAAGTCCCAGGGGATTCCCAGACCGGTCTCAGAGGTGCCACAGCCGGGGACGCCACATTGTCGACATGCTCAGCGATCCCATACAGGACCAGCGCCGGCGCCGGCCCCTCCACCAGGCGAGCGTCGACATAGTCCTGCCGGTCCACAACGAGGAGCAGGGGCTGGCGAGGAGTGTCCGAACCCTCCGTGCTTACTTGGACAGTGAGCTCCCCTTCGCCGCGACCGTGACCATCGCAGACAACGCCAGCACCGACGCCACCTGGGACGTCGCTTCCAGACTGGCAGCACAGCTGACCGGCGTGCGCGCACTACACCTGGACCGCAAAGGAAGGGGTAACGCCCTCAAGGCGGTCTGGGGCGAGAGCGACGCCGATGTGGTCGCCTACATGGACGTCGATCTGGCCACTGACCTCGATGCCATCCTCCCGTTGGTGGCTCCACTCGTCTCGGGGCATAGCGACGTCGCCATCGGGAGCCGGCTGGCGCGCGGCGCCCGAGTGCTGAGGGGCCCCCGCCGGGAGGTCATATCACGGATCTACAACCTGATCTTGCGGGCGACCCTGCGCAACCAGTTCACCGATGCCCAGTGCGGGTTCAAGGCGATGAGGACCGACGCGGCGAGGCTGCTCCTGCCGCTCGTTGACGATGGTGGGTGGTTCTTCGACACCGAGCTCCTGGTGCTCGCCGAGCACAACGGCATGCGCATCCACGAAGTGGCCGTCGACTGGATCGACGACCCCGATTCGCGCGTGGACATCCTGACGACGGCGATCGATGACCTTCGCGGGCTGCTACGGGTCAGCCGCCAGCTAGCGGTGGGCGGCGGTCGCACGGCGCAGTACTACGGCACCACCCTCGACGCAACCACCCGTTCAGCACATCTAGGCGGGCTCTCAACCATCGCCTACCTGGTCATGTACCTAGGGATGCAGGGGGCGCTGGGGGCGCTAGGTGCCAACGCCATCGCCATCGCCGTCTGCGCTCTGGCCAACCTCGCGGCCCACCACCGCCACACGGGGCGGGAGGCGGTCGAAGGACCACCACGCCGCATCGTCATAGCTGGCGCCGCTGCCTGGGGTGCGGCCCTGGCACTCACGAGCGCAGCGCTGGGTGTCACGGCACTGCTTTCCACCTCTGTCCTGACCTCGCTGCTCGCCGTGGTATGCGCCAAGGGGCTGATCAGTGTCGGGCGGTACATCGTCGTGCGGGGCGTCCTCTTCGACCGGTATCTCGACACCCTGTCCGGGTCCGTTTCGGGCTCGAAACCTTGACATTCCCAGTCCCCGAGCTCTCACCCTCACGTTTATCTTTAACCTAAAGGATTCCATGCCTTTCTCCCGCCCCTACTCCGACCACCATCACCCGGCCAGCCGGGCCCGAGCGGCGACTGCCCTCGCGAGCGCCGCTGCGTTGATTGGTATCGGCGCCACCATCGCCAGCACGTCCCGCACCTCGAGTAACTCCTCGAGCGCCGTGGCGACCGGATCCGCCAAGACAACAACAGCCAACGGCGCAACGACTGGCTCGTCAGCGACGACGGCCACCCCGGCGACGACCACCCCTACGACCGTGGCGAGCACCAGCCATGGCAGCTGATCCCCGCCCCGGGTCCGAACGTCGCCTCCGGGTGATGGGGTCGGACGCCCACATTGTCCTCGACGGGGATCCGCGCCTGCTCGACGTCGCGCAGCGGCGCCTCGCCGAGCTCGAGGCCCGATGGTCCCGGTTCCTGCCCACGAGCGAGATCAGCCGCCTGAACGGTAGCGCTGGTGCCTTGACTGTTGTCTCAGCCGAGACCTACCGCCTCGTCTCGCTGGCTGTCGACGCCTGGAGGGCGACCTCCGGGCGATTCGACCCGACGGTACTGGGCGATGTGATCCGAGCCGGCTATGACTGCAGCTTCGAGCAATTGAACGCACGACGCGCCCATGCCCCCCTGAGCGGTCTGAGCCGTGGAGCGGGCGGCATCGTCTTGATGCCCTCCGTGTCCGCGGTGGCACTACCCCCGGGTATCGCCATCGACCCGGGCGGCATCGGCAAGGGGCTGGCAGCCGACCTACTCGCCGAAGAACTGATCGCCGCCGGGGCCGCTGGCGTGTGCGTCAATGTAGGCGGCGACCTCAGGGTGGGCGGCACTTGGGGCGGCGAGGAAGCTTGGCTCGTAGCGGTCGACCCTGCCGATGATGGTCATCCCGTCGCCTACGTCGAGCTCGGCGCCGGAGCAGTTGCTACCACCACCCGCCGGCGCCGGACATGGACCATCGCCGGCTCCGAGTACCACCACGTCATCGACCCATCGACAGGCGCGCCGAGCGATGCGGGAGTCGCCAGCATCGCAGTCCTAGCCGGCGAGTGCTGGTGGGCCGAGGTCCTGGCCAAAGCTGCCTTCGTCGCCGGAGCCGTCGATGCCCTGTCGGTCATCGACGAGGCCGGTGCGGCAGGGCTTGTCGTCGACCGAGACGGTCGAGCGCGCCACTCGAGCGGTCTCGCCCGGTACCTCGCCGGCGGCTGCCTGTTGGCGGCGGGGGATCGGGTCAGGGGCACCCGATGAGTGGCCAGTTGCCTTGGTATGTGGCACGCTCCGCGGGTCTCATATCGTGGGCCCTCCTAACGGCATCGGTGCTGTGGGGGCTCGCGCTGTCGGGGCGCACCATGCGCAAGTGGGCCAAGCCGTCATGGATCTTGGATCTCCACCGCTTCCTCGGGGGTCTGACGATCGTCTTCGTGCTGGTCCATGTGAGCGCCTTGCTGCTCGACACCTATGTCCACTTCGGATTGGTCCAGCTGCTCATGCCCTTGGCCACCTCGTGGCATCCCCTCGGAGTAGCGTGGGGGATAACGGGCCTCTACCTCCTGGCAGCGGTCGAGGTCACCTCGCTGCTGCGCGGCCGCCTCCGGCGTAAGGTCTGGAAGCGCACCCACTACGCCACGCTGCCGCTCTTCGTCGTCGCGACCGCTCACGGCTTCAACACCGGCACGGACCGGGCCAACATGGCCGTGATCTTCATTGGCGTGGCCGGGGTAGTTGCGGTGGCGTTCCTCGGGTGCAGGCGCCTGGCCCGCAAGACCAGCGTCATGCCGGCAGCCCGGAAGGCCACGCCCCGGCTGTCCGCGACCGAGGACCGTGAACACCCCCAGAACGGGCGCTCCTACGTCGATGATCTGCTGGTCACCGCCGACTAGCGTTGCTTCCCGTTCGTCGCGGCCATCGCCTGCGGTGGGCTTGCACAGCACGAGCCGAGATAGCAGAGCGCAAGGAGATTCGATGCCGCTGTTCGGAAAGGGCAACACCGATGCCGGTGCGACCTGGGAGCCCGAAGCTGCCGATGGCCGCCTCGCTCATACCGCCGGCGCCGACCCGGCCGGGGTGTTCACCTCCGACCTGTCCGTGTCGGAGTACGTGTTGCTGGGCGAAGCTGGCTTCGAGCCCCTCGGCTTCGTGGTCGGGTCTTCGATCTACCACATCGGCATCCAGGTTGCCCGATGGGGGCAAAACCAAGAGCTCGGGGTTCTGACCCAGGCCATGTACAGCGCCAGGGAGCTGGCGATGAACCGGATGCGATCCGAAGCCGAGCACCTCGGAGCGGACGGGATCGTAGGCGTCAACCTGGGTATCCAGGCCTACGTATGGGGCCAAGACGTCCTGGAGTTCATCGCCACCGGGACCGCGGTCAGAGCGACGGCCGGACAGCCAGGGAGCCACCGGACGCCCGACGGGCACCCATTCACCTCGGATGTCTCAGCCCAGGACTTCTTCCGGCTCCTAGCCGGTGGAGCCGTACCGGTAGCCTTCGTCCTCGGGACCTGCGTGTACCACATCGCCCACCAGTCGGCTCTCCAAGCGCTGCGACAGGCCGGCCAGAACCAGGAGATGACCATGTTCACCCAGGGCATCTACGAGGCCCGGGAGCTGGCACTCACCAGGATGCAGGTCGAGGCAACCGACGCCCGATCGTCTGGGATCGTCGGTGTAGGTGTCAGCGTCCAAAACCATGTGTGGGGCGAGCACGCAACTGAGTTCCTCGCCACCGGGACCGCCATCCGGCGGCTGAGCGACGAGCAGCGCCAGGCGAAGCCGCCGACGCCTACCTTCACGCTGGGCCTCGATCTCTAGCTCCCCGCTCGGCGAATCCTGTACGAGAACGCCCGGGAACTGACCCGCAAAGGCTGAACACGACTACTCGATCAGCACCCGGATGTCCTCGGCCGTTAGCGCCGCGGACTCGAACCCGCCGCCGTCGATGACATTGGCGAAGAGCGCGGCCTTCCTCGCCTTGAGCGCCATGACCTTCTCCTCGATGGTCCCCTTGGCCACCAGCCGGTAGACCATGACCTGCTTTTTCTGACCGATGCGGTGTACTCGGTCAACCGCCTGTGCCTCGGTCGCAGGGTTCCACCACGGGTCGAGGAGGATGCAGTGGTCGGCCTCGGTCAGGTTGAGACCGAAACCGCCCGCCTTGAGGCTGATGAGAAAGATCGGAACGTCCCCGGTGCGAAAACGCTCGATGGCCTCGGAGCGCCTGCGAGTCCGTCCGTCGAGATAGCTGTGGTCGATGCCGGCCGTGCTCAGTCGCTCCCGCATCGCGCCCAGGAATCGGGTGAACTGGCTGAATATCAGCACGCGATGACCCTCGGCCACAACCTCGTCGACCATCTCGGAGAGCACGTCGAGCTTCGTGGAGGGGACATCGACGTACGCCGGGTCGATCAGCCAGGGTGCCAGGCTGGCCTGACGCAACAATGTCAGTGAACGCAGGATCTCGAAGCGGTTGGCATTCATGTCGCCCAGCAGGCCGAGGACCTTCTGCCGCTCACGCTGGAGGTGGCGGTCGTAGACGCGGCGATGCTTGGGGTCGAGCTCCAACTCGAGCACCTGTTCCTGCTTGGGGGGCAACTCGGCCAGCACCTGATCCTTGGTCCGGCGCAAGACGAGCGGACGGATGCGCCGGCGGAGTTGGTCGAGGCGATCGCTGTCGCCGTGGCGCTCGATGGGCAGGCGGTAGTCCTGCCCGAACGACTTGGGGTTGGGAAAGAGCCCCGGCGCGGCGATCGACAGCATCGACCACAGTTCGTGGAGGTTGTTCTCCATTGGGGTGCCGGTGACCGCAACCTTGTAGTGCACCGGGAGAGACCTGATCCGCTGGTAGGTCTGGGAGTTGTGGTTCTTGGCGAACTGGGCCTCGTCGAGGAAGAGACCGGCCCAGTCGAGGGCTGCGTATTGGTCGTGCTCCAGCCGGAACAGGCTGTAGGAGGTGACGACGACGTCGGCACCTTCTACCAGCGCAGCCAGAGGTATGTGACGACGGGCGACGGTATTGGCGACAGCGACTGTGCGCAGCCCCGGCGCGAAGCGGGCGCACTCCGCAGCCCAGTTACCGACGACGCTGGTCGGAGCGATGACCAGCCAGGGAGCGCCTCCCTTGCCCCCTTGGCGCTCATGACAGATGAGAGCGAGGGCCTGGAGGGTCTTGCCGAGCCCCATGTCGTCGGCCAGGATGCCACCGAGGCGGCGCTGGTAGAGGAACGCCAGCCAGTTGAAGCCCGCCAGCTGGTAGGGGCGCAACGTGGCTTGCAAGCCCGGCGGAGATTGGAGGTCCTCGCTCTCGGACGCGTCGAGGAGCGCCCGCACCGAGGCCTCCCACTGCTGGGCCTGTCCGTGGACGACGCCAAGGCGGGCCAGCTCCTCCCACAGCCCCGCCTGCCACCGACTGACGCGGGCGGTGCCTCCCGCCGGGTCCTGCAACGCCCTGGCCTCCGCGATGAGTTGGGCCAACGCCTGCAGCTCAGGGGTGTCGAGGGCAAAGTACGTGCCAGACGGAAGGACGAGGTGCGAGCGGCCTTCGGCGATCGCGGAGAACAGGTCTAGAAACGGCACGTCCTCGCCGTCCACGCTCACAGATACCGTCAGGTCGAACCAGTCGCCATCGCCGCCCGCGCTTCCGTCGAAGGCGACCTTCGCCGCCCCGTCGGCCTCCCGGTACTCGGGGACGGCATCGTCCACCGTGACCTCGGCTGCGGAGAGCGACCGCAACTCCTCGACTGCTCGTGTCAAGAAGGCCACTGCGGTCATTCCGTCCAGCTCGGCGCGCGCACACAACTCCTCGCCGAACACGGTCTGGCTCAGGAGCCCGGGATAGCCTCTCGCAATACCGTGTGCGACTTCCAGGGTCGTCATGGGTCCTAGGCCACCCATGCTCTCCCTCGTCGTGGGTCCGACGGGCCGACGCATCTCTCGGGCGCCGTGGCGCGTCAGCCAAGACCAGGCCAGGCTGATCCGCTGCCCACCGAGCGCTTCGACCCGCAGCTCCAGGACCTCGGGCGACTCCTCGGCCAGGCACACCGACTCGTCAGCCGCCCGCACTGCGATGCTCCTCCTCAGCAGGGGCACGATCTCGGAGGCGAAACGCTCCTCGTCCTCTGCCGGGACGATGACGGGCGGCGCTTCGAGCAAGGCTCGGACGGTGTCCTCCATCGGCTCCCGCAGCGCGGCGACGCTCAGGCGGGCAGGGCTTCCGGGCGATATCGCGCCGCCGGCGACACCCGAGCTACTGGCGCCTTGGTCCCACCACACGACGCCGTGAGGGGGGCGCCCCACGAGGAGGGTGGCATCGGTCGGGACCGCCGTGCCATCCACCCGGATGACGGGCGATGCCACCAGGCACCTGCCCTCCCTGGTGACCTCGACGGCGACCGCAGCCGGATCCAGGTGCAATGCGACGGGGCGGGCCGGGCGCCCTGCGTCGAGCAGCGGGAGCCCGGCGGAGCGCATCTCCGTGAGCAGGTCCCACAGCCGCCGACTGGTGACGCCAGCGACATCGATGGCGTCCGGGCTGCGGGAGCCGTACGAGCGACGGGGGCAGGACATCCGCAACAGCTCCTCGAGGAGCGCCACCTGACGTCGGGTTCCATCGGCGATCGATCGGCCGTACAGAGCGTACTGCAGGCTGTTCCACGCGATCCCCGAGCGGACCCAGTTGCCGGCGTACCCGGGGACCACCGGGCGCAGCATGACCCGCGGCGCAGGAGCGCTCGGCTGGGCGCTCGCCTTCGGTAGCACCAGCTCGAACTGCAGGCCGACGCGCGCTGCCTCGCCGCCCGCTCCCGTCCCGAGCACCGGGTTTGTCCCGGCCCCCGCCTCGGGCTCGAGAAGCTTGCGGAGCGACTCTTCCCATCTGGTCGGCACAATGGCCCCACGACCGGGTGCCAGCGCGGTCGTGGTGCGGCGACCCCGCGCGGCGGCCGTAGCGCGCGCCGTACCCGCACTCGGCCGCGGCACCCGGGAGGCGTCGCCGCCTAGAGGCCCGGCAGCAAGCCTGGTGATCGTGGCCCCAGGGTGCTCCCGAGTCGCGTCGCCAGTGACACTCGAGGCAGCCACCAGGAGAGCAATCACATGCTTGCAGTCAAACCCGACCGGGCAGCTGCACGTGCCGCCAACGAGCTGCACCGTCCCCGTGCCGGAGGTACGGTACTGAGCAATCGTGCTGTAGGGGGTGCGACGCGTGCCTTGGACCTCCCCGGCGACGGAGCCGCCCATCTCGTCCCACGCGCAGCTGGTCACCGCCCCCCGGCGGGCGTACGCAACGCCACGCGCGTAGGTTGTCGCACCAACGGTCCTCTTGACCGCCTCGACGTCCAGGGGCCCCCCATGGACGTCGAGATCGGTCATCGCCACGGCGGGACTCCAACCGGGAAAGTCGGTGGTGGCGTTCGGCCAGCGGTCACGAGCAGCCGCTGGTCGTCCCACACGACGGGCAGGCGTGGCAGCTTCCGGCTCGCTGCATCTGGACCCCGCATTGACCGCAGTAGGGCGCATCCGACTCGGTCGGGCGCACGGCGGGCGGCGTAGGCGCCGCTGCAGCGGCCACCGGAACCGGCATTTCGCCGGTCTCAAACAACGGGGTGACGTCAGCGCTCGACCGGTTGGGCGTGACGGTCTCGTCGATCCCCGGCAGGGTCTGCTGAGTCCGCTCGGCCGAGGTCATCACGCCGAGCTCGGCCCGCTCGGAAGGCGGAAGGTAGTCCACGGCGAGCCGGCGGAAGATGTAGTCCACCAGTGACGACGCTATGCGCAGATCGGGATCGTCTGTCATGCCGGCAGGTTCGAACCGCATGTTGGTGTACTTCTTGACGTAGGTGGCCAACGGCACGCCGTGCTGCAGGCCCAAGCTGACCGATATGGCGAACGCATCCATGATGCCGGCGAGGGTCGAGCCCTGCTTGGCCACCTTCATGAAGACCTCGCCGGGACGGCCGTCCTCGTACTCGCCGACGGTCACGAATCCCTCGCAATCCGCCACACGGAAGGCAAAGGTGCTGGAGGTGCGCCGCCGGGGCATGCGCTCCCTGATCGGTTGCTTGACGACCACGGTCGTCTGGCGCTCCAGCGCCCTCTCCAGCTCGGCCACCTTGACCGCCAGCTCGGCATCGTGGCGCTCGCCGCCGGAGAGGGAAGGATCGGCCAAGGCCTTCTTGGCGGTCGCCAAGGGCTGGGCCACCTTACAGTTGTCCCGATACATGGCGATCGCCTTGAGGCCAAGTTGCCACGCCTCTATGTGCAGCTGCTCCACCTCCTCCACGGTGACCGACTCGGGGACGTTGACCGTTTTCGAGATCGCACCGGAGATGAACGGCTGCACCGCCGCCATCATGTGGATATGACCCTGGTAATGGATGGTGTTGTCGCCCATCGAGCAGGCAAACACCGGGAGGTGCTCGGCGGTGAGGTGAGGTGCACCCAGGATCGACTTGTGCTCGTCGATGTAGCCGATTATCTCGGCGATCTGGGCATCGCCATATCCCAGGCGCCGCAGAGCGCGAGGTACGGTCTGGTTGACGATGGACATCGTCCCCCCGCCGACCAGCTTCTTCATCTTCACGAGGCCGAGATCCGGCTCGACACCAGTGGTGTCGCAGTCCATCAACAGGCCGATGGTGTTGTGGCTTACGAAGCCATTGGCGGTGTAGGTCACGTTGGAGGGGACTGATATGTCGTAAGTGAACTCCTCCTCGCCGAGCTCCGCCGTACTGATCCGGTCGTAGAAGAAGGACAGGAGGCGGCTCAACTCGGGATCGCCCGTGGCGTCCAACAGCTCGCCTGCGACCGTCCGAGTCACCGTGCCGCGCGCGCTCTCCGCTAGCAGCACCCGCCGCAGCCGATCGTTGGCCGGTGCGAGGCGGTCGATGATCTCCCGAGTTAGCGGGATGTGGTCGTGTCGACCCGATTGCGCAGTCGTAACGGCGGCCACGGCTGCTCGCTTCCGCTCGCTCATGAACCCGATCTCCCTCCCCCACCGGGCGGTGTGAGACAGGTTGAGCAACCGGAGATGGAACAGAGGAGCACTGCCCCAACGGCCCGCACCTGGCATCACCGTCGTCAGAGAGGTGGGGTATCCCAACGCCAGCAACAGGCTCTGCACGTCCCGGGCAAGCTGCGAGGAGGTGTTCTTGAGGTTGGCATAGCCGCCACTGGCGTCGCCGTCGGCCTCGAAGAGGCCGCGGATGAACGCTTGGTAGACACGAGGGTCGTTGGCGCCGAGCACGGCGTCGGGCACTTGAGCCTCATAGCCCTTGCCGTGGTGGGTGGCCGAAGGCGTTCGCTTCGCGAACCCGCACGCCTCCCACCACAGGACCAGTCTGACCGAGTCGATCCGGACTTCGGTGTACCCGCCCTTGTCAGAGATCACGGCCTCTAGAGCGAACAACTCCTTTGCCAGATCTCGGAGCCGACCGACGACATCGACATCCACGGCGGTGACGCAGAAGCGCAGGCCTCGGCTATGGAGTGAGCCGTCTCCCATGAAGTACCCGACCAGCTCAGCCAAGTCGGCGGTCATCGTCCTGGGCACGAGCGCGTTGTGCTCACCCGTCCAGTAAGCCTCAGCCAGTGGCGGCAGCACCACCTCCACCGGATCGCCGACCAACTGGTCTAGCGACATCGGGACGATGTCCTCCGGGCGGAGGTCGGCGAAGCGCACCCATCTCCATTCGCCGGTCACAGCGTCGACCACCTTGATCCTGTGCTGCGGCGTTCCCTGGATGCGGTGCCCGCGCACCGTCGTGGCAGTGACAATCGGCTCGAGCCCGTTGACGTAGAACTTGGTGGCCCGGCGCGGTCCGTCATCGGTGGCCACCTGTGCGTCGAGGTCCTGCCATTGTGCGCCCTCGGGATCGCCGAGCGAAGCCAGTCGAACCAGACCGCGGTCGGTCGCCACCAACGATCCGCCGACCAGGCATCCCGTCGGAGCCAACACGCTGGCCTGGGCGTTGCGCACCCCGTACTGCTCGGCAACCTCGACCGCCTGATCCCACGCCTCCTGGGCGGCGGACAGCAACTCTGGGGGAACCAGTTCCTCGTTGATGGAGGCCGCTGCATCACGGTGCATCCGCAGGACGCCGAGCATCGCGTCCCGGTCCTGGGTGAAGCCCGAGAAGGGTCCCATGCGCGCAGCGGTCCGTGCCGAGGTGGCGTACGCATGACCGGTGAGCAGGGCAGTGATGGCTCCGGCCCAGGCTCGACCTTCTTCTGAATCGTAGGGCAGTCCCTGGGCCATCAGCAGGGCGCCGAGGTTGGCGTAGCCGATGCCCAACTGGCGGAAGCGGCGAGAGTTCTCGGCGATCTTCTCGGTCGGGTAGGAGGCGTTGCCGACGAGGATCTCCTGCGCCGTGAAAACCACTTCGGTGGAGGACCGGAAGCCGTCGATGTCGAAGCTGCCCTCGGGCTCCAGGTAGGTCAGCAGGTTGAGGCTGGCCAGGTTGCACGCCGAGTTGTCCACGTGCATGTACTCGGAGCAGTTGCGCACCACCAGGCCATTGACGACGTATGAGTGGTTGCGCGGCTCGGAGAGGTTATAGGTGAGCTCATAGCCATCCTCGATCCGCTCGGCAAGGTGCGTCGTGGTAGCGGTCTGGCAGAGGCCGCTGACTCCAGCGGAGATGAGACCGGACAGCGCGGTGACCTTCTGGGGAACCGAAAACCCGACCATCGATGCGAACTGCGAGATGGACGCCGCCGAGATGCGAAGGTCGAACATCGACCGGGCTTGGTAGTCGACGGTCTTGCCATCCGCGCTCTTGTGAGAGACACCGCTCTCCTCGGCCAGGCTGCCCTCATAGATCCGGGAGGCGATGCCCAGCGTGGACAGGAGCCGCTGGGCACCGACTAGGAGTTGGCGGGAGCTCGAACCGAGCCCGACATGACTGCCATCGAGGTCGTCGCTGTGTACGCAGCCGTCGGAGTCGAAGAGTCCCTGCAGGAAGGCGGCAACGATCTCCGACGGAGCCTGGTAGACCGACCATGGGATCTGCTTGTCGTGAGCCCGGGCGCTCGAAAGCCCCAACGCCTGGAACAAGTCGCTCAGGGAAGGACCGCTGAGGCCCAGCTGGGCCGTGCCATTGTCTGCGCCGCACCCATCACCGACGACCCAGCCGAGGTAGTGGGCCAACTCCGCAGTCCACTTCTCCGGGAGCCGCGTCGGGGCCGAGCGGTCGCCGACCTGGCGATGCGCCGCCACGTCAGTCGCCACCGGCAATGTCAGGTCCGCGCTGACAGCCAGCGCAGGAAGATCGAGCGTCTTCACCTCATCGGCAGGCGTCAGGTCCTTGGCTTCGACGTATCCCCGGTTGGTGGTGAAGATGCGGTGGCCGGGTGTGCAACGCAGCTCCATCCCGTTGGTGAAGCGCAACCGGACGACGTCGTTGTACCCGGTGATCATGAAGGCTTCAGGTCTGGTCAGCTCCATCCGCTCTTCGGGGCTGTCAGGGTTGGTCGCGTCATGGGTCCACACCCCGAAGGTCTCGCCCTGGTTGGCTCGATCGAACAGCTCCCGGAACGCGACGAGGCCTTTGTCGGTGTGGACCAAAGCGTCACCGGTGAAGCAAGGGTTGCTCCCGTTGATCCGCCCATGGTTGGGGGCGGTATGCCACCGGTTGATGGTGGTGTCGAACTGCATGCCCGGGTCGGCGCACTCCCACGCTGCCTTGGCAATCTGGCGGAAAAGGTCGCGGGCGCGAATGGTCCTGACGACCTCGCCGTCAGTGACGGCCTTGAGCCCCCAGTCGGCATCGTCGACGACGGCCTGCATGAACTCGTCAGTCACCCTCACCGAATTGTTGGCGTTCTGGTACTGGATCGAGTGGCTGTCCTTGCCATCGAGGTCCATGTCGAACCCGGCGTCGCGAAGAGCCCGGGCCTTGCGCTCCTCGATCGTCTTGCACCAGATGAAGTCCTCGATGTCGGGATGGTCGACATCGAGGATCACCATCTTCGCGGCGCGGCGCGTCTTTCCACCTGACTTGATGGTCCCAGCCGAAGCATCGGCACCTCGCATGAAGCTCACTGGGCCCGATGCGGTACCACCGCCGCGCAGGCCCTCGTAGGAAGAGCGGATCCGCGAGAGGTTGACCCCGGCCCCAGAGCCTCCCTTGAAGATTACGCCTTCCTCCTTGTACCAGTTGAGGATGGAGTCCATCGAGTCCTCGACGGCGAGGATGAAGCAATTGTGAACCCGTAAGTTGCCGCTCAGATACTCGCCGCTCTCCGTTTGGATGTCGAAGACATCCATCTCGCCGCGCGCCTCGACGCGCTCAATCTCCAGTCGCTTCTCATCGTTGTGGCCGCGCCCGGGGGTATCGAGGGAGGCTTCGAGCTTCGTCGCCTCCGTCTCGTCGATGAAACCGATCTCGTCGGCGAATCGCTGCCGGTCGCCGGCATTGCCGATGCTCAGGCACCAGCATCCCTGGCGATTCAGGCGGGCGTCTGCCTTGAATCGGACACGAGAGAATATCCCGAAGCGGGCCAGCAGAGCTTGAGCCCCCCGCACGATCCCCTCCGAGATCATGTCGAGGCCCACCTTCGACCCGCCGCCGAGACGGGGGGACACGTAGCCATCGGCCTGGAAGATGCTCCGGAGGTAGGCACGAACGACCGGCAGCGGTGCGTCGAACAGCTGAGGTGGGACGGTCATGTCAGCGCCTCGGGCGCACCCAGCCAGGGCGGCCTCGGCCAGGGCCGTCGTGGTGATCTCACCGATGCCCCAGCTCTCGGTACGGTGCCAGGACAGCTGGTCACCGGCGACAAGATCGCTCGCCGGCACGAAGGATCCAGTCCGATCGCCGGATGCGCGCCAGACGAGGTGGTCACCCGTGACATCGAGCGTCACGCCAGCCTTGGTGTGAATACGCAGGACGGGCTTGCGCCCATTTGCCTTCGCAGCGACGATGCGGGTGAGACCATTGGCGTCGTAGACCTTGGTCCCGATCGCAGCACACTCGACCAATCGGCCGATCGGCTGCAACCCGTCGGGGGTGACGACCAAGGCGTCGTAGGGCTGGCACGCCGAGCCTTGCTGAGGCACCCCCTTGACTCCGATGTTGAACCACACCGGCGAGTTGAAGGCAGCCTTCTGGTGGATGATCAGGTACTTGAGCTCATCAGAGAAGATCTCCGCCTCGCTGTCATCGACGAAGTAGCCGTCCTTGACGCCCCAGGCGGTGATCGTGTCGACCACCCGGTCGGCGACCTGCTTGAGCGAGGACTCCCGCTCGGGCGTCCCCATGGTGCCCCGGAAGTACTTCTGAGCGAGGATGTTGGTGGCATTCACGCTCCACGTCGAGGGCACCTCCACCCCCGCCTGCTCGAAGGCGACCGCTCCGGTGGCCCAGTGAGAGATGCGAGCGTCGCGTCGCTCCCAGACCACGGTGTCGTAGGGGTGCTGACCGGCGGTGGTGTAACGCCGGCGAAGACCGATGCCCACGCTCTCGGGTGCGATTGCCATTCGGAAGTCCTCTCGGTCTCTGCTGTTCGCGTAGTCGGTTCGTGCTCGGAGAACGAGCGGTGGAGCCAGGTTGTCGGTTTGGGCGGCGGCAGTGACCGTCCGGCGTCCCCTACCACAAGTACTTGTGGTAGGGGACGCCGGAGCGGCTTACGACCACAAGATACAGGATCGTAATTTCATCACTGTTACTTACAGCGTGTCAATGGCTGGGCAGATGGGAAACCCCTGGTCAGATGCCGCTCGCGAAGGTTTGCACCCAGACCGGTACCAGGCCGTCCCCGCTTGGGCACGCTAGGCCGGTGTCGCTGTGGACCGATAGACGTACATCCTGTGGATCTCCGGGGGACAAGGGGGCGACTGTTCCACACCCCTTCGCAGTTGCCCGTCGAGCCGTCCGTGCTCTTACGAGAACTTGTCCTTCAAGCCCGGACCATGCCGGTTAAAGTACCCACAGACGGGGTACCCTCTTTACAGCCGCCGAAGCTGCCCCCTCGGCGGTGCCCCCTCCGACGCAGGCCCTCCTGTCCCCGCCCCTTCGATGGGAGGGTCGCGTCGGAGCCCTCAGACGCTCGGCGCCCCTCGATTCCCTTCCCTGCCAGGGGGCGCTACGGCGTGGCGCTGGGGTGCAGCATCCGAGCCGATCTGGTGACCAGGTCCATCCAGCGCTGATCCACGATGCGAGCCAGCGCCGAAAGCTGCCGGCGCTCACGTGCCCGGAACGGCCGACCGCGCCTACCTAGCAGGACGACCAGGTCCGCGGCCCCCAGCTCGGCCCATGCCATGTCATCGGGGCCTCCGAGGTCGCCAGGCGCGGCAGACGCGCGGCTTCCAGCCACGAAGGCCCGCAACCAGGCGGCCGGGGGCGCAGTCCCCACCTGGGCCACCGCCGACGCGGCCTCGAGGTCGAGGACCACCGCCCAGTCGGCCTGGAAGTCCCGGCTGCTGCGCCGAGCCAGCGCCTCGAGCAGCTCCGGCACGCTCAACTGATCGACCAGGAATGCCGCTGTCTCAAGCGCGTCGAGGCGGGGGTCCACGACCGACGACAAGGCAGGACGGACGTCCTCCACGTCGACCCCATCGACCTCGGACACCTCCGATACCAGCAGCGGGACCAGATCCTCGTTGGGCAGCTCCACCACCAGTTCGTCGATCGCCCTGCCCGCTCCCCGCTCGAGGATGTCGATACCGATCAGATCGCCGCGCACAGCACCGATCCGGCTGGCTACTGCACCAAGGGCGCCCGGACGGTCGGGTACCCACACGCGGAGGAGGAACGTCGCCATGGGGCCCAACCTAAACCGGCGATGTGAACCCCATGTTTCGCTGCGGCCGCCGGGCGGTTACATCCTCCGAACGGTTGTGGGGCGAGCTCAGTCGGCCAGCACTCGGGGATCGTCGGCCGAGGCCGGGGCGGACAACGAGTTGGAAGCATGCTCCGGAGGGCCCGGGGCACGTGAGTCCTCCTCCGACCCGTGGCGTTTGGCGTAGTGAGCGACGCGGACCTGCCCGGTGATGGCCCCGATGGCGTCGACGATCTCGTCGGTCACCCGCCGCAGCGTGTCCCTGTCGACATGGTCGTCCGCCTCGTCGTCCCAGCGCAATGGAGGCGCGATAGTAACCGTGATGGTGCCGAAAGGCCTTGGCACGCGAGCGCCGATCGGCTGGGCCTCGGCCGTGCCCCGCAGCCCGATCGGCACCACCGGCACCTTGCAGGCCAGCGCCATTCGCGCCGCGCCGGTGCGCCCCTTGTACAGCCGGCCATCCGGGGAGCGTGTGCCTTCCGGGTAGATCCCGAGAGCACCGCCGGCCTCAAGCACCTCCCGCGCTGCGGCCAGCGCCCGATCGGCAGCAGAACCCCCCTCCCGCTTGATGGGGATCTGGCCGCCGAGGCGAAAGAACCATGCCACCCGCCGGTCCTCGAAGTACTCGGCCTTGGCCAGGAACGTGACCCTCCGGCCAGCGATAAGCGGGATTATCAGGTTGTCCAGGAACGACACGTGATTGGCGGCGAGGATCACCGCGCCCCGCTTGGGCAGGTGATCCCTGCCGACGACCTCGATCCGGTAGAACAGTCTCAGGATCGGGGATAGCACCAACTTGATCAGCGTGTACCCCATGTGACGGACGTTACGCGCTGCCTCCGGGGGCGGGCGGCAAAAAGGGTATCCCCGGCCACGTCGAGGTCACCCGAGCTTGGTCAGAGAGCGGCGCAGGTTTCGAATGCTCTGGTGTATCCGCTGCTCGTTCTCGATCAGAGCGAAGCGCACGAAGCCCTCCCCCCCCTTGCCGAAGCCGACGCCAGGCGATGTGGCGACCTCGGCGTCGGTGACGAGAAACTTGGAGAAGTCCAGCGAGCCCATCTCCCTGTACGGCTCGGGGATGGGAGCCCAAACGAACATCGTGCCTTTGGGCGCTTCGATCTCCCAGCCGATCCGGTTGAGGCCTTCGCAGAGTGCGTCGCGCCGTCCCTGGTAGATCTCATTGACAACCTTGGGGTAGTCCTGCGCCTCGTTCATAGTGACGATGGCAGCGATCTGGATCGGCTGGAAGGTGCCGTAGTCCAGGTAGCTCTTGAGCTTGGTCAGCGCCTGGACGATCTCGCGGTTGCCGACCATGAACGCGACCCTCCAGCCCGCCATCGAGAAGCTCTTGGTCAGCGTATAGAGCTCCACGGCGACATCCTTGGCTCCCGGCACCTGCATGATCGAAGGCGGCTGATAGCCGTCGAAGGCGGTGTCGGAGTACGCGAAATCGTGGACCAGGATCACGTCGTGCTCGCGGGCGAAGTCGACGATGCGCTGCATCCACGCCAGGTCTACGCACTCCGTCGTGGGGTTGTGCGGGAACGAGAAGACGATGACCCGAGGCCGGGGCCACGTGGACTCCCAGCTCTCCATCAGGTTGGCGAAGAAATCCTGGTCCGGCCCCAATCGCACCTGCTGGACGTCGGCGCCGGCAAAGAGGGGCGCGTAGATATGGATCGGGTAGCTGGGCGTAGGCACCAGGGCAGTGTCGCCAGGCCCTACGAGAGTCCACATCAGGTGAGACAGACCCTCCTTGGCACCGATGGTGGTCACCACCTCGGTGTCGGGGTCCAGTTCCACGCCGAAACGGCGCAGGTAGAGGTTGGAGGCCGCCAAGCGCAGCTTGGGGATGCCCCGGGATGCGGAATAACGGTGGTTGCGGGGGTTGCGGGCCGCCTCGACCAGCTTGTCCACCGCCAGGTCGGGGCTCGGTATGTCGGGGTTGCCGAAACCCATGTCCACGATGTCGCGACCGGCCTGGCGGCCCTCGTCGCGAAGCTCGTTGATGATGCTGAACACATACGGCGGCAGGCCGTTGATCCTGCGGAACTCCACGCCTCCCACGCTACTTGACACCGCATCCGCTCCCGGTCGCATTACGGACCTCCGCTCCGACCCCCGCCGGCGGCGATCAGCGCAGACCCGACGGCGCCGGCCCGCTCACCGAGGGCGGCGGCCTCGATGCGAACGCCTCGTAGCCGCCCGGCTTCGACCAGGCGATCGAATGCGACCCGCACCGGGGGTAGCAGCAGATCGCCGGCCTCGATCAAACCTCCGCCGAGGACAATCACCCGAGGATCGAACGCGTTCGCCAGGTTGGCCAAGCCGAGGGCGAGCCACCAGGCGAATCGACCCATGATCTCGCGAGCATCGGAGTCACCCGCCCGGGCCGCCTGGGTCACATGCTCCCCCCGCACCGCCTCGGGGTCACCGCCGGCCAGTTCGCGCACTGCGGGAGCCCGTTCGCCGAGCGCGGCCTCCCGTCCCAGCTGGCCCAGCCCACTACCGGAGGCGTAACGCTCCCAGCACCCTTGCTTTCCGCACGGGCACAGCTGCCCATGCGGGTCGATGACCATGTGACCGAACTCCCCGGCAAAGCGGTTGGTGCCCTCGTTGAGAATTCCGCCGCTGATGATGCCGCCGCCAATCCCGGTCCCCAACGTGACCATGAGGACGTCCTCGGCACCGACTGCAGCCCCCAAGCGGTGCTCGGCCCAGGCTGCGGCGGTGGCGTCGTTACCCACCCAAAAGTCGGAGGTCGGGAGATGGGCGCGGACCCGCTCTGTCACCGGCAGGCCGACCAGCCCTGGCAGATGTGGAGAGAAGCGCAGCACACCGCCGAGATCCACCAGGCCCGGGACTCCGATCCCGATAGCGGCCGGCGCCCCCTCCGGGCACAGCTCGTGCACCAACTCGACGATCCGCGCCACGACCTCGCCGCCTTCCAGCGGGGTGGGACAGCGAGCCTCTGCCTCCACGGGCTGCTCGAGACCCTGCGGCTCGGTGCCGACCGCCTCCGCCGCCAGGCGCACGGCCAGCATCTTGGTCCCCCCGATGTCCACGCCGACACAAGGCGCGCCGTAGCCGCGCCTTGTGTCGGCCTGGGCGCGCGCCCCACCATTCGAAGCCGCGCCAGATGTAGGCACAGGATCCGGTTTGACGTCAGGACGCAGCGATGCGAGCACGCAGCTTTCGCATCACGGCCAGCCACCGGTCCCTGTCAGCCACCTTCCCCACCTCGTAGTCGTGGACCTCGGGGTGCGGCAAGATCAAGAAGACCCCCGAGGCGATCGCCGCTACGACGTCATCCGCCACCTTCGAGGGTTCGAGGATGTCCCCGCTCGCCGCCACCTCGGCCTCGCCTAGGGCATTGGCTGCAACCATCGGCGTCCGCACGCCCTGCGGGCAGAGGCAGTGCACGCTGACTCCGCTCCCCCCGTAGGTGATGCTCAACCACTCTGCGATGGCCACCGAGGCGTGCTTGGTAACGGTATAGGGAGCGGACTGCATCATGGCCAAGAGGCCCGCTGCCGATGCCGTGATCACGAATGCCCCCGCCCCGCGCTCCACCATTGGGGGCAGCACAGCGCGGGCGGCGTGGACGTGGGCCATCCCATGCACCGCCCAGCTGCGAGCCCAGTCGACCTCGTCGCCCAGGCCGGCGCCGCTGCCGATGCCGGCGTTGGAGCAGTAGACGCCGATCGGGCCGAGCTCTGCGCCCACCCGGTCGACCATCTCGGTCACAGCCACCGGGTCGGTGACATCTACTCCGAGGGCTAGCGCCTCGGGAAGTGTGCGCGCCACAGCTTCGGCGTTGCCGGCGTCGAGGTCGACCACGGCGACCCTCGCCCCCTCCCGTGAGAGCCGGGCCGCGAGAGCCGCTCCGATGCCGCTGCCGCCGCCGGTAACCACCGCCACATTGCCAGCCAGTCGGACACTCATCGCGATCCACCCTAGGCCAGGCGGTCACCACGGGAGCGCTCCAAAGCACCCAGCTGGTACAGGACGATGGCCGCCGCTGTGCCCACGTTCAGGGAATCCACTCCTGCGGCCATCGGGACGCGTACCTCGACATCCGCGGCGGCGCGGGTTGCAGCGCTCAGCCCCGAGCCCTCAGCGCCGATGACGAGCGCTATGGAGGTCGGTCGGGTTGTGCCGTCACAGATCGCGCAGCTGCGCGATCCCGGCGACCTGTCAACACAAACCGCGCAGCGACGGAGCCGGTGCACCGGCGCGTGGCGCTTCGGGTGCGCGTCCGCGTGCGCGTCCAGGTGCGCCCCCGCCTGCCAGCAGAACGCCACGTCGCCCACCGGGACTGCGGACGGGTCGGGCGTCAACGCGACTGTGGCGAAGCCAGCGGCCCTCAGCTCTCCGAGCCCAGCCGGCCACGGGACCAGGCGGGCGAAGGGGACCCGAAGGACATGGCCGAGCGACACCCGGATGCTCCGCCGGTACAGAGGGTCTGCGCAGGTCGGGTCGAGCACAACGGCGCCGACGCCGAGGGCCCGCGCGTTGCGGAAGAGCGCACCGAGGTTCTCGTGGTCGTTGATGCCTTCGAGCACCATCACGACCCTGGCGGCTCGGAGGAGCGCGACAGGGTCGATCCTCCCGATGCGGCGCCCGACCGCTACGACGCCGCGGTGCAGGTCGAACCCCACGGTCGCCGCCAGCACCTCCCTAGGGGCAACGTACACGGGAGCGGCGACATTGGCCAGCAGGGGGCCCAGCAGCTCGAATCGGTTCGGAGAGACCAGAACGGACACGACTGGGTACGGCGAGCCCACCAGCTGCTCGAGCGCCAGCCGTCCTTCCGCCACGAAGATCCCGCGCTCCGCTTCCAACCGCTCTCTGCGCGCCGGATCGTTCAGCTGGCGGTAGGCGGAGAGCCGTTCGTCGCCAGAGTCGGTGATGCAGATCGGCTCAAGCCGCACCTCTAACGCTGCGTCCTCCCTACTTCGGGAGCACGCCCTCTATCGCCGAGACAACATCGGCGGACTCCGGCTCGGTCTGTGGTCTGAACCGGGCTACCACCTCGCCGCTAGGGGCAAGCAGAAACTTCTCGAAGTTCCAGGTCACATCGCCGGCCTCGCCCTTGTCGTCTGCGGTAGCGGTCAACCAGCTGTAGAGAGGGTGGCGTCCGGGCCCGTTGACGTCCACCTTCTCGGTCATCGGGAACGTCACTCCGTAGGTCGTCGAGCAAAAGGTCTCGATCTCCTGAGCTGTGCCAGGCTCCTGGGCGGCGAATTGGTTGCACGGTACTCCGAGCACCGTGAAACCTCGGTCGCCGTAGCGCTTCTGGAGCGCCTCCAGCCCGCTGTATTGCGGAGTCAACCCGCATTTCGAAGCGACGTTGACCACCAGCACTGCGTCCTCGGCCAGGGCGGAGGTGTCCAGTGGGGAGCCGTCGAGGCCGGTGATGGTGATATCGGAGAGAGCCATGCCCGAAATCTAGGGCTCTATGTGGTCGTCGCGTCGGCTCCGCTGCTTTCGACCCGGGCCTTCAGCTCCCGCAGCGCCGTACCCATGATCCGTCCCTCTGCCCGACGCTTCACGAAGCCAGGAAGCGGGACGACCAGGTCCACGGTTAGGTGGTATGTGATCTCGGTCGCGCCGTCGGCGGCGGGGCGCAACTCGTATGCGCCATCGAGGCGGCGGGTGATATCGCCCGCGACCTGGACCCACGACAGCTCCGCCGGGGCCTTCGTGTAGTCGTAGAGCAAGGTGTAGGAGGTACTGCGACCAAACGCAGCCGCTCGGAAGGTAACCCGCACCGGGCGCCCTTCGTCGTCGCGTCCATCCACCATGACGGCCTTGATGTCGGCGGCCCAATCGGGATAGTGCTCGAAGCCGATCAAGACCTCGAAGCAGTGGTCGGGCGTGCCGCCGATAGTCAGGCGTTCGGTGACCTGCTCTTCCACCTGTCGTCTCCTCCTAGGGAACCGTAGGGATACCCGGGCGCCGTCGTCGAACCGCCGACCGACCGTAGTCCCTCGGCGGCCCGACGACCAACGGCAAGGCACAGATGCGCGGCCACCTGAGCACTGCGACGCCACTGCGGCGACGGGTCAGCGGTCCGGCTCAGGCCCCGAGTCGGCCACCTATCTCGTTGATCGCGGTGCCGAGCGTCCGAGCCAGGATGTCGTAATCGAAATCGTTCTCGGCGCGGCGGCGCGCGGCCTGGCCCCATCGACTACCGAGCGGCCTGTCGCCGACCAGGCGGCCGATCGCGGCCGCCACCGACCGCACGTCCTCGGGATCATCCACGACGATACCAGTCTCGTTGTCGAGCACCGCCTCGGCGGCCCCTCCACTTCGCCCGGCGACGGCCGGCACCCCGGCGGCCGCTGCCTCGAGGAAAACGATACCGAAGCCCTCCTGTTCGAGACCTCTCCAGCGCGTGCGGCAGCAGAGAGCGAACACATCGGCGCACGCGTACAGCCCCGGCAGCTCCGAGTCGGACACCCGGCCGAGGAGACGCACCGGGGCACCTGTCTTCTTGATCAACTGCTCCAGGCGACCGTGGTCGCGCCCGGCTCCGGCGATGGCCACCGTCAACCCCGGGTGGTGCGGAGCCAGTCGGCCGGCGGCCTCGACCAACGTGTCCATACCCTTACGCGGCACGAGGCGGCTGACACTCAGGACCAAGGGGCCCGACGCTGGGAGGCCGAGACGGGTCCGGGCCGCCGCCCGGTCGATAGCGGCGAGCGGCAGGAAACGCTGGCTGTCGACCCCCGGGGGCACCTGGACGACGGGCGGGATCGGGCCGCGGGCCGCCCGGCGCGCCTCTGCCTCGGGATAGCCGCCCGCGGCGATCAGCAGCGAGGCGCCCTGCACCACCTTTCGTAACAACTGACGGCTGGCTGGGAGGCGGCCGGGCACGGTCACCTCGGCCCCGTGCAACACCACTGCATAAGGGAGCCCGAGTCTCGGGCCGAGCGCACCGAGGGGCAGGCCGGGGTCGAGCACGACAACCTCGGCTCCCACCTCGTCTGCCAGGCGGCGGATGTGTCGCCGCAGGACGGGGTTCGGAAGGAGGAACGGCTCCCTGGTTCGCTCTATTCGGAATGGCTGCTCACGGTCAAAGGCACCAGCGTCCCGATAGGGGGTGGTGAGAACCGTCACGTCCTCCGTGGGCAGGCGACGCCAGAGCTCCCAGAGGTAGGACTGGATACCGCCGATTTTTGGTGGGAAGTCGTTGGTGACGAGGAGGTGGCGCATGCGAAGGATGTCGGGGTACGTCTTGACGCGGCGATGAGGTGGAGACGGTCAGCCTGTCACGGCGGAGGCGTCGCGCGCTGGGCGCGTGACGCGTCGGGGAACGGAACACGCTGGATCCATCTCGGCCAGCACCCTCGGATCGGCGTCATCCTCCACGATCGCGAGCAGCCCGTCGAGCCCCAGCCGGCGAGCCGCCCACACGGCGTGCGCCCGAACCAGGGGCTGTGGATGACGCAAGGCGGCGGACACGGCCGACTTGATCGCACCAGACTCCGGGTTGCCGGCGTTGCCGATGACGAGGAGAGCGTTGCGCCGGAGGTATGTCGGATCTCGGGCCGGTATGTACCACCTCCCCCAGGACTCGAGGAGTGCCGCGTCATCCGCCGCTAGGATCGCCAGAGCGTCCACGCTGGCCCGGGCCCCCGGCTCTGCGGGCTCCAGCGGATGCCTGCGTTCGGCCAACCGGTTGACTGGGCACACCTCCTGGCAGTCGTCGCAGCCGTAGATGCGATCGCCCAGGGCGACCCGATGCTCAATCGGGAAGACGCCCGGGGCTTGGACCAGCCACGCCAGGCAACGGCGGGCATCGAGCGTCCCGGGAACATCGAGGGCGCCGGTCGGGCAAGCCGCAGAGCAGCGACGGCACGAGCCGCAGCCATCGCCGATCGGAGTTGCGCCGGCCGGTAGCAGAGCGTCGGTCACGACCGTACCCAAGACGAACCATGAGCCGGCACCGGGCAGGAGGATCGTCGTGTTGCGGCCGTACCAACCGAGGCCGGCCCGGTGCGCAGCAGCCCGGTCCACCAGGGCATTGTCATCGGCCACAACCAATGCCGCGAATCCCTTGTCCCGGAGGCATCGGGCTACGACCTCCAAAGCCGCACGCAGAGGCATGTAGTGATCCACCCACGAGTATCGGGCGATCCGCCCCGCCGGTCCGGCACTGATGCCCGCATCCGGGGATGTACCGGGGAACTGTCGGACGTAGCGTCGGGCACCGACGACCAGTGAGCGGGCGCCGGCGAGGGCGCGGGACGGGTCGGTCGAGCGGGCCGGATTGCGGTAGGTGAACTGCATGCCGGCGTGGAGACCGGCCGCCTTTCGCTCTTCGATCACGCTACGAGCGTCTAAGAACGGGACAGCGTCGGCGAAACCCAGCGCGTCCAATCCGGCCTCGAGCCCTACATCTCGAAGCTCCGCTGCCATCTGCGCCGAGTCATCCACACTGGCTCCACCTCTAACAGACCCGCCTTCCGGGCCCGGTAGCAAGGTACTCGGGCAACAGACCAATCGGATCGGGCGGGACTCGTGACCGAACGGTGAACCAGACCCCAGCCAGCACAGTCATCTCCGCGGTGCCTCAGGCACAGGCCGAGCGCGCCTGGTGCCGCAAAGGAGGCACCAGGCCCGAACAGCCCAACAATCGCACGGCGCGCGCCTCCGCCACATCGATCACGACGGCGTCGTCGGGCTCACGCCCACAGATCGCCGTCACCACGCATTCGTCGCAGACCGCCGTCCGCTGCATCGCGCAGTCGTCGCAGTCGATGGTCACCGTCGTCATGGGACGATCTTCGCCCAGAGGTGTGACATTCTCGGATCCCAGGCCGGCTCGCTTCCGGTCGCCGATCGTCGACCGCCGGGTAGCCTGCCCCCATGGTCCACGCGTTCGTGCTGATCGACGCCGTCCCTGCACGAGTCGCATCACTGGCTGCTGAGCTGGCTGACGTCGAAGGTGTCGCCGAGGTGTATTCCGTTGCCGGCCACGCCGACATCGTCGCTGTCGTCCGGGTCCGCCGCCATGACGAGCTGGCCGACGTGGTCACCCGCGGCATCCACTCACTCGAAGGCATCACCAACACGCGCACCCTCATAGCGTTCCAGGCCTTCAGCCGCCACGATCTCGAAGCCATGTGGGATCTCGGCACCGAGTAAGGGGTAGCCGGCACAGCGCGAGCCCTTCTGCTGGGAGAAGTCGGCGTGCGCCTCAGGAGGCAGCAGCATCCTGCGAGGTCGAGACCAGCAACTCGAGGGCACGGGCCGCCCGGCCGTCGTCTATCGCGGCCGCAGCCAGCACCAGTCCCTCGGCCACGTGGGCGGCGAGACCCGCAACTACCAGGCCGGCGGCGGCGTTGAGGACCACGATGTCTCGGTGGGGCCCTACTCCCCCCTCGAGGACGGCTCGGGCCAGGGCTGCGTTGGTGGATGTGTCGCCTCCTAGCAGCTCATCTGGGCGGCACGCCGAGATGCCGAGGTCGGCGGGGTCGATGACCCAGCTACGGATCTCGGGGTCCTCGACCCTCCACTCCAGAACCGTCGACGGACCGGTCACGGTCAGCTCGTCGAGGCCGTCGGAGCCGTGCACTACCAACACGTGGGTGGCCCCGCTGGCAGCCAGGACACCGCACATCTTGGTAGCCATTGCGGGATCTCCGACGCCGACGACCTGTCGGCGCACCCGCGCCGGGTTGGCCAGCGGACCAAGGAAGTTAAAGGCGGTCGGGACACCGAGCTCCCGGCGGGTGGCGCTCGCGTGGCGCAACGCCGGGTGGTAACGAGGAGCAAAGCAGAACCCGATCCCCGCCGTCTCGATACAGCGGGCCACCCCCTCGGGTGGCAGTTCGATGGCCACACCCAGCGCCTCGAGCAGGTCCGCTGAGCCAGCTCGCGACGAGGCGGCCCGTCCTCCGTGCTTGCACACAGGGACTCCGGCCCCGGCTACCACCAGCGCCGCCAGCGTCGACACGTTGATAGTGCCACTTCGGTCACCACCAGT
Organism: Actinomycetes bacterium; assembly: GCA_021809105.1. Classification (GTDB taxonomy): domain Bacteria; phylum Actinomycetota; class Acidimicrobiia; order Acidimicrobiales; family Palsa-688; genus Acidiferrimicrobium. The sequence continues at coordinate 303,386 of JAKBAM010000001.1, forward strand.
GCCGCAGGTGTCGATGAGCCGCTCGGCCAGGGCGGGGGCCACGGTGATCCGGGTGGCCGCCGCGAGCATCGCCGCCACCATCCCGCTCATCTCCTCCACCGTCTCGCCCTTGCAGCGCAAACCGAAGACCAGCGCAGCGATCTGTGACGGCGTGGCGTTTCCTTCGAGCACCTCGCCGAGGGCGCAGGCCGCCTCGTCGCCGGTCAGGTCCAGCCCGGCCGCCAGCCGACCGAGCACGCCCGGCCACCCGCCAAGGCTGTCGATGTTCGGTGGCCCGGACTGCCTCGACGTCTCCACAGGACCGAGACGATAATGGCCCCGCAGGGCGGGGCGCCTACGACCCTCGTCGAAGTGGTCGCTGAGACCTCAGGCCGACCGTCGGCGCTGACGAATCATCCGCCGGCGCTCGCGCTCGGTGGCGCCGCCCCACACGCCGTCGCGCTCGCGGTTGGCGAGTGCCCACTCCAGGCAACGCTCCCGGACCGTGCACGAGAAGCAGACGGCCTTCGCCTCGTCGGCTTCCTCGTCGGTGAGGGGGTAGAAGACTTCGGGTTCGACTCCGCGACATGCAGCCCGCTGCCGCCATGTCGAGGTTTTGGTGGGTTCCATCACGGATCTCCGGTTGGGCGGACCCCCCACCAGCCGGGTCCGGCACTTGCCGGGCCCGGGCCCGCGGAGAGCACTCGAGACACCCCATAATGTCGCAGAGCTTCGCGAGTGTCTAGGAGGTCCATCCCAAGGGATCGTGACACCGAGAGCGGCGCCCGAACGCCGCCGGCCTGCCCACTCATCGGCCTCGGAGGTCCTCGAGCAGGGTGGCCCTGGTCTCGTCGGAGAGCCGCACGCCCTCGGCATACGACGGATGGTTCACGGCGAGGACGACCGGTTCGGAAGCGAAGCCGTCGATCTCCGATGGCTCCAACGAAAACCGGATGTAATGGACCGAGGCAGTGATCCGCTCGCGCGTCAACTGACGCGCATGGGCCTCGTCGACCGCACAGCGCACCACACGCGCGTCGGGGCCCTCTCCGATCAGCAGCTCGATGGATCCCTCGACGCCAACCAGCTTGGGCAGCCATTCCTCCATCTCGGCTCGCGTAGTGAGCTCGACGAAGAGCGTGGCGGAGAGGGCCCCCGGCTCGGGGATGAGCGGGTTGTACGTATCGAGCTCAACCTGTAGGGCCTCGTCGGAGACGATGCGTTCCGCCCGGGCCATCTCTTGAACCTGGAACAAGACGGTCTCACGGTTTTCGAACACCAGCGTCACCACCGGCCCGATTGACACCCGCCGTCGGCGCTTCAGAGCGATGATCCGGGCTCGGAGCTCCTCCCGGCCGCGCTCGTAGGCGCGCACGTCAGATATGTCATCGAGGGTCAGCTTGGCCATGGATCCTCCTAAGTACTGATCTCAGACCTGTGGACGTCAGCGTCGGGGATCGTCGAGCTCTTCGGGGATGCCATACGCCCGGGCCAGCAGCTGCAGAGGGTGCAGCGGGCGGCGACCGGTCTCTTGGTCGATGGCGCCATTGGCCAGGTGGCAATCACCGGCGACCACCTCGGCGTCGGCCTCGTCGACGGCCCGGGCCAGGGGTTGGGCGACCTTGCGGGCGAGCTCATAATTCTCCGAGCGCATCCCCCACATGCCGTCGATGCCCGAGCACTTGTTGATGGTCGTCACCTTGGAGCCGGTCAGCTTTATGAGATCCCGACTCCGCATACCGATGTTCTGGGCCTGTAGGTGGCAGGGCATGTGGTAGGCGGTCGTCTCGGGCACGTCTCCTGTGAACTCGGTATCGATGCTGGTCTCGACCCCTGCGAGCTGCTTCTTGTGGAGCTTCCACAGGTACTCGGACGCGTCGTAGGTGTGCTCGGCGACCAGGCGCGCCTCGTCGGTCTTCAGGTACTCGGGGTAGTCCCGCTTGAGGACGTACCCACAGGTCGGCTGAGGGACCACGACGTCGCTGCCTGACCGCACCGAGGCGGCGAGGATCTCGACGTTCTTCGCTGCCTGCTTGGTGAACTGGCCGAACTCCCCGCTGTGCAACCACGGTGCACCGCAGCAGGTGAGTCCGTCGGGCAGGTCGCAGGTGACGCCGTTGCGCTCGTACACCTTGACCAGGTCCTTGCCGATTCCGGGGTTTTGGTACTCGACCAGGCAGGTGGCGAACACCGCAGCCCGCGCCTGCTCGGGGCGACCCAGCCGCGCAGCCCCGCGCTTGCGGCGCCTCTTGAACCAGGTCGAGAAGCGAGTGCGCGCGTAAGGCGGCAGCACCCGCTCGGAGGCCAGGCCGACGGTCCGGTCCATGAGCCTCCGCACCGCAGATCCGGGAGTTGCGATGGCGCGATTGGCTATCGGAGCGGCGACCGTCGACAGCGTGCCGATGAGATCGGTGTGCCCCAGGATCTGCGTCGTCACCTTGCCCTTGAAATCACCGTGGTGCTCGTTGTGCACCGCCTCGGCCCGCTGCATCAGCTTGGGGAAGTCCAGCTGCCACTCGTGAGGTGGGATGTAGGGGCACTTCACGTAGCACAACTTGCACTGATAGCACTCGTCGACAACCTTGTCCTGCTCGGCTGGGGTTAGCTCCTCCACCGCGCCATCGCGGGCATCGATGGCATCGAACATCGTCGGGAACGACGGGCACAGCGACAGGCAGAGACGGCATCCGTGGCAAAGGTCGTAGACCCTGGTCAGCTCCGCTCGGAGGTCCGACTCGTCGTAGTAAGCGGGATCGTTCGGGTCGTAGGTGACGGTCATGGTGCTCCTCGAAAGGGATCGGAAAGGCGTCGGGGTGCAGGACGGCGGGGACAGGACCGGCCCGTCCCCGGAGTGGGACGGGCCGGTCCTGTGCTCAGGCGTTCAAGCGAACGGAAGGCTCAGCTGACGTTCTGCAGCCCGGAGGTGAAGCGCCCTGCATGGCTCTTCTCCGCCTTGGCCAAGGTCTCGAACCACTCGGCGATGGAGTCGAAACCCTCCTCGCGAGCGGTCTTGGCGAAACCGGGGTACATTTCGGTGTACTCGTAGGTTTCGCCCTCTATTGCCGACTTGAGGTTGTCCTCGGTGTCCCCCACGGCAACGCCGGTCACCGGATCGCCGACCTCGGCGAGGAAGTCGAAATGGCCGAAGGCATGGCCGGTCTCACCCTCAGCAACGCTGCGGAACAGAGCAGCCACGTCGGGGTAGCCCTCGACATCCGCCTTCTGGGCGAAGTACAGGTAGCGGCGGTTCGCTTGGCTCTCGCCGGCGAACGCCTCCTTCAGGTTCTCGTGGGTCTTGGATACTTTCAGGTCGGGCATCGCTGCTTCTCCTTGGTTGGGTGATCGTCTGGTGATTGGTGATGGCGGGGAACGGTCAGGGCACGCACTGGGCACAAACGCCCCTGAAAACCACCTCGGCGTCCTCGATGGCGAACCCCTGCTGCTCACTCAACGGGACGTCTAGCTCGGGGTACTCCACGTGCAGATCCCGGATCTTGCCGCAAACCCGGCAGACCAGGTGGTGGTGCTGGTCGACGTTGGGATCGAACCGGCTGGCACCGGTACCGACGTCGAGCTGCTGGATCTCACCCATCTGGGCCAGATCGTTGAGCGTCTGGTACACCGTCTTGAGCGACATCATGGGCATCCGCTCCTGGGCCAGGGCGTAGACCGCCTCGGCCGTAGGGTGCACGTCGGATCCGTGCAGCACCCCGAAGATGCACTCCCTCTGCGGCGTGACCTTCAAGCCCCGGGCTCGGAAGGCGATGGCGAGCTCGGGCGGGGACTTCACACAACAGAGGTTAGCACCTAACAATTATTGTTGAGTGACTCTTCGATACGTTAGTCGTATGGCTGGCTTCGATCGCGCCGCCGCGCTGTCACGGTTGAGGGCGGACCAATTCGACCTCCTGGTCATCGGTGGCGGCGTCACCGGGTGCGGTGTGGCCCTCGACGCGGCGGCGAGAGGGCTGCGGACCGCCCTGGTCGATTCCGGCGACTTGGGCGGGGGCACCTCCTCCAAATCATCGAAAATGGTCCACGGAGGTCTCCGTTACCTCTCGCAGCGCCAGTACCGCCTGGTGGCCGAAGCGCTCGCCGAACGTCAGCGCCTCCTGACAAACGCCTGCCACCTGGTCAAGCCCCTCCCCTTCCTGATACCACTCTTCACCAAGGGCCAAGAGCGGTCCAAGTCCAAGGTGAAGAGCATTGCCAAGGCCTACTCCACGGCCCTCTGGCTCTATGACCTGGGGGGCGGCCTCCGCATCGGCAAGCGCCACCGGAGAATCAGTGCGTACGGAACCCAGGCCCACCTGCCGGCGCTCCGCCCCGATGTCTTGGTCGACGCCTTCCTCTATTGGGACGCCCAGACCGACGACGCCCGCCTGACGCTGGCCCTGGCCCGCACCGCCGCAGACCACGGCGCCGCGATCGCCACCTACGCGGCAGTGACCTCGCTTCTCGAGGAGGACGGTCGGGTCTCGGGGGCGCGCCTGGCCGACGGGACTGTGGTGCGGGCCGCGGCCGTCGTCAACGCCTGCGGAGTCTGGAGCGAGCAGGTGGCCAGCCTGTCCCCCAGCCCATCGGGCCACGTGCGCCTCCGGCCGGCTAAGGGCGTCCACCTCGCAGTCCCCTCCCGGCGGCTCCCCTGTGACTATGCCACCGTCCTGCCGGTGCCGGGCGACCGACGCTCGGTGTTCGTCGTTCCTTGGGATGCGGCCGGCGCGCCAGGGCCCGAAGGTCCGGGACGGTTCACCTACATCGGAACGACCGACACCGACTACATCGGTCCTCTCGACGAGCCGCGCGTCACTGCCGAGGACGCCGATTACCTGCTCGGCGTGGTCAACACGTGGACCACCGCAGAGCTCACGCCCGGCGACATCACCGGGTGCTGGGCCGGCCTGCGACCCCTCGTGGCCGAGCCTGGCGAAGGGGCAGGGGCCACCACGGATCTGTCCCGTACCCACCGCGTCCACACCTCGCCGCAGGGCCTCGTGACTATCACGGGCGGCAAGCTCACCACCTACCGGCTCATGGCCGCCGACACCGTCGACACCGTCCAGCGCCTCCTGGGGCGGCACCTACCCTACTGCCCGACGCGCCGGCTTCCCCTGCGGGGCTCCGAGGGCAGCGCTGAGCTCGCCGATCCGGGCGCGGCCCAGCGGCTCGGCACCACGCCAGCGGTCCTCTCCCACCTGGCCGGCCGATACGGCGGCGAGGCCAGGGCTGTCCTGGCCATGTTGGCAGCCGACCCGTCGCTCGGCGATGCGATGGTGGAGGGTCTTCCCTACCTCCGGGCCGAAGCTCTCTATGCGGCGCGCTACGAGATGGTCCAAACCCTTTCCGACGTGCTCTACCGCCGCACCAGGGCAGGGATCCTCGCCCGGGACGCTACGGCTGCCGCCGCCCCGGCGGTCGCCGAGCTCGTAGGCGACGAGCTGGGGTGGGATGCCGCCCGAAAGGGTGCCGAAGTGGCGGCCGTCTTGGCCGAGATAAAATCCGAGCGCGCCTCGATCGCGGGATCAACGGTTACGACGGGCGCGTGATCTTTGCAGAGGCCATCATGCCTACCCGATGAGCACACCGTCGCCTGTCCCACCTCGCGGTACTGGCATACCTACGCCGCCGGTCGCCTTCGACCGGGCTGCCGGCGAGCTGGGCCGACGGTTCGCCGAACGGCCTTTACCTGCGGGCCTCCTTGCCCGGCTGCAGGGGGCGTGTAACACCGTTGCGACCGACGACGACACGTGTACGGAGGCGGCTCGGGACTGGTGGCCATTGTCGGTGACGTGGGCCCTCGCGGGCACGGCTCCGTCCCGGGCGGCGGCAGTGGCCCAGCCCCGGAGCGCAGCGGAGGTGGCGGCGGTGCTGACCGTGTGCCACCACGCCCGGGTGCCGGTGACGGTCGCCGCCGGGCGCAGCGGAGTCTGCGGGGCCAGCATCCCGGTGTTCGGTGGTGTAGTCCTCGACCTGACGGCGATGGCTGGCATCGAGGCCTACGACGACACCAGCCTCCTCGTCGACGTGGCTCCGGGTACCTTCGGAGACCACTTCGAGGCGGCGCTGCGCCAGAAGCACGGAGCGACGAGTGGCCACTGGCCGCAGTCCATGGCCCTCTCCACGGTCGGCGGGTGGTTGGCATGCCGCTCGGCCGGCCAGTACTCCACCCGCTACGGAAAGATCGAAGACATGGTCACCGGCCTCCAGGTCGCCCTGGCCAACGGCACGCTGGTCCGTACGGGAGGGCGGGCACCTCGAGCTGCCACCGGGCCGGATCTGACGCAGCTGTTCGTCGGCAGCGAAGGGACCCTAGGGGTCATCACCTCCGCACGCCTTCGAGTCCATCCCCTGCCCCTCGCCGAGCGGCGAGGGGCGTGGGGATTCGCCAAGTTCGAGGACGGCCTCGAGGCGTGCCGGCACATCCTCCGCCGGGGAGCCACGCCGGCGGTGCTACGCCTCTACGATCCAACCGAGTCGGGCCGCAGCTTCGGTTTCCCCGATCACTGCGTGCTAGTCGCCCTCGATGAAGGGGCACCGACTCAGATCGACGGCGGCTGGCTGGTCGTAGAGGACGCGTGCGGGCGCGCCGAACCACTCGGAGAAGGTCCGGCGCAGCGTTGGCTTGCCCACCGAAACCAGGTCGCCGACCTCGGCCAACTAGCCGCCGCCGGCATCGTGGCCGACACCGTCGAGATCGCCTCCTCCTGGTCGGCCCTGACGGGGATCTACCACGACGCCCTGCGTGGCGTGCAGGAGCTCCCAGGCACCCTGGCCGTCAGCGCCCACCAGTCCCACGCCTACCGCGACGGGGCGTGCCTGTACTTCACCTTCGCCGGACGGCCCGATCCCGCCGCCGCCGAGGCCTACTACTGCTCTGCGTGGGATGCTGTGGTCGGCGCCACGCTCGAGCGCGGCGGCGCGCTCTCGCACCACCATGGCATCGGGATCAACCGGGGACGGCACATGGCCTCGGCTCTCGAAGGCACACTGCCGATGCTGGCCTCGATCAAAGCCGCGCTCGACCCGCACGGCGTCCTCAACCCCGGAAAGCTGGGCCTCGACTCCCCTTGGGGGCCGCCGCCGTGGCCCTGAGCCCCATCTGTGTTGATCCACTCCGGAGATCCGTGGGTGGATCACCACCAGTAGGCTCCCAGGCCGTCCGCGATCACCCCTAGCCGTTCGCAACCACCCGGGGAGGGTTCTCATCAGCATCCTCGTCATCGATGTCGGCACCAGCAGCATCCGGGCCGCCATCGTCCGCCCAGACAGCACCGTCACCCACGTGGCCCGGCGGTCGCTCAGCCTTTCGGTGCCCATGCCGGGGCTGCTTGAGTTGGACGCCGCAGCCTTGGCCGCGGCGTCGCTCGACGTCGCCCACGAGGTGCTGGCCGCCGCCGGCCCGGTGGAAGCAGTGGGTGTCACGGCGCAACGGGCCTCCACCGTCGCCTGGAGCTCCACCACGGGCGACCCCCTCGGCCCGGCCCTGGGCTGGCAGGACCTGCGCACGGCCGGCACCTGTCTGGAGCTGCAGGCCGAAGGTCTGCGCCTCTCCCCCAACGAGACGGCCACGAAGGCCGCGTGGCTGTTGGATACCTACGACCCGGACCGGTCGCCCGCAACCCGAATCGGGACGGTTGACAGCTGGCTGGTGTGGACGCTCTCGGGAGGCGGCTCCCACATCACCGATCTGTCCAACGCCGGCGTGACCGGGCTGGTTGCCGACGAGGGCCGGGGGTGGCGGGAAGACGTCCTCGATCGGCTGCGCATCCCTCACGGGGCCCTACCAGCAGTGGTCGACTCCTCCGGTTGGCTGGCTGAGGCCACGGCCCTACCGGGACGGCCTCCGGTGTGTGGCATCGCCGGCGATCAGCAGGCCTCCCTCATGGGCCAGGGCTGCACACGCCCCGGCATGGCAAAGGCCACATTCGGCACCGGCGGGATGCTCGACATGTGTCTCGGCACGAACCGCCCGACGTTCGACCACCGGGGCGCCGCCGGCACCTTCCCCATCGTGGCATGGCGTCGGGACAGCCGTGTCACATGGGGGGTCGAGGGCATGATGCTGGCCGCCGGGAGCGCGGTCGATTGGCTGGTGGAGGACCTGGCCATACTGCCCTCGGCGGCCGAGTCGGAGGCGGTCGCCGCAGGGTGCGACGACACCGGCGGGGTGATCATGGTGCCGGCACTGCTCGGCATGGGTACGCCGCAGTGGGACTTCGGCGCCAGGGGGGCGGTCCTGGGCTTGACGCGAGGTACCGGCCGCGCACAACTGACCCGTGCGGTGCTCGAAGGGGTGGCGCACGCGGGCGCCGACCTCGTCGAGGCAGCCGAGGCAGATACGGACATCCCCATCGAGCGCCTACGCGTCGACGGTGGCATGACCGCGAACGCCGTGTTCCTTCAGGCCCTGGCCGACGCGTGCGACCGGCCCGTCGAGGTCTCACGGGAGCTGGAGGCTACGACGCTGGGCGCCGGGTACCTGGCCGGACTAGCGGTCGGCACGTGGGGCAGCGACGAGGACGTCGCTGCGGCGTGGGCACCGAAGAATACCGTCGAGCCAGTCCGGACAGCAGATCGAGACGGCTGGAGGGCTGCGGTCGACCGAGCCCGCCAGTGGTACCCGGAGCTCACCGCTCTGCAGTTCTGAGCTCTGATCGGAACGTATGAGCTCCGATCAGGCCGGCCGGACCACCGGAAGCTTCTGCTGCGCTTCGAGGACCGGCGCCAAGAGATCTCCCCTTTCCGCCACGCGCGCCAAGGTGGCAGCGGCATCGAAGCGCAGCCCGTCCCCCTTGCCAGCCTCCACGGCAGCCTCCACCTCGTCCCACGTCACCGGCGTCGACACGCTCGGCGTCCCCCGAGCCCGCAGCGAGTACACCGCCACGGTGGTCTTGGAAGCAGTGTTCTGGCTCCAGTCGATCAGCACCTTTCCGGACCGCAGCCTTCTCTCCTGGGTGGTTAGCACCAGGTCCGGGTGAGTTCGTTGCAGCAGCTGGGCCATGGCCAGCGCGAAGCCCCGGCTGCTCTCGTAGTCGACGGGGCAGTTGAGTGGCACGTACAACTGCAACCCCTTGCTCCCGGAGGTCTTTACCCACGCCTGCAAGTCGAGATGGTCGAGGGTGTCGCGCAGGAGGAGCGCCACCCGACCGCAGGTCACGACGTCCGCAGGCGGCCCGGGATCCAGATCGAACACCGTCGCCCTCGGGCGCCCCAAGTCGGGCGCACCGGCGAGGGTGGGGTGTAGCTCGATGGTAGCCAGGTTGGCCAGCCAAACCAGCGCCGCCGGCTCGTCCACGCTGCAGTACGCGACATCACCCATGGTGATAGTCGGCACCCAAGCCGGCCTGTGGCTAGGACAGTTTTTCTCGAAGAAGTACTTTGCGTCCACGCCGTTGGGGAAGCGCTTCAACGTCAGGGGCCTCCCTGTGATGTGTGGCAGCAACACCGGGGCGACGCGTGCGTAGTAGTCGATCATGTCTCCCTTGGTGAAACCCGTCGCCGGCCAAAGAACCTTGTGGAGGTTGGATACCTTCAATGTCCGGCCGCCTACCTCGACCTCGGTGCTCTTCGTCGTGGGAGCCATCCGCAGCTACGCCGAAGCCCTCTTACGGTCGCCGCTATCCCGGGTCTCCCGACCCCCGGCTGCCGCCAAGCTGGCTTCCAATGCCGCCATGAGATCGACCACCGGCGCCGCCTTCCTGGGAGCCTCGGGAGCTGCGATGGCCTGGCCCTCGGCCTTGGCCTCGATCAGCTCCAGGACCTTGTCGCGATGCTCGTCGTGGTACTTGCCGGGCTCGAACGCAGCAGTCAGGGACTCGACCAACTTCTCGGCCATGTCGAGCTCCCGTTTGGAAGGCTTGGTGGCGTCCGTGGTCGGCACTTCCAGATCGTCCGCGGCGACGATCTCGTCTGCGTACAGCATCGTCGAGAGGACCAGTACGCCGTCGCGTGATCGGATCGCCCCCAAGTACTGCTTGGTTCGCAGTACGAACTTTCCGATGGCCACCTTTCCGGTGCGGGCCATGGTTTCGGCCAGCAACGCATACGGCTTGTCCGCACGACCGTCGGGGATGAGGTAGTAGCTGTGGTCGTAGTAAAGGGGGTCGATCTGCGACAACTCGACGAACTCTTCTATTTCGATGCTGCGATCCGCTTCCGGGTCGAGGCTTGCCAGCTCCTCGGGCTCGACCACGACGTAGCGGCCACCACCGAGGTCGTAGCCCTTGACGATGTCGCTGTATTCGACCTCCTCGCCGTCGATCGAGCAGACCCGCTTCTGATTGACGCGGCCACCGTCCTCCGCGTGGAGCTGGTGAAAGCGGACGTCTTTCGACGAGGTGGCCGTCACCAGCTTCACGGGGACGTTGACCAGGCCGAAGCTGACCGAGCCGGACCAAATCGCGCGGGGCATGGCGCCATTCTTCCCTAACGGACTGGGGCGCAGTCGTGCCACACGGACGCCGCGGCGTGCCATCCTGGCTCGGTGGACATCGAAGCGACGGCCGATCGCCTGGCGTCGCTGCTGCTCGACGGCGGCGGCGGCCTACGTGAGGCGACCAGCAGTGGACTCGAGTTCGAGGCTTCACTCAGCCTGGAGCCTCTGCAGCGAACCACGGTTCCACCTGACTGTTGGGCCGTCGACGGAGGCCAGGCGCTCGTCGCCGACGCCCGCAGCCTCCAGGTCTACGCGACGCGAGCCTCGACGGTGCGCTGGCGGAGCAGTCGCACGGTCATGGAGGACGAGGGGGCGCTGCGGATCCACCTCCTCGGTTCTGGGGAGGAGCGTGCCGCCCTCGCCGCCCTCGAATCCCCTGTCGACCCGAAGGCGGCTGTCGACGTCAACCTCCTGCGGGACTGGGGCGAGTGGGAAGCAGTGGCGAGTGCCGTCGAGCTGGCCGAGGCCGGTGGCATGGTGCTGGTAGACGGCGACTTGCAGCCCGACTGGCGGATCCCGGCCTGGTGGCTGTCGTCTCTGCTGGAGCGGGCGAATTCGCGCCAGGTGGTGCTCGCCGGGGTGACCAAGCACTCTTCGCTGTCCCGGGGCGGCGCGCCGTTGGTCGGTGCCCTGGAGCAGCAGGCCGCTGCCGAGCTGGGCCGGCGGGCCACGTGGTGGACGCGCGTGGCGAGGACCAGGCCCGAGGTGGGCTCCGGCCTGCAAGTGGTAGTTGCCCGGCTCGATCCCGACGCCCCGTACGCTTTCCGCGTCGACCTACCGGCCGACTCCGACGCGCCCGCCGCGCTCGGTGCGTTGTCGGCGCTGTGCGATGACGCAGCGTTCCCGGGTTATCCGTATCCTCTGTCGGTCGCCGATCGGGTGGCAGCGTGCGCGGGATGGGTCCGCTCCGAGGTGTGGGACCGCATGTCCGAGCGCTTCGACCGCCGCGGTGTGCCAACCGAGGTCAGGGAGCGTGCCTTCGACGACCGCCACCGGATGATGGAGAGGGCTTGAGTGGGAATTCGGCCAGGGAGGACAGTGGCACCTCGGTCCGGCAAACCCATCCGGGGCAGTTACGACACTGCTTTCGTCCTCGGCGGAGGCGGCGTGCTGGGCTCTGCGGAAGTGGGGATGCTGCAGGCCCTCTTCGACCGGGACATCGTGCCGGACCTGGTGGTCGGTTCGAGCGTCGGAGCCCTCAACGGCGCGTTGGTCGCCGCCGATCCGTCGCCCGCGACCATCCAGCGCCTGAGCGACCTGTGGACCGGCCTCTCCAACCGAGCGGTCTTCGGCGGATCGGTGATCGGCCAGATCGGGACCCTCGCCCGCCACGGCACGCACCTGCACGCCAACCAGCGCCTGCGCCGGCTCATCGACGAGGCTCTCCCCGGGATGCGCATCGAGGATCTGCCGGTAACCTTCGAGTGCGTTGCTGCGTCCATCGAGGCGGCGTCCGCCCATTGGTTCGATTCCGGCCCGGTCGCCGAAGCGGTGCTGGCCTCTTGCGCGGTGCCGGGGCTGTTCCCGCCGGTGGAGATCGGAGGCGAGCACTTCCTCGACGGAGGACTGGTCCGGTCCGTGCCGGTCGGACGAGCCGTCGAGCTCGGCGCGCGTCGAATCTTCATCCTCCACGTAGGCCGCCTAGAGCAACCTCTCAGCCCTCCGACCAAACCCTGGGAGGTGGCCCAGGTGGCATTCGAGATCAGCCGCCGCCACCGTTTCGCCGAGGACATGGCCAGCGTGCCAGGAGGAGTCGAGGTCCACCTCCTCCCGACCGGCAGCTCGGCGCGCACGCTCAGCGTTCGCTACCGCGGGGTGGGTGGGGCAGAGACACGCATAGCGGCGGCCCGCAGCGCTGCGGCCCGCTACCTCGACGCCCAGACCGGGAGCTGAGGGTGCGGTTGCCACCCCGGGCCGTCCGGCGAGCGCTCGCGCCTGTCCTATTGGGTTTGGAGGCAGCTCTGCTGGCCTTGTTCGCTGCCGGCACCGTCGTCGGTCTGCTGCTGGCCCCCCTTACCCGCCGGCGCCGTCCGCTGCGTATCTGCGCTTTCGCCGTCGGCTACCTGTGCATCGACGCTGCGACGGTGGCAGCTGCCTTCGGCCTGTGGGTGCTTCACGCCAGAGCCAGGCGCAGCCGGGGGGGCAATCGGGAATGGATGGAGGCAAACCGGCGGCTGCTCGGCTGGGCACTGGGGACGATCCTGGCCTGGGCCGAGCACTGCGGCGGGTTTCGCGTGGTGGAGGAACAGCCGGCAGGCCTGCGGTGGCCCGCCGAAGATACCGTGGCGGCGGGCGTCGACGTGGCGGGCGTCGACGCGGCCCCCCTCGGCGCGGACATCCCGGTGCTGGTGCTCGCTCGCCACGGCGGTCCGGGCGATTCCTTTGCCCTGGTACACCTCCTGCTCGAGCACTACCGACGCGGCGTGCGGATCGTCTTGAAAGAGGTCCTTCAGGCCGATCCAGCCCTCGACATCTTGCTCAACCGCCTGGGATGCTGCTTCCTCCCATCGAGCAGCGGCGCCGGTGACGATCTCTCCGGCCGCCTCGCGGATCTGGCCGGAACGCTCGTAGGGCGCGACACACTCCTGGTGTTCCCCGAAGGCGGCAATTGGACCCCGCGCCGCCACCATCGGGCGATCCGGCGCCTGCGGGCCGACGGCAAGGCCGAGGCAGCGAACGCTGCCGTGCTGATGACCCACGTCCTGCCGCCCCGGCCCGCGGGAGTTCTGGCGGTGCTCGATGCCCACCCGGAGCTGCCGGTCGTGCTGGTGGCCCACGCCGGCCTGGACCTGATCACCTCGGCCGCCGGGATCTGGCGCGCCCTCCCCTTGTCCGTCCCTATGACGGTGCGGGCGTGGCCGGCTTCGCCTTTTCCCACCACCGACGGCGAGGAACGCCTGGCATGGCTGACAACCGAGTGGGCCGTGGTCGACGAGTGGATCGACCGGCACCGGGCATCGCCAGGGGCCCCGGCCTAGCCCGTAGGCAAAGGCCCGTCGCACGCGCCTGCGAGAATCGCCCGGTGACAGATCACCTCGCGGATATCGAGCCAGCGGCACCCGTGGGTCCGGTCGGCTCACCGATCCGGGGCCGGCTCTTCGGGCGCAATGTCCTGGAAGGGGTGTTCAGGGCCGCACCCGACGAGGACCTGTTCCTCGGTGAGCTGCTTGTCGGCGTGGACGCCGCTGCGGATCGCCGGTATCTGTTCCGGGTCGTCGACGTCACATACGGCACGGAGCACCGTGAGCCGGGGTGGGCGGAGCGCGTCGCCGGCACCTTGCTGGCCGATGACGAGCGGGGCGAGTCCGGCGCCCACACCTTGCACGACGGGGACCGCCGCACCTACCGGGTGGCGTCGTGTCGCTGTCTCGGTTACCTGGCTCCCCCGGAGGTAGCAGGCGGTGCCCGCACGGAGTTCCGCAAACCCAAGAGCCTGCCGACGCAGTTCTCCCGGGTGGTGGCGCCCGAGGCTGAGGACTTCACGTTCCTCGCCGCTCGAATGGGTGACCTGCCCCTCGGCCGGCTCCGCTCGGGCGAGACCGTCGTCGACTTCACCGTCGGCATACCAGGCGTGTCGTTGGCCAGTCACGTCGGAGTGTTCGCGACGACTGGCATGGGCAAGTCCAACCTCATGCAGGTACTGGCTGCCGGCGCCATGCGCGCGAACGGTCGATACGGCCTCCTCATCATCGACCCCCACGGGGAGTACCGCAGCGCCCTCGGACGCCATCCGTGGGCCGGGACGGCCTTGCGGGTCTACGCCAACCGGGCGCTCCCTTCTACCACCTCGCTGCGGATCAGCTTGGCGGAGCTCACGGTGGACGACTTGCGCACCGCCTACGACTGGAGTCGGCCCCAGGAGGAGGCCCTCTACGAGCTGGAGCGCCGCTACGCCGCGGTGTCGACCGGCGACGGCTTGGCATGGCTGGCCGACTTCGCTCGCGTCGACGACCTACCTGGCTTCCGGGACGTGGAGCTGTCGTCGCGTGTAGCGCTGAGCACCCTGCAGGTCGTCCACCGCCGCGCCCGGCGCATCATCGACCTGCGCTGCGTTGCTACCGACCCGTCGGTCTCTGCCGGGGGACGCATCATCTCCGATCTCCTGGCCGGGCAAGTAGTACTGGTGGACGTCAGCGGCCTCGGCAGCACCGAGGAAGTCCTCGTCGCCTCGTTCCTGGCCCGGCGGGTCCTGGAGGAGTGGCAGGGCGCCTACCTCGACGACCCCGACCGCCACGGGCGCATGCCCGTCGTAGCCATCGCCCTCGAGGAGGCCCAGCGGGTCCTCTCCGGTAACAAGGACAGGGAGTCCAACGTCTTCCCCAGAGTGGCGCGCGAAGGACGTAAGTTCAACGTCGGGCTGTGCGCCATCACCCAGCAGCCGAAGCTGCTCGACGGAGAGCTACTCAGCCAGTTCAACACCTTCTTCGTGCTGGGACTGGCCGACGAGCGGGACCGCAACATCCTTCGCTCTGCAGCCAAGCAGGACATCAGCGCCCAGGGGCCGGAGATCCAGACGCTCATGCCCGGCGAGTGCCTTATCGTCAACCTCAGCGCACCATTCGCAGTCCCGGCCAAGATCGACCTCTATCGGGACGTGGTCCGGGCCAGCCCTCCCCCTCCCGCCGCACGTCCAGCGGCCAGACCGAACGTGGCTGCGCTGGTGGAGTGACTCCGCCTACCGGCATCCTCTGTAGCGTCGCCCGTCACTCGAAATCGCCGTTGGCGCGCCGAAGGCCGGTGAGCAGCTCCACCAGTGCATCGGTTTGCTCGAGATCGAGCAACGGGTCGGTGAACACTGCCTGGTTGACCGCCTCAGTCGCCTGCTGGGCCAGCGCCCGCCCCGCGGGCTGGATCTCGGCCAGTGTCGTGCGCCGGTCAGTCGGATGAGCGCGTCGCTCGATCAATCCTTCCGCCTCGAGGCGATCGACGGCGTTGGTGACACTGGTCGGATGCACCTGCAGTCGGGCTCCGACTTTGTTGAGCGGCAGGGAGCCGGTGCGGCTGAACGACAGCAGCATCAGCACCTCGTAGCGGGCGAACGTCAGGCCCAGGGGCCGCAGGACCCGGTCGATTCGACCCAGGTATATCTGCTGGGCGCGGAAGACCGAGGTCACTGCGGCCATCCCTGGTGCGGCATCCGCCCAGCCGTGCCCGGCCCAGTGGCGGCGGGCCTCGTCGACGGGATCGAAACCGAGCGCCCTCACAAGTCCTCCAACAGCGGGTCGAGTAGGAGCCGCCAACCGCGACGACCCGCGGTCAGGCGACGACGGGGACCCGGACGGGCCGGATCAAGGTCCAAGTCTTCGTAGGCCACGTCACCCTCCCAGAGGGTGCAGACCAAATCCCCCCCCTCATCGAGAACCGCGTGCGTCAGGTACCGTTCGGGCTCCGCGCCGGAGGCGGCGCGCAAGGCATCGTCCACGCTGGCGTGAGAGCTCAGCCACTTGAGGGTGACCCAGGTCGGCGGGGCCAGCTGCACCTGACCCGCCGCGTGGGTGGCCAGCATCTCGGCCGCCCGCACCCAGCGATGGTCGCCGACCTCCTCCCGGCTCAACACGATCGGATCCTGGCCGATCACCGGCGCCAGGAAGAACCAGGTCGAAAACCGTCGCGTCGCCTCGGGGGGAGCCAACCAGAAAGAGAGGGTGACCACCGCCGACGGCTCGATGATCACAGCCGCCTCCTCGGCGGCCTCGCGGATCGCGGCGTTACGAGCCGCTGCGATCTCGTCGTCGCCCGGGCCCCAGTCGCCGGGGTCGACCTTGCCGCCAGGGAAAACCCACATACCACCGAATGCGCCCTTGGGGCTTCGACGTAGGAGCAGCACCTCTGGACCGTCCATACCCGAGCGAAGGCATGCGACCGTGGCCGCCTCCGACGGAGGGTTGGGATCGGGCCCACCCGCGAACTCGGGCGAGCTCAAGGCCGCCCTCTTCGCGAGACCCGGACGGGTCGTCGCGATCTTCCGGTCGCGGTTGCTGCCGGCGGGAAGGCTCGGTCGAGCTCTTCCCCCAGCGCCGCCACCTCCTCGCGTCGCAGACGGGCAGAATGCCGGCGCAGGCGCAACCGCCTGACCACGGCCGCCGCCGGCAGCACGCGGACACCATGGACGAGCCGGCCGCGCGTGGGAAGACCCTCACCGTGCACGGCCAGCAAGGGGCGAACCTCGATGCCGAGCCGCGCTGTGAGAACCGATGCCTCCCACGCCGCAGGGCCGGTGTCGACGGCGTGATCGCCGGCGCGCACAGACCGCCAGCCCGCACGCAATGGCGCCCTATATGTCTTGGTGTCGATCATCCAGACCCCCGTCGGCCCGATGGCAACATGGTCGATGTTGGCAGCGCTGCCCGGCACCCGACGGTCGTGAAAGACCAGCCAGCGCCGTGGCGGCAAGCCTTCCAACAGCGCAGCCGTAGCCTGTTCACCCGCCGCCCCGCGTAGCCATCGGGCCGCGTCTGGCGCCGGCCGGGCCATCCAAGCGCCGAGCAGGCCGGCCATGGCGCTGGCCGCCCTGGCATCCAGAGCGGGGACGACCACTGCGCCCGCCAGGCCACTCCCGAGCAAGCCGGCCTGGACGAGCCGGCGCCAGCGCCGGACATCCCGGGCGGCGGCGTAGCCGTCGGCGGCCGAGGCCCCGGCGCGGTCTGCAGGATCAGAGCGCACGCCCCGACCCTACCCGCTGGCTGCCAGGGCGAGTTACAGCGCTGGCATTTGTCCCAGGCCTCTGGTTTGCTGGGACCATGAGAATCGCGGCGATCGGTGACGCCCACCTGGGCCGCAGCTACTACCCAATGACCACCGCCGCCGGCGTCAACCAGCGAGAGGCGGACTTCGAGCGCGCCTTCACCGCCGCGGTCGACCAAGCCCTTGCCGCAGGGCCGGATCTGATCGTGTGGTTGGGCGACATCTTCGATCACCCCCGTCCCACCTATCGCTCCTTCCGGGTGGCGCAGGCCGCTCTGTCCCGCATCCGAGAGCATGGGATAGCGGCGGTGGTGATCACCGGCAACCACGACACGCCGCGCTTACCGGGCACTGGGAGCCCCTACTCAGCGCTCTCAGATGCCTTCCCCGAGTTCCATTTTGCTCACCGCCTGACCTACGAGCGCTTCGACCTCCCCGGGCTTGCCGTCCACGCCGTACCACAGATGCTCAACGTAGAGTCGGCCCTGGAGGCGCTCGACGAGGCCGCCGCCAACCGCAGCGGCGACCGCACCAACCTGCTCTTGACCCATCCCCGCCTGGCCCAGCTCCAGCCCCGGCACGCCGACATCAACGAGATCGAGGTCGACGCCGGGCGCCTCCGTTCGGACCTCGTGCTGCTCGGCCATTACCACACATTCGCTGCGGTCTCACCCACCATGTGGTACGCCGGGTCCACCGACACCTTCAGTTTCGCTGATGACCCAGAACGGGCCAAGGGCATCGCCGTTCTCGACACCGACTCCGGCGAATGCCGGCACGTGGCAGTACCCGGCAGCCGCCCACTCGTTACCCTCGAATCGGTCTACGCCCTCGGCCTATCGCCCGCCGAGCTGTCGGATCGGGTGATGGAGCGAGCCGCTGGCGTCCCCGAAGGAGCGGTGGCCCGGCTCTACCTCGACGGCGTAGACCCTGAGGGCTACCGCCTGCTCGACATGGCGGCGGTGCACGACGCCGCCAAGGCCGCCCTGTTGCTCAAGCTGGAGCCGCAGTTCGCCTCGACCACTTTGCTGGCCGAGCTGCCATCGGTCGAGTCTCTGGGTGCCCGCTGGGAGGGGTACCTGGTCGGCCAGGACCTGACCGGACTGGACCGGGACCGACTGAGCCGGCTCGGCCACGAGTATCTACAGCGCGCCGTCGAGGCAGCGAGCTAGGCGTGGAAGGGAGGGCGCTGTGCTGCTCACCAGGCTGTATCTGAGGAACTTCCGCGTCTACGAGGACGAGCTCGACCTCGCCCTGCCTCCAGGCCTCGTAGGCATCTTCGGGCCCAACGGCTCGGGCAAGTCGACCCTGCTCGAAGCCATCCTCTTCACCCTCTGGGGACGGGCTCGAACCGCCAAGGAGGAGATCCGCTCCGCGGGTGTGGGCGGTGACTGCATCACAGAACTCGAGCTCGAGCACGAAGGCCACCTCTACGTAGTGCGCCGTTCCCTTTCCGGCATCAACTCCACCCCGAAGGCATCGGTGACATGCGATGGCCTGCAGATAACGGAGGGGGTGCGCGACGTGGGGCGCTACATCCATTCGCTGCTCGGCATGGATGACACATCGTTCCGAGCGTCGGTCTTCGCGGAGCAGAAGCAGCTCGCTGCCTTCTCCGGCCAGACTCCGGCGGAGCGGCGAAAGCTGGTGCTTCAGCTGCTCGGCATCACACCGCTCGACGCGGCCCGGGACGATGCCAGGCGCGATGCCCGCACCACGAGAGAACGCCACGACCACCTACGCTCGGTTCTGCCCGATCTCAGCGCGCTCACCGTCGCCGCCGAGGATGCCGATGCCGCCGCCGGCGCGGCGGAGGCGGTCGCCGCGGAGGCACTCCGAGCGGAGGTCACCGCCGCCGCCCGAGCCAACGAGGCCCAGTCTCGCCTCCGCCAGATCGATGCTCTGCGCCAGGTCCACGACGGACTGGTAATCGAAGGGCGGGCCGCCCGAGCACATCTCGACCGAGCCACGGAGACGGTGAGCAACCGCCGGCGGGACCTCGACGAACTAGGCGGTGTCGCGACCCAACTCGCCGAAGCCGAGCGCTCAGTGGAAGGGCTGGCGGCCGACGAGGCCTTGCTACCACCGCTTCGGGCACTCGTCGAAGCCGTCTCGGTCGTAGTCTCCCTGGAGGTGCCTCCTGCCCCGGCACCACCCGATCCATCCGAGCGGGACGCGGCCGCCAGCGCGGCTCAGGCCGCACGTGGCAGGCTGGCGGAGGCAGAGGGCGCTCATGGAGCCGTGACCGCCGAGCTGCAGCGGGCCGTCCAGGCGGCCAGCCGCTCCTCCGGTCTGTCGGGCGAGGGGGCCTGCCCCCTATGCGGTCAAGCGCTGGGCGAAGCGTGGGAACAAGTCCGCGACCATCGGGCGGCAGAGGTAGCCGAGGCAACAGCCCGACTGGAGCGTGTGTCCGCCGATCGAGCCGAAGCGGAAGGCGCCGCCTCCGCCGCGCTCGCTTCGCTCGAAGCTGCCGCCAGCGATTATCGGATGGCCGAGGTCGCCAGGGCAGCGTGGGAGCAGTTGCGGGACCGCCGCAACGAGGCACTTGCCGCGGAAGGAGGCGCCCGTGACGCGCTGGCTGCCATCGACCCCGCCCTCGTCGAGGCCACCGGTCCAGCCGCGTCCGGCACCGGGCCGGCCGCCCTTGCCGCCCTGGTCGAGGCGACACAGGACCGGGTCCGGGTCAAGCGTCGCTCGGCAGATGCCGCCGAGCGACTCCGGGGGCGGCTCGAGCAGCGGCCCAGCCTGGAGACGGCCCTGGAGCGTGAGATGGCAATGGCAGCGATCGCCGAAGTCGAAGTTCTGGCTCTGCGAGACAAGGTCCGTGGTCTCGGGTTCGACCCACGGGCCCTGGCGACCGCGCAGCAACACGCCTCCGAGGCCGCCGAGGCGGCAGCCTTGGAGGGGCGCCTCGCGCAAGAGACGCGGGTTGCCGCTGCGACCGCGAGAGCCGTTGCGGGCGGAGCGCAGACCCGCTTGGCCGATGCGGTCACCCAACACGCCACGCTCAGCCAGTTGGCCACCGACAGCCGGCACCTGTCCCGCCTGGCAGATCTGCTCTCGGAGTTTCGCAACGCTGTCGTCGCCTCCGTCGGGCCCCGCCTGGCCCTGCAGGCTGCCGAGTTGTTCGCCGAGCTGACCGACCACGAGTACGACGAGCTTCAGGTAGACCCGGAAACCTACGGGCTGCAGATCTCCGACGGCGGACGGGTGTACGGGTTGGACCGCTTCTCCGGATCGGAGGTGGACCTGGCGAACTTGGCCCTGAGGGTGGCCATAAGCGAGCACATCCGCTTCCAGTCCGGCGGTTCGGTAGGTCTCCTAGTGCTCGACGAGGTATTCGGTCCGCTCGATGACGAGCGCAAGGAGCGGATGCTCGGGGCACTCGAGCGTCTGAAAGGACGCTTCCGCCAGGTGCTGGTCGTCACCCACGACAACACGATCAAAGAGCAGCTTCCCAGCGCCATCGAGGTGGTCAAACGTCCAGGCCGACGAGCCACCGCTCGAGTGTTGGCTGGCTGAGCCGGCCCTTTCCCACCCGACACCACGCCCGCCCACAGTCTACGGAGCACCCGACCGGGGGCGGCCTCCAACGGAGCAGCAGCCCCCGGGCAGGCAGACGTGTGAAGTTTCGCTCACGCGGAGGAGACCGACCCCGACTCGTTGCTCGCGGTCACATCGACCATCAGTCCACCTCAGACCGTGATGGCTTGCCGATCCTCCGCAGAGGTTGAGATGGAGATTTTGCGCGGCTTGGCCTTCTCGGCGACGGGGATCGTCAAGCGCAACACCCCTGCGTCGTAGGAGGCGGCTATTTTTTCGTTGTCGAGGGTGTCACCAAGGATCACTTGCCGGCTGAACACTCCACGCGGACGCTCAGCGGCTACGAGCTCCACATCTGGTCCGGTCGACGCCGGACGTTCGGCCCGGACGGTCAACACATTGCGCTCGACGTCGAGATCGATGCTCCCGGGGTCAACCCCTGGCAGGTCGAACTCGACCACGAACTCAGTGCCCGAACGCCAAGCATCCATCGGCATTGCCGCCGGCCTGGCCACGGTGCCGAACACCTGCTCCGCGAGGCGATCGAACT
The DNA here is from genome assembly GCA_021809105.1 of Actinomycetes bacterium. Lineage (GTDB taxonomy): Bacteria > Actinomycetota > Acidimicrobiia > Acidimicrobiales > Palsa-688 > Acidiferrimicrobium. The sequence goes on from JAKBAM010000001.1 coordinate 324,577, forward strand.
GACGGAACGGATCCGTGCGAACCAGCATCGCTGCTACCTCCTTCGACGAGGACGTTCTGCACGCCCTATCTATGGTGATCACGACAGATTTGTTATACCCTGATAGCCATGTTGCATGCAAGCGAGTCACTGGAAATTTTCTCGTGAGACCGAAGCGTGACTCGGGCAGAGGTGTCTACGGGATCTCCGTCGCCGCCGACCTGGCGGGCAGCGCTCCGCAGAACCTGCGGCTCTATGAAGCCCGGGGCCTGCTCAGTCCGGCTCGAAGCGACGGGGGCACCCGCCGCTACAGCGACGACGACCTCGACAAGATTCGCGAGATCGGCAGGCTTCTCCAAGACGGCCTCAACCTGGCCGGCATCGCCGCCGTACTGTCCTTGCAAGCCACCAACCAGGCCCTCAGAGTGGAACTCGAGCACGCCCTTCAAAACGCGAAGCATCGAGGCATCTCACATAACGAATGACCCGTTGGACGCCGAGAGCCCAGATCTGTAGCTAGCCCACGCGAGCGAGTTCAAGCAGAACAATGCCAACGGCGTCAGATGGCGAGTCGGCGCACTCCAGGCCACACTCGCCCCGAATCCCCCACGCCGCGTGGTTCCGGCTGGTGGCTACAGCGCCTAGAGGTTCCCCGATCCAGGGGCCGCAGTCGACCGCCGCAGTCAGGACACCAGCGCCAGATCGCGTCTACCCGTTCCCCGCATCCGTCGCACTCCACCGTCCCGAGCCTCCGTCCTAGCCATCGCTTCGGTAGCCGAGCGATACCCCCGTCACCCAATACCCCAAACGAAGCGCGTGCGAGCGTGACGGAGCGCAGGCGCTAGGGCAGCCGCCCGAGGCTATGCTCGCATTTGACGGTGAGTCGGCTGGATGGCCGCGGCCGGACATGTGATCCGGTCGAGGAAGGTCGGGACTCCGCAGGGCAGGGTGCTGGCTAACGGCCAGTCGAGGTGACTCGCAGGACAGTGCCACAGAGAACAGACCGCCGATGGGCCGTCCATCCCCCAGGGGATCGACCGCCACAGGTAAGGGTGCAACGGTGCGGTAAGAGCGCACCAGCGCCCGGGGCGACCCGGGCGGCTCGGTAAACCCCACTCGGAGCAAGGTCAAACGTGGGACGGCCGGCCCGGCCCATGTCCCCAGGTAGACCGCATAGATGGATGGCCATCCATCCGGACTCCAGCAATGGGCCGGTGGACAGAATCCCGCCTACAGGCCGACTCACCGTCACCACACCCGCCGATCGCGCTAAAACAGCCTCTGGCTTGCCGGTTTGTCCTCACCGCTGGTGCCCGCGGTGACCGAAACACACCGCTGTAGTCCTCGAAGCTGAGAATTTTTGAGGACTGATCCTGGGGTCCGGAAGGTGGTCCGGACAGCAGCGGGAGACGACGATGGCCAGCATCGACAAGCGGCCCGACGGGGGCTACAGGGCCCGGTGGCGCGAGTACCCGGGCGGTCCGCAACGGACCCGGCAGTTCGACCGGAAGGGGACGCCGACCGCTTCCTCGACGGGATCCGCGGCGACCTCGCCCACGGCGTCTACGTCGACCCGGCCGGCGCCCGGATCCTCTTCCGCGACGTCGCCGAGAGCTGGCGGGCCACCCAGGTGCACCGGCCCAGCACGGCTGCCCAGGCCGAGAGCTACCTCCGCATCCATGCATACCCGACCCTCGGGCACCGGCCCATGGGCGCCATCCGTCGCAGCGAGATCCAAGCCTAGGTCAAGGCACTCAGCGCCAAACTCGCCCCCGGCTCCGTCGAGGTCGTGTTTCGATGGGTCTCGACAATCTTCAAGTCCGCGGTCGGCGACCGGATCATCGCCGCGTCACCGTGCATCCGGATCGCTCTCCCCAAGCGCGCCGACACCGAGGTCGTACCCCTCGGCGTCAGCGAGGTCTCGGCGCTAGCCGATACCGTCCCCGACCGCTACCGAGGCCTGATCGTCTTTGCGGCGGGGATGGGGCTGCGCCAGGGCGAGTGCTTCGGTCTCACCGTCGACCGGCTCGACTTCCTCCGCCGGACCGTGCGGGTCGACCGCCAGCTCCTCTCGGCACGCGGCGGCGTGCCCGAGTTCGGGCCCCCCAAGAGCAAGGCCGGGTTCCGCACCGTGCCCATACCGGAGTAGTTGGCTCCGCCCTCGCCGTGCACCTGGCCCGCTACGGGCAGGGCCGGCCGGACTGGTCTTCGTCAACACCATCGGCCATCCCCTCCGCCGCAACACCGCCGGGTCGATGTGGCACCGCGCCGCCGCCTCGTCCGGCCTGCCCAAGTGGGCAACATTTCACGATCTCCGGCACTTGTACGCCTCGCAGTTTCGCCCGGGGTTGCTCGGTCAAGGCGGTGCAGAAGCGTCTCGGCCACCAGTCGGCCATGGAGGCTCTCGACACCTACGGCCACCTTTGGCCCGACAGCGACGACGAGATCCGCGTGGCCGTCGACGACATCCTTGCCGGGCTCGCCGTCGCGCGCTGAGCTCGGGACCTTGGAGCCGGGGGTTCGAATCCCCCCTTTCCCGACTCGTAGAAGTGCATGACCGGCCGGCGCCATGTCGTGCCTGCCTTCGTCGCTGACAGCCCAGCGGCCACCGGCGAGATCCCTCCCGAGCGAGCGGGCAGCGCCACGGTGGCGACGACCCGGTACTCCATGCTTGTCGCCGCCCAGACCGGTGGACCAGAGGACGTGCAGCTGGCATCCTCGCCTGAGGTCCGAGGTCGCGACGACCTGGGCAACGAGGAGCTCGAACGCCTTCGCAAGGACTATTTCGCCCGCCCCCGCGCTTGCCTGCGGGCCTCCCCGCTCCCCAAGACCTTCGGCTGGGGTCTGCAGTACGACGCGGACTGCCGGATCACCCTGCACGCCGTCGACTCTGCGAGTACGCGCGGCTGAGCAGCGATCGGGCCCTCAACCATCTCCGGGCGATGCGATCGAGCCGCGAGCGCACCTGAGGCCGCTCCTGAGGTCATCCTCTGCCGTTCCGATCGCGGATCCCCGATCGGCACCGAAGAGTTCGCGCTGGGGCCGGAGCCGGTACGGGGACGCGCCAGACTGCCGGGGTGTCGTTTCCCGCCGACCGACTGCCGGACGTCTTGGAGATACGCCCGTTGGCCGCGCCGCCCGACGCCGTCCTCATCCCACCTGGGTCCAAGAGCCTGACCAACCGGGCCCTGCTGTGCGCCGCCATGGCCGACGGTGAAAGCCGCGTGGCCGGCGTGCTCTTCGCCGACGACACCCGGGCAATGCTCGGCGCCATCGCCGCGCTGGGTGCCGAGGTCAGCGCCGACGAGGCCTCTTCGACCGTGCACGTCACCGGCGCCGACCCGACGATAAGGTCCCGCCCGGCGGCGGTCGATGCCGGCCAGTCGGGCACCACATCGCGCTTCGTCATGCCGGCGGTCTCCCTCGCTTCGACTCGCGGGACAGTAGACGGTGGCCCCCAACTGCGCAGCCGGCCGTTCGGGCCGCTCCTCCACGCGCTGCGCGCCCTCGGGGTCACGATCGAGGACCTCGGCACGCCTGGTCGGCTACCGGTCGGGATCACTGGCCCGGCACGCGGAGGGCCGGTGTCGCTGGCCGGCCATTTGTCGAGCCAGTTCCTTTCTGGCCTGCTCCTTGCCGGGCCGCTGATGCCTCAGGGCCTCGAGATACGCCTCGAGACGCCACTGGTCTCCGTGCCCTATGTCCGCATGACCGAGGGGGTCATGTCCGCCTTTGGCGTCGAGGTCGTTAACCTCGCTGTGGCGCCCGCGGCGTACCGGGCGACGGACTACCAGGTCGAGCCGGACGCCAGCGCCGCCTCCTACCTCCTCGCCGCGGCCGCCATCACCGGTGGCCGGGTACGAGTCGAGGGTCTGGGCACGGCCAGCGCCCAGGGCGACGTCGGCTTCGCGGACGTCTTGGAGCAGATGGGGGCGACGGTCGAGCGGACCACTACGTCCATCACCGTCACCGGTGGGGACCGGCTGCAGGGGATCGATGTTGACCTGTCAGACCTCTCTGACACCGCCCAGACGCTGGCTGCGGTCGCAGTCTTTGCCGACGGCCCGACACGCGTGCGCGGCATCGGCTTCATCCGAGGCAAGGAGACCAACCGGATCCGCGCCGTCGTGACCGAGCTGCGCCGGGCTGGGATCGACGCCCGTGAGGACGACGACGGCTTCACGATCCAGCCCGGAGAGCCCGAGCCAACCCGCTTCCGCACCTATGACGACCATCGGATGGCGATGAGCTTCGCCCTGATCGGCCTGCGCAGCCCGGGCATCGAGATCGCCGACCCCGCCTGTGTCGCCAAGACCTACCCCCGCTACTTCGACGACCTCAGGCGTCTCGCGGAACGATGAGACAGACCAGGGCGAGTTTGAGGCTGCGCTGGCGTTCGTGGTACGGAGGACCTCTCCGCTTGGGAAGCTCCCCGTCGTGTCCGGCAGCTGGACGGACCGACGGAACCGGCCCGAGCCGGCGACGGCGGTCCCTTACCCTTCGTCATGAGGGGATCCGTCAGCGGGACGGTCGCCCACCTGCGGGCGGCGATGACCCGTAGCCTCCCGCAGGTGGAGCGGGTAGTCGTCCTCGGCTGCGGTGGCGCGGGCAAGTCGACGTTCGCCTTGCATCTCTCCCAAATCACCCGGCTGCCGGTTATCGAGCTTGATCGGCACTTCTGGAGCGACGACCTCGTGCCACTGCCAGTCGATGCCTGGGTCAAAGTGCAGGAAGAGCTCGCTGCCTCTGACCGGTGGATCATGGACGGCGACCTCGGGCCCTATGACGCCCCTGCGGTCCGGCTGCATAGAGCCGACACGGTAGTGGTCCTCGATCTGTCCCTGGCGCGGTGCGGATGGCGAGCGGCGCGGCGCTCACGCGAGCGCCTGGACTTTTGTGGTGGCTCCTCACCTGGCGCTGGCGCAGCCGCATCCTTGATGCAGTAGACGCTCACGCCCCGCTTGCGGATCTCCGCGTCCTACGCAGCCCGGCCCAAGTGGGCCGCTTCCTCGCCGCGGCCCAGACTGCCACGACATAATGACGCCGTACCGATGGTCGCACGGAAGCCCTGAATTCTTGATCGGCTCAGCTGAAGGTTCGGGTTGCCTATCCGCTGTGCCCCTGTGCCCTACGGCTTGGGTGTGCCGTCACCGGAGGCTGAGATCGAGGTCGACGAGGCGACGGTCAGGGACCTGCTGGCCGCTCAGCACCCTGACCTGGCAGGGCTGCGCCTGCGCCTCCTCGACGCCGGTTGGGACAACATCTTGTGGCGCGCCGGTGACGACTTGGTGGTGCGCCTTCCACGGCGGCAAGCGGCCGCCGAACTTGTCTTGAACGAGCAGCGGTGGCTTCCTGAGCTGGCCCCTGTTCTTCCCTTGCCGGTCCCGGCCCCGTTGCGTACCGGGCGTCCCAACGCTGTCTACCCGTGGGCATGGTCGGTTGTCCCCTGGATCGACGGCGTCCCCGGCGACCGGGTCGCGAGCATCGACCCGGCAGCCACAGCGGAGCGGCTCGGATCTTTCCTTCGTGCCTTGCATCAGCCGGCCAACCCCGCCGCTCCGATCAGCCGGTGGCGGGGCGTTCCACTCGCCCGGCGTGCCGATACTTTCGAGGAGCGCCTGAACACCCTCGCAGGCGCAGTCGACGCTGGCCGTCTTCGATCGGTGTGGCGCCTGGCGCTCGACGCCCCCGCTTTCGGAGGGCCGCCCCGTTGGTTGCACGGCGACCTTCATCCGGCCAACACCCTGTTCCAGGATGCGACTCTCGCAGCGGTCATCGACTTCGGCGACGTCTGCGCAGGCGACCCCGCCACCGACCTCGCAGCAGCGTGGATGCTCCTCCCCGCCCTGTCCATCCCCGACTTCTTCGACGCCTACGGGGCCAACAGCGACGACGGGGGCTTGTATCGCCGTGCCATCGGCTGGGCCGTCCTGTTCGCCTTGATGCTCCTGCAGATCGGGCTCGACGACAAGCCTACCTACGCCACGGTCGCACGGGCCACCATCGAACGCATCGACGCCGGCTCCGACAGCCGGGCCACCCAACCACTGTCGGAGCCGTAAAGGCGACCCGCTGGGGGGCATCGCCCAGCCAGGCAACGGAGCCCGGCTCTCGACGCGCACTCGCGATCCTCGTACCTGCGCTGGGTCACCAGTCTCCCGTGAGCCGAACCTGCTGTGGCGACGGACATGACTGTTTGCGGCGGGCGGTGGCGGGCGTCCCGGTGGGGTGTGCCGTGCGGAACGCCCGCGGCGGTGCCGCTCAGCTGGCCGGGCGAGTGTCGATGCGTGCTCGGTCCTGTTCGCGCTGGATGGCCCGGTAGACGGTGGAACGGGCCACACCGAACAGCTCCGCGACCATCGCCAACACGTTGAACAGCAGCCTGCCGACCGCGTCTGTGGGGTCGTAGACAGACCCGCCGAGACTGAGACGAACCGACCGTGCAGTGAGTTCATCGGCGATAGCCCGAGCGTCGAGGAGGGACCGGCGAGACGGTCGAGCTTGGTGACCACCAAGGTGTCACCGGCCCGCCAAGCCGCCAGAGCCTCCGCAGCCCGGGGCGGTCCCGGTTGGTGCCGGTGAGGCCGTAGTCCACGTAGACCCGCTCAGCGGTCACCCCTAAGGCGACGAGTCCGTCGCGTTGGGCGGTGAGGTCCTGGGCGTCGGCAGAGCATCGGGCGTAACCGACAAGCAATGCGCTCATCGCGCACCTCCTTCGATGGGCCGGCCCGAAGCGGGTCTCCAGTCACCGGCGGCTGCCGCAGCGCTGAAGCAAGACTCCGATCCGACGACCCCCATCACCAGGGGCCAATCGGCCGGCGCGACCACACCTTTACTTCTCGCCCGCTATAGTAAAGGCCATGACCAGGGTCTCCTCCAAGAACCAGGTGACGCTCCCGGTCGATGCCCTGAGGACCGCAGGACTGCGACCGGGCGACGAGGTGACGGTGCGGCCGGCTGGCGCCGGCGAGATCGTGATAGCGGCTCGGGTTTCCCGGGTGCGTCGCCACGCCGGCATCGCTACCGGGATCTATCGAGCCGAGGAACTTGACCAGCTGCGGGACGAGTGGGACCGCTGATCCTCGACGCCAGCGTCCTCATCGGGCTGCTCGACGACGCAGATGCTCATCATCAGCGTGCAGTAGACGACGTCGAAGCGGCCGACGAGGCTTCGATGGACCTTTTCGCTCCAGCGAGCGCCTATAGCGAGGCGATGGTGGCCTTCGCGCGTGTGGCTCGCATCCGTGACGCCCGCGAGGCGATCGCTGCCATGGGTATCCGCGTGTCACCCCTGGACGGCAAGACGGCCGAACGTGCCGCCGAACTCCGGGCCCGTCACGATCGTCTCCGCTTGCCCGATGCGATCGTCCTGGCTACGGCTCGTGAGCTAGGCGGGCAACTGCTGAGCTACGACGAGCGTCTCGCTCGTTATGCCAGCGTCGACGACGACTGACAGCGCCCGATCGGCGATCGGCATCCGGGCACGGCGGTGGGGCGCTCCGGGAGAGTTGCCTATGGCGTCCCTTCAGGCGACGCCCGGCGGATGGTGATCGCCGCGGTGGCCACGGCAACGACCGTACTGGCGTCACCGACTAGCTCAGCGGCGGGGAAGACGACGCCTACGGTGAGGGGATGCTGCTGGCGGCCACCGACGCCCTGCTCCGACGCCCTCGGAGAGTGCTCGTCGCGGGCACCTCGGGTGCCGGCAAGACGTCTCTAGCAGTGCGACTCGGACAGGCGCTGGAACTGCCGCATGTGGAGATCGACGCCCTCTTCCACGGGCCAGGCCGGGGCAGCCGGCCGTAGCTGGCCGGGAGGGTCGTAGGGCGGGTGGTTGGGGTACGCCGTCGACACCCTCCCGCAGCTCCTCACCATCGACCAGCTCGCCGAACAGCTCGGCATCACCGTCCGCCACGTCCGCCGGCTCATCGCCGAACGACGTGTCCCCTACCTCAAGGTCGGCAAGCTCGTTCGCTTCGATCCCGCCGAGATCGCCGCCTGGCTCGATCGGCACCGCGTCGCGTGAGTCCACTCGCAGCCAACCAAGAAGGCCGGCGAGGCCTTCTCGACTGTCCTGCTGGCAGTGCGCCGGCCGTCGCCCGATACCATGACGGCATGCTCGCGGACCTGCCGGATCGGATAAGCATCGATCCCCAGGTCTGCTTCGGGAAGCCCGTCATCAAGGGGACCCGTATCTGGGTGGAGCTGATCCTCTCCTTGATGGCGGACGGGAGCAGCGCCGAGGAGATCCTCCGCGACTACCCTCAGCTGTCCGACGAAGACCTGCGTGCCAGCCTCGCCTACGGAGCCAGCCTGGCCGCCGGCCACTTCGTCGACGTGGCGTGAAGCTCAAGCTCGACGAAAACCTCGGGATCCGACACCGCGAGCAACTACAGCGCGCCGGCCACGACGTCGACACGGTTCACGACGAGCAACTCTCCGGCGCCCCAGACCCCGACGTACTGGAGGCCGCCGTCGCTGCGGGCCGAGCCCTGGTGACCCTCGACGTCGACTTCGCCAACCCGATCCACTTCCCGCCCCAGCGGACCGCCGGCATCGCCGTGCTGCGGGTCCGCGAGCGATTCAGCGGCAGGGACATCGAGCAACTCATCGACCACCTCATCCGAGGACTTGCCCGATAGCCCATGGAGGGACGACTCTGGATCGTCCGGGAAGACCGGATCCGCCAGTACGAGCCATCCGCCCGCAAACCGTCCGCCAACGAGCCATGACGGTCGCCCGTCGCGATGCCGAACGGTCCAACCGGTGACCCTCCGTGGGCTGCGGTGACCTCCCCGAAGCTGGCCTGGCGGTGGACGACCGGCCAGCTCCTCGCCTCGACGAGCTGAGGACCAATTGAGGACCAATTGAGGACTCAGGAAGATTTTCGACCGCGAAAGTGCAGGTCAGGCGCCCGATCGCACAGAATCCCGCCTACAGGCCGACTCACCGTCACCACACCCGCCGATCGCGCTAAACCAGCCTCTGGCTTGCCGGTTTGTCCTCACCGCTGGTGCCCGCGGTGACCGAAACACACCGGTGTAGTCCTCGAAGCTGAGAATTTTTGAGGACTGATCCTGGGGTCCGGAAGGTGGTCCGGGTAGCAGCGGGAGGCAAACACGGGGAGCATCGACAAGCGGCCGGACGGGCGCTACCGGGCACGGTGGCGGGAGTACCTGTTGACGGCCAACGGGAGCTCCCCGCTGGCGGTCATGACGGGCCACCACACCATGTGGTCGGCGGCCGGCACCGTGATCACGCTTGACTGCCGCTCCGAACTCTGCTCGGTTGACAGCCGCGCCTTACGCCCGCTCCAGTTCCTCGGTGCGTGTTCTGATCGGCGCCGCCGGTCATACATGCCCTCGGTAGACTCAGGTGGTGGGGCGTCGGATGGCAGGGATTCGGAATCCCTGGGCTAGCGATGAGGGCTACACGCCACTAAGCGGTACCCCTGTGCGGTCATACCGATTCGCTGCCTATGGCGGGTTCGCCGTTGCTGCCGCAGTCATTGGTATTGGCGCCTGGGTCTTGACAGCCCAGCCTGGCCGGCTCGCCGGGGGAGACCCCGGTGGTCGTGTCCTGGCGCAGATCGCTCCCGTGGCGGACGCCACGCCAGACGGGGTCAAGGTGAACTACCGAAACCTTTCCGAACCGCAGGTCGATTCGTGCGACGGACGGGCCTCGACTCGGGGGTGGTCGTCGGTGGTGGTGCAGGTCAACTTCGACTGGACCGGACCGCCGCAACAGGTCATCGCACTGGTTGACCAGAAGATGCAGGCCCTCAGCTGGGCCCGGGGGCCGAGCGGCGAGAGCGACTTCCTACCGTCACAGGAGTGGGACAAGCAGCTCACCAACGGGACTACTGCCCATACCGATCTAGCAGTCTCACCCGATCCAAAGAGCTGGACGCTCATTACGTTCGCACAGCCTCAAGGAGGGCAAGTCAGCGGATGTTAGGCCGGACCAGCCGCCCGTAACGGTCATCTGCGCCAGGTTGGTGCTCGCATCTTGTGTTCCTCGACGGAGAGCCGACCGACGGCTAGGGGCGCTCCCGGGAAGTTCCTCCAGACCGAGTGGTCACTTGCGGTGACGACCAGTCCGCCGCCGGGGAGGTTCCGATGCGGCAGTCGGGGAAATCATGCTGGCCGCCTACAAGTACCCCGGCGGTCCCCAGCGGACCCGGCAGTTCGACCGGAAGGGCGACGCCGCCCGCTTCCTCGACGGGATCCGCGGCGACCTTGCCCACGGGGTCAACGTCGACCCCGCCGGGGGCCGGATCCTCCTCTGGGACGGCTCTTTATGAGGGGGGCCGTAGGGCCGTTACCATCGGCGCGGGCCGGGCCCGTTTTGCTGCCGGACACGAAGGGGAGACTCGCCCGGAGAACGGCCTCGTGCCAATCAAGGCCGGCTCCTCCTGCCCACGCCAGGACAGGTTCCTATGGGTGTCCTGCGAGGCGCTCAAGGTCGTTGAAGTAGTGGGGGTAGGTCTTGGCGACACAGCCGGGGTCGGCGATCTCGATGCCCGGGCTGTGCAGGCCGATCAGGGCGAAGCTCATCGCCATGCGGTGGTCGTCGTAGGTGCGGGAAAGGGTCGGCTTGGGCTTCCCGGGCTGGACCATGAAGCCGTCGTATACGTCGACTCCCCGCAGCCGGTCCGATCCCGTGACAGTGATCGAGGTGAGGGTGCGGTCGACTGTTGCGCCCATCTGCTCCAAGACGTCCGCAAAGCGGGCATCGCCCTGGGCGCTGGAGGTGCCGAGACCGTCGATTCGGACCCGTCCACCGGTGATCGCGGCTGCGGCAAGGAAGTAGGAGGCTGCGGTGGCGTCCGGCTCGACGCGATAGTCGGTCGCCGTGTACGCGGTGGGCGCCACGGCCAGATCGTCGACTTCGACTCCGAAAGCGGCCATCACCGCCTCGGTCAGACGGACATAGGGCACCGAGACCAGCGGGCCTTCGAGGCGTAACCCGACGTAGGGGAGGTGGGCGCTACGGGCCATGAGCACCAACGGTGCGTGGAGCACGAAGGAGAAGCGCTCGGCGGGTACCTCCGCTCGGGGCAGGCCCACGATCTCGGCCGCCAGGTCGACAGAGGCGGTGATCGGCGATCTGCCCGAGTGAATCGCACCTTCCCCTGTGCGACCGCCGAGCCCACAGGACGCCAACTCGGCGCTCCCCGCCGCCGGCTCGTCAAGACCGGCCGGAGAGGGCCGATCAGCCAGTTCCGCAGTGGTCGCGGGCCGCCGCGTGCAGGCGTCCGGACATCGTCTGACGGCCGCCTGGAGCAAGACATCCGACCGCCCGCAACGGGATCCTTGCGAGATGATGGCGTTGGCTGGCCATCATGGTCTGGTGAGTGACACGTTCCCGAGCCCCACGTTGCCGGCTTCTTCCACAGCCGAGGTGTTCCTCGGGTACCTGGACTTCTTCCGGGGTCGGATCGTCGCCAAGGTCGAGGGCCTGGGTGAAGCCGAGCAGCGGCGCAGTCGCCTGCCCTCGGGCTGGACTCCCCTGGAGCTGGTGAAGCACCTCACCTTTGTCGAGCTGCGCTGGCTCGAGTGGGGCTTCGAGGGCCGCCAGGTGGACGACCCGTGGGGAGACGAGCGAGACCAGCGCTGGTACGTGCCGCCCGGTGAGACAGCCGAGACCCTCCTTGCCGAGCTGCGCGCACAGGCCGTCCGCAGCCGGGCGATCATCGGCTCCCACGACTTGGCGGAGATTGGCCGGCCGGGTCCGCGTTGGGATGGTGCCGAGCCGGCGAGCCTCGAACGGATCCTCTTCCACCTACTCCAGGAGTACGCCCGCCACCTCGGGCACCTTGACATCGTCGCCGAGCTGGCTGACTGACCAGCCGGCGAGTAGTCGTAGCCGCGCCGCTTGATCGTCGCTAGCAACGCATCCCCGCCTCCAGCGGCGGACCCGTGGTCGGCCCGGCTCTACGTCAGCGCCGGGCGGCCAACAGGGACCTGCACGGCGTCAGCGAGGCATTCTTCGGTCCCGGCCAGCGATCGGTGGGTCAGGTCGCCATGATCGCAGCACCGTCCAACTCCTGTGTCAGGGCGTCGGCAAGACCACGATGGCGCACCGACCTGGCAGCCGACGCGGTGACCCTCGACCGCTTCCATCGCCACCATGCGGTGGTCGAGCTCGCCATCTGGGACCTGAAGGAGAACTCCGGTCTCGGCCACCCTTCTGGGCGTTTCGCTGCCAACAGCGCGTGGCTGGCCTGTGCGGTGCTCGCCCACAACCTGATCCGCTGGACCACCACGCTCGGCGGCCTCACCCCCGACGACCAGACCTACACCGTCGGACGCACCCACCGGGTCCGTCACGTGCCCATGCCAGCACGACTCGTCAACCGGGCCGGAACCCTCACCCTGCGCGCACCGACACGCTGGCCATGGGCGTCCGAGTTCACCAAGGCGCTCGGCGCTCTCCGCCTTCTCGAGCCTGCCACCGGCTGAACCCACCACCCGACGGCCCTGACGGCCCGTCACACGCTCACCCAGCCGTCGACAGTCGACCAAACGCACGAGCCATGGCGAACAACGCCCCCAAGGCAACTCAACGTCATTCAACCGATCAGCTCAACCTTGAACGGCCATTCCCGGCGACCGCCCACCGCGTCGCGGTGGATCGAGGCTTAGACCCTGGCGGTGTCCTTACGGAAACGCCAGATGGCACCGCCGGTGAAGAGGGTAAGCCATGCCACGAGGTTGGCCGCCCAGGTCCAGTCGAAGGTGCCTTGGACCAGGGGGAAATGGACCACCTGGTTCAGTCCGTAGAGCGGCGTGTAGGTGGCGAGCACCCGAAGCGGGTGGGAGAACTGGCTGAGCGGAATGAACAAACCGCCCCCGAACGAGAACAGCATCAGAGCGAAGCCGATCAGCTGCATGACGTTCTCCGACGGCAGGAGGTAGCCGACGAAGAGCCCGAACGCTGCGAAGAGGAGCGAACCGATCCACAGTGCCGCTCCGGTCGCCACCCACAACCAGACCGGCATGGATGGCTTGTGGGTGAGGATGCCGACGATATAGACCGCAAGCACCGCTGCGAGGCCGAGCACGAGCGCAGTGGCCATCTTTATGGCGATGTAGGCGGCGGGCTGCAGCGGGGTTATGCGCAGCTGGCGGCTCCAGCCCGACAAGCGCTCCACCGAGACCATCGCCCCGCCGCTCGAAGTGGCGAGCACCGCCCCGTACAGGGCCATGGAGATCATGACAAATGCCGACTCGTTTCCCTGTCCGACACGGTGGGATGCATACGAGCTGTTGAGGCCGAAGATCAGAAAGAAGAACACTGGGAACAGCACCGTGAAGACCAGCGTGCGCCGGTTGCGCAAGAGGCGGCGCACCTCCAGGCGGACGATGGCTGCTTTGAAGCCACCAAAGGGCGGGGTGACCCGGTCTACCGGATCGACTGGGACCGGAACGGCGCTCATCGCCCCGCTCCTTGGTGATCTGGTGAGCTCAGACGTGCAGGACCCTCGGACCCGGTGAGCGCCACGAACGCTTCCTCCAATCCGATGGTGGTGATCTCCAGGTCCTTGGCCCCGGTGACGGTCAACAGGTAGCGAGCCACCGCGTCGCTGTCGGCGCAGTGCACCACGACACTGACACCCCTAACCTCTACATGGTCCACCCCCGGGAGTGATCGCAGAGCGGCCTCGTCGGCGCGAGGAAGGGTGGCGCGCACTGTGCGACCCGAGGCCATGGCCTTCACTTCGGCTGCGGTGCCATCCGCCACGATCTCACCCTTTCTGACCAGCACGACACGATCCGCGTAGGCGTCGGCCTCCTCCAAGTAGTGCGTGGCGAAGAGAATGGTGCGACCAGCTTGGGCGTCGTGGCGGATAGCCGCCCAAAAGCTGCGCCGGCCCTCGACATCCATGCCCTGGGTCGGCTCGTCGAGCAGTAGCAATTCCGGGTCCGGCAGCAAGGCCATGGCGAAACGGAGCCGTTGCTGCTCGCCGCCTGAGCACTTGCCCACCAAGCGCCCGGCGATCGAAGTTATCCCAGCGCGTTCCATGACCTCGCCAACTGGCCGGGTGCCACCGAAGAGGTGGGCCGTGTAGGCGATTGTCTCGGCCACGGTGAGATCCTTCAGGAGTCCTCCGGTTTGCATGACCGCTGAGACGAGCCCCTTCCGCACTGCATCTCGGGGATCAGCACCGTAGACGACCACGGTGCCGGCGCTCGGCTCGGAGAGCCCGAGGACCATGTCGATGGTCGTGGTCTTGCCCGCCCCGTTCGGTCCTAGGAAGGCGACGACCTCGCCAGGATCGACGCGAAGATCCAGGCCACGCACGGCTTCGACCGCTCCGAAGTGCTTCCGCACACCCGACAGCTCGATCGCCGGCGGTGACGAGAACGCGGCGCCAGGGCCCTCGGCTCGCGAGCCCATCACGTCCACTCGGCCCCGCGGAAACTACACATGGCGCCGCCTCCTCTATCAGCGTGTCCGTCGCGAGGACGCGCAAGTCGTTACCGTACCGGACCCCGGGGGCCGCTGCCGGAGCTCCGGCGACGGCACGGGTGTCGCAGACCTACGGGTCCGCCCGAATACGCTGGGGTCATCATGCCTAGACCGCACCCGCCCCGCGTCGACGCCTGTCGTCGTCCGCTGCGGGCGGGACATCGAATGGCGACGCTCGGCGTCGCCCTCTCGGTCGCCGTGCTCGTCGTGCGCCTAGTCCTGCTGCCGGGCGTTCCTGCGATGGGACGGGCGGGCCTGGCGGCAGGAGCGGCGCCCTCCGCCTCGAACGTGCAGGCGGCGTCGATGGAGACCCTCAGCGTGCAGACTTCACCCACGAGCGGCCCCCGCCTTCACACAACCGCCGGGGGAGCCGAGATGTTGGCGGCCCGCTCCCCGGTGACCGTGGATGCCAGCCGTGGGCGGTTGACACCAGCCCACCCCCGACCAACGGCATCAAGGGCCGAGGCCGCTGGATGGTCGAGTCGCGGGCCGCCGAGCCGGCTGACGCTGCGATGACCGTCACCTAGAGACGCCCCCAGGGGTGCTGGCGGTCCAGTCCGAACCGCCGTCCGCGCCGCCCGGCGCGGACCCACCTATAGGACATCATGCCGTGACCACTGCCCCACCACACGACCGTGCCCCGGGGAGTCGCAATCTCCCGCTGACCATCCCGCCACCCAACTCGGGTAGGCGCGGCATGTCCCCCCGGCCTAGCGCCGTTCCCAGCCGCCCCTCCTGGCGCAAGGAGGTTGCGCTGATTGCCGCCTTCTACGTCGTCTACACCGCCATCCGCGACCTGCGCGGCACCCGGCCGGTGTCAGCCTCCCTGGCCTTCGCCAACGCCCGGAAGGTGATAAGCCTCGAACGAACGCTCGGGGTGTTCCGCGAGGCGCAGATCCAGCACTGGGTGCTTCACGACCGGCTCGTGGTAGAGGCGCTCGACGTGTGGTACGCCACCACCCATTTCGTGGTGACTGCAGCGGTGCTCATCGGGCTGTTCTTCCGCCACCCGTCCGCCTACCGCCCCTGGCGGAACATCCTGGCGTTCTCCACCGCCGTGGCCCTGGTCGGCTTTGCCGTCTTCCCACTGATGCCACCACGACTACTCCCGAGCGCGTACGGCTTCACCGACACGCTCAAGACGGTCGGAGGCCTGTGGGATTTCGACTCGGGTCCGATGCCCCACATCTCAGACCAATTCGCAGCCATGCCGAGCCTGCACTTCGCCTGGGCTCTCTGGTCGGGGTTGGCGTTGTTCGCCGTTGCCCGCCGGCGGTGGGCGAAGATCGCAGCGCTGGCCTACCCGGCGGTGACGCTCGTGTGCGTCATCGTGACCGCCAACCACTACTTCACCGACACCGTGGCGGGTGCGGGGATCGTCGCCGCCGGCTACGCCGCTTCGGCCGCTTGGTCCTCGCGACGCAGCCTTCGCCTCCTGACCCCCGGGCCGCAAGCCCCGGGAGCCGACTTGCTCGATCCACTTGATCCGTAAGAACAAAGTCGGCACCGAGGCTTGTCCCCGGCGCCACTCCCAGGCGGCCTTGCGTTCATCTGCGCTGTCTACGGTCCCATCTGCCGTCACCTCCACCGGCAAACGAAAGGGACCTAGATGACCGTTCGACGTAGGCGCCGCGCCATTACCACCAGCAGCGCAGCAGTCGCCGCCAGCCTGTTGGCCGCGGCGTGCGGCTCGAGCAGCCCGACGCGTGCCGCAACAGCGGCCGCCACCTCCTCTGCGGCAGTCCCCCTCACTGTTTACTCGGCGCAGGGTTACGACTCGAAGGTCACCGCCGCATTCACCGAGGCGACCGGCATCAAGGTGAAGTTGGACGACGACAGCACCGGCCCGCTGCTCACCAAGATCGCCGCCGAGCGCAACAACCCCCAGTGGGGACTTCTCTGGGTGGACGGCGACACCGCCTTCGCCGCCCTCGACAAGCAGGGCCAGCTTCTGGACTACTCGCCGCCCGTCACTCTAAATGCACCGGGTCGGGCCCTGGTCCCGGCCGATCACTCCTACGTACCGGTGTCCACCACCGTGATGGCCGCTTTGATCTACAACGCTGCAAAGGTTTCCGCGGTCCCGACCTCCTATCAGGACCTCTTGACCGCACCGTACAAGGGCAAGGTCGGGATGAACGACCCCTCGCAGTCCGGTCCGACCTATCCGTTCATCGCCGGTCTGATGGATCAACTCGGAGGGACGGCGAACGGAGTCCGGGCCGGCGAGGCGTACCTCACCCGGCTCAAGGCGAATGGCCTGCAGGTCTTCCCGACCAACGGCGACACCCTCCACGCCCTCGAGACAGGGCAGATCGACTACGGGTTGATCCAGAGCTCGGCTGCGACAGGAGAGGTGGCGAAGTCAACCGTGAGCGCCGCCTTCGAACCGCGGATCGTCTACCTTCCCAAGTCGACCCTCCTGCCTGGGGTCATCGGGATCGACAAAGCGGCGCCCCCCGCCGAGCAGGCCGAGGCAAAGAGGTTCATCCAGTACGTGCTCTCCCCCGCTGGCCAGCACGTCATGCAGACCGGCGATCCGACGGGCGACTCGCTCTACTGGCCCGTGGTGCCCGGCATCACCGCAGTCTCAGGGCTCCCCGCCTTCCCGAGCAGGTACCAGAGGATCGACCCTTACTTCTGGGGACCCCTCGAAGGCCAGGTCAACACGTTCTTCGACACGAATATCAAGTAGCTGCGGGTGATCACTCTCACCCCCCGCCGAACCCCCGCTGAGTCCGACCTGTCACCGGACCTCCGTGGGCGCGGGTACAGGTTGGCGATGGCTCTATCGCGAGCTCGCGGCGCACCACTTGCAATCTTCTGGTCCCTGGTCGTCGCCATCCTCGTGTTGCCGATCGCATTGTTCTTGCTCGTCGCCTTCTCGCCTCGGCTGCTTTCACAAGGGCCACAATGGATCTCCCTGACGGGATTTCGAGAAGCCCTGAGCGGTCCGCTGCTGCACGCCGCGCTCGACTCGTTGATGGTCGGCATCCTGAGCGCAGCAGCGGCGACGACGATCGGCTTCGCTACCGCATGGCTGGTCCTCCGGACCGACGTGCCCGCCCGCGGCTTGTGGACGGGTGGGATGTTCGCTCTCCTGCTGGCCCCCTCCTACCTGGTCGCGCTCGGGTGGGAGCGGCTCCTCGAACCGTCGGGGGTCTTGGACATCATCGGCATCGGTGCCGGCACCGTACGCCACTCCTTCTACGGTCCGGTCGGCATAGTTGTCGTGCTCACGACCAAAGGTGTGCCCTTTGCCTACCTAGCCATCTCCAACGCGCTCCGAGGTCTGGGCGAGGAGCTCGAGATGGCGGTGAGGGTCCACGGGGGCCGGGCCCGCGACGCCGGGAGGATCGTGGTCTCCCTCCTCGCGCCAGCGGTGTGGTCAGCCCTGGCCATCGTGTTCGCAGAGTCGATCAGCGACTTCGGTGTCGCAGCCACCCTTGCCAACGACGCTCACTTCCCGATCGCCACGTTCACGCTGTACAACGCGGTGGACAACTTCCCGATCAACTTCCCGGTCGCAGCGGCCATCGGTTGGATCCTCATGACGATGGCCGGGTTGGCGCTCGCCTGCCAGTCGCGGGCGCTCAGGGGCCGTTGCTATCGCGTGATCGGTGGCCGCACCCGGCCGGCACGCCGCCAGCGGTTGCACGCACCGGCCCGTGCAGCTGCCCTGGCCGGTCTGAGCCTGCTACTGCTCGTCGGGCTCGGGATCCCGGCCTTCGGCGCCCTGTCGGCCTCACTCATCAAAGATCTGGGGTCCCTGGCCTCCAGCCACGGCCTCACGTTGTCCAACTACCGGCGGGCTCTCGACAGCCCGGCTCTTCGCGAACCGCTCCTCTTCTCCGCCCGGCTCGCCGCCATCACCGCCACTTTGACCACTGTCGTAGGCGCGGTGTCTGCCCGGGTCCTCGCCGACAGGAGCAGTCGTCTCTCGGCGCGGGTACTCGACCTGCTCCTCCTCACAGCCGTTGCGCTCCCGGGCATCGTGTTCGCGGCCGGGTACATCTTCACCTACAACCTGCCGGCGGCGAATGCGTTGGGCCTCCACCTCTACGAGACCACGACTCTCCTGGTCTTGGCCTACCTGGCCACCGCGCTACCTGCCACGGCTCGCGTCCTCCTCGGCCCCTTCGGCCAGGTGCAGCACTCCCTGGGCGAGGCCGGGCGGGTCCACGGCGACGGGAGCGGCGCAGCTTGGGTCCGAACCGTCCTGCCCGTTCTCATCCGCCCCCTGCTGTCGGCTTGGATCCTGACATACTGCGCCACCCTCCTCGAGTTGCCCGTCTCCCAGCTCCTGTACCCACCCAACCACCCGCCGATATCGGTAGGCATCACCAAGGCCCTGGCCAACTATGACTTCGGCGGAGGGACTGCAATGGAGGTGATCGCCATCCTCTTCGCCCTCGCCGTTGTGGCGGTCGCATGGGGACTCTTCGCGCTCATAGCGCCGGCGGGCTGGCGGAAGCTCGGGAGGAGCCGATGACCAACGACCCGGGACCGGCACGTGGCCACGAGGTGTTGATCAAAGGCGTCGAAAAGCGCTACGGCAAGGCGCCTGCGTTGGCGGGCGTCGACCTGGAGATCGGCGCGGGACGCTTCGTGGTGCTCCTCGGGCCGTCCGGATCAGGCAAATCGACCCTCGCCCGTTGCCTGGCTGGCATCGAACGCATCGACGGCGGGACCGTCTGCCTCGCGGGAGCGCTAGTGGACGATGGCCGGCGCCACCTGCCGCCGGATCGCCGCAACCTCGCCATGGTGTTCCAGGACTACGCCCTGTGGCCCCACCTGAACGTCGCTGGGAACGTCGGCTACGCACTCCGGCGACGCAAACTGCCCGGGCGCGAAGTCGACCGGCGCGTCGCGGAGGCTTTGCAGCGGATGGGACTGTCGGCCTTGCAGAAGCGCTATCCCCACGAGCTGTCCGGGGGCGAGCAGCAACGCGTCTCGCTCGCCCGCGCCGTGGTGGGGCAACCGGGCCTGCTCCTCTTCGACGAGCCCCTCTCCAACCTCGACGCCGACCTTCGCGAGCGCCTCCGGGTAGAGATCGCGACGATGACGCGCGAGAGCGGAGCTACGGCCGTTTACATCACCCACGACCAATCCGAGGCGTTCGCCCTCGCCGACGAGATCGTCATCCTCGCAGAGGGCAGGATCGTCCAAGCAGGCGCGCCCGAGGAGATCTACCACCGTCCCGTCAACCCGTTCGTCGCCCGGTTCACCGGTGTAGCCGGAGAGCTCGCCGGGACCGTCAGAGACGTCGACGGTGACACGGTAGGCGTCGACGTCGCTGGGGTCAGGTTGTCGGCCCGACCGGGCGATGCCCTCACTCCGGGCGACCGCGCCCACGTGCTCATCCGGCCCGCGGCCACCAGCCTGCACGACTCGTGGCCGGGGCCATCAGGATCCCTCGCCGGCACGGTGATCGACGTCGCATACCGCGGTAGGGGCTACGACCACGTCATCGACTGCGCGGGGGGCACTCTTGCCGCAGTCTTCTCCCCCACCCGGAGGAGCCGAGGGAGCGCGGTCTCAGTGCGCATTGACGCGACCGGGTGCAGCGCCTACCGCACCGGTAGCAACTTTTCCACCAATGGTCATCCGGGAGAACTAACACCCGTTAGACTGACAGCATGACGTCGGCGGCGACTTTCCAGGCTGGGAGGCCGGGGCGATGAGCGGTGGTGCTCTGTTCGTGGCGGTGTTCCTGGCCTGTGCGGTCGAAGCGGTCGAAGCGACCACGATCGTCCTGGCCGCCGGGACCACGCGCAACTGGAGATCAGCTCTCTTCGGCGTCGGCGCCGGCCTCGGAGTGCTGGCCGTGATCGTGGCGGCTTTGGGCCCGGCCCTCTCAGCTGTCCCACTCCGCAGCCTGCGCCTGGTTGTGGGCGGCCTGCTGCTCGTCTTCGGGCTCCAGTGGCTGCGCAAGGCGATCCTCCGGGCCAGCGGCCACAAAGCCCTCCACGACGAGGCGCAGATCTACCTCGACGAGGTCGCCGCCGCTCGAGAGGCATCCACCGAGCGCCGGGGCGCCGTACCCGATTGGTACGCCTTCACGCTGTCCTTCAAGGGCGTCGTCCTCGAAGGCCTCGAAGTGGCTTTCATCGCGCTCACCTTTGGCAGCAACCAACACGACATCCCGCTTGCAGCTCTGGCAGCCGTCACCGCAGTGCTGGTGATCGTCGCCGCCGGCGCCGCAGTGCGCGCCCCGCTCGCCCGAGTCCCGGAGAACACCATGAAGTTCGTCGTCGGCGTCATGCTGACTTCGTTCGGAGCGTTCTGGGGTGCCGAGGGGGCGGGTGCCCGCTGGCCGGGGAACGATGCCGCCCTGCTCGCAATGGTCCCGTCCTTCGCCCTGTTCGGCTTGGCCCTTACCGCCTGGCTCCGCCGGACGGGCGACTCGAAGTCGGGGCCGTCCCCGGCCGTCACCGAGGTGGTGTCATGACCGGTCGCCTGAAAGCCTTCGGGGCATTCTGGTACGACTTCGTCGTAGGTGACGACTGGCGGGTGGCGCTCGGCGTGGTACTGGCCCTGGCCGTCACTTACGGCATCAGCCAAACCTCGGTGCCCGCCTGGTGGCTCGTGCCATCGGCAGTCGCCGTGCTGCTGCCCTTCAGCCTCTGGAGAGCGGTCCATCGTTCACGGGGCTGACGCGCGCCCCACGCAGTCAATGGGCGTCGGCGTCTCGGGCATACACCTGGTTGGCATACTCCTCCAGCGAAGCCGCACATGCCGCGAGCGCCTCCTCCGCCTCCCTCCGCCCGGGTGACTTGAAGACATCCCGCGCCTGGACCTTCGAGCACCAGTTCTGGAGCTTGACGAGGTCGACCTCGTTCTCCTCCAGTTCCGCGAAGGTGAAGTGATCAGACGCGTGCTCCTTGGCCACCTGGACCAGGAAGTCCTTGGCGCGGTCGACTATCTCCTCGTACTCATCGTCGCGGGCCGCCTGGAAGGCAGCCAGCACCTCGTCCTCGCCGGCCAAGGCCTTGCACTCGAGCAGCACCGCCGTCCCCGACATCTCGATGATCTCATGGCGCAACCTGCGTAAGGCCCGCTCTCCGGAAGGGGTGGCAGGCATAGCCGCCGCAGAGCTTTGGAGGTAGATGGCGCCGAGGCTCTTTAGGCGCCGCCACACCGTCGCTCGCAGGCGCGTCGGCTCCGACGGTACCCGGTACACGAGGAGGAGCCAACCGGTCGGCAGCGATCGGTCGGACGTTTCGGCGCTGTCGGACACCCTCCGATTCTGCCTGCCCGGCGGCGGAAGGGTGGACGTGGATCTGCAGGATCGATGGCTCCAGCGGATCTCCAGGCTCGCGACCATCCGGACCACGGGCCCGGTGATGCGGCAACCTTGGGGGCATGACCGACGTCGCACCGCCAGGCGAGGACGGGCGGGAACAGACCGCCGGCCGCGCCGCTCCCCACGAGATGACTCGCGCCGTCTCTGCACTCCGCGAGCATCTTGAAGCCCTCGAGCGGGTGCTTGACGGCGAGACGGGGGCTCCGGCGCCCGTGGGGGGGCGTCGGGGCGCCGGGTGGTCGCGCCCGGCCCCGGGCGAGGAGCGTTGGCCCGTGGCGGGCGCCCTCCTCATCGCCATTCTCCTGCAGGTGGCATTACCCGAGCGGCTCACCATCGGCCCCAGGTGGCTACTGCCAGCCCTGGAGGGCGCCATGGCGATCGGCTTGACAGCCGCCAATCCGCGGCGCATCGACCGCCGGTCCAACGCGCTGCGAGCCGCCAGCGTGACCCTGATCGCCCTGGCCTCCCTCGCCAACGGCTGGTCCTCCTACGAGCTGATCAAGGGCATCATCAACGGCACCGAGGGCAAGGTGGCTGGCCCGCTGCTGGCATCGGGCGCCAGCATCTACCTGACGAACATCATCGTCTTCGCCCTCTGGTACTGGGAGTGGGACCGCGGCGGACCCGTGGCCCGGGCGTCCGCCCTCCGGCCCTATCCCGACCTGCTGTTCCCCCAGATGAGCCAGAGCCACCTGGCCCCCGACAACTGGCGCCCGAGGTTCGTCGACTACCTCTACGTCTCCTACACCAATGCCACCGCATTCAGCCCCACCGACACGATGCCCCTAGCCGTGTGGACGAAGCTGATGTTCCTCGCACAGTCCGCCGTAGCGCTGGTCACCGTGGCGCTGGTCGTGGCCCGAGCGGTCAACATCCTCTGACCAAGGACCTAACGGTGGCCCGCGCTCCGTTCGAGCAGCATCCGATGGTGCTCAAAGAAGGCCACTGCGGCATCGAGCTGCTGCGATGCTGCGAGCAAGTCGCCGAGAGGTAGGGAGACACCCCGGAAGGCCGGATCCCGCCACTCGCTCGTCGAGAGGCAGCCTTTTTCGCCCTCCGTCACGTACAGGTAGGGCCCGTCGTGGTCCGCGTCTCCCGGCGACGCCCCAAAGGTCCCGGCGGCCCGCCCGGCCCCCAACTCGACAGAGAGGTCGAAGTGCTCGGGCCACAGTTGCACGCGCCGCCGGCCGTAGTCCGGCTCACCGACACGCACCTCCTCGAGGACCCGGGTGGAGAAGCCGAACCACTCTCCCACCCATGCTGCGGCGTCAGCACTCAGGTCCAGGGGCTCGGAGGGATCGGCGGCCCGATCCGGCTTGTACAGCTCCGCCGGAGCGCCGAGCGGGC
Organism: Actinomycetes bacterium; assembly: GCA_021809105.1. GTDB lineage: Bacteria > Actinomycetota > Acidimicrobiia > Acidimicrobiales > Palsa-688 > Acidiferrimicrobium. Next base: position 347,684 of record JAKBAM010000001.1, read on the forward strand.
CTCCCAACCATTCGGCGGCCCCGCCCAGCGTGGCGGGGACCGTCCCCTCCGCGACATCGCCGGCCTGGCGCACGAGGATCCCGTCGACCACCCTGGCTTGGCGGTCCCCCCGCGCGAAGGGTGTCCCGAAACCGCCCAGCGTCCAACGCAGCCCGATGCGCCCCTGCGCCCGGTATCTCCATGGCGCCAGCACGTGCTGGGCCACCTGGTGCAAACTGGCAACGGTTGCGGGCAGGGACGTCGGGGCCGGCGTCAGGGGACCCAAGCCGGCCAGCCAGCGCGCCCGGCACCAAGGCAGCAGATGCGGCGCGTCTTCGCAGAGGGACTCCCACGTAAGGTCCCCCGTACCGAGTGGCGAAAGGATCGCCAGCGCGCCTCTTACGCCGGCCGCGACCGGGTCAGGAGCGAGGAACGGGTCGTCCCTGCGCTCCGGCCCTGAGGGCTCGAGCACCCTCGTGTCGAAGCGACCAGAGGTGACCTGACCCGCTTCTGCGCCGGCGTCGCGAGCCGGCACCGGACCGACCCACGCCGACGCGGGTCAGCCCTCGATCTTGATCGCGCCCTTTGGGCAGCGCGTGACAGCCTCTTCGACCTTGGAACGCAGCCCCTCCGACGGTTCCTCCTGGAGGAGGTAGAGGAAGTCGTCATCACGCACCTCGAAAACCTCCGGCGCCGCTTCCATGCACAATGCGTTGCTCTCGCACAGGTCGAAGTCGACGACAACCCTCATGTGGCAATCCCTCCTGCGGTTGGACTGGCCTCACCCTAGCGGCGCTGCCACCGGGTCAGTCGGACGGCCGGTGGTGGATCTCGTTGAAGCTTCGCAGCGACGGTCGACCGTCGGGGCCCGCGCCGATCCGGCTCACCGACGCCACCTCGACGAACATCCTCCAGACGGATTCCCGTTCCGCCCCGAGCGCCCAGGCAACCGCAGCCTTGATCGGCGAGACATGGCTGACGACAACCACGTCGCGCTGGGCCGCCTCGAGCCAGATCTCCTCGCACGCCTCTTCCACTCTCTCGGCCACCTGCTCCAGGGACTCCCCGCCTTCGGGAGCCCAGCGGACGTCGTCGCGCATCGGGGAGAACACGTCGGACTGGACCTCCTCGATCGGCAGCCCGTCGTGGATCCCGTAGTCGACTTCGATCCACCGGTCGTCGATGATGATCGGCGGTCCGAGCGTCTCGGCGGTCTGGCAGGCCCGCAGCAGGGGGCTGGAGATCACCCGAACCGCGCCCTTCAGGTATGGCACCGACCCGAGGGCCGCAGCCTGCCGCCGGCCAAGAGGATCGAGGGGGACGTCAAGTCGCCCGAGAAGACGATGGGAGGCATTGCTGGCTGTCCGGCCGTGGCGCAGGAGGATCAGCACGGCCAGTCACCGTACCGGGTGCTCCGGTCACCAGGTCGGCGATCACGGCATCGACTCCGAAGACGGGATCGGGGCCGGGTGAAGGACGGGGGGCTGCAGCAGCTTCCCGTCGCCGGAGGCTCCACCACCCGAAGGCCACGGCGACGGCGATCGCCACCGCGCCGAGACCCAGGCCGAAGCGCGCGCCGAAGGCACCGGCGACGATGCCGACGACGGGGCCCCCGACCGGGGTCGAGCCGAGAAATGCCACCGACCACAGAGACATCACCCGACCTCGCATGGAGGGGTCGGCGCTGAGCTGCAGGGTGCTGTTGCCGATAGCCAAGAAGCTGACAGACGCCCCACCCACGAGGAGGAGGGCACCGACCTCGAACAGGGGGGTGGGCGCCAGAGCGGCCAGGACCATGACCAGGCCGAAGACGACCGCCACCCCGAGCAGCCGGCGCGAACCCGTCCGAGGCCTACCTGCCACCATGAGGCCGCCGACGACCGCCCCGATGCCCTGGGCGGAGTTGAGCAAGCCGTACAGCGGGGCGCCCCCGTGGAAGACGTGGTCGGCCACCAACGGCAGGCTGACTTGGAACTCGTAGGCCAGGCATCCGATGAGGGCCATCATGAGCAGAGCATCACGAAGCACCGGTGTCCGGGCAACGTATCGGAAGCCTTCCATCAGCTGACCCTTGGCTCGTGGCGCTATCGGGGCCGGGGTCAGCTCCTCTTGTCGGATCGCCTTCAGGCCCCCGAGGACGAACACGAACGACACGGCGTTGATCAGGAAGCACCAGCCGCTGCCGACGGTGGCGATGAGGATCCCGCCGATCGCCGGACCGACGGCGCGAGCCACATTGACCATGACGGAGTTGAGGGTGACGGCGTTCGGCAGCTCGTCGCGCCCGACCATCTCGACGATGAAGGTCTGGCGAGTCGGATTATCTACCATGTTGACGAAGCCGAGCGAGCACGCCACCACGTAGATCTCCCAGAGGTGCAGGTGACCGGTGAGCTCGAGCACCGCCAGGACCAGTGCCTGTAAACCGGCCAGGCCCTGCGTCCAGAAAAGGATCCGGTACTTGCCGAAGCGATCGGCGATGGTGCCTCCAACCGGTCCGAACAGCAGGATCGGCAAGGTCTGTAGAGCCACCACCAGTCCGAGGTCGACCCCCGAGCCGGTCAGTTGGAGCACCAACCACGCTTGGGTGGTGGTTTGCATCCAGGTGCCGATCATCGACACGCTCTGCCCGGCGAAGTAACAGCGATAGTTGCGCACCCTCAATGAGGAGAAGGTGCGCTCTACGGCGGCGGGGACGCGCGGCGATCTCATGCGATTAATGGGTGAGCCTCGGTATCGTTAGCTGTGCTAACCAAGTGTACCAGCCCCACCCTCGCCGAGGCGGGGGCTCGCGGCAGGGTGGGCTTCGCCTGCTCAGGGCCTATTGGACGAGGATGCGTCCGCACTCGTCGCAGTGCATCACCGCCTCGGCTGGAGCGTGGCGTATTCGGTCGAGCTCCATCGACGGCAGCGTCAGGTGGCACCCACCGCAACGAGTCCCGACGAGCCGGGCTGCGCCGATACCACCGGAGCGGGACCGGATTCGCTCGTAGTCTGCCAATAGCTCGGGTGGGACCGCCTCGGCTGCGTCGGCCCGCTGGGCCACCAGCTCCTCCAGTTCCTCGCCAACGCCGCTCTGCGCCCGGTTGAGCGCCGCGACAGCCGCAATCCTGCTCTCACCCAGCGCTACGAGCTCCTCCTCGGCTGCTGCAATGAGGGCGTCGAACGGCTCCCGCTCGTCCAGCACCTCCAGGATCCGGTCCTCCAGATCCGACGCCCGGACCTTCAGGGCCTCCACGTCTGCAACCATTGCCTGGAGGTCGCGAGCGGCGGAGACCTCGCCGCTGTACATCCGGGCGCTGACCGTCTTGGACCGCTCCTCGGTGGCAGCCAGCTCGCCTTCTAGATGCGCTTGGCGCTGCCCGACCTCGTCCCGCGCAGGTACCGCGCCATCGCGGCGTGCCAGCACGGCAGAGACTCGGGTATCGATCTCGGCTAGTGCGACGGCCTCCGGCAGACGAGCCAACAGGTGGCGGTGCTGGTCGATGGAGGTGTCGAGGCGCTGCACCTCGAGGAGGGCGTCGAACTGTGGTGCGGCCACTGCGAAGGGTGCCCTTCTCCTCTGCGTTCGGACGGCGAGCCTAGCCGCTACCCGCCTGGAAGCCGCCAATGTTGTTCTGTCCGCCATTGCTGCCGGGGGGCGACGTGGAATTGCCTGGGTAGCCACCGTGTGCGCTCTTGTCGTCGATCGCCAGCTGGGGCGAGGTGATGTACTTCGCCGACGGCAAGGCCGCGTAATCGACTGGCACGAACTGCTGGACAGGCGTGCTCGCGAGGGCCACCTGCATGAAGTCATGCCAGGTGCGCGTGGGGTACATGCCTCCGTACACCGGCGTACCTCCGACGATGACGTTGCGGGTGCTCTGCGGATTGCCCATCCACACCGTGGCTTCCAGCTGGGGAACGAAACCGTTGAACCAGGCGTCCGTCGGCCCGTTGGTGGTGCCGGTCTTGCCGGCGACGGGCCGGTTGTAGAGCGCGGCAGCAGTGCCCGTGCCCGAGGACACGACGGCGTTGAGGCACAGCTCGACCTCGGCGGCGATCTGGGTCGAAAACACCCGGCGTCCCTTGCTGGCACCTCTGAACACGACGCTGCCGGACCGGTCGGAGATGTGGTCCACGAAGCTGGGCGCGTGGTAGACACCGCCGTCCGCCACGGTGGCGTAGGCCGACGCGATGTCGATCGGATGTACCCCGAGGCTGCCCAGGATCATCGACGGGACATAGCTGGACTGCCCGGTCGCCGTGTCCTTGATCGCCAACGGGGTCGTGATGCCCATTTGCTGGGCCACCGAGGCGATCGCCGGCAGCCCCACCTCGTGCCCGAGGCGGAGGTAGCCACAGTTGAGCGACTGCGCAGTGGCCACCACCAGGCTGACGGTCCCACCGGTGCCGTTGCCCTCGTCGTTGGTCGGGGCCTTCCCACCCGGTGGCCCGCCGAGGGACGGCGGCACGAAATCGTTGTTGCCGGGGAAGGCGATGGCGCAGGGAGCGGTGGCGTCGATCGTGTCGAGGGGCGAGTACCCGGCCTCCAGGGCAGCTACGAGGGTGAAGAGCTTGAAGCCCGATCCCGGCTGGCGGGTCCCCTGCGTCACCACGTTGAACTGCGCAGAGCTGCCGGTGGCACTGCCGCCCACCATGGCGCGGACCTTTCCGGTAGCCGGGTCGATGACTACCATGGCCTGCTCGAATCCGCCATTGTTGGCCGGGGTGTCCTGAGCGATGGTGGCCTCCGCCAACCGCTGCAGGTTGGGGTCGTAGTCCGTATAGATCTTCAAGCCGCCCTCGAACAGTGCCTGGTACCGCTCTGCGTAGTTGCCGCCAATGGGGCTGTTGGCGCCGAGCATCTCGTTGATGACTTCGCGGACGTAGTAGTTGGTGGTCACGTCGGCGGACGCCGGTGGCTTGGTCAGCGCAGTCGGCAGGGCTGTGGCGTTCGCCGCGTTCGCCTGGGCCTGGGTGATGTCCTTGTAGTGGACCATCCGGGACAGGACCTCGGAGCGGCGGGTACGGGCGTTCAGCGGATACTGGAAGGGGTCGTAGCCGTTGGGGTTTTGGATAAGGCCGGCCAGGAGGGCCGCCTGCGGCAGTGTCACCTGGCTGACGTCCTCGTTGAAGTAGACGTTGGCAGCGGCCTGGACGCCGTAGGCGCTGTTGCCCAGGTAGATGATATTGAGGTACGCCTGCAGGATCTGGTTCTTGGAATACTTCTGCTGCATCCGCTCCGCCAGTACCGCCTCCTTGATCTTCCGGGAGATCTTGCGCTCAGAGCTGAGATAGGTCTGCTTGACGAGCTGCTGGGTGATGGTGGAACCGCCCTGGAGGCCTCCGCCGCTCGCCGAGTCTGCCGCGAGGGCCCGCACTGCCGATGGGATGTCGATGCCACCGTGTATGTAGAAGCGGGCATCCTCGGTGTCGAGCACGGCCTTCACCAGCGTCTTCGACACCTGGCTGAGCTGGACGGGCCGGCGGATCTCGGGTCCCCTCAGGGTGGCCAGCACCGTCGTCCCGTCGTCGGCGTAAACAGTCGACCCTTCGAGGGTCGAGGTGCCGATCGGCAACAGCGGCATTGCCTGGGCGCTCGAGGCATGCGAGATCAATCCCCGCCCGAGAGCCGTCACGCCCGTCACCGTGCCTGCCAGCACGACTGCCGCCGAGGCGACAACGAGGATGAGGCGAACGAACCGGCGCACGGGCCCATGAGCGTATAGGGGGTCGCGCCGTCGGGCTCGGCACCTCTGCGGGGTTCCGCCGCCGCGACGCTACGCTGCGGGGGTAGCAACCGAGGTGCAGCCCGGCGAGCAGGAGGGTAAAGGACATGAGCGCGACCACTACCGTGTCGACCGACGAGCAGCGGGTCGTGGACCGGGTCGCCCATCTCTTGGCCACCCACGATCCGACCTCGACAGACGCACGCGCCTTTCTCGGAGCCCAGTTCGACGCCGGCCTGGCGTGGGTGCACTTTCCCGAAGGCCATGGCGGTCTCGGACTGTCGAGGAAGCTGCAGCCCCTGATCAACGAGAGATTGCGCGCTGCCGGCGCTCCCAACCTCGTGGCCCGCAACCCGATCGGCTACGGCATGGCGGCGCCGACCATCCTCACCCACGGCTCCGAAGACCAGAAGGCCCGGTACCTACGTCCGCTTTTCACCTGTGAGCACATCTGGTGCCAGCTGTTCTCCGAGCCGGGTGCCGGCTCCGACGTTGCCGGCCTGACGACCCGGGCGGTCCGGGACGGAGAAGAATGGATCGTCAACGGGCAGAAGGTGTGGACCACCTTGGCGCACACCTCGAGCTACGGCATGCTCCTGGCCCGCACCGACTCCGAGGCCGAGAAGCACAGGGGCCTCACCTACTTCGTCGCTGACATGCACGCCGCCGGCGTCGAGGTGCGGCCGCTGCGCCAGATGACCGGTGATGCAGAGTTCAACGAGGTGTACCTGACCGATGTCCGTATCCCCGATCGCGAGCGCCTGAGCGATGTGGGTGCGGGGTGGTCAGGGGCGATCACCACTCTCATGAACGAGCGGGTCTCCATCGGCGGATCGGTAGGCGGGCAGGGATCGGGAGCCATCGGCTCGGCCCTGGCGCTCTGGGAGAAGTCCACCACCCGCACACCAGTCCAGCGGGCGCAGCTGGCGTCGCTATGGATAGAGGCAGAGGCTCTGCGCCTGACGAGCATGCGAGCAGCCGCCAACGCAGTCGCCGGCACCCCCGGCCCCGAAGGGTCGACGTCCAAGCTGCACTTCGCCGAGCTCAACAAGCGGATCTACGAGTTCTGCGTCGATCTGCTCGGCCCCGAGGGCATGCTCTACGACAGCTACGAGATGCGGAGACCGGACGACGCCGGCGGGTTCGGTGGCATCCCCGCTCGTTACTTTCTCCGGTCGCGGGCGAACTCCATCGAGGGCGGCACGTCAGAGATCATGCGCAACATTCTCGGCGAGCGGGTTCTCGGCCTCCCCGGCGAGCCCCGCACCGACAAGGGCCGTCCCTGGTCAGAGGTGGCGCGCAACTGACGTGAGGCGCCTGCCACCCCTCCGCGCTCATCCTTCCAGCCACGCCACGGCCTTCTTGCGCGACACCGGCCTCCAGGCGCGTCGCCACGACGACCGGAGTAGGTCGGCCTGGGCTTCTTCCAGGGCGATCAGCTGTCCTGCCGCCAGGGCGACCGCCGCCGACGCGCCTGATCCGACCCGACGCAGCCAGGTGGCAGCTACGACAGCGTCGTGGAGATTCCCGAGCACCGCCTGGAGGTCGGCGGCCGCTCGACCCATCGACTTGGCCTCCTTACCGCATACGGGCGTCGCGGTCTCGCAGCCGTAGCGCAGGCGCTTGGCGAAGAGGCGAACCTGGTGCAGGGCATCGTCGGAGGGAGCCTCGCCGAGCGCCCTCACTGCCCCCGCAAGGTGCCTCATGGGGCGAGCCACCGCAGCAGGGAGGACCTTGCGAGCGCGGAGGTCACCCGGGGCTCGCACCGCGCAGCCGCCGGGCGCCGGCGCTCCCGCAGGGGAGGGCTCTGCCTCCTCCACGACCGGCGGCGCCGTCGCATCTGCGACAGCCGGCTCCCGCCGCGGCGCCATCGGCGGATCCGCTACGGCTGCCGCCAACCGGTCGAGCAGCGCCGCGTAGCGGGGGGAGCACATGGACGCCACCAGAGCCTCGCGCGCGACAACCCGCTCTGCCCGCAGCGTTGCCAGGAGCGCCTCAACGGCCGGACCGTCATCGTCGGAGAGCAAGGCACCTGATGCGCGAAGGCGGTCGGTGAGGACGTCTGCGTCTCGGACTGCCCCGAGAGCGCCAGCCAGCCACCCCAGCTCCCGGCGCGCGGCCCGCACCCAGTCCCGATCCATTGAGCGCCGCAGTAGGCGCAAGTCCGACCGCAGACGCCGGGTGGCGACCCGGGCCTGGTGCACATCCTCGATGTCTTCGTCCAGGTGGATCCCGGCGTGGTGATCCACGATCCGCAGGTACCCATCGGCGAGCGCGGAGCGGACGATCTCAGTCATGGTCGCCTGACGCGACAGTGGCAAGGCCACCACATCGGGCGGCGCCGATGCCGGCGCGCCGAGCGCCTTGACGACCTTTGCGCGATCGTCTCCACGGTGGGCCCCGGCGCGCTCCAACCTCTCCACCACTTCTTCGACCAGCCTCCGGCCGGCCGATCCGGCGACCTCCAACTCGAGCTCCCGGAAGCGGGCTGCCAGGCGGGGCCCCTCCATGACCGACACCACGTCGTCGTCGAGCTCGATCAACTGCCTGCCGCCGGAATCGCAGAGCATGATGCGCTGGCGGACCGTGACCAGCCGGGCGACCACCTCTAGGGGGACGCTGCGCCGCCAGCCAATCACCAGGGCGTCGACGTCGGCCGGCATCTCCTCCACGGATCCGCTCCAACGCATCTCACGCCGGACGACCATGGCTCCGTCCGGCGCCAGAGGCAACTTCAAGGTCCACTCGGAGACCACCGGCGACCCGCTCTCGACCTCATGGCGATGGCGCAGCGTGACCCCCGAGCGCATCAACCGCAGGTCCGGGGTATCGACGTAAGAGGCAGTCAGCCGGCGCTCGGCACGAGGTGATGCGGTGATCCCGGCTTCGCCGGTCAGGTCGGGCAGGACGAATCCCACCCCCGCCTCGAGCTTGACTTCCGACTCGACCGAGCGCTGGGCCATCGAGCCAGAGTAGGACCGCCCGACTATCCGCTGTTGCGCAGACCGGTGGCCAAGCCGTTGAGGGTCAACTGGATCCCCGTCTCGACGACCGGCGAGCGGTCACCGCCCCGCCATCTTCGCAGCAGCTCCACCTGGAGGTGGTTGAGGGGATCGAGGTACGGAACCCGGTTCCGCAGGCCCTGGGCCAAACCCGGATCGTGGGAGAGTAGGTCCTCGCTCCCGTAGATCTTCCGCAAGGAGGCGACGCTGCGTTCGTGTTCCGCGGCCAGCCGGGACCACACCGAATACCGCAGGTCGTCGTCTGGGACCAGGGCGGAGTACCGCTCGGCGATGGACAGGTCGGTCTTGGCGAGCACCATCGCCATGTTGGACAGCACCGAGCGCCAGAACCCCCATCGGAGGTGCATCGCCTGCAGCTCCTCCAGCCTCCCTGGGCCGCCGGCCATGAACTCCGACAGCGCCGTGCCCGCTCCGTACCACCCGGGCACCATGAGCCGGCTCTGGCTCCAGCTGAACACCCATGGAATGGCGCGCAGGTCCTCCACCCGTTCCGACGGCCTCCGCGCCGCGGGTCGACTGCCGATGTTCAACTCCGATATCTCTCGCACCGGCGTGGCCGTGCGGAACCAGTCCACGAAACCCGGGGTGCCGTAGACGAGGCTGCGGTACTCGGCCATCGACCGGGCCGCCAGCGCCGCGGCCACAGTATGGAAGCGGGCGGCATCCGCGCCGAGCTCGTCGGGATCAGCGGCGGTCGCCTCGAGGGCGGCCGCCACCAGCGCCTCCAGGCCGCGGCGGGCGTGGGGAGGGTCGGAGTACTGCGCAGCTATGACTTCACCCTGCTCGGTGATTCGCACTGCGCCTTGCACGCTGCCGGGCGGTTGGGCGACGATCGCATCGTAGGCCGGACCGCCGCCCCGGCCGACTGCGCCACCTCGGCCGTGGAAGAGCCGCAGGCGCACGCCCGCTGCTCGAGTCGCCGCCACCAGGTCCATCTCTGCTTGATGGAGCGCCCAGTTGGAGGCCAGGTACCCGCCGTCCTTGTTGGAGTCGGAATAGCCGATCATGACTTCTTGCCATCCGCCGGCGTCGAGCACCGCGCGCCGCCACAGTGGTAGGCCGAGGAGGGCTTCCACGGTACGGCCGGCGTTGGCCAAGTCATCGATGGTCTCGAACAGCGGGACTATCGAGGGGCCCAGACGCAGCACCTGCCCCTCTGCCTCCGGCCGGCACAGACCGACTTCCTTGCAGAGGACTGCCACCTCCAGCACGTCGCTGACCGACTCGGCCTTGGAGATCACGTAGTTGGCTACGACGGCGGGCCCCAGGCGGCGCACCGCGCTTGCTGCCTCCGTCAGGATGGCGAGTTCTCCGGCGGCCTGATCGGAGTAGGTGACGTAAGGGGAATGAAGCGGTCGTAGACGGGTCAGCTCCCCGGTCAGGAGCTCGACGCGCGCTGCCTCCTCGAGCCTCAGGTAGCTGTCGGTCTCCCCCGCTCGGGCCAGCAGCTCCGAGATGACCACCTCGTGCACGTCCGAGTTCTGCCGGAGGTCCATGCTGGTCAGGTGGAAGCCGAAGATCTCGACTCCCCGGCGCACCGGAGCCACCCTCGCGCGCGCCAGTGCTCCCGCTCCGTGACGCTCTAGCGAGTCCTCCACCGCCCGAAGGTCGTCGACCAGCTCCCCCGACGATGCGTAAGGCTCGAGGCGGGCCCGGGGCTCGGCTTCCGGGATGGTGCCGAGAGCGGCCAGCGCTGAGGCCGCCGAGCGGGCATAGCACCCGTTCATGGCCCTGCGGTACGGTTCGTTGGACCGGAAGGGCGAATCGTCGCCGGAGCCCTCCGCCAACGCTTCCACCGCCGGGGTGGCCCCGACCAGATCCCCGGACATCGATAGCTCGATGGCCAGACGGCGCAGGGCTCCCAAGTGGTGGGCGAAGGCTGTCGACGCTTGGCGCTCTACGGCGGCGGCCAGCACCTCCGCCGTCACGAACGGATTGCCGTCGCGGTCACCGCCAATCCAAGAGCCCATCCTCACCACAGGCTGGATCGCTTCCATCTCCGCGCCGGCCAGCTCGCCGAGGCCTCGCTCGTAATCGGCCTGCAGCTTCGGTATCTCGGCGAAGAGCGACGCATCGTAATAGTGCAGCGCCTGGTTGATCTCGTCGCGTACCCGAGGCCGCGAAGGGCGGAGGATCGCTGTCTGCCACAGAGCCAAGATCTCCACCCGGAGGGCGCCCTCCCACTCCGAGGCGTCCGCCTCGTCCATTCCGCCCCGGTCCCGCTCGCCGAGGAGCCGGCCGATCTCCCGGGTGCGGTTGAGGGCTGTTCGTCGACGCACCTCAGTCGGGTGAGCGGTCAGGACCGGCGTGACCGCGACGCTTGCACCGAGGACCGCCACGTCGTGGCGGGAGCGGGTCCCCGCGCCAAGGCGCTGGAAGGCGTGGGCGAGAGTACCTGGCGCCCCCCCGGACCCCGCCGTCCGCCGCTCCAGACGCGTCGCCCGGTTGGCCGCTACGTCCTCGGCCACGTTGGCCAGCAACGAGAAATAGCTGAACGCTCTCACCAGGGGGAGGATCCACTCATCTGCCACGCCGCCCAGGAGCGCCACCAGCTGGCCCGCATCCGCGGTACCCCTCCGCTCTCCCGTGGCGGCTCGGCGGACCGCTTCGACCAGCTCGAAGACCTCGAGACCGGCCTGGTCCTGTATGACCTCACCCAGCAGGCGCCCGAGAAGACGGATGTCGGCGGAGGCCGACGGATCGGTCGAGGGGGGCTCCACCTGCCCAGTATCGTCCAACCCGATCAAGCCTCGAGGTGGGCGCCCGGCGCCGTCTCAGGAGGGATGGCCCAGACGGCTACCAGCGTTCGGTCGTCGTGCACACCTCGGCGGGAGAAGTCGACGACGAGCGCCAGGTCCAAGGGGTCGGGCGCAGAGGCCAGTGCCGCAGCCAGTCCCGGCGCCACGGTGGTCGGCCCATCACGGAGCGGATCGGCGATCCCGTCGGTGACCAGGACCAGCACGTCGCCGAGTCCGAGCTCGAGCTCGGCCACCTCCACCGCCGGTGTCTCCGCTGGAAGGGCCGAGGTGGCCGTGCGGATCGAGCCGACATCGGAGTCGGGCAGCCACACCTCCCGCCATGCCCCACCGGAGAGGATGAAGGCGCTCGAGTCACCGATGCGAGCAATGGCACCCCTTCCCGTCGCGTCGAGGAGGGCTATCACCAACGTGGTCGCACCTCCTCCGGCGTTGCGGACCGCCACGTTGGCGGCACCGATCGCCCGGACAACCTCCTCGCGGCCTGTCCCATCCGCGGCCGCCTCCAGGGCATACCTCGTACCCGCTTCGACCGCTGAGGCTGAGGCAGCTCCCGCTCCGGGACTGCTGCTGACGCCGTCGGCGATGGCGACGGCCAAGTGGCTGCCATCCCGGCGCCAGCCATAAGCGTCTTCCGGGCCGCCGCCCGAAGTTCGGTGACGGGTACCGCTCAGGGAGGCGGCCCGCACCAACCACGCTTCGCTGTCCCCGCCGTCCGCCCGGATGGCAGCCCCCGACGCCGAGGCTGTGGACCGCAGCGCCCAGGGAGCGAGTGCTGCCGGCGACGGGCGCCCCCAGACCTGGCGGCCGAGCCGTCGATCAGTCGAGCTGATCGACGGGAATCGGGGTCATGCCCGGGACATCGGGCGGGGTGAGCTGCGCCTCACCGCTGTACACACTGGCCGAGGAGCTGACGATGGAGGAGATCAACCCCTTCATGAGCTTGGGTACGACGGCGGCGGGCTCGGCTCCCTCCTCGGCAATGAACGCCCGGTCGGGCTTGCCTTCCACCACTGAGGCCAAGACCGCGGGGTCGGCATGACCAAAGCCGAACGCCAAGATGTTGGGCCGGCGCCTCCACGTCGGGTCGACCACGCGTGCATGCGCCGCACGCCATCTGGCTTCCTCGTCGGTCGGGCGACCGTCGGATATGAACACCACCGCCGGCCGATACCAACGGTCGCCGCTGGCTCGGCTGGTGTGGTAGTCGGTCTCGATCACCTGGCGCAGGTGCTCGAACGCTGCCCCGTAGGAGGTACGGCCCTCGGCGCGAACCTCGGGCACCGCCTCGACCAGGCTCAAGTCGGACAGCGGGAGCACGGTGCGGGCCACATCGGAGAACGTCACCACCGCGAAGCGAACCACCTCCGCGATGGCGGGATCATCGCCCACGCTCGAGCGGAGCTCCGGCATCTGACGGTTGATGCTGTCGATCGGCGCACCCGCCATGGATGCTGAGACGTCGAGACACAAGTAGAAGGGAAAGACCGCGTAACGCTCTTCCACGCCGACGGGCTCGCTGTTCATGAAGCTCTCACGGTACTCAACGCCGGCGGGGAGCCCAAGAGGGTCAGATCCCGAGGAATGGACTGACGATCATGGCGAAGAGCAGCAGCCCAACGCATGCCACGACGAAGTCGACCACGGCGCAGACCGCGGCGCGCCGCGCCCCGACCGACCGGCGCCCGGGAGTCCCGAGAGCGCTCCCGGCCCAGCGGTGGAGGGACTTCCATCCCGCGAACGCCCTGCGCAAGCCGGCCATGGCTTGCGCCGAGAGGGGCAAGTGGGCCGGCGGCGCGGCGGGAGGCGGCGTGGACGCCTGGCTGCCACGCGCTCCGCCAGCAGCAGGGATATGGCCGCCGGATGCTACCGGCCGGTGAAACGTCCACATTTCTGTCCTGGGCCGAGCCGGCCGGGGTCGCACCGCAACATCCGGTGCGGATGGCCCCACGATCGGTTCACCTGGAATGGAGGATGCTCCGCTCCCCTGCGCTGCGTGAACCGCTTCGAGGACCGCCGAGGCCCCGAGGCCGATCAGCACGTCGGAGAGCGCGGCTGACCACGTCGAGGCCGGCGGCCTGAGACCGGCCATGGAGGAGAGCCCTCGACCAAGCATCGCCCACAAGGGAGCGTCGGGCGCCATTGCCGGATTACGCAGTACCGCCGAGGGCAATGCCAGCTCCACCTCCACCGTTTCTGCCATCCTCTGACGCTTCTGGACGGGGAAGTGGCCTGCTCCGACGACCCGCAGGAAGATGAGCGCCAAGGAGTAGCGATCGCTGGCGAACCCGGGATTGCCGCCTGCCGGTACTGTCGGATCGTCCCAGTTGGGAGTCATCGCCCGCCGGCGCCCCGGCGCTCCCAGGGGTGCCCCAGTAGGTCCGAAGCGCTCACCGTTGTCGCAGTCAAGGAGAAAGACCTCCGGACCGCGCCGCGTGGACCACAAGACGTTCTTGGCGGACAAGTCGCCATGACCCACGGAGGGACGGGCGTGCTCGAGCACTTCGAGTGTCCTCGCCAGGGCATAGACCAGACCGATGCGAGCGGCGTCCCCCTGGCCCGGCAGCACCAACCCGTAGGCCGCCGCCCGCCGCACCGGGTCGGCGGTGAGGTAACTGAGGGTCGCCAAGCGTGCGATGCCATCGCGGTGGCGCAGGGAGAAGCGTCTGGGGGCGCGCGCCATCAGCAGCCCGTCAGCCAGGCCCGGGGCAGCGCCCCGCACGACGCTCTGCGGCCATGCGGTGGCCAGGCGGACCCGCGTGGCCATGACTGGGTCCAGCGAGCCGCTCGCCGAAGCCCACACCACGAGATCCCGCAAGCTGCTCGCGTCGACCGGACGCCGATATTCCTTGAACAGGATCCCCGGACGGTCCAGGACCTCGAATACCCGCCCCTCGCCTCCCTCCGCCACCATGGCACCGAGGCGAAGGTCCGCACGCGCCACCTCCAGAGGTGCTCCGATCAGCTCGTCCCCACTCCCAACAGCGCGCCGACACCGAATGTGATGCCGGCCGACACAGCCGCGGCGGCCAGCTGGCGGACGGCGACGCGTGCCTTGCCCCGCCCGCTGAAGGATCCGATGGCGGCACCGAGGATCGTGGCCACCACTGCACCGATGATGATCGATGCGATGACGGCGGGCGCGCCGTGCGTGAAGAACCAAGGCAGCAGCGGCAGGAGAGCCCCGATCCCGAACGACAAGAACGACGCGGCGGCGGCGCGGCTGGCCTGGGCCTGCTGGTCGGGGTCCACTCCGAGCTCCAGGCGGGTGTGTGTGTCCAGCGCCACCGCCGGGTTGGACGACAGGATCCGGGCCACGGCTTCAGCATCCTCGGGGCTGACACCGCGCGCCCGGTACATGGCAGCCAGCTCCCGCTGCTCGGCCTCGGGCTCGTCGGCCAGCTCTGCTCGCTCTACGGCGATCTCACGCGCCACCAGCTCCTGTTGGGCCCGAACCGACACCAGCTCGCCGGCAGCCATCGAGCAGGCGCCGGCCAGCATGCCGGCGATGCCCGCCAGGCGGACCGCCCCGCCGGCCGAGTTGCCACCGGCAACCCCGAGCACCAACGAGACGTTGGTGATCAGGCCGTCCCCGGCCCCGAGGACTCCCGCGCGGAAGGTGCCCCCTTGCACATCGCGGTGGCGGTTGGGTAGCGGCACCGCTCCTCTGGTCAACCGGTGCAAGATGGCCAGAGGTCCGCTGTGCGCAAGCGAGTCGGCGACAGGAGCCATGCCACCAGCATCGCCCACGCGGGAGCCCTTCGCCCATTTCGGTTTACCGAGGTTCGCCCTTCGGCGCGCCGAACACCGCCAAGACTCCCGTGCGCCCCCGTGTCACCAAGTGTCGATGCAAGGCCGCTTGCGCCCGCTGCGAGGGGCCGGCGGAGGCGCCACCGCCAAGAGACGGGCTAGGTGATCGCGAGTGGCAGCAGGGTCGATCACGTCATCGACTTCGAAGTAGGTCGCCACGTTGAGCGCGCCACCCCTCTCGTACATGTCGGCCACCAGTCGATCGTAGGTCGCCTGGCGCTCGGCCGGATCTGCGATCGCCTCCAGCTCGCGTCGGAACCCCAACCGCACCGCCCCCTCCAGCCCCATCCCACCCAACTCACCGCTCGGCCAAGCCACCGTGCTGACCGGGACGTGGAGATGGCCTGCCGCCATGGCCTGGGCTCCGAGACCGTAGGCCTTGCGCAGGACGACCGTGAGGACCGGCACGGTCAAGCTTGCGCCGGTCACGAACATGCGCCCGAAGTGACGGACCTGGGCGTGGCTTTCTGCTGCGGGGCCCACCATGAAGCCGGGGGTGTCACAAAGGGTGACGATCGGTAGGTCGAAGGCGTCACACAGCTGCCAGAAGCGGGCCGCCTTATCCGCCCCGTCGCTGTCGATGGCCCCACCGAGGTGGCGGGGATCGTTGGCGACCACTCCGACGGGACGACCCTCTATGCGGGCCAAGGCGGTGACGATGCCGAGCCCGAACCCGTGGCGCAGCTCCAGCACAGATCCCCGATCGGCCACAGTTGCAATGACGTGGCGAACGTCGTACACCCGCACGCGGTCCTCCGGCACGGCCTCGCGAAGGGACTCCTGTGGATCGTGCTCCCATCCTGCGGTCCGCCCCTGGAAGTACGAGAGGTAACGGCGTGCCACCCCTACGGCCTCGGCCTCGTCGGCGACGGCAACATCCACCACACCGCTGGCCACGTGCACATCGAGCGGACCGATCTCGTCGGCGGAGAAAAGCCCCAACCCACCGCCCTCGATCATCGCAGGGCCGGCCATGCCGATCGACGAGCCAGCGGTGGCTATGAGCACGTCGCAGCACCCGAGGAGGGCCGCATTGCCCGCGAAGCTGCGCCCGGCTCCGATGCCCACCAGTGGCACTAGGCCGGAGAGGCCGGCGAAACGGGAGAAGGCTTCCGTGTCGAGACCTGAGACAGCCGGGACGTCCGTATCCCCCGGCCTTCCCCCTCCACCTTCCCCGAATAGGACGACCGGCAGGCGGAGGCGCCCGGCCAACTCGAAGAGGCGGTCCTTCTTACGGTGGCCCTGGTGGCCCTGGGTCCCGGCGAGGACCGTGTAGTCGTAGGCGGCCACGGCGCACCCCGCCGCCGCCTTCCCGAAGATGCCGGCGTTGACAGTACCCACGCCGGTGATCAGGCCGTCGGCGGGAGTGTCGGCGACCAGCACCTCGAGGGGCCGGCGGCGGCGCTGCGAAGCCACCGCCAGGCCTCCGTACTCGGTGAAGCTGCCTGCGTCACACAGGTCGGCGACGTTCTCCCTCGCGGTGCGCATCCCTCGCTCATGGCGGCGAGTAACCGCCGCCGGACGGGCAGCGTCGGCCAGCATTGCGTGGCGGTCCACGACACGAGCCAGGTCCGCTCGGGGCGCCCCCGTACCGCGCCCGGCGTCAGCGCGACCCCGTGCCGCGCTGGCACCGGAAGCGCCGCCAGGCGTGGGTCTCGTCGGGGCCGTGTCCAGCCGGAGCAGCACATCGCCCGCAGCCACCACGTCACCGGCGGCAGCCCGCACATCGATCACCACGCCGGCGGCCGGTGCCTCGACGCCATGGTGCATCTTCATCGATTCGAGGATCGCCACAGTGTCTCCGGCCGCCACCGCGATACCGGGCGCGACGCTCAGCTCGACGACGGTTGCCTGCATGGGCGCTCGCACCGGCAATGGTCCCGCGTCGGCGTGCACCCCCGAAGCGTGCCCGCAGCGGCGGTACCCCGCAACCGTCAGCCGTCGAGAGTGAAGCTGCCGTCGCCGATCCAGGCCGTGGGCAGGGGCCGGTCGACCTCGCCACCGGAGAGGACCGCCATCACGTCCGGGTCGCGGCTGGCGCCCACCACCCGAGAATCGCCGGCTGTGCGCCCGTAGGCGTACGCCACCTCGGGGGCGCCGGTCCGGGCGTGCATCACGGTCCACGCCTCGAGTCGCGCCGTCCCTTGCCATCCCGGCGGGGCTAGGGGACGGTCCGTGACAGCGTCCGCCACCCGCTGGGGATGCCCGAAGCGGGGCTGGCCCTTCGGCGGGAACGCCGCGTACACACCGGCTGCGTGCTTGGTCAGGTGGCCGCCGTTGGCTGTGCAGAGCCCGTAGGCGTCGGGCTGGTGGCGGAGCCGTTCGACCATCGCGGCCACGCTGTGGCTCACGTAGTTGTTCCACGGGCCGCCGGCGAAGGTCAGCCCTCCGGTCACGGTCAATTCTCGGTCCAGACCGAGGCCGAGCTCGGCCGCCGCCACCTGCACAGCCGAGGGAAAGCAAGAGTACAGGTCCACCAGGGCGACGTCATCGATCCCGATGCCTGCCAGGCGCAACGTGGCGACCCCGACGGCACGTATGGCGGGAGAGGCGTCCAGCCGGTCCCGCCGGATGACGTCGACCTGATCGCTGGCGTGAGCACCGGCGTGGAGGAACACCCAGCGGTCACAAGGGATCCCGGCCGCGGCGGCAGTCTCGACCGAGCAAATCAGCAGCGCCGCGGCCTGATCGACACTGCTGTTGGAGTTCATACGCTTCGGATACGGCCAACCGATCATGCGATTGACGGGGCTCGGCGCGGCGATCTCGTCTGCGCTGAGCGGCGACCGGATCGCTGCGTGGGGGTTTCCGGCGGCCACCGCAGAGAACCCGGCCCACAGCCTGGCGACCGCCGCCATGTGCACAGCCGGGGGAATGCCGTCGGAGGCTGCGCTGAGCATCAGCGCCGTCTCGAACATCGGGTAGAACTGCACCGGAGCGACCAACCCGAGCGCCGCTTCCTCGGGCGTGGCCATCGACAGCTCCTCGCCCAGGGTTGCGCTCGGGGACGCTTCTGCGGATTGCTGAGACCACGGTGGCCTTTCACCGCGGGCCCTGTACCACGAGCGGGTGCGCCACGACTCGGCTCCCCCGATCAGCGCAGCGTCGAGCCGGCCGGCCAGGATCTCCTCGGCTGTGCGGTTGAGCAGCACCTGGGGCGTGTTGCCGCCTGGGGTGGTGGTGACGGTCTGGCGTGGGCTGGCCCCGACGAGCTCGCCTACTAGCGCCCCGGGGTCAGGGTAGGCCCGAGTCAGCAGGTTGACGACCCGGATCGAGTCGAGTCTCGCCAACATCCCCGGCGCCCCGGCATCTGATGCGGCCCGTCGAGCCGCCGAGGCCAGGAGCGCCACTGGCTCGGGCGCTGGCAGCTCGGGCTGGCTGATCTGCCCGACGCCGACAATGACCGGTGTGCGAGGATCGAGGGCCATAGCGCGAGGCTAGGCGCAGCGGTCAGCCCAGCCGCTCGATGATTGTGGCGTTGGCCATTCCGCCGCCTTCGCACATCGTCTGCATGCCGTAGCGGCCTCCCGTGCGCTCCAGCTCGCAGAGCAGCGTCGCCATGAGCTTGGTACCCGAGGCGCCGAGGGGGTGTCCCAAAGCGATGGCCCCGCCGTTGACGTTGACCTTGGCCATGTCTGGGTGGTGCTCCTTCTCCCAGGCCAGCACCACTGAGGCGAAGGCCTCGTTGATCTCGACCAGGTCGATGTCGTCGAGCGTGAGCTTGGCCTTCTCGAGGACCTTGGTCGTGGCCGGGATGGGACCTGTGAGCATGATCACGGGGTCGACGCCGGCCAGGGCGAACGCGTGGAACCGGGCTCGAGGAGTGAAGCCGAGCGCCGCCGCTTTCTCCTCGCTCATCACCAGCACCGCCGACGCACCGTCGGTGATCTGCGAGCTGTTTCCCGCGGTGACCTTGCCGTCGGACTTGAACGCCGGTTTGAGGTTGGCCAGGGTCTCGGCGGTGGTGCCCGGGCGAAGGCCCTCGTCCTCGGTCACCAACTGGCCGGACTCGATGATGTTTCCGCTCTCCTTGTCCTTGAGCCGCTCCTTGACCGGCAGGATCTCCCTCTCGAAGCGGCCTTCGGTGGTGGCAGCCTGCGCGCGCGACTGGCTGAGGGCCCCGAAGGCGTCGAGGTCGGCGCGAGACAGGTCCCATCTGTCGGCGATCATCTCCGCGGAGATGCCCTGGGGCACCAGGCCGCCGACCGGTTCGTAGCGCCGCCCCAGCCTCGGCCCAAAGGGCACACCTACGTTGGGGACCGTGGCGCTGGCGCCCATGGGCACCACACTCATGACCTCCACGCCGGCGGCGATGACCACGTCATAGGCACCGGCCATGACGCCCTGCGCCGCGAAGTGGGCAGCCTGCTGAGAAGAGCCGCACTGGCGATCGATGGTGGTGCCGACGACGTCCTCGGGGAATCCGGCGGCGAGAGCGGCATTGCGGGCAATGTTGATGCCCTGCGCGCCCACCTGCATCACGCAACCCATGATCACGTCCTCGACCAGCGCCGGGTCCAGGTCGTTGCGAAGAACCAGCGCCTGCAAGGTTTCTGCAGCCAAGTCCACCGGGTGCCATCCTGAGAGCTTGCCGTTGCGCCTGCCACCGGGTGTGCGTACGACATCGACGATCACCGCTGTGGTCATGTGTGATCTCCTCTCCTGAAACCGGGGGGCAACCGTAGAAACGATACCGGCATCTCAGTTTTGCGGTTGCGGCCGCGGCGCCCTTGCGTACCATCGAGGTCCCATGATCGTCGACCCAGGAGCGGCGACGGGCCGCAGCACCGGCTCTCCCTCCCGCCGGGAACAGACCAAGCAGGTCAACCGCGCCCGACTCTACGACGCCGCCTTGGAGCTGTTCGCCGAGCGGGGGTACTCGGCCGCGACCGTCGAAGACATCTGCGGGCGGGCGCGCGTTGGAAGGGCGACCTTCTTCAGGCTCTACGGCACCAAGTCCGGCCTGCTCGAGGAGTTCAACCGTCGGCTGGCCCGGGAAGCGCGCCGCCGGGTCGAGCAACTGCCAGCCGCCACAACGAGCGAAGCGCTCTCTGAGATACAGAGGGCAATCAGCGATGCCTGGTCCTCTGCGGGTGCCGGCTTGCAGGAGATGGCCGAGGAGTACATCCACACCGTCTCTCTGGCGGTGGGCGCCGGCGCCAGCCAGCCCGATCTGCACGCACTGGTCTCCTCTATCGTCCGCGCCGGGCAGAGCCGAGGCGAGGTGGTGGCCAAGCCGAACCCCGACTTCATCGCCTGGGTGATGATCGCCGCCCTGTGCAGCGCCGCCGCCACCTGGCTCGGTGCCCCCGAGACCATGCGCCGGCGCAGCACCGAGACTCTGCATCTGTTGTTCTCAGGCATGCTCGCCGAATAGGGGGTTCGGCTCAGCCGCCGAGGCGGACGGGCAACCGCTTGATCCCGTTGATGAACGAAGACTGCAGTTGCGACGGCGCCGCGCTCACCGCCAGATCGGGGTATCGACTGAAAAGCTCGCGGAACATGACGGTCACCTCGCGACGGGCCAGGTGGGCGCCCAGGCAGAAGTGTGGGCCGGGCCCGCCGAAGCCGACGTGAGGGTTGGGCTGGCGGCGGACGTCGAAGCGCTGGGCGCTGTCGAACACCGACTCGTCACGGTTGGCCGCCCCGTAGAGGAGGAGGACCTTGTCGCCGGCGTGCAGCTCGGTGGCCCCCAAAGTGACTTCCTGGGTCACGGTGCGACGCATCGAGATGACTGGCGACGACCAGCGAACGATCTCGTCGACGGCAGCTGGGGCCAGAGCATCGAAATCGTGGACCCAGATCGTCCGCTGGTCCGGGTGCTCGGCGAACGCCCATACCCCGTGGGCGATGGCCGTGCGGGTTGTCTCGCTACCGGCGACGAGGAGCAGGATGAAGAACGACACGACCTCTTGGTCGGTGATCGCCTCGCCCTCCACCTCGGCGTGGATCAAGGCTGACACGAGGTCGTCGGTGGGCTCACGGCGACGGGCGGCGGCGATCGGCTGCATCAAGGCAGAGAGTCCGATACCGGCTTCAAGGATGGCGGTGCCGAAGTCCTTGCCCGGCGGGAGGAAGTCAGGGTCCCCACCCGAGAGGATGGTGTTGGCAGCCTGCAGGACCATGCCTCGCTCGCTGCGTGGCACCCCCATGATGTCGAGGATGACCAGGAGTGGAAAGGGCGCAGCGATGTCGCCCACCAACTCCACGCAGCTTTGGTCGATGCCGTCGAGGATCTCCACGGCCGTGCGCTCCACCTGATCGAGTATGCGCTGCAACATGCGCGGGGTGAACGCCTGCGACACGATGCGGCGCAAGCGGGCGTGGCGAGGGTCGTCCATGTTGATGAGCGACCCGTAGAACTCGTTGAGGTCGGGCGGCATGTCGGTGACACTCGTGGCACCCTCGCCGGAGCAGAACACCCCCGGCCTCCGGGATACCTCCAGGACATCGGCGTGGCGCACTACCGCGTAGTACCCGGCGCCCTTGACCGCTCCGGTGCTCGGCAGGGGCTCGGGCTCGTCGAAGAACGCCAGCGTCTCGTGGTCCCTGAGCAGCTTGTAGGCGCGCTCCCGCTCGGCCCAGGGCCGGCTCCAGAACCTGGGCGCCGACAGGTCGATGTCGATTCCCTGGATCACAGTCAAGGCTGTCCTCCTCGTCCCAACGCCAGCCTGCCGCAGAAACGATACCCTAGTCTCAGTTGACTCAGGCACGGGGTGCGGCGATGATCGGCGTGAACTGTGCTGCGGTTGGCGCGATGCTGGTGCGGAAAACCGATCCACCGGTGGCAAAGGAGCAGCCCTCAATGTCGTGGGGCAAGATGTTCAAACGGGCGAACAGCTACGCCCAAGCCAAGGCCCAGACCACACTCGACGCTCACGCTGATCCGAAGGTGCAGCTCGAGCAGGCCATCAGCGAGCTGCAGGCTCATCACCGCGACCTGGAGGCGGCAGCCAGCCGGGTGATCGCCCAGGACAAGCTGGGCAAGATGCGCCTGGCGGAGCTGTCCACCCAGGAGGCCCGGTACACGAAGTCGGCCGTGGCCGCTCAGCAGCAGGGCAACATCGATGCAGCCCGGACTTTCGCCACCAAGATCGCGGGGTTGCGCGACCAGATCCAAGGGCTGACCACCCAGATCCCGCAGCTGGAAGCCGCCGCGGCCGATGCCCGCCAGGCAGTGTCGGAGTCGGCGTTCCAGCTGCAGCAGAAGGTCAGCGAGCGTTCCACCATCCGGGCGCAGATCGACCAGACCCGCATGCAGCAGCAGATGGCTGCCAGCATGAAGCAGGTTTCCGACCTGACGGGGAGCGGCAACGCTCCGAGCTTCGACGAGATCCGCCAGAAGGTGGCAGGCCAGTTTGCCGAGGCTCAGGCCCAGACGGAGCTGTCGAGCGCCAGCCCTGAGGTGCAGGAGATGCATGTGCACCATGCCGAGCTGACCATCGAAGCCGACGCCATCCTGGCGGAGCTCAGCGCAGGAACGGCACAGGCGGCGGTGGAAGCGGGCAACGGCCCCCCCGACGCGGCAACCCCCGAGTTGTCAGCTCCCGGGACCATCCACCCACCTGTCGCCGAGGCAGACAGCGAAGAGGAAGGCAGCGCAGCCGCCAAGCCATGACACGGCCGTGGTCGGCCGTCATCTGCTGGCGCAGGCGGCGGTGATCGGCGACAGCCTCCTCGCTTCGATACCCCGTAGGTCACCCTCCTCGTCGACATGACGTCGGGGTGGCCCGAAGCCCGCCGCAGCCAGCGGCCCGGCGAGTGCTCGATCCTGGTCGCCGCCCAGCTCTAGCAACAGGGTCCCTCCCGGTCGCAGGAGGCGGGCACCCACCGCAAGCGCCTCCAGCAGCAGCCGCAGGCCCGCTGGCCCGCCGTCGAGCGCCAGCCGGGGCTCGTGGTCGAGCACGTCGCGCGGCAGGTACACGAGCGCATCAGTGGGGACATAGGGCACGATGGCGATGACGACATCGCAAGCGCCGGTAACGATGCCGGGAAGCGGGTCGCCCATGTGCCCCTCGTATACCTCTACCCCGTTCGCAGCGGCACAGTGGCAGGCACGCGGGTCGATGTCGGTGGCCACCACCCTCGCCCGGGGGCGGCTCCGCTGCATCGCGAGGGCGATGGCGCCCGATCCGGTACACAGGTCGACGGCTAGACCTCCCTCGGGCAGCAGGTCCACGGCCCTGGCCGCCAGCCGATTCGACTCCCATCGCGGCACGTAGACACCGGGCTCGACCACGACCCAGGCCCCAGCGAACCTCGTCCCTCCGGTGATCCACGCCAGCGGCTCTCCCGTCTCTCTCCGAGCCGCGAGGGCGTCGAGAGCAGCCGGATCTCCTGCTGCAGCCAGAGCCAGCTCCGACGCCTCCTCCTCAGGAGCAACGCAGCCGGCCCGGCGCAGTCGTTCCATCAAGGCGTCGAAGGCGGTGGAAGGGTCCAAGCGTCACCGGCTGGAGCTCGCAGAGCCCCGGCCGGCCGGGTCGGACCCCGTCCGCATCAGGGATCCCGCCATGCGCTCCAAGCTGGATCCCTTGCCTCCCACAACGGCGAACGCCGACTCCGTCAGCTCGCGCCGACGACCCCAGGCCGCAGAAGCAAGCCGGGTGAGTGGCGGGTTCCGGAGGGGGAAGCAGCCGAGCTCGCAGACACTGAGGACACCCCAGAACAGGAAGTCGGTCTGGGCTCCCCCTTCGTTGAGCTCGATCGAGAGGCGCATGGAGATGTGAATGAAGTTGACGATCTTGCGCTCCATGGCATCCGCCAGCAGGCCCGGAGGCGTGCGCACCGGGCTCGACCAGTCGCCAGGACGCTGCCCCGTCCGGTGCACCCGACGGTGCCGGACGTCTATGGCCCAGTATTCGTCACCGACCTCGAAGACGACCTGCCCCTTGAAGAGCCGCCGGACAGGGAAGGGGAGCGCAGCCGCGAAGGCCCCGAAGAACTCGGCGCGGGCGGAAAGCCCCCTGGCCGCGTCTCGGAAATCGACCAGATATCCTTGCCGGGAGATCAGCTCGAGATCGTGGGGATCCCGAGCCTGGTAGCAGCCCGGAGGGGCCTGTGCCGCCGAGTAGTTCTTCAGCATCAGGGTGACCGGCCCGTGATCGTCGAGGATTTGCCCGCTTCCGGATCTTGCAGTCGTTCAGGTCAGCTACAACCGTGTCGCCGCGCCGGACAACGATGGCGCTGTCGTCCACGCCGTACCTGATCGGTCAGCCGTCTCCTCCCGCGCGTCGCTCGGACCAGGTCAGCCATCGCCGGTCACCATAGCGTTCGCCTCACGGTTGGAGGCTCCCCGGCGCCCTCCGGGCCAGCACCAAGGCCAGTAGGCCGGAGGCGATCATCAGCGCGGCGGCGAGGGCCATGACCATGTCGAGACCGGAGGAGAACGACGATGCCGCCGCATTGAGCACCTCGTTGACGATCTTGGCGATCGGCCCGGTCTTCGGCAGCGTGCTGGAGCTGGTGTTCGCCGACCCCGTGGTCACCGCGATGATCACCTCGTTACGCAAGGCGGAGGGCAGTCCGGGTATACCGGCCAACCGGTGCATCAGGTTGGTGGTGAGCTGAGCGTTGATGATCGCTCCGAGCACGGTGACTCCGACGACTGCGCCCAGCTCGCGGCTGGTGTTGACCGCCGAGGCTGCCATCCCAGACCTGGCGGCAGGCACCGCGCTCAGCACCGCTGCTGTAGCCCCGACCATGACCAGGCCCAGGCCCGCACCCACGATCGACAGGCTCCACCCGAAGAGCCCCACGCCGGAGTTGGGGGTGATGAAGGAGTTGGTGAGGAGGATCCCCGCGCCAGCCACCAGACCGCCGACTGTCATCGGGCGCCCAGGACCGACCCGCGCGATCCAGCGGCCCGAGAGAGCCGACGCAACGATCAGGCACACCGCCATCGGAGCGAAGTCAAGTGCCAGGTGGAACGAAGAGGTATTGCCGAGAAGCTCCACGAACAACGGGACGAAGAAGAACACGGCAAACGTGGAGAAGAACCCGGTGAACGCGATGACCATGCCGGCCGTGAAACCACCGTTGCGGAAGAAACGGAGATCGAGCGCCGGTTCTTCGGCTCGCCGCTCCACCGAGACGAAGATCACGCCAGCGACGACAGCCGCGGCGTAGAGGCCGATGATCCACCAGGTGCGGTATCCCTCCGTCTCACCGAAGATCGTGGCGAAGACCGCTGCGGTCACCGCTGTCGCCGCCCAGAAGAACCCACCTTCGTCCAGCCGACGCCGGCTGTCGGATGTGATCTCAGGCAGCACCTCGCCGACGCCGACCAGCGCGACCACGCCGACAACGACGTTGAAGACGAAAACGGCTCGCCAGGACCAGATCCCGACCAGTACCCCGCCGATCACCGGCCCTGCGGCGAGGGCCAATCCCGATATGGCAGACCACACACCGAGGGCCTGAGCCCGATCGGCCCGGTCGGGATACAGCTGACGGATCATGGACAGGGTGCCTGGCTCGGACGCCGCCGCCCCGATGCCCATGACCACCCGTCCCGCGATGAGCATGCCGCTGCTCACTGCAAAGGCTCCGATGACCGAACCGGCGGTGAAGACGACCAGGCCAATGATCATGATCTTCCGTCGACCGACGTGGTCGCCGATAGTTCCGAAGGCGAGCATCAGACCCGCGAAGGCCAGGGCGTAGCCGCTCACGACCCACTGGAGGGCTTGGATCCCGGCATGCAAGTCGCTCTGCACGCTCGATAGGGCCACCGCCACGATCGTGTTGTCCAAAAAGGTCACGAACAGGACGAGGGTGATAACGGCCAAAGACAGGCGCGGACGAAAGATTTGGCTCGGCACAACTGGGCAAACTACCCACTACTACCGCCGCGCCTGACGACCCGAGCTAGCCGCAGCAATGGCTCAGGCCCCCCCAACGCAATCGCTTGGGCTCATCGTGGACTCTCGACGACCAGGCCAAGCTCCTG
The DNA here is from genome assembly GCA_021809105.1 of Actinomycetes bacterium. Lineage (GTDB taxonomy): Bacteria > Actinomycetota > Acidimicrobiia > Acidimicrobiales > Palsa-688 > Acidiferrimicrobium. Next base: position 373,911 of record JAKBAM010000001.1, read on the forward strand.
GGCGGCGTCCGCCATCCGACCGTCGTAGGTGACGACAGCCCGTAGGTCCGCTCCAACGACCTGTGCGGCCGCAAGGTGAATCGCATCGAGACTTCGCAACTGGGTGTTCGGGGACAAAGTCGCCGCGCGGTCGAGCATCTCGATGCCCAGCAGGATCTGGTCGAGGCGGGAGAGCTGTCGACGCGCCTGTGCGAGAGCGGCAGGACCGCCGAGGAGCACCGCTCTGACCACCTCGACTCGCGCGAGAGCGCTCGTCACGAGCTGGTCGGCGCGGTGGCGACGCAGGAACCGCCGCAAAGCGTCCGACTCCGCCTCCCGCTGGACAAGCTTCACCAGCGCGGACGAGTCGAGGTAGAGCCTCATCGCTCCTCGGCGCGCATCGCTGCCAATCGAGCCGAGGCGTCGATGCCGTAATCGCGCGGTGCGTCATCGATCACATCGCCCTCGCTGGTCGCAGCAAGGACCTGTCCGCTCGCCACGAGAGCCTGCCACCGGTCTTCACGGGTGGGAACGAGGAGCGCGACGGGTCGCCCTCGATCGGTCACCTCGATCGTCTCTCCCCTGGCCACCCGGGCGAGGTGCCGACTGGCATGTTGGCGCAGCTCTCTGACCCCGATCTTGTCCATGGTGCTACATAGTAGCACTATCGGACAAGATCGGGGTCATGCGAAGCCTGAGACTTCATCTTGACCTCGATGAGAAGGTCCGTCGTACAGCGACGCGTCGGGCAGTACATGGCAGCCGCTCTCCTACCTCTTCGACGTCGGTTTCACCCGCGATGTATGGATGCACCGCATCGACCTCACTCGGGCAGCGAACAAGACGCTTGACGTCGATTCCGATCACGACGGTCGGATCGTGGCTGACCTCGTCGCCGAATGGGCGAGCACCCACGGCGAGCCGTTCACCCTCACCCTCAGTGGGGCTCCCGGGGGGCAGTTCCGAGCCGGAACCGGCGGCGAGCACGTCGATATGGACGCCATCGAGTTCTGCCGGATCCTGGCCGAGCGACGTCAGGGCAGCGGGATCCTACGCCACAGCCTTCCCCTCTAGCCGGGCTGCTAGCCCCACCCCACCCCCCGCAAAGGAGCAGGCATGGACACGCAAATCACCGAGATCGCCGAGCGCATCTACCAGTTCTCGACGTTCGTCCCCGACGTCGGTCCGACCGGCTTCACCTTCAACCAGTATCTCATCGACGACGAGCAACCCCTGATCTTCCACACCGGGCACTCGCCGTCATGCACGGCTCCTGCTTCACCGGCAACGGGTCAGGGGCGCTCCTGGCACTTGCGGATGACTACGAAAGGCGTCTCTGGCCCTGTAGCCACCTGTAGCCTTACGTGCTACAATATCCTGGTGACGCAGACCATCGCACAGCGGGAGCTGCGCAACGACAACGCCAAGGTGATCGACGCGGTAGCCGCTGGGGAGACCTTCGTCGTGACGCGCAATGGTGTCCCGGTGGCTGAGCTGCGTCCGATTGCGCCGCCCCGGCGGAAATTTGTCGCCAAGGCAGATCTCGTTGCGCTCGGAGCTGGCGGACCACATATCGACCTCGGCGCGTTCAGGGCCGACCTCGATCGCATCGTCGATCAGAGCCTGTAGATGTCCGTCGGCCTGCTCGACACGTCCGTGGTCATCGATTGGGACGACCCAGCCGTCACGACGAAACTCCCCGACGAAGCCGCGATCTGTGCCATCACCCTCGCCGAACTGACCGCCGGACCGCATCTCGCCTCGGCCGGTGACGAACGGGCGCG
>JAKBAM010000075.1 GCA_021809105.1 Actinomycetes bacterium
GAGCGGAGCCCGTGGTAGAGATTGAAGCCGTCGATGTAGGCAGCGACCCTGGTCAGGTGGAAACCTCCTTGCCGGCCGGCCAGCGTAGGGACGTAGCATGGGGACCAACCCCGCCAGCGGTAACTCCGCTGGCCCGACGGCCCCCGCAAGGGGGCCGTTTCTTCGTTTCGGGCAACCGCTGCGGGCACCGCCTCCCTCTTTGCTCGCCGACCGGATACCGGGTCAGTGCTGCGCCGCGGTGCAGACGGTGCGTACCTCGCAGGTCCGGCAGCGCCGTCCCGGGTTTGGTGTAGTCCCGGGCCAGCGCTCCCAACCTCCGTGTTCGCCATCACCGACGCCTTCTACTGGGCGAACCCCGGCTGGGAGCCGAAGACCAAGATCCTGGCGGCTGCCGCGCTCAACCGGGCTCGCAGGTGGATCCTCGACCCCCGCTCGGTCCTCACTGGCGACGACCTCGACGCCGTCACCGACTACCTGGACAACGTCAGCTTCCTCGAACTCGCAGCAGCCTCTCGCACCACCATGGAGGCAGCCGTGGTGGCCGCCCGGCCTGGCGACCTCCACCGCGCCCTCCAAGAGCTCACGACCCGGCTTGAACGCATGACCCTGAGCAAGGCCCCAGCACCGCTCAGACCGCCGGTGAACAGGGCCTTCAACCCGAGCCTGCACCCTGGGGTCTTCGGCGTTCCCAGGGACAGTCACACCCCGCCCGTAGGATTGCTCCTGATGGCCACGCGACGTGACGTCTCGGCGGTGCCGCCACAGGGTGGCTATTTAGCCAGGCGCTGTCCGGTCCGCGCCCAGTTCGACGTGCTCGAGCCGGTCGAGCGGGCGCCGGTCTCGCCAGTAGCGGAGCGGCGTGCTGACATGGGCCGGGCTCACGAGGCGAAGATCGCCCAAACGTTGCTGGCGGCGGCTCCGGCCGTCGACGCGTCGGCCGAGGATCGACACGAACGGGAAGCACGGACCATCGCCGCTATGAGCGCTGGCGCCCCCGTCATCGTGGGCGGTCGCCTTCCCACTGACGTCGGCGGCCGGCGGGTCGGGGAGCCGGATCTTCTGGTCCTGTCCGCCGCCGGCGGTTACCGGGCCGTCGACATCAAGCGTCACCGAACCCTGGAGCCGAAGCCTGGTGCCTCGGTCCGGTGTTCCGAGCTGGGCCTGCCGTCGTTGGAATCGGCGACTGAGGTCGCCGACCAGACGCGTCGCCGGGGCCGTGACGATCTGCTGCAGATGGCCCACTACCAGCGCATGCTCGAGGCGGCCGGTTTCGCTGCCACTGACGGTCTGTGGGCTGGGATCGTCGGCGTCGAAGGCGTGGTGGTGTGGTGCGACCTGGAGGAGCCGGTATGGATGACGCCCTCGGTTTCGCAGGGCCAGAGGCGGCGATCGACGATGGACGTCTACGACTTCGAGTTCGACTTCCGTCTCGACATCATCGCTGTGGCGATGGAGCATCGGTCGGATCCGTCGGTCGAGTTGCTGGTCGTGCCGGTGAGGATTCCCGAGTGCGGGGACTGTCCGTGGTGGTCGTACTGCGGAGGGCAACTCGAGGCCGGCTCGGGCGACGTAAGCCTTATAGCTCGCACCGGCTGGCGGGGATGGAAACTACACCGTGAGCACGGCGTCACCAGCCGGGCCCAGCTCGCCGGACTCGATTACCGCACGGCGACGCTCGTGGCCGCCGGGGTCGATCTGAGTCCCCTCGTCGACGCGCCGAGTCAGCTTGATGGCGCGACGCCAGTCGGTAACATTATCGGACGGCGCAAGAAGTCCCAGATAGCCAAGTTGGAAGCTGCGGGGGTCTACACCCTGGCCGAGGCTCGGCAACTGTGCCGGCCGACCGCCGCCTACTGCGATCAGGCTCCAGCCTCGCTGCCTGAGCAGATCGATCGGGCCCGGGCCGTGCTTGGTAGCTCTCCGGTCTACCGGCGCCGTGGCTGCATCGCCGTGTCGGTTCCCCGAGCCGATATCGAACTCGACATAGACATGGAGAACGTGGAGGACGGCGTCTACATGTGGGGCACCCTCCTCTCCGAAGGGGCCGAGAGGCTTGGGTTCCGCCCCGGCTATCACCCCCATTACACGTGGGAACCCCTCAATCGACAGGTCGAGGAGGCCTTGTTCATCGAGTTCTGGTCGAGCGTCCAGGAGCTGAGGGCAGCCGCCCGAGCGCAGGAAGCGACCTTCTGCGCCTACTGCTACAACGCGGCCGCAGAGAACGGTCAGATGCGCCGCCTCGCTGCCCGGGTAGGGGTAGCCGACGAAGTCGAAGAGTTCATCGGGTCGGGAGAGTGGGTCGACCTTCTCAAGGTATTCGACCAGCAGCTGCTGACCGGTTCGTCGATCGGCTTGAAAAAGGTCGCGCCGCTGTGCGAGTTCGCCTGGGGGGTCGACGACCCCGGCGGAGCCGAGTCGATGCTTCGCTATGACAATGCGACCGACGAGGACGGCCCTGACGCCGCCGGATCCAGGCAATGGCTCCTCGACTACAACCGCAGCGACGTTGAAGCCACCGCCGCTCTTCGCGACTGGCTGGAACAGACCGCCACTGCGAGTCCGAGCATCGAGGGGCTAGAGGTCCTGCAGCCCTGAGGTCGCCGCACCTACGATCGGCGACGCAGCGGCCCATGCCCGCGAGCCGCTCCGATGATCTCCGTCACCAACGATGAATGTCTTGATGGGCCGACCGCCGCAGCCCCTGGAGGGGGAGAGCGCCGAATCGTTTAAGCGCGCGGTATCCACCACAATTGGAAAGTGGGACGTCTATGGTCTCGTGCTTGATGGGCCGACCCCGCACTTACCTCGAGCCTCGCCGGGCGACCGCTGTCCGGCTGCCGGTCTCGCTTCATGAGCGCCTTCGTAGCGAGGCCGACCTTCGCCTGGTGTCAGCGAACCTCCTGATCGAGCGAGCTATCAGCGAGTTCCTCGACCGGCTCCCGCCGGCCGGGCTGGGAGCGGAGGGAGGCTCGTGACCCGCCGTCAGGGCCGATCGACTTCGACTAGCAATTTCGGTGTCGGCCCACGGGAGAGCCACGATGCCAGCGCCTTCTACGCTCGCTTCGCGCCGAAGGCGATCTCCCGCGACGAGGAGTTGTCCGATCCGTTCGAGCTCTCCGAGCCGCTGGTATGCGGCGATTCCCGCAAGATGGGCGAACTGCCCGACAGTTCCGTAGCGCTGGTCGTCACCTCACCCCCGTATTTCGCCGGCAAGGAGTACGAGGAGGCGTTGGGCGAAGGGGTCATCCCCGCCTCCTACGCCGAGTACCTGCAGCTGCTGGCTGATGTGTTCACCGAATGCCGGCGGGTGCTCGAGCCGGGCGGTCGCATAGCGGTCAACGTCGCCAACCTTGGGCGCAAGCCGTACCGGTCGCTCTCCGCGGATGTGATCAGGATCCTCGACGATGACCTCGGGATGCTGCTTAGAGGCGAAATCGTATGGAAGAAGGCCGACGGAGCCTCTGGGTCCTGTGCCTGGGGGTCGTACCGGTCGCCTACGAATCCGGTTCTCAGGGATATCTCCGAACGGGTAATTGTGGCCTCCAAGGGACGGTTCGACCGGGCGGTCGATATGGAGGAACGACGGATGCAGGGCCGTCCCTACCGGCCGTCTATCTCCACCGACGAGTTCCTCGATGCCACCCTCGACGTGTGGGAGATCCGGCCCGAGTCCGCCCGGCGGGTGCGCCATCCCGCACCGTTTCCGGTGGAGCTGCCCCAGCGGCTGATCGAGCTGTACACCTTCGGCGACGACCTGGTCCTCGACCCTTTCCTGGGATCGGGGAGTACCGCGGTCGCAGCGGTGCGGAAGGGAAGACGCTACGTCGGCTACGACACCGACCCGACCTACATCTCGATCGCCAAGGAGAGGGTCTCCGAGGAGCTGACAGCTCGGGCCAAGCGAACAGCGGGGTGCTCAGGGAATCCAATCATCCTTCCCGAGACGTCTGGAACGGACCAATTCCAGTCACGATCAACCGAGGAAGGAAAAGCGGCGCAGGCCCTCGCCGTCGACATCTTGAACGCCGCTGGATTTACCATCGTCGAACGGGATCACCGTATCCCTGGAGTTGGGATCCTGGTCAACATCGTGGCCGAGGATGCGGACAAGGAACGCTGGTACTTCGATGTCACCGGAGCGTTCACCTCGACCCGAGGAGGACTGCTCCGGACCGACACTCTATGGAAGTGCCTCGGACGAGCGAGCGTGCTGGGGACCTGTGGGATCAAGCCGGTGGTCCTGCTGTCCTCGCACCTCCCACCGCGACGAAGCACTGGGGACCAGGCTCTCCGCAAAATCGGCCCAGGTGGAGTGCACGACGTCATGGGTATGCTCATCGACAGCGATCGGGATCGCCTGGCCGAGTACGCGGCCGGCGGCCGCCGGACCCGGCCGCTGGCAGGGTTCTGGGCTGATTCGGACCTCGGACCCCGTCGCTGAGGAGCGAGATCGTGTCGCTCGCCTACGCCGTGGTGCACGGTGACACACCTGACGTCTTCGTAGCCGAGGACCTTGACACACTCCACCGGGTGCTGGCCCTCGAAGTCGTCGCCGCCACACCCGGCGCTACCCTTTCAGTCCTTCGACAGGAGGAGATCCGGGCTGCGCTGCTCGAGGAGCGCTGGGGCGATGCCGTGGTGGCTTGGATGGAAGCCACCGACTCTGTGATCGACGTCTATGGAAGCGGACTCCAGGTCTGGAGTGCACGACGCTTTGCCGAGCGGGAGATCACCGGCCTCGAGCTCCAGCTACGGCCACTGTTCAACGACGCGCTGTCCTGATGCCGCGCCTCGAGACTGAGATCTCCGAGCTCGCCACCGCCCTCGGGGCGCTTGGCTACGATCTCAACGCCGGGATGGAGCGACGCCCCGATCAGATCCTCAACGTCGCCGAAGCAACCTGGACCCGACTCCGACAGGCCTACGAGTCAGGCGAACACCGATTGTTGTTCATGACGTCATGGGCGAACGGCCATGCCTTCCTTTGGGCCCGCGACGGACTCCGCGGGCGCCTACCCATCAGAGTCGAGTGGAAAGGACCGGATCGCCAGGTAGAGCAGGACCCTATTCCGGCCGACCTCCGTATCGACAACGTCTTCCTCGTGTCGGTTAAATCCCGTTCGGCTGTCCTGTGGAACCGGTCCCCTTCGCAGGTGTTCAGCCGCACCCCGATGGCGCTACACTGGTATGAGCACACTGCAGCCGACGAGTACCAGGCCCTCTACTCAGCGTCTCGGACATGGTCGAGCATGACGCACCTGCCGGCCCGGGCGTCCGAACTCACACGCAACGGCGGAGTGGAACTCGGTCGACAGCTCCGCTCCCGGGAATGGCCCGAGCCCCTGATGGCGCACTACCTGGCCATGTCAGAAAAATGTTCCACCGAGACAGCGGCCCTGTGGAATGCAGCACTGACGACGCCAGCAAAACGGGAACAGACGGCCTGGTGGCTCCTACGGCTCAGCCCAGCACCGTATTTCCTTCTCGGCGATTCCGTCCGGGCCCCGCTCCGAATCCGTGTCGACACCCCTTGGGACTGGCGTCAGTCCTGGCGGTTTCATAGATTCGAGGTCCGCGCTGCGGTCGGGGCCGGTCAGCCCCAAGTCGAATGGTCAATCCACGTGGAGGACCGCCACACCGGCGAAGCGCGAATTGCCGCCGGCTACGTCGAGATACGTTGGTCCCACGGTCGGTTCAGCGGCCACCCGGAGGCAAAGGTGCAACTCCGGACAGCCCATGAGTCGGTGCCCGGGTACACGGCTCTCATTTAGAGGGGGGGGTGTCCTCAGGTGGATGGGCTCGAAGCTGACCTGCTCGATGTGGGCGTGTCCGTCGATGATGTCGACCACCACGTAGCCCACGACATGGTCGTCGGGGTCCGTGGGACCCATGAGCAGCCGGACCGGCAAGGATCGGCGGTTGGGTCGGGGCTCGTAGGCCTGCTGTGTGCGGAGCATCTAACGCCGCACCGGCATGAGGGTCACCCCTCGCTGCGCCCGGCCGAAGCGGCGCCGGCAGTCAGGGGCCGAGGAGTCCTAGCTGCCGCTCAACACCGTAGCGTCCCCCACGAACCGTCCCGATACCGATCGGACGATTGCAACGCTACTCTTCACACAGGCGAGACGCTGCCGATCCCGTCACCCGTCACCCGACCCCCAACACGACGAGGTTATTGAGTGCCCTCACCGGCTGGTTGACGCTTCACCGGCCAGTCCTGCCACGGTGCGCCGGGGACACCGGGGATGATGGATCCGACAGAAAGGGGTCGGACATAGTCCACCAACTCAACCTGTCAGTTGACCGCACACGTGTGCGATGTGCGCGACGCAGATCCTCGAACCCGAATCAGCGACATCGGTTGTGCTGACGGGCCGAGATTCGGGGTTGGTTTCGCCGACGCCGCAAAGCCGTCAGCCGTGCCCGGTTCTCAGGATCTCGCAGCGAGGCGCCAGCCAACCCGGTTCTCGGACATCGAGGAGGAGGGGGGAACGGGCGAGTTTCGTTCAGGACGGTCGGGAGGCGCCGCCGGCTGGTCGTGGGCTGGCGATGGAGCGGGGATCGATGGTTCCGTCAGCGATTCGGCCGGCAAGCTCGGCGAGGCGGAGGTTGTGGTTGCGGGCGTGGGCCCGGAGCGACTGGAAGGCTTGGTCCATGTCGAGGTGGGCGGATTGGGCGATCTTGCCTTTGGCCTGCTCGATGACGACCCGGCTATTGAGGGCGGCAGCAAGCTGGTCGTTGAGGATTCGGGCGTCGATGGCGAGCTGGTGTTGGACGATGGCGATGGTGGCGATGTCAGCGAGGGCCTGGGCGGCGTGGACGTCGTCGTCGGCGAGGGGCGTCGCCTCGCTGCGCAGGAGGTTTACGGCGCCGAGGGTACGCTTCCGGTGACGCATCGGCAGGGAGTGCACGGAGGCGAACCCCCCCCGCACGGCGCGGGGAGCGAAGCTTGGCCAGCGGGCGGCGGCGGCGGCGAGATCGATGTTGACCACCGGCTCGCCGCTGCGGTAGGCGTCGACGCAGGGGCCTTCGTCGGCTTGGAGCTCGAAGAGCTCCAGAGTGCGCATGGCGTCGCTCGAGGACGCGACGACTTGGAGGGCCCCGCTCGGAGCGGCGAGCATGACCCCCGCTGCGGCGACGTCGAGGGCAGCGACAGATCGGTCGGCGAGCAGGCTGAGGAGGTCGACGACGTCGAAGTCGTCGACAAGGTTGTCGGCGAGGTCCACGAATGTGCGTACGAGGATGGCTTGATCGGGCATCACGACCCCTGTCGGTGAGAACGGTGGTCGTCGGTGATGCGGGGACTGGGCATGCCGACGGCTGACCCTCTTAGTTGATCACAGCCGCAGCGCGCGTGCGCTCCACCGGGCGACGACATGGCTCCAGGTTGTGCGGCCCGCGATGGGATGGTGGCTTCAGCTGTCGTCGTCGAGGCTTAGCCGGCGTTCGACGATGTCGCGAGCAATCTCGGTGATGCGCCGGTCAGCGCCGAAAGCGTGGGCTCGTATACGGACGAGAGCGTCCGCGACGGGAATGTCGAGCTGGACCGACACCATCCCCGCTGCTTGGTGCACTACCCCCCACAGGTGGGTGTCGGTGGCGATGTCAATGTCGAGGTCGCCAGGGGGGGCGTCAGCCTGGGCGCTGAGGATGAACCGGGCGGCGACATCGGCCATGACCAGGGCGTCGGCATGTTGGTCGTCAGTGAGTGGCCCGGGCTGGTCGCGGTACAGGTCCAGGGCGCCGAGGGCGACCGCGCCGAGTCGTATGGGGAAGCCGAACACTGCTTCGGCGCCTCCGGCGAGCGCCCGCTCCGAAAAGGCCGTCCAACGCGATGTGGCGGCGAGGTTCGGTTCGGCGATCACCGTGCCGAGGCGCTGGGCGTCGATGCAGGGCCCCTCCCCGAGTGTGTACTGGAGGTCCTCGATCAACGACGACACCGAGTCGGTGGCGCCCAAGGACGCTTGCGCGCCGCCGGCGGTCAGCAGCGCGATCCCGGCGCCGCTCATAGCGGTGGCCTCGGCGGCGACCTCACAGAGGCGCCGCCCGCTCGGGCGGTCATCGGCGGCCAGGAGGGCAAGTATCCGCGCGAGCCGCTCAGCGGCCACCAGACCTCCTGAGAAAGTCGGTCATCGCCGGCTGCCGACCAGTCTGCTGCATGAGCGTGTCCTTGCGAAAAGGGTGAGACGCTCAACGAGGACCAGATCTAGCGCATCCGAGCGGGGCGGCCATCCTATGGGCCTAGTCCGACGCTACATCACTCTACTGGTCGGTTGGGTGCCTCGGGCTTGGGTGGGGTGGCGGGTGGCATGACTGTGGGTTTGCCAACCACATACCTTGTGCCGACATCGCCGCCGCACGCAGACCGCCTGCGCCGCAGGCTTGCCCGCCGTTCGAGGGGCCCAGCTGCGGAGACCGTGGGAGATACGCCGGCCGGGAGCGGCTCGGGCCTCTGCTTCGGGAGCAAGATCACTCCTTCGAGAGGGTCGCCCACCCAGGTCCACTTCTTCTCCAATGCCAGGAGACCGGTCAGGGCCGCCAGCGCCGCGTCGACCCGGTCGATGCTAGGAAGCGCCGATTCGTCGATCCCTCGGCTGCGTAGCACTTTGCGACGGAATTGCACCTTCGTCTCCGACTGGGTCTTTGCTCTGCCTGCCAGGAGTACCGAAGAGGCGTGTGGGAACACCTCGGCCGCCCTGCCGGATGGCTCGTCGCCTTCGAAGAGCGGGTAGCGGTCGGCGATCGCCGCAAACAGTGCGAAGCCGACCCGCATCCACCGGTAGAAGCTGTGGTCTCCAGGGTCGGCTCCGGTAGCGAAGCTGGAGATGCGCATCTTGGCCAGTTCGCGCTCCGCCTGCCGGCTCGAACCCGACTTGGACCATCCCGAAGGGGAATCGACACATACGATCTGTGGCCGGATCTCGTCGTTGACGAGTGCCGCCACGTCCTCCAGGCTCAACCGACCCCAGCTGGCTACGATCCGGCGGTCGGAGCCGATCGCCACCACGTCCAACCCTTTCTTGGCCTCTGCGACGTCCACCCCCACAGCGATCACAGAACAAGCGTAAAGGTCAGCGCCGCCCCGCCCTGACCACCGAAGCGACCCCGGGAGGCTATCGGAAGCGTACGATGGCACACGCGTCTAGACCCATCGACGCCGTAGCCATCGAGCCCCACCCTGTGCGCCGCGTCCCGGCGCTGCCGTCACGAGGGGCGTCGGGTGGCTTGGCGAGCAGCAGTTCGTCGGCCTAGCGGGTCCGGTCAGCCGCTGGTGGCCGCGTC
>JAKBAM010000023.1 GCA_021809105.1 Actinomycetes bacterium
GGGAGAGGTGCGAGAGCGGCCGAATCGGACTCACTGCTAATGAGTTGGCTTGGGGAACTGGGCCCGAGGGTTCAAATCCCTCCCTCTCCGCGGGCACAGGATGGGGCATGCCGGCGATCCAGCATTCCCCGTTCTGGCGCGCTCGCCGCTGGGCGGGCGACGCGTGCCAAACTGGATGCCCCCCGCTGTGATCCTCCTGCTCGCCGCCGCTCCGTGACCCGCCAGATCCGACTCCGACCCTGGCAGAAGGCTGCCCTGGAGCGCTTCCGAGCCAGTGGCAAGCCGGACTTTTTGGCGGTCGCCACTCCGGGAGCCGGCAAGACCACCTTCGCCCTCACCGCAGCGCTGGGCGAGATGGCGGCGGCGGGCGGCCCGCGCCGTCTCGTCGTCGTAGCTCCGACCGCTCACTTGAAGCTCCAGTGGGCCCGGGCCGCTGCCGGTTTCGGCATCAACTTGGAGTCGGCGTGGGCTGCATCCGACGGCGCCTTACCGGCAGACGTGCATGGCATCGTCACGACCTACCAGCAGGTGGCGACCAGCGCCCGAGTGCTCGCCGGGCTGGCTTCTGACGCCATGGTGATCTTCGACGAGGTCCACCATGCCGGCGACGAGCGCGTGTGGGGCGACTCCATCCGGGCGGCTTTCGCGGCGTCTCCTCGACGCCTGGCCCTGTCGGGGACGCCGTTTCGCTCCGACACCGTGGCGATCCCTTTCATCACCTATGCCTTGGAAGAGGCTCGGCCGGATTACGAGTACGGCTACGGTGCGGCATTGAGCGACGGCCGGGTCGTGCGGCCCGTGTACTTCCCCCGTACGGGGGGCCAGATGGAGTGGAGCGCGCCGGACGGGGCGGTGGTCTCGGCCACCTTCGACGACGCCCTGGACCGGGGCCGGGCCAACCAGCGACTGCGTACGGCCCTGTCACTGGAGGGCGACTGGCTGCCTACGGTGCTCCGCTCGGCTCACGACCGCCTCATCGACATCCGTCGCGCCCACCCCGACGCCGGCGGTCTGGTGATCGCCACCGACCAGGATCACGCGCGCGGCATCGCCGATGCCCTCCAATGGCGCCACGGCATTCGGCCGGTCGTGGCCACCTCCGACGATCCGCTGGCGTCGGAGCGGATCGCCCGGTTCGCCTCATCCGACCAGCCGTGGCTGGTCGCAGTGAGGATGGTGTCGGAGGGCGTCGACATCCCCCGCCTGCGGGTCGGGGTGTATGCGACGACCACGACGACCGAGCTGTTCTTCCGGCAGGCGGTCGGCAGGCTGGTGCGCTGGACTCGGGGCGTTCCGGCGCAGCGCAGCTACCTCTATATCCCCGACGACGCTCGGCTGCGGGCCCGCGCGTTCCAGATCGCCGAGGTTCGCCGCCACACGCTGCGGCCACCTTCGGATCCTTCCTCGGCCGGGCCGGACCCCGCAGCCCTGGACGTGATCCCCGCAACCAACCGTGAGGCCGGTGACGACCAGCTGTCGCTCTTCTCGGTCATCTCTGCGGTCGCTACCGACACTGACACTCATGGCCACGACGATGCCCGCGGCGGCCCTGGCTCAGACGGTGCCGGCGAGGCAGTGGCGGACGCTGCGGCCGAGGACGAAGACCCGAGCCTCCTGGTGGCGTTGCCCGCCCTGGCGCCCCTGCCCTCGTCGGGACCGCCCCTTTCCGGCGCCGAGGGGAACGGTATGACGTGGCGCGAGCATCGGGGCAAGCTCCGGGAAGCCAACTCGGAGGCGGCGCGCTCCTTGGTGCACCGCACCGGCTGGCCCCATGCCAAGGTCAATGCTGAGCTCAACCGGCTGGCCGGGGTGCGCCGCATCACCGAGGCCACCGTCGAGCAGCTGCAGCGGCGCCTCACCCATGCGGAGCGCTGGTACGCCCGGCTGTAGCCCCCGCTACGAAGCCCAACCTGGAGTTGAAGCCCCATAGCGATCCCGCCGGCCCCGGATCCGCGAGAGGGCAGTGCCTCGGGGTACGATCACCGCTGTGCCGGCCTTGGCCATCGAAGGCGATGACCTGGTGGTGCGCCTGTCCCGTTGGGAGAAGTTCTGGGCCTTCCATGGCGACGTGAGGGTGCCGCTGGGTGCTGTGCGCTCGGTCAGCGTCCCGGAGCATCCCTGGTCCGAGTTGCGGGGCTGGCGCTCGGCCGGCACAGGCATACCGGGAGTTGTGGCGCTCGGCACCCGCCGGCATGGGGGCGGACGGGACTTCGTTGCGCTACGCAAGACCGGGCCGGCCGTGCTGGTGGATCTCAACGGCAACGATTTCGACCGCCTGGTGGTCTCGGTCGGCGATGCTCAGCGGGCCGCCGCGGAGGTCGCTGCGGCGGCCGGGATCAAGCCCTGACCGTCTATACCTCGCTCAACGTCGGGTTGTGGCATCCAGGTAGCTGGCCACCCGGGCGACAGTGCCGGGGGCAGCCCACACGTCCCGTACCGCATCGTCGAGCGCCCTCCGCTCCGCCACCCGGTCGAGCGTCGAGGACCACAGGTAGGCCTTGGTCATGGATGTGACCTCCGACGGCATGGCGGCCAGCGCCTGCGCTGCGTCCAGAGCCGCGTCCCGTAGCGAACCGGCCTCCACCACCTCGTCGGCCAGGCCGACCGCAACGGCTGCCTCACCGGAGAACAGGCGGCCGGTCCAGAGCACCTCGCGCAGGTGCCGCCCGCAGCGCGCGGAGAGGACCTCGGCAGCAGCCGCCGGGAAGGGCACCCCGACCAGGAGCTCCGTGGCACCGATGCGCGCCTCGGGCGCCAGCAGGCGCCGGTCACAGGCTGCGGCCAGGACCGCCCCGCCGGCGATAGCTGCTCCGTTGATGGCAGCCACCACCGGGAAGGGCGCCCCGACGATGGCCAAGAAAGCCTCCGACAGCGCTTCCAGCATCGCGTGGATGTAGTCCGGGCCGCCGTCGACGTAGCGGCGTAGGTCGACTCCAGCCGAGAAGACCTTGCCGCCGCCCGTCAGCACCGCGGCGCCGACGTCCTCCGCCCCGAGATCAGCGATGCGGGCGGCCAGGCCGGTCAGGAGCTCGATGTCCATGGCGTTGACCTTGCCGTGCTCGAGGCTGAGCACGGCAACCCTGCCGTGTCGCTCGATGTCGATCATTGCGCGCCGTTGATATTGCCGCGAAGGGCCGGGCACTTGTGCATGTTCGAGAGTCTTGCCGGACCCGAGGCGCGGTGCCCACTTCGGGGCGCCCCGCCCGGCGCAGACGGTAGTCTCCTCCCCCGATGACGCCGACAGTCGCGCCCAGCGCAGCATCGGCTGCATACCGGCGGCGCGTCGACATCCTGCGGTCCCAGTACGCGTCGCTGCCCGCCGGCGAGCCGGTGCGTTTGTCCAAGCGGACCTCGAACCTGTTCCGGCCGCGCGTCCCCACGACGCGTCCGGGGCTCGACGTCTCGGCCTTCGACGGAGTCATCGACATCGACGTCGAGGCCCGCACCGCCGACGTGCAGGGCATGACGACCTATGAGCACCTGGTCGACGCCACGCTGTCTCACGGGCTCATGCCGGCGGTCGTTCCGCAGCTGAAGACCATCACCCTCGGAGGAGCCATTACCGGGCTGGGGATCGAGAGCTCGTCGTGGCGGGAAGGCATGCCACACGAGTCGATGCTGGAGCTCGACATCTTGACCGGCGACGGTCGGGTGGTGACGGCCCGGCCGGAGGGTGAGCACGCCGACTTGTTCAGCGGGTTCCCCAACTCCTACGGGACCCTCGGTTACGCGCTGCGAGCCAAGATCGACCTCCAGCCGGTGGAACCCTTCGTCCACCTGCGCCACCTGCGCTTCGGCTCGATCCAGGAGCTGCTGGCGACCTTGGAGGCCGTGTGCGCAGAGGGTACACACGGCGGGGAGGCTGTGGCGTTCGTCGACGGCGTCGTGTTCGGACCTGACGAGTGCTACCTCACGCTCGGTTCGTGGGCTGCCTCCGCGCCCGAGGTAAGCGACTACACCTGGACAGAGATCTACTACCGCTCGCTCCAGGCCCGGTCCGAGGACTGGCTCACCACACGGGACTACCTGTGGCGGTGGGACACCGACTGGTTCTGGTGCTCCCGGGCGTTCGGGGTCCAAAGACGGTGGGTGCGCCGGCTGCTCGGCCCCGACCGGCTGCGTTCGGACACTTACTGGAAGATCATGGCCCTGGAGGGGCGCTGGCACGTCAAGGCCCGCCTCGACCGCTGGCGGCACCTGCCCGAACGGGAGGACGTGATCCAAGACGTCGAGGTGCCTGCCGATCAGCTGACGGTGTTCGTCGAGGGCTTCTTGCGGGAGGTGCCGATCCTGCCGTTATGGCTGTGCCCGCTCCAGGCGCGGCGTTCGCCGGTCCCGATAGCAGGCGGCCCTCGCACCTGGGACCTTTACACGATGGACCCCGAGACGCTGTACGTAAACGTGGGATTCTGGTCCAGCGTGCCCGTCGCCCCCGGGATGGACCCCGGCCATCACAACCGGTGGGTGGAGCGGGAGGTCGACCGCCTGGGTGGCCGCAAATCGCTCTACTCCAGAGCGTTCTACGGCGAGGAGCAGTTCTGGCTCTTGTACAACGGGTCGGCGTATCGCAAGCTCAAGAGCACGTACGACCCCGACGGGCGCCTGCTCGACCTCTACGCCAAGTGCGTGGCGGGGCTCTGATCGCCGTGTTGTCGGTTTTGTCTCACAGGAGGATGCCCCGATGAACGTTGCCTCGGCTCTGGAGAAGGTCCTGGGCCGCAGTGTCCCGCTGGCCTTCTCGGCCTATGACGGAAGTCATGCCGGCCACTCCGATCCGGTGGGGAAGATCGTCGTGCGGGACAGCCGGGCTCTCAATCACATGGTCGTCGCTCCCGGCGAGCTCGGCTTGGCCCGGGCCTACGTGTCTGGTCACCTCGACATCGAGGGCGACCTCCACGACACCATGGTCCTGATGGCTGGCGACACCGTCGGCGGCCTGACTTGGAGCGATCGGGTAGCGGTGCTGCGGGCCTTCGGCATCGGCGCGCTCAAGCCCGTGCCGCCGCCCCCCGAGGAGGTGCGACCCGGCCTGTGGTGGGGCCTTCGCCACAGCCTGGACCGCGACTCACGGGTGATCAGCCATCACTACGACGTCTCCAACACCTTCTACGAGTGGGTGCTCGGGCCGACGATGGCCTATACCTGCGCGGTCTACCCCTCCGAGAATGCCACCCTCGAGGAAGCCCAGATCGAGAAGGTGGATCTGGTGTGCCGCAAGCTTGACCTCCAACCCGGCCAGCGCCTGCTCGACGTCGGGTGCGGCTGGGGCACGATGGTCCGCCACGCCGCAGCCGAGTACGGCGCCACCGTGCTCGGCGTGACGCTGTCTCGTCAGCAAGCCGACTGGGGACAGAAGATGCTCGCCGACGAAGGGTTGGCGGAGCGGGCCGATATTCGTCACGCCGATTACCGCAGCGTCACCGAAGGTGGCTTCGACGCCATCAGCTCGATCGGGCTCACCGAGCACATCGGGCTGGCCAACCTGGACGCCTACTCGGGCTTCCTGGCATCGCGGCTCAAGCCGCGCGGCCGACTCCTCAACCACTGCATCACCCGTCCCGACACCACCGGGGACGGGGTGCGCCCGAAGGGCTTCATCAACCGGTACGTGTTTCCCGACGGCGAGCTCGAGGGGGTGGGGACTATCGTCTCAGCGCTGCAGAACGCCGGCTTGGAGATCCGCCACGAGGAGAATCTGAGGGAGCACTATGCCCGGACCTGCGCGGCGTGGGCTGCCAACCTGGACGCCAACTGGCCCGCAGCGGTCGCTGAGGTAGGCGAGGGCAAGGCGCGCGTCTGGCGGCTCTACCTGACCGGCAGCCGGCTGGGCTTCGAGCAGCGCCGGATCGAGTTGCACCAGGTGCTAGCGGTCAAGACCGACGACGGGCAGGCAGCCATGCCGCTGCGGCCGGACTTCCGACGGCGCCTCACCGCCAAGTGAACCCCGGCTGCCGCTAGCCCCCGGGCTTGGCGGTGTTCAGGTCGCAGTGACCGGCTGCGCCTTGGGCTGGGCCACCGCCTCGCGGGCCCTGGCTGCCAGCAGGCGCCGGTCCGGCCAGCGCACGTGGCTGACCCACCTGAACCTCTCGAACAGCCAGATGAGCCGGGCGCTGGTGTCGACTTGGCCCCGAAGAACGCCGTGGCGCGCTGCGGAAGGCTCGGCGTGGTGGAGGTTGTGCCACGACTCGCCCATGGACGGAACCGCCAGCCACCACACGTTCCCACTCTGGTCCTTGGTCTTGAAGGGCTTCCGGCCCGTCACGTGGCATACGGAGTTGATGGAAAAGGTGACATGGTGCAGCAGCGAGACACGCACCAAGCTTCCCCAGAAGAATGCGGTGAGCGCCCCGGTCCACGACCACGACCACAGACCACCGGCCACCGGCGGGATGAGCATCGACGCGGCGACCAGCCATTTGAAGGATTTGTTGACCCGGACGATGTCCTGGTCCTTCAACATGTCGGGCGCGTAACGCTGCAGGGAGGTCTGCTCCAAGTCGAACAGCCATCCCATGTGGGCGTGGAAGAAGCCCTTGGTGAGAGCCCGCAGGTTGGATCCGTAACGCCAGGGCGAGTGCGGGTCGCCTTCCTTGTCGGTGAAGCGGTGGTGCTTGCGGTGGTCGGCAACCCACTGGATGACCGGACCCTCAATGGACATCGAGCCGGCCACGGCGAGGAGCACCTTGAGCCAACGCTTGGCCCGAAAGGAGCGGTGAGTGAACGCCCGGTGGAAGCCGACCGTGACCCCGTGCCCAGTGAACCAGTACATGGCCACGGCGATCACGACGTCCCGCCAGGACAGGCCCCAGCCCCACAGCACGGGAACGGCCGCCACCACAGCGAGGAAAGGAACCACGATGAACAGGGCCAGGGCGACCTGCTCCCACCTCGCCTTGACCGCAACCGGGCCTTCGACGGCTCCGAGCGGGTCCAGCTCGTCCGGAGCGATCAGGGTCTCGGTCGTGGTCATCGATCTCGCTTTCTCGGGGTTCGGCGCCCTGGGCAACTGGCGACGATGGCCATGAGCTGGTTCGAGTCTGTCATGCCTGCCGGCCTCTGTGAGCTATAGCCGGAAAGATTTAGGCGCATCGAGGCCCAGGGGCGCGTGGGGATGGCTGGTTTCGCCGGTTCGCGGCGCACGTCACGCAAATGGAGGCGCCGGGCAGCACGAGGTGAGGGTCAGGCCGGTGGGGCGCCGGCGGGCACCTCGGTGACCGCCTCCGTCCCTGTGACCTCCGTCGCAGCTCCCTCGCCGGGCGCCACCTTCTCGGCGACGGCGAGCGCGACAGCGGCTGCCCCCGCGCCCAGCCCGAGGGCGAAGAGCGCGGCGCCGAGCCCGCTTCGCTGGCGGCGCAGGATGCCGTCGAGCGACAGGATGCCGGGACCCGACTCGGCAAGAGCAACGGACGCGGCGATGAGCAGGAGGTTGTACTCGTATCCACCGCCTGTGACCCAGACGCCGTTCTTCAGGTGGACCTTCTTGATGGCCACAGCCATCGTGCCGCTGATCATCGCCGGCCCGAGAGGACTGAGGAACCCGGCTGCGGTCAGCGCACCCCCGAGGGTCTCGCTCAGTGCCGCGGCGCGAGCCTGGTGCCGGGCAGGGTGCATGCCGATACTGCCCATCATCTGCTCGGTTCCTTCGAGCCCGGCGCCGCCGAAGCTACCGGTGAGCTTCTGAAGGCCATGCCCGAGCATCAGCCCGCCTACCGTCGCGCGCAGCACCAGTCGTCCAATGGCCATCCCGTCCTCCTCGTCGCTCCGAAACTGGGTTGTACCCGCGCCGGGTGCTTCGTCACCACCTTGTCCCGGTGTTGTAGCCGAGCGGCCCTCCCGCGACATGGCACCATCCCCTACGTTCAGGTCGCGGGAACTGGAACCACCCGCCGCCTCTGAGAGTGAGGGATGCCGGTTGGGCACTTTGCCGTTGATCGAAGTCCAACGACGCCAGGCCCGCCAGGCCCTGCCGCCGGAGGTGGTCGCCTACGTCGAAGCCGGGTCCTGGGCGGAGATAACCGCCGGGGAGGCCGTAGACGC
Source organism: Actinomycetes bacterium (assembly GCA_021809105.1). Lineage (GTDB taxonomy): Bacteria > Actinomycetota > Acidimicrobiia > Acidimicrobiales > Palsa-688 > Acidiferrimicrobium. Next base: position 8,038 of record JAKBAM010000023.1, read on the forward strand.
GTGGCGCCAGATCCGCCTTCGTCCCCGGGTGCTGCGCGACGTGTCCCGCCCGGACCTGTCGACGACCATCCTTGGTGCCCCCCTGGCGGCTCCGCTGCTGAGCGCTCCGAGCGCCTACCACGGGCTGCTCCACCCCGACGGCGAGGTGGCCACCGCGGCGGGGGTGGCCGCCGCTGGGACGCTACTGGTGTTGTCGTCGCGTTCGTCGGCCGGCATCGAGGAGGTGGCGGCCGCGGCGGGAGCTTGGTGGTACCAGGTCTACGTGCTCGCCGACCGTGTCCTCACCGCGCAGCTCGTCAAGCGAGCCGCACGAGCCGGGGCCGGCGCTCTGGTACTCACCGGCGATACGCCCGTCACCGGAACCAAGCCGAGGGCGCCGGCCATCCCGTTGCCCGCCGGCCTCCGACATGCCAACACCGGACGGCACATGGCAGCAGGGGTGCTCGCCGACGAAGGGGCCGCTCTCGCGGCCACCACTCAAGACGCCTCGGTCGGTCCGGAGGCGATCGGCTGGCTGGCAGACCTCTCAGGCCTTCCCGTCCTGGTCAAAGGGGTCTTGCGGGACGATGACGCAGCTATGTGCATCGAGGCGGGGGCGGCCGGGCTCATCGTCTCCAACCACGGCGGCCGCCAGCTGGACCAGGCGGTCGCCACGGCCGACGCCTTGGTCGAGGTGGTGGAGGCCGCCGCGGGCCGGGTCCCGGTGATAGTCGACGGCGGCGTCCACGACGGTGTTGCGGCGCTCAGCGCTCTGGCTCTCGGTGCCTCTGCAGTCATGGTGGGGCGCCCGGTCCAATGGGCCTTGGCCGCCGGCGGCGCCGCCGGCGTCGAGCAGCTCTTCGCCGAGTTGAGCGCTGACCTACGCCGCGCCATGGTCCTCGCCGGGGCCGGCACGTTGGCCGACCTGGGCCGGTCCCTCGTGTGGGCCGATCCCGGCCGGTAGCGCTGGCGCCGGCGACCGCGGACGGCCCTCACGCCTCCCAGAGGCGTTGACGCAGCCCCGACGCCCTGGCCACGGGCCGCCCGATGGCGCTTCGAACGACCGTCTCGGGACCGACCACCGTCACCCGCCTTCGGGCCCGGGTGATCGCTGTGTAGAGGAGCTCGCGGGTGACTATCGGCCCGTCCACATCGGGCACGACGACGATCACCTCGTCGAACTGTGATCCCTGGCTCTTGTGGATCGTCATCGCGTGCAGGGTCTGGACAGCGCGAAGTCGTGCGGGAGCCACTTCCCGGACTACTCCGCGCCGCTCGAACACTGCGATCGTGTCGCCGCCAGCGGCGGCCACGACCACCCCGGTATCGCCGTTGTAGAGCTGCAGCTCATGGTCGTTCTCGGTAACGAGGAGGGGGCGACCGGCATACCACACCCCGCCCGAGCCATAGCCGGCTACCTCGGACCCCAGCCAACGCTCGATGCGCTCGTTCCACGCCGCAAGCCCGGAAGGGCCCTGGCGGTGCGCGCAAAGGACTCGCAGCCCCCCCATGGCCTCGATGGCATCGAGTCTCCTCCCCTGCGCTGCCGCCAGGACCAGCGCAGCTCCGTGGACCACCACGTCCTTGCGGACGCCGCCGAGATCGTCGTCGGCCAGCCAACGCAGCTCCGGGGCTCCGGACCGGAGCAATCTGCACGCCTCGGTGCCGTCACCGCCCGCCACCGCGGATGCCAGGGCGGCGATGGCGCCGCCGAAGCGGTGGACCCGGTCCAGTACGACGATGCCGTCCCCTATCGACACGGCCGCGTCCGGATCGACGGCCGGTACGGGCATCCCGGTCACCTCCCTAAGGCGCCGCCGGGCGGCGGCGCGCATGCGCATGCCCGTCGCGGCGGGGCCGACGATGTCGCCGAGGACCGCTCCGGCCTCGACCGACGCCAGCTGCTGGGGATCGCCGATCAATATGAGGCGGGCGCCAGGGCGTACCGCGTCCACCAGCTTCGCCATCAGCGACAGCGACAGCATCGACGTCTCGTCCACCACCACAACGTCGTGGGGCAGGCGGTTGCCGCTGTCGTGGCGAAATCGGCTGGCGCTGTCAGGGCGCCAACCCAGCAGTCGGTGCAGGGTAGAGGCGCCCAAGTCGCGCAGCCGGCACCGTACGGCGTCGGAGACCTCGAGCCGGCCAGCTTCGTAGTGGACCGCCTCGGCCAGCCGCGCCGCCGCCTTGCCGGTGGGGGCTGCCAGGGCGATCCGCAATGCTGCGCCGCCGGTGACCGCCGCCTGCTCCTCCAGCAGAGCGAGGATCCGGGCCACTGTCGTGGTCTTCCCGGTCCCGGGACCGCCAGCGATGACCGAGATTCGACCGGTGACGGCGGCTGCCGCCGCTAGGCGCTGCATGTCGGGCCGAGATGTGGGGTCGCCGAAAAGCCGGCGTAGCCCCTCGGCGAGCACCCCGGCGTCGACCTCGTCCAGGGGCCAGGACGCCCGGGCGGCAAGATCGGCAGCCACCTGGCATTCCTGGCGCCAGTAGCGGTCCAGGTACAACCGTGTGCCGACCAGGCGGAGGGGCCGGACCCCGTCCCAGTCGTCCCCGAGCGCCACCATCTCCGATCTGGCCAGGGCGCCCAGCCATTCGAGAGGCGCCGGCCAGGGCAGGCCGGCGAGGTCGGCCCCGGGGTCGATGTCGCTGGTGGCTGTCCGGGCCACCGAGGCCAGGTCGACGCACACGTGCCCGAGGCGCACAGCACGCACAGCGAAGGCTGCGCCGAGCAACGCGTGAGGATGGGCTTCCTCGCCCGGTTCGGTGAGGGCCGCCAGGCGCCGGGCGACGTGAACGTCGGGACTGGTGAGGACGGCCACCTCGTTCCACACCTCGAGCGACGCGGGAGCTCCCGTCGCCCGCCGGGGGTCGGCGCGGTCGAGCGCGGGCGAGGCGGCGGCGCTCACTGACGCTCACCGGCGTCGATGAGGTCCGACATCTCCACCACCAACTCGGGCGACGGCATCCAGGCGAACACGCCGCACGGGCTGCCGTCGATCACGGGGGTGGCCGCACCGGCCATCCCTCGGAGGAACAGGTAGAGCACCCCCCCGAGATGCACGGCTGGGTCGTATCCCTCCAGGCGCCAGCGCAAGTAGCGGTGTAGAGCCACCGTGTAGAGCACCGCTTGGAGGGGGTAGTGCTCGGCCACCATGGCCTCACGGAGGCGACTGGCCCGGTAGTGCCAGGTGGTGAGGCGCTCGCCGGGGGGGCCCAGCCAGTTGGTCTTGTAGTCAACGACGACGTAGCGGGTGGAGCCTCCAGCCGGCACCCTGACCACGAGATCGATGCTGCCGGTCAGGTAGCCCCGCAGGACCTGGGACATAGCCGGTTCGTCGAGGCGGTCGGGATACCCCGCCAAGGGATCTCCGGCTCCGAGGTGGCGGCGCAGGCATGCGGCGATATCGGTCACGGCGAGAGCGGCGCCCGGTCGGTCGCCGCCCACCATCGGCAGCTCGAAACTCAGCTCGTCGAGGCGGTCGCCCGTGCCCACATCGCGAAGTCGGCGCCCTCCCACGAGGGGACCCAAGGGGGTCTCGATCACTGCCGCCAGCGCTATCGGGAGGCCGGCCAGGCTGGGCTGGTCCTGGACCCCGGTGACCTCGGCGACATGCCTCACCAGTTCCGCCCGCAGGTCCGGCGCTGAGAAGTCCACCGACTCGCACACCGCATGGACTGTGATGCCGAACGCGGCGCCGGCTGGCAGGTCGGCCATCGGCGAGCCGAGACCCGCCATCACCCCGGAGCGATCCTCCTCGAAAGGTCCGGCGGGCTCGGACGGCTCGTCGGCGACGCCGGGCACCTCGGACTCGCTTGCGACCGCGGCGCTCCGACCGGCCGCGTGGGCGCCGGCGGTGAGGCCGGTGTAAGAGGACCTCCCCCAGGCGACGTCGAGGGTCCGCGTGAACACCCCCACCCCGAGATCGGACGGCCTCGAGTCGCCTGACCGGAAGGGCTTCGCGCTGGGTGGCCCGACGCGCTCGACCGAGATCGTGCCAGCCGACCGAGCAGCCAACTCCGCCATGCGCGCCTCGACTGCGTCGTCATCCTTCGGGACCTGAGCCGGTCGCGGAGACATAGAACCGTCCGGCGCCCGTCCGAGGATGAAGCGGGCCAGCGGGGCATTGGTGGTCTCGTGACCGGTGACCCACCAGGCCACGACCTGGTGGCGGGCGCGGGTAAAGGCTACGTAGGCCTGGCGCAAGTCTTCCCCGCGGCGTTCCTCGGCGGCTCGAGCCCGGTGGCGTGACCAGTCGTCGGGACGCTCGCCCCCGACGTCGATAGTACGGCGGTCATCAGCGTCGGGGTCGTGGTACAGAGGCATGGAGTCCCCGTCGGGAAAGGCGTGCCAAAGGTACGGGAGGTAGACGATCGGGTACTCGAGACCTTTGCTCCGGTGCACGGTCTGGATCTGTACGGCTGCCTCATCGGACTCCAGGCGCCGGCTCCGCTCTTCTGCAGCCGTGTCAGAGCCAGCGTCCTCGATGCGGTCGCGAAGCCAGGAGGTGATGGCCCGCCCGCCGGCGCCGGAGGTCGTGGCCTCGGCATGGAGCAGCTCCGCGACGTGGCGCAGGTCGGTGAGCCGGCGCTCGCCTCCGGTGCAAGCCAGCTCCCTGGCGACCAGGTCCTCTTCGCTGGCCACCGTCTCGGCGAGAGCGGCGACACCCTGCTCGGCGAGGACGGCCGCCCACCGGTGGATGGTGGCCTGCAAGCGGTCCAGCTCGCCGCTCGACGCCCCCACCAACGTGGTCGAGCCCCAGCCGATGAACGGCGTCAATGCCGCGGCCCGGGCCCGGGCGGAAGCGGCCGGCTGCTCCAGCGACTCCAGGAGGGTCAGCCAGTGGGCCGCTGCGGGGGTGGAGAAGACGCTGCCGCCCCCTGCGACGACCGCCGGCACCCCGACTCGTTCCAGTGCCGCCTGGATCGTCACCGCCTCGTGGTTGGTCCGCACCAGGACCGCGACGTCCCCACAGGCGACCGGGCGCTGCCCGGTTCCATCCGGGAGGCCGGCCAGACCGGCAGGACCCTCGGTGATCACCGCCTCGGAGGACACCAGGGCGGTGATGTCGGCAGCCAGATCGGCGGCGACGACGGCGCGTGCACTGTCGACCTGTGCCCAGCCGCTCTTGGCCGTCCGCTCCACCAGGCCGTCGTCGCGGTGCACGAGGCGCAACCTGAGCGGGACGGCGACCGGAGCGCCGACCAGCCGGCAAGAGTTGTGCCCGGGGGAGGCGGTCACCTTCCGGTAGGGGATGTCGGGATGGCCGAGGGTGGCGCCCGCCATCACCGCGTCGAGAGCGTCGAGGAGCGGTTGGTCGCTGCGCCAGTTGGTCGAAAGGGTGAAAGCCTGGCGGGCCTTGGCCTTGGCGGCCAGATAGGTCCACACGTCAGCCCCCCGGAAGCTGTAGATCGCCTGCTTGGGGTCTCCGATCAGCAGCAACGGAATGTCGCCTTCGGCGAACGCCCGATAGAAGATGGCCCATTGCCGCTGGTCGGTGTCCTGGAACTCGTCTACGAGCGCCACGGCATAGCGGTCCCGGAGTCTCTGGACGGCGATCTCGCCCGAAGGCCCCTCCAGCGAGGCGGCGAGCCTGGCGATCTGGTCGTCCCACCCGATCGTACCGGCCCTCCTGGAGCGCCGGACCACCTCGTCCCGGCCACGGGCGGCCAGGCTGCGTCGTAGGCCCTCGGTCGTGTCGCGTCCGGCACCGACCGGCTCCAAGAAGGCATCGCGGTTGGCCACCGCGACGGCCACGATCTGGCGGGCATCCCGGTGGCGGAACGTCGGGCGCTCTGCGGAACGAAACTTTCGCAGGTAGAGGTCATCGGTGACCTCCCTCACCAGCGCGTCGTTGTCTTCGACGAAGCGCAGGTCACGGCCACAGTCCGCGGCCGTGCCCAGGCCGGTCAACATCTGCTCGCAGAACCCGTGGATGGTCGCGATGGTCGCGGCGTCGAAGTCCGCCGACGCCGCAGCCAGGTTCTGGAGCCGGGCGTGCGTCTCCTCCGCGGTGCCGGCCGCGAGGAGATCGATCAGCTCGTCACCGGTGGACACGGGCGGGGCCGCGGAGGCGGACGGGGTTGCGCCGGCCCCTGGGGGGCAGAGGACAGAGCGGAGGCCGGCCTCGGTGGCGGCCAATCGGGCCCGCACCCTCTCCCGCAACTCCCCGGTCGCACTGCGGGTGAAGGTGACGACCAGCAGCCGGTCGATAGGGACCCCGGCCGCCAGATAGCGGACGGCCAGGCTGGCGATGGTGCTGGTCTTCCCGGTCCCCGCCGACGCCTCCAGCAACGTGACCCCGGACGGCAGATCGATGGAGAGATCGAACGGCCGCAGCTCGTCGAACCTCGTCAACTCAGGACCTCCAAGGCGAGCAAGCCGCCCCATAAGCGTTGAGCGAGGCAGCCTGCCCGGCTCGAATGATCCCCCCATCCGGCCTCGTCAGGTCGCGGAGGGTCGGCAGTGTAAAGGTCCCAGTCGAGGACGGCGCCATAGGCCAAGCGGTGCGCAGGGTCCCGGTCCTCGTGCGGGAATGGAGCGTTGAAGCCGGTCGCCCACTCCCGGCGGGCGGCCGCTTCCCCGTCACGGCCCCGAAGCGCCGACCCCGCCCACGCTGCTGCCGTCTTGGTCGCCAGCGGCAGCGGCTCGCGCATCCCGCGGAAGTAGAGGTCGACGATCGTCGCCAGCTCCCAGGTGGCCCGGTCGGCGCGAGATGCGGCGTCGGGGCCCAACGGCGGGATGCGGGCGACGGCGACGGTGCTCCCGTTGCCGGCCCGTCCGATCGATCTGGCTGTCCAGGGCCGGGCGGGATGCGATGCGGTGAGGGCGAGCAAGCGGACCCACGCCGTCAAGCGGTGCTTGGCCCCGAGGCGGGAGTAGGTCACCGTGCGCACCTGGTCGCCGAACACGTCGCCCACCGTCCCAGCCAGCGTGCGCCCGCCTACCGGGGTGGTGACGTCGACCAGGCGGCCCCCGCACGGCGAGGCGCCCACCTCGGCGACCAGCGCCTCGATGGCCGGGGCCATCTCATCGAGCACCCGCCAGCCGAGACGCCCGGGCGGCAGCGATCCGCGGGCCAACTCGGCGCGCACGCACTCATGGCCTCCGACGCCGGCCAGACGGGCGGCCAGGAGCCGGTCGCCGACCTGCCACTTCTCCAGAGCATCGAGCTCGATGGCGACAGAATCGCCGGTCTCGATGCGCTCACCCCGAACGGTGACAGCCAGGCGCTGCCGGAGGAATGCTCGTACCGGATGCTCCACGAACCGCACCAAATCGTCCAGGGCCAAGGGATCCGGGCGCATCGTTGGCAGCAGGGCGACCAGGCCGTCGCGTGGCGGGTGGCGCGCGCGGCGGGCGGCCATGGCGCCGTGGAGGGCGGCCCGGTCGAAGCTCCAGGCCTCTCCCGGCAGCAGGGCCCCCGTCACGAAGCAACGCTCGTCGAACGGTTGGAGAGGGTGCTCGGTGACGACCTGGTCGCGGGGTCGGGTGCCACTGGACGCCACCGTGCGGTCCACCACGTCGAGGAGCTCACCCACTGGGACCGCCGGCGGCCGGACTGCGTTGGTTCGCTCGTCGCGGCCGGAATAGGTGATGACCAGCGTGTCCTCAGCAGCAAGGAGGGCGTCGAGCAGCAGCTGGCGATCCTCGTGGCGCGGGTCGCGGTCGCCAATGTGTCGGTCGCCAAGGCGTCGGTCGCCGCCGAGCAGGTCGTCACTGTCGGGGGTGGTCCGCCGGGGAAAAGCGCCGTCGTCGAGGCCGAGCAGGCACACGACCCTGTGGGGCACGGAGCGCATTGGGACGAGCGTGCACATCGTTAGGTGCCCGGTGCGAAAGTTGGCGCGGGTCGGCACGCCGCGCAGGCGGTCGGCGAGCAACGCCCGCACCTCGTCGGGCCTCAAGGTGATGGCTGCTCCACCGGGGCTGGCGGAGACCTGCTCCGCAACGTCGTCGAGGATCCGGGTCAGCTGGGTCCGTTGCCACTCCTCCGCCGGCGGGCACGCCATGAGGGCATCCGCGGCGGCGGCGATGGCCGCCAACCACTCTCCTACGGGATGAGCCACCGAGAAGGCCCGCAGAGCCTCCCCCGTCCGCTCCACCAGCTCGGCGACCCGGCCCGCGAGGTCGATGTCACCACTGTCCACATCGTCGAGTGGCAGCACACTGCCGACCAAGCCGTACGGTGCCTCCGACATGGCGACACCGGTCAGTACCCGGTCCAGACCGGCGCGCCACGTGCCGTGGGCCACGTCGTCGAGGTGGTACGGCCTCCGCCAAGCCGCGTCCAGGCCCCAACGGACCCCGGAGGAGCGCACCCAGCCGTCCACCCGGGACAGCTCGTCGTCGTCGAACCCGAACCTGGCCCGGACCGGCGCGGTACCGGCCAGGTCGAGCAGCTCCGATGCAGTGACCCGGCCAGCGGCCAGGTCCAGGAGCCGGCCCAGCGCGCCGAGCAGCGGGTTGGTCTGGCGCAGCGAACGGTCGGCCAGGCGGACGTGCAGGTCGGCACCGCCAGCGGCGCGGGCGGCCCCGAACGTGGCGTGGATGAGAGGAGCGAAGACCTCGATGTCGGGGCACATCACGATGACGTCGCGCGGTTCGAGGGTGTCGTCGGCCGCCAGCAAGTGGACTATGGAGTCCCTCAGCACCTCGACCTGTCGCGCCCGCCCGTGGCAAGCGTGCACCTGCAGACTGCGGTCGCCGGGGGCTAGCAGCGGCCGGGGGCCGGCAGGTGACGAGTAGGGGCCTCCCACAACAGCTGGATCACGGTCGGAGCGCACATCCGCCTGGACCCGACCGAGCAGGGTTGTGCGCGCCGGCGGGTCGGGCATGGCATCTCCCGAGCGAGCGCCGACCGCCGTCAACACGGCCTGCATTTCCGTGGCGTCTCTCCCCCAGCTTCGCAGGAGCGGGTTGGCCGGGACCAGTGCGGGGTGGGAGCGCCGTTCGGGCCCGGATGGCCTGGATGGCCTGGATGGCCTGGATGGCTCTTCGCTCAGGCGCGCCCACAGGACCGGGGAGGGGTGCAGCAGCCACAGGTGCACTTCTCGGCCGCGCGCCAAGGCGGCGAGTAGCCGGAGGTAGGTTCCAGGCAATCGGGTCAGGCCGAACAGCGACACGCGCTCGGGGAGGTCGACCACGCCGGGATTCTCCGCCACGCGGACGCAAGCGAGCTCGAGTCGCTCGGCCGGGTCCGGCGCAGCGATGCGGGCTCGCAGCCGGCGCCACAGCTCCGCCTGCCAGGCCTCGTCGGCAGAGGCAGGTGCCTGGTCCCCCGCTGACCAGGATTCCAGCAGCTCCGGGCGATGCACCCCGTAGCGGTCGAACAGGTCTGCTAGGTGGCGGACCGTGGAGAACCTTCGGGACCGCCGATCGTCCCCCTCGGCCGACCCGAGGTGCGCCGCCAGCGGGGCGAGCCACGATTCGCAGAGCGCCTCGTCGACCACGCCGAGCAGTGGCCACACCGACCGCTCGGCCGACCATGGGTCATCGGCCGCTTCGATGCCGGTGGTCGCGGCCAGCGCGGCGCCCACCAAGGCACGCGGGAAGGGGAACTCCACGTTGGCGCAGACGCCGTCGGCTCGACCGGGTCGAGCTCCGAGGGCGGCCGATAGGCGCTGGGACAGCCACCTCTCGACGCCTCGGGTGGGCACGGCGACGATTTCGGGCGCGAACGGGTCCCCCACGGGGGACCGCAGCACCTCGGCGAGACCGGCCGCCAGAGCGTCACCCCTCGAGGCTCGGTGCAGGTGCAGCATGGCAGCGACGGTACCGGAGGGTTGCGACGCTCAGCAGCCCCGGCCTCCACCTGGCAGGCCGGGACCTGCTTGCGGGGCGTCGACCACGCCAGCCCCGGCCGGAGGCGACTCGCTGCCCAGATGGATGATGTACCACTCGCCCCGCCAGCCGTCGAGGGCCGCTATGCCGAACGAGTAGACGACGCCGTGGATGGTGTAGACCACCCGCGAGTTGAGGCTGTTCCAGTAGCCGAGCCGGTTGTAGCAGGCGCCGGGCGAGATCCACCGTGCGGGACCGACGTCCACCGAGACCAACTGGGCCATCGCGGCATCGGGACCGAGCAGATGGCGGGCCGCTTGGATGTCCAACTCGAAATGGGCGAGCAACCGGTCCGTCCAGTCGGCGGCATCATCGCGCAGCGCCTTGAGCTGCACGTATGCCGTCTCCGGGAAGAACGCCGCCATCGCCAGCGGCACCTGGCCGGTGGTCACAGCCTGCCAGAACATCGCCATCTCTGCGAGGAACTGGCCGTCTTTGACCGGGACCGCCCCAGTCTGAGGGAGGAGCCCGGGATCCCCACCGGCCGCCGACGTGGCCGGTGGGGCCGGCGCGGCCCCGGTTGTCACCGTCGCCGGCACCGTGGTGGTGGCCTGCGCCGTGGGGGGCGCTCCCCCGGCGGTCGGACCCGGGAGGGCGGCCGTCGCAGCTCTGCCTGCCCCGCAGGAAGTACAGGCCGCTACGGCCAGCGCCGCGACGATTGCCGGGCGGAGCGACCACGACATCCGCTAGAGCCTAGAGAGTCGGGGCCGGGTGCGGAAGGGGCCCTCCGCGCGGCCAGCCCAGACCCGGTAGGATCGGTCGAGTTCACCCTGCTGCGCCGACCCTGATCGAGGGGCCTGGCTGCAGCCCGGAAGGTGCGATGCTTACCCCAACACAACGCGCTGCGCTGATCGAACTGTCCGGCGAACCGCCGGTGGAGCCGGTCAGCGACTCAGACATCTGGTACGACTTCCTCTCCTCGATGTACAAGAGCGGCCTCACGCTCAAGGACCTCAAGTTGAGCCAGGCACAGAGGCCGGAGATCATGGCCTGCCTGCGCAGGGCTCCCTCGGTGGCTCCGCGAAGGGCCACCAAGCGAGGCGAGCGGCCCGCCTGACGCCCCGGTGTCCCGACAACGCGCCATCCGCGGTCAGGCCACCGGCTCCTCCGGGACGAACTTCCGAAGGGCCTCGACGCTAGGCGCCACGTAATACGAGCCGGTGAGAGCGACGGTGTGCCGGGTGAGGGCGTCGCGGATGCCGTCACCAGCACCGACCATCCGCTCCAGCATCAGCTGCAAGGGGCGCTGCGTGGCGCAGAACCCGACGAAGAGCGTGCCGTGATCGGTCGGGCCGCCGTAAGCGGTGTTGCGGCGATAGATGGCCAGCTCTTCGCCGTCCTCTTCGATCACATTGCGGCTCACGTGCGAGTCCATCGGCATGACGTCGTCGGCGAGCTGCACGCTGTCGGGCTTTGTCCGGCCGATGACCCGCTGCTGCTCCTCGTCGGTGAGCGCAGCGAAGCTGTCCAAGTGGCGCCATTTCTGAATCAGGACGACGCTGGAGCCCGACGCCGGACCCTCAGCGAGAACCGCTACCTCCGGCGCCTCGAGAGGGGAGGGGTTCTCGGTGCCGTCGATGAAGCCGGTCAGGTCCCGGTCATGTCGGTAGACCCACCCGGTGACCTCGGTGGCGACGGTAGCCAACCCGTCGAGCTGGCGCAGAATGCGAAGGGTGCTGTCGAACACGGCATCGCGGGATCCGCCCGCGACCCACAACCAGGCGTCGTGTTGGGTGGCGGGCATTGTCACCTCGGGCCCGGCGACCTCCTCGAACGAGCGGACGTCGGGGGACGCAGGGGCAGGGGCGACTGCTGACCACAGCTCGGGACGGAAGGCGATGGTTACCCCCGCACCGATCACCGTGGTGTCAGGGCCGCTCAGCGCCGCCAGCACGGCCACGAGGTCGACCGCCGCGCGGCCCGGCACCAAGTCCAGCTCGACATAGCAGTGTTCCACGGTCCCGAGCGCGAAGATTCCCGACTGTGCAGTCACGGCGGCGTTCTACCCGGCGCCCCCCTCGAAGCCACCGCCGCGGCTGCGCTCACAGATAGCCACGGCGTGATTGCGGGGTCTCCATCTGCTCAGATCGCGCCATGACCGTGATCAAGATCAACGCTATAACCGTGCCTGCCGAGTCGGGGGACGAGCTGGCCCAACGCTTTGCCGCGCGCGCCGGGGCGGTTGACGGGCAGGACGGCTTCGAGGGCTTCGAGCTGCTCCGGCCGACCGACGAGCGCAACCAATGGCTGGTCGTGACCCGCTGGCGCGACGAGGCGTCGTTCCAGGGGTGGGTTTCGTCGGCGGCCTTCTCCCACGGCCATGCCGGCGCGGATCGCCCTGCGGCTCACGGAGGCCCGGTGGCGGTGACATCGGAGCTGTGGTCCTACGAGGTGGCCGGGGGGTCTCCGGGAGCCGGCTGAGCAGCAGGCACCGGAAGCCGCCCGGTGTAGTAACTTGCATCTCGCAAGCTACTGCGATTTGGAGGACAAATGTCAGTCCTGGACGCCCTGCAGTCCACCATCCAGACCGTCGCCGAGCGCGCCGGCGCATCAGTCGTCCGCATAGGCCGTGGTCCCGGCCGAGGTGCCGGGATCATCCTCGCCCCGGGGGTGGTAGCCACCAACGCCCACAACCTGCGCGGCGGCCAGACCACGGTGACCTTCGCCGACGGTAGGAGGGTGGCAGGCGAGGTCGCCGGAGTTGACGCCGACGGTGACCTCGCCGCCATCACCGTCGACACGGCTGGCAGCCCACCGCTCGAATGGGCCGGCGAGCCGCCCGCCCTGGGTCAGCCCGTGTTTGCGCTGGCGCTCCCGCGTGGGGGCGGCATCCGCATCACCCAGGGCGCCGTCTCGGCGACGGGCCGTTCGTTCCGGGGACCGGGCGGCCGCTTGATCGAGGAGGCTGTCGAGCACACTGCACCTCTCGCTTCTGGATCGTCGGGCGGACCGGTGGTCGACGCAGAGGGTCGCCTGGTGGCGATCTCTACGCACCGCCTCGGCGACGGCTTCTACCTCGCAGTGCCTGTATCGGCTGAGCTGCGCTCCCGGGCCCACGACCTGTCGCGAGGAGAAGGGCCGACCCGCCGGCGCCTCGGGGTGGCGCTGGCCCCGTCGCAGGCGGCTCGGCGCATCCGCGCGGCAGCGGGATTGCCGGAGCGCGACGGCCTCTTGGTGCGCGGCGTCGAGGAAGGCGGCCCAGCCGAAAGGGCTGGGATCCGCACGGGTGACCTCCTGGTTGCGGCCGCTGGCCGACCGCTGCTGTCGCTGGATGACCTGACCGCAGCCCTCGACGGTGCGGACCACGGCAGCTTGGAGCTGGCGGTTGTCCGAGGAACCGACGAGCTTGGTTTCGTCGTCGACTTCGGCCCAAGCTCGGCCCCGGCCGGGAGCTAGGCCAGAGCTGGGCCGGGAGCTGTGGCTAGACCGGGGAGTCGGGAGCCGCGGCCTTGCCCATCCGCCGTCCGGCCATTCGGCCACCCGCTCCTACAGCCCGCGCGTACAGGCCAGGGAAGTGGCGCTTCACCCGCCAGAGAACCTTGGCGTCTGCCTGCGGCAGGACGTACAGGCGTCCGCGTTCGTGGCCGTCGAGCGTGAGGCGAGCAACGCCCTCGGCCGATACTTTGCCCCGAGCCATCAACTGGTTGGTCATCTCGCGTCCGCTCACGGTAAGCCGGCCGTCAGCTGCGATCTTGGTGGCCACGAAGGTGGGGCACGCGACGGTGACTCCGATGCCTGTACGCCACAATTCGCCAGCCAGGGTCTCCGACACTGCGAGGACCCCCGCCTTGGTGACGTTGTACGCGCCCATCTGTGGAGCTGCTGCAAAGGCCGCCGCAGAGGCCACGTTGATCACCCCGCCGCGCCCAGCCGCCCGAAATCGGGGCACGAAGACGTGGCAACCGTGGACGACACCCCACAGGTTGGTGCCGACGGTCCAACGCCAATCTTCGATCGGCGTCTCCCCGATCACCGACCCTCCGGAAGCAACGCCGGCATTGTTGACGACCAAGTCCGCCGGGGTGCCGAACCAGTCCTCGGCCGCTAGCGCCAGCGATATGACCTCCTCCAGTTGAGACACATCGCAGATCAGCGCAAGCGCCGAACCGCCCGAGGCGCGGATATGCGACGCCGTCTCCTCGGCACGCGCCAGGGAGATATCGCTGCACACGACCCGTCCGCCGCGCGCAGCCAGCTCGACGGCGAAAGCCCGGCCTATGCCGCTACCCGCTCCGGTTACAACAGCCGAGGTGCCGTAGGTGCGTCGCTTGGCCATGGGGACGACCTCCTGGTCCGGTGCCCCAGCCACTCTGAGACGGCCGGCTCAGCCTAACCCGACGGCAGGGCAGGTCAGGGCCGGTCGACGAGCTCTTGTCAGGCAGGTTCGGGGCGGCCGGGGTGGGCAATTCCGACTGCGACCGCCGACACCGCGAGACCTGACGCAGCCGTCAGGATGCCGGGACCCCAGTGGCACACGGCCTCTAGAGCCATCTGGTGGAGCGGAGACATCGATGCCCAGCCCGGCACTCCGAGGAACATGAGCCCAGATTGGCCAGCGCCGGGGACGACGAGGTCGTAGAGCCAAGGTCCGGCGCCCATCCACGCCCCCAGAGCGACCGTGGCGTAGGCCAGCAGGCGCAGGCCCGGCGCCATCGCCAGGCGGCCGCCGGCGCCGCGGCGCGCCACTCTCACCACCGATAGGCCGAGCACAACACCCAACAACCCTGGCACCAAGTGCAACACGATCCGGTCGGTGCTCCACTGCCACGCCGCCCCGTCCAGCGGCACTCCTACCGCAGGCCCAACGAAAGGCATGGCGGCCATGAAGGCGCCGAGTCCGATCACTACCTTGCCGACCGATGCCGGCTCGATGCCGAGCAGCGGATGGGCTCCCGCGGCAATCGGCGCCGGAGGCTGGCCGAGCCGGTCTGTGGGCGAGTGGTTTGCAGTCATCGGAGAGGGGTCCTCCAGGAGGCCGGGGGCTAGAGGTCTACGGCGAACATGTACGCGACGACACGGTCGATCTTTCCCTAGGGACAGGATTCGCCGAGCACGGCGCGATCTCCCCCCCGATCTGGCGCTCGCACGGGGGCGGATGTGGTGATCACCGCTCGTGGCGGGCCGCCAGTTCTTGTTGCGAGCTGTACGCAACTAGGTTGGTGGTCCGAGCTAGGAGGACACCGTCGAGTCGAGTGTGACCGCATCGCTACCGCCGCGATCGCGAATGGAGGCCATCCGCCGGGGACTGAGCCGGAAGGAATGGCAGAAGGTCGCGGGGATGGCGGGAGTCGTCTTCTTGCTTCACGCCGCCGGCATCGTGCTGCTGGTCGCGGCCACGGAAGGTCACTATCCCCTGAGCAAGACCGAGACCTTCGGCATCGGCACAGGCGTTCTCGCCTACACCCTCGGCATGCGCCACGCCTTCGACGCCGATCACATCTCGGCCATCGACAACACCACCCGCAAGCTGATGGCGGAGGGCAAGCGTCCCCTGTCCACCGGCCTCTGGTTCTCCCTCGGCCACTCGTCGGTGGTGTTGCTGCTGTCGTTGCTGCTCAACTTCGGAATCCGGGCCCTCAACGGCCAGGTCAAAGACACCAATTCTCAGCTGCACCACTACACGGGTCTTATCGGCGCCTCGGTATCCGGCGTGTTCTTGTACGTGATCGCCCTTCTCAATGTCGTCATCTTGGTGTCGATCGTCCGGATGTTCCTCGAGATGCGCCGGGGCAGGTTCGACCACGACGAGCTCGAGCGCCAGCTCAACGCCCGAGGAATGATGAACCGGTTCTTCGGGCCGCTGGCGAGGCGGATCGACCAGCCATGGAAGCTCTACCCGATCGGCTTTCTCTTCGGGTTGGGGTTCGACACCGCTACGGAGGTGGCTTTCCTCATCCTCTCGGGAACAGCTGTGGCGTCGGGGCTACCTTTTTGGGCGGTGCTCAGTTTGCCGCTCCTCTTCGCGGCCGGGATGAGCCTGCTCGACACCGTCGACGGCTCGTTTATGAACTTCGCCTACGAATGGGCCTTCTCCCGTCCTGTGCGCAAGGTCTACTACAACATCATCATCACCGGACTGTCCGTCTCGGTGGCATTGGCCATCGGCACCATCGAGCTGCTTTCGGTGCTGAGCGCCCAGCTACGCCTCTCCGGCGGCTTGTGGAACGTGGTCAACGGCTTCAACATCAACGTGGCGGGTTACATCATCGTCGCCCTGTTCGTCGTCACCTGGGTCGTGGCACTAACCGTATGGAAATACGGCCGGCTGGAAGATCGCTGGAACTCCGCAGCTGCGCTCGGCGCGATCAACGAGGACGGGTAGCACCGCTATGGCTGCCTCGTCACACGTCGACCGACGCGGCCCGAGCGACGTGGAGCAGCGAGTCACGGAGGTGATGGACCTGCTCCGGGCGCGGGGCGGCCGGGCCAGCGGGGCCCGCCGTGTCATCCTAGAGGCGCTGGTCAGCGGGCCCGCGCACCGTACAGCCGAAGAGCTGGCCGAGCAGATCCACGCCGACCACCCGTCGGTCCACCAGGCAACGGTGTACCGCAACCTCGAGCGATTCGAGGAGCTCGGCGTGGTGTACCACAGCCACCTCGGGCACGGCCCGGCGCAATGGCACCTCGACCAGAACCCGCACGTGCATCTCACCTGCGAAAGCTGCGGAGCCGTTACCCAAGCCGAGCAGGCCGCCTTCGGCGCCGTGCGGACCGATCTTCGCGACCGCTACGGGTTCGAAGTCGACATGCGCCACTTTGCCCTTACCGGGACCTGTGCCCCATGCCGCCAGCTCGAGGCGAACCGCCGCCCCTAGGGGCATCCCCGGATGCCACCGGCACCGCTGCGCCGGCGGGCTTGAAGAACTGGGCGGCGATTCGCTCGATGAACGTCTCGTCGAGCGGTTGGCCGGTCTGCTGATGGCGGTGGCGGATCAGCGCAGGGGCCACGTCGGAGAGCAGGTCGACGTCGGTGTCCGGCGGCAGCTGGCCACACCTCACACCTCGCTCCACGATGAGACGCAACCCCGCAGTGAAGCTGGCCACCAGGGTGTGGCGACAGCGCGCCGCCAGCTCCGGGTCGCCGAAGACGGCTGCGCCGAGGGACTCGTAGGTCTTGGCGTCGGCCCGCTTGTCGCTCAGGAAGCCTGTCAGCAGCTCGACCAGGTCCCGGCGCACATCGCCCGTGTCTGGCATCACCAGGCGATCCACGGCGCGGTGCCCGATCGCATCCACTACCAGCTCCAGCTTGTTGGGCCAACGCCTGTAGAGCGCCGCCTTGCTCACGCCGGCGCGGGTAGCGATCCGGTCCATGCTCAAAGCGTGGTACCCGCCCTCGACGATCAGCGCGATCGCTGCGGTCATGGCCGCCCCGTCGAGATGCGGGTCCCGCGGGCGCCCGATGGCCGGTGGATGTCGGACCTGCACGTCAGCGCCCGGGCGGGACCAGCACCGGCTCGCTCGTCGCAGCCGCCGGACGAGCCGAGTCCGCTCCCTCGACGTTGAGCTGAGGCATGACCCGGTCGAGCCACGCCGGCAGCCACCAGTTGCGAGCGCCGAAGAGGTGCATCAGGGCGGGGACCAGCACCGTGCGCACGACGAACGCGTCGATGACGATGGCGCCCGCCAAGCCGATGCCGAACTGCTTGATGATGACGTTGCTGCCGAGGGCGAAGGAGGCGAACACCAGGATCATGATGGTGGCGGCCGCGGTGATCACCCGCCCCGTCGCCGCCTGGCCGGCGGTCACCGCCCGGCGGTTGTCGCGACTGTGAGCCCACTCCTCGTGCATTCGGCTGACCAGGAACACCTCGTAGTCCATCGACAGCCCGAAGAGGATCGAAATCAGGATGACCGGCAGGAACACCTCGACCGGGGTCTTGGTGGCAATCCGGAACAACGAGTGGCCCCAACCCCATTCGAACACTGCGTTCATCAGTCCAAGGGCGGCGCCGACCGACAGGAGGTTCATCACGGAGGCGATCAGCGGCACCAGGAGGCTCCTGAAGACCGCCATCAACAAGACGAACCCGAGGATGACGACCACAGCCAGGAACAGGGGCAACTTGGACGCCAATATGTGCGCGAAGTCGGTCTGGATGGCAGTCGCTCCACCCACCAGGACGGTGATTCCGGTGCCCGCCGACGCCCTGGGGATGACCTGGCCACGCAGTCGCGTGAGCAGGTTGGTGGTGGCGGCGGACTGCGGACTCGTGGCCGGGTACAGGTTGGCGACCGCCACCTTGCCGCCAGGACTGAGGATCGGGGCGCTTACCGAGACCACTCCCGGCTCACGAGTCAAGGAGCGGGCCAGCGCCGCGAAAGTCGGCTCAGAGGCAGCCGAGGGAAGCTCGGCCACCAGCTGGAACGGCCCGCTCACACCCGGCCCGAAGCCCTTCGCCAACAGGGTGTACGCCTGAAGCGTGGTGCTGCCCGGCGGATCGCTGCTGGCGTCGGCGAGCCCGAGCCGCAGGGTGAGAACCGGCAACGCCACGACCACCACCACGATCACCGAGGCGATGGCAGGCAGCGTCGGAGCCCGCTCGATGAAGGCCGCCCAGCGAGCCCAGAAACCGGTGACCTCCTCGTCCGATGGACCCTCGGTCGCCAGGGTGGCCCGCTGCCTGCGGCTGAGGACCTTCATGCCGAAGAACCCGAGGAGGGCGGGAAGGAGGGTCAGGGATGCCAACATCGTGAGGATCACGGTGACCGACGCGGAAACCGCGATCCCGTACAGGAAGGACAAGCCGAGCGCGAACTGTCCCAGAAGTGCGATGCAGACCGTGATGCCGGCGAAGAAGACAGCGCGCCCCGCGGTGTTGACGGCGACGACGGCCGACTCTTCGACGCTGCGGCCGGCCCTGAGCCCGGAACGGTGCCGGGTGACGATGAAGAGGGCGTAATCGACGCCCACGCCGAGGCCGATCAGCACCCCGAGAATGGTCGCGAAGCTGGCTACCGAGAAGACGTGGCTCGCCAGACCGGTGAGCGAGTACCCGATGCCGATGGCGACCAGTGCGGTGATGATCGGGAGGAACGCCGCAAAGAGCGCGCCGAAGGCCACGCCCAGGACTATGAGGGCGAACACGACCCCGAAGAGGGTGCTGGCATTGCTGTTCTGCTGCTGGGCCTGCTCGATGTCCTGGCCGCCCAGCGCGACCTGGAGCTGGCCGTCACGGGCGGCCTGCGCGGTGGAGATGACTGCTTTGACGGCCGACTTCGGGTTGTCCTTGACCTGGCCGTCGAAGAGTACCGTGGCGAAGGCGATCGTCGAGTCCTTGCTCACCTGGCCCGCTCCCCTTGCGCTGTAGGGGCTGGTCACCGCCCGGACGTGGGGGAGGAAGGAGACCTTCTGCAGCATCTGGCTGACCCGCGCCTGGATGGCCGGGTCGCGCACGGTGCCGGTCGTGGCGTGGAACACGATCTGGTCCGAGCTGCCCGAAGCAGCCGGGAAGTCCTTCTGCAGGAGGGACAGGGCCTCGGCCGACTGGGTATTGGGCAACTGGAACTTGGTGGAGAAGTTGGTGCCGACGCCTTGCGCCAGCACGGCCGAGCCGATGAGGGCGGCCAGCCATACGGCCAACACCACCCGGCGGCGCCTGAAGCACCAGCGCGCCAAAGCTCTCATCTTGCAACCTCCAGGTTTGGTTGGCCGCGGTCGGGGGCGGTTGCGGCCGTTCGAACCATACCAAGCTTTCGAGTCGCCTACGTATCGTAAAGCTGTCTCAGCGGGGGCGGAACCGAGGGATCCTCGCCGCCAGCGACGAGTACCGGACGATGCAGTAACAAGCGCGCACACCGTCCTTCCATCCGATCTTCTTGCCCTCGGCGTAAGTCCGGCCGTGGTACGAGATCCCGACTTCGAAGATGCGCCATCCCCCCCGGGCCAGCTTCGCGGTGATCTCCGGCTCGAACCCGAACCGATCCTCCTCAAGGACCAGGGTCTCTACGACCTCCCGCCGGACCATCTTGTAGCAAGTCTCCATGTCGGTCAGGTTGATCCCGGTAAACGCATTGGAAAGCGTGGTGAGAGCCCGGTTACCCACGGCATGCCAGAAGTAGAGGACCCGGTGCGGCCTCCCCCCGAGGAAGCGGGATCCGTACACGACGTCGGCCTCGCCGGCGAGGAGCGGTGCGAGCAGCTCGCCGTACTCGGCCGGGTCGTACTCCAGATCAGCGTCTTGGACCACGACGTGATCGGCCCGAGCCTCGGCGAAGCCCCTGCGTAGCGCGGCACCCTTGCCCTGGTTCGTGGCCTGCGCCAACACCCGGAGTCGAGGATCATCGATCGACGAGACCAGCGACAGCGTCTTGTCCGTCGACCCGTCGTCGACGACCACCACCTCTGCGACCCATTCGGAGGCCAGCACCCGGGCGACGAGCTCTTGGACCGTCTCCTGCTCGTTGTAGCAGGGGATGATGACGGACAGGCATCTCAGGGGAAGAGCACCGGTCATGCCGGCCACACTGTGGGGAAACCTGCGGCGATCGGTGCACGCTAGCCGAGCCCCGCTACCGTTGATCAGGTGGGCGGACCTGATGGACCGATGGCATGGGGGCCGGCGCTGCGAGCCCACCTGGCCGCCAACCTGGCGCGCCACGACCGCCTGGCCGAAGAGATCGGGATCCGGCGGCATGCCGCTGTAGCGCTGGTAGTGGTCGAAGGCGAAGGCGATCCCGGTGAGCCGGCGCTGCTACTCACCAGGCGGGCCGCCGGCCTGCGCGCACACGCTGGCCAGTGGGCGTTGCCAGGCGGCCGCATCGATGACGGGGAATCGCCGCTGGACGCGGCGCGGCGGGAGCTGTGGGAGGAGATCGGGCTCGAGGCCGCCCCGTCGGACCTGCTCGGCACCCTTGACGATTACCCGACCCGGTCCGGCTACGTCATCTCCCCGTTTGTGTTCTGGGGCGGCGACAACCCGCAGGTCCGCCCCCACGCGGGCGAGGTCGGATCCGTGCACCGGGTATCGCTGCGTGAGCTGTGCCGCCCGGACTCGCCCCGCTTCGTGACCATCCCCGAATCCGACCGGCCGGTCGTGCAGGTCCCGGTCGGCGACGACCTGATCCACGCCCCGACCGGCGCGGTGCTGCTGCAGTTCCGGCGGGTAGCGATCGAGGGAACGTCCGAACGAGTCGCCTGCTACGAGCAACCGGTGTTCGCCTGGCGCTGAGGTGCGCCTCCTCGATATGAGATCACCTGCCGAGGGTCACCACCCGGCGGCTCAGGTTGACGGCGTGGTCGCCGATGCGCTCGTAGAAGCGGGCGAGGAGGGTGACCTGCGCGGCGATTCCCGGCTGCATCCCGCCTGCCGCCACCTCGGCGGTCAACCGGTCCCGAAGTATGTCCAGCTCCTCGTCGACCTCATCGAGCTCGAGATCGTCAGAGCTTCCGGTCGAGTACGCCACGGTGGTGGCCTCCCAGAGCTCGAGCGCCACCTCCGACATACGCTGCACGATCCCGCGGCTAGTGGGCGTCATCTCGTTGCCGACATTGGCGAGGGCCCGCTGCGCGATGTGCTCGGCTAGGTCTGCGCTGCGCTCCAGCTCGGGAAGGATCAGGAGGACCGGGACCAGCCTGCGCACCGCCTGGGGGTCAGAGGAGCTGGCGTCGATCTCCGACCACACCAGCCCTTCGAGCCGGGCCGTCCGCTCGTCGATGGCCCGATCACCGGAGATCACGGTGCTCGCCAAGGCCGGATCGGCGTTGAGCAGAGCCCATGTCGCCTGGGCCAGGGCTTCGCTCACCAAGGCGAAGAGCAACGCCACCGACTCTTCGACACGAGACGCCATGCCGTGCACCCTACCCACCGACTGTTCGCCTCTCGTTTGCCGTCCGTTCACCCGAACCTCGACGCGTGGCCAGCTTCGGGGGCAATAGTGAACGTGAGGCGACATGCAGACGAACCGAGAGGTCATTCAGACCGCCGGGCGCGAGGCGCTCACGGTCAGCCAGATCCTAGATGCGGCACCCACCAGCCGCTTTCACCGCCGGGCGGTGATCGTCTCCGGCGTGGGGTTCTTCACCGACGCCTACGACCTCTTCGTCATCAGTACCGTCGCGGTCCTCGCCGCCAAGCAATGGCACCTGACGACCAACCAATCGAGTTGGGTCGCCGGCTCGGCGATCCTCGGCGCCTTCGTGGGGGCCTTCGTCTTCGGCCGTGCTGCTGACATCCTCGGCCGCAAGCGAGTGTACGGGCTGGTCGCAGGGCTCATGATCGTCGGCGCCCTGGCCTCTGCCGTCGCCCCCACCTTCGGCTGGCTGGTCGCCGCGCGGGTGCTCCTCGGCCTCGGGATCGGCGGGGATTACCCCGTCTCGGCGGTGTTGATGAGCGAGTTCGCCAACCGCCAGGACCGAGGCAAGCTCGTCGGCTTGGTGTTCTCGATGCAGGCTGTCGGCCTAATCGTCGGACCTGTCGTTGCGATGGCACTCCTCGCTTCGGGCCTCAACCACGACCTGACCTGGCGGCTGCTGCTCGGGTTCGGCGCCATCCCCGCCGCCGCCGTGGTCTACCTGAGGGCCAAGATGCCAGAATCCCCACGGTTCGCCGCCCAGGTCAAGGGTGACTCCGACGCTGCGCTGCAACAGCTGGCCCGGTACTCCGACGGCGTGATCGCCCAGACCGGCGCTTCCGCGGAGCGCCAGCGCAACAACATCGGCGTCCGCCAGCTCCTGACCAACCGGCGCCTGCTCGGCATGGTGGTCGGCACCGCCGGTGCCTGGTTCCTCTTCGACTACGCCTACTACGGCAACACGCTGTCGTTGCCGACGATCCTCGCCGACGTCGCACCCCACGCCAGCCTCATCGCCAAGCTGGCGCTCTCCCTCGCCATGTTCGTGGTGTTCGCCGTCCCGGGCTACCTGCTTGCCATATGGCGCATGGACCGCTTCGGGCACCGCCGGCTGCAGTTCGTCGGCTTTGCGGTCATGGCACTGGCCTTCCTGGCCCTGGGGGTAGTCGGGCCCCTGACCCACGTCGTCCCGGCCTTCCTCGCCGTCTTCGGCTTCAGCTACTTCTTCATTGAGTTCGGGCCCAACACCACCACTTTCGTTCTACCGGCTGAGGTGTTCCCAACCCGCGTCCGCACCACCGGCCATGGCATCGCCGCCGGCGTGGGCAAGCTCGGCGCCTTCATCGGCGTGTTCCTCGTGCCGCAACTGCAGAAGAGCATCGGCCTGCGCGGCATGCTCCTCGTCGCAGGCGGGGCCTCCGCCGGTGGGTTCCTCCTGACCCGGCTGATCCCGGAGCCGGGAGGTCGCAGCCTGGACGAGATCGCCGACACGGTCACTTCGACCGGCCCGCCTGCCGAGGAGCAAGAGCTCGTCAGCACCCTCGCCGGCACCTGATTCCGCAGGATCTAGGGACCTACTGGCGCCGGCCGGCTAGCGCCGGGGCCGCTGAGGCAGGTCGCGGCGCAACACCCCGACGGCCAGCGAGATGGATATGACCCCGGCTAGGCCCAGGAAAGCCACGCTGAGCACCGGGTAGCCCCACAGCGTCGTGGCAGACCTAGCCCCGGCGAAGAGGGCGGCTGCCACCACGAACGCCGCGACGAGCACACCAGCGGCCACCCGGTTGGCCAACTTCTGCGCGCCGCGCATGAGCGCCCCTTCATCCAGGCCCTCAAGGTTCAATGTCAGCTTGCCCTCGGCGAGGGACTCGAGGACCTTGTTGAGCCGACCTGGAAGCGCCTCAGCAAACGCAGCCGCGTCGAGAGCCGATTTCATCACCTTTGCCGGCGAGGCCGCCTCCAACATCCGGTGCCGCATCACCCGGGAAGCGTGTCCTTGGATGATCTTGTCGACGCGGATCTCCGGGTCGAGGATGCGCGCCACCTGGTCGAGGTTGAGCAGGGTCTTGGCCAGGAGGGTGAGAGCGGGCCTCGGCCGCAGTCCGTTGGCACTGGAGGCCATGGCCAACTCGCCCAGCAGGCGGCCTGTGGCCAACTCCCCCACCGTCGTGCCTCCGTAGCGCATCAAGATCTCGCTGACGGCTGCTCTCATCCGGTCGGCATCAAAGCCCTCGAGGCGTTCACCGAGCTGATCCAGCGCGTCGGCGGCCGCCGAGCCATCGTCGGAGGATACGGCCAGGAGTAGCCGCAGGAGCTGCTCCTGGACGTCCGGCGAGAGGCGCGCGACCATGCCGAGGTCGATCAGGGCGAGTCGGCCATCCGAACCGAGGAGCACGTTACCGGGGTGAGGATCAGCGTGGAAGAAGCCGTGGACGAGTATTTGGTCGAGATAGGCCCCTACGAGTTCTTTCGACAGCGCCTTGCCGTCGAGCTCCATCCGGGCGAGCGGTCCCAACGAGCTCACGCTGCGCCCATCGACGAAGTCCATCGTCAGCACCCGCGACGTCGTGTAGTCGTCCACCGGCTGCGGCACGACGATGAGAGGAAAGGATTCGAGGTGCTCCCCCAGGAGGCGGAGGTTCGCTGCCTCGCGCCGGTAGTCGAGCTCGTCCATCAAGGAGCGCCGGAACTCTTCGACCATGGCCGCAAAGCCCATCTGCCCGGCGGCGTCGGAGTGGCTGTCGATGAACTCTGCCAGCTCGGCCATCACCTCCATGTCGTCGGTCGCCTGCCGCCGTACCCCGGGTCGCTGCACCTTGACCGCCACCGGCCTACCGTCGCGCAGCGTCGCCTTGTGCACTTGACCTAGTGACGCCGCCCCGATCGGCTTGGGCTCGAAGGACCCGAACGCCTTGGAGATCCGCACACCCAGTTCGTCCTCGATGACCTTCTCCGCCTCGCCCGCGCTCAGCGGCTCGACGTCGTCGCGAAGGCGAGCAAGAGCGTCCAGGTAGAGCGGCGGGAGGAGATCGGCCCGGGTCGAGAGAAGCTGCCCGAGCTTGACGAAGGTCGGTCCGAGCGAGACCAGCTCCGCCACCAGTGCGTCGGCGTCGGCCGACTCTTGCGGCACTGTGGCCGACACCCCGAGCTCGGTCTCGATGCCGCTCGTGGGGTCGAGCGGGGCATGGCGATGCTTCAGGAGGAGCCGAGCCAGGGCCGCGTAGCGGGGGGCATGGCGAAGCTTCAGCGCTGGAGTCACGTCCAACCGGTACCCCCACCGCAGAATTCTTAGACCGCTCGTAGAAGTATCGCCATCCTTTTCGCTCCGAGCGCCGGTACCGCGATTACGCCCTGGGCGACCTGCGGCCGGTTACCATCGACGGTATCCGCGCGGCCACGAATAGTCGGCGAAGGCGAGGTTGGCCGGTTCTCGGTTCGATTAGTGCCGCCCAACAGCCAGATAGCGATCAGTCCGTACAACAACGCCTCATCGACCGCAACGGTGGCGATAGCCGTCCCCGCAGCACACTGCTCTCCATGAAGCACCGAAACATCGGTGCGCAGAATGGCAATGCGGCCGACCGAAGGGCTTACGTGTCGTCCGGTCACTCACGTATCGTCCGGTCAATCGGTCGGATCTCCCTCTGCATCGCAGGACTGGCAGGTCCGGCTGCGAGCGTGACACCTAAAGCCCGTCGACCAGTGGTAGGGATGGGTAGGGCCTGACCACCGGCGTCACGGGTTCTGCACGGGCACCTCGCCGGGCTGGCAAGGCCGTCTAGCACGAATCCCGTCGGCATCGTGGGGCCGGGGACCCGGAAAGGTTGCCAGTGATGCGCAGGTCCGGACTGCAAGCGCGGCTGCGCCGAGTCGCCCTGGGGGAAGGCGCAACAGCCGTTGACGGGCGCGACGAGGCGCCCGGGAGGCACCGCCGATACCGCTGGCCGGCGGGTGTGGCAGTGGCAGCCGCCGTAATTCTTGGCGCGGCCGTGGCGATGACCGCAATGCCAGGGCAGGGTGGCCGGAGCGAACGCGTAGCCATCGATACGCCGGGGTCGCCGCCGACGTCGGCGGTGACCGGATCGGCGGCTACGCCGCTGCTGGACGAGGCGTTGTCTGTTTGGGACGGCTTTCCAGCTGCGGCGTCACGTCGCCCTCTGGTCCTGATAGAGGGGGCTGTGAACGACCCTGCAGGCGGCTTCTCGACCGGCGCCATGAAAGAGGCCTACGCCCAAGGATTCATAAATCTACCGCCTCAACTACCGAAAAGCCCGGCCACCCTCGACGGCTACCCGCTGGCGACCGCCGCCCAAGCACTAAGTCGATTGACCACACCGTCGAGCGCCGGGCAAGTCATCCAGGTGCCGTCGCTCCAAGTCAGCTCGGTCCTCCTCGGATCGGCCGGCTTCCGCACGGACCGGGGAACTATTGAACTGCCAGCGTGGCTCGTATCGATCGCCGGCGTAACCAATCCGGCGGCAGTGCTCGCCGTCGCGCCCTCGGCGATCTTCGCACCGCCTGTCACGAACTTCCACGCGCCTGGCGTCCCCTCCGCCGGAGCCGCCGACCTCGGCCGGGACCACGAAACGCTGACCGTCCACCTCGCTGGCGCCGCCGCGGGAACAGGGCCCTGCACCGCCGACTACAGCATCCAGATAGCCACCTCCCACCACGCCGTAGCCGTCCAGATAGTCACTCACAGCCACGACACGGCGGGCATGGCATGCGCGGCAGTCGCGTACCCGCGGCAGGTAACCGCAAAGCTGCCCTCCCCGCTTGGTAACCGAGTCCTAGTCGACGCCGCCTCGCGAACCGCCGTCATCGTCAACGTAACCCCGTGACGTCCAACTACGCCAGAAACGTGAACAGCCGGTGGCCGTCGCCGGGCGCTGGTTCGCGGCGGCGGCGCAGAGGACGTGGCTGCAGAGACCTTGGCGCGAGCCCAGGTGCGCTGGGGCAGCGTGCACGACCACTCTGAGGCGTGGGTGGTCACCGTGGCTACGCGCTTGGCCGTGCGCGAAGCCCAGCGCGGCCGACGCCGGATCGATGCACCGGTCGGATCAGCAGGCGACACGACCGATGACGTGGCGAGCCGGATCGACTTGGCCCGCGCTTTGCGCCGGCTTCGCTGATCACCGTCACCCCGCAGCTGGTGCACGTCGACCCGAACACGGTCAAGGAAAGCATCCCCGCTACCCTCCCACCGACCCAAACCAACAGCTACATCGGCGGCATGGGCCCCGGCCTCGGGCTTCTCCTGGACGGATACCTGTACTTCCTCGAGCCACCCGTGCGTGACAGTGGCTACACCACCCTCGTCCGAGCCGACATATCGGCTCTGAGCAAGTGAGGAAAGCATTCTCAGCGACGCCGATCCTTCGTCGGCTTGCCTGCTCACGGCCGCAGGACGAATCCCTGACGGGGCCCTCTGCCCCGTGTTCAGGTGGCTCCCTTGCTGCCCGCAGGGGGATCCGGCTGTGGCCATCGGGGGCTCGTTTGGTGATCTGGTAGGGTAAAAGTATGACTGTTGCAAAGGTGACCGTGAGTCTCGACCCGGTCGTCGCGGATCGGGCTCGCCAAGACGTCGCAGAGGGGAAAGCGAAATCCGTTAGCGCCTGGCTCAACGAGGCCGGGCGGGCCCGGGCGGAAGGCGAGGACCTGGCGGCTGTCCTGGCAGACCTCTTCGACGAGACGGGCGGCCCGCTGCGGGAAGAGGAGATGGTCCGCGCACGGCGGCGCCTGGCGCTGGCTGAGCGGCTTTGAGCCTGGTCCTCGACGCCGGGGCACTGATCGCCGTCGAACGTGGCGACCGTGACACGGCAGCAATCATCGAGGTGGCGCGGCGAGAGCAACGGGACGTGGTCGTCCCGGCTGGCGTAGTGGGTCAGGCGTGGAGAGGTGGTGGCCGACACGCCAGGCTGGCCCGGCTGCTCAACGCCCGCGACGTGCACGTCGACCCACTGACGGATGCCGGGGCTCGGGCGGCAGGAGTCCTCTGCGGATCGGCGGGAACGGCCGACGTCATCGACGCCTCCGTCGTACTTACCGCCCGCCGCCATCACGCCACCGTGATCAGTTCCGACCGGGCCGACCTTCAGGTTCTGGACCCGGCGGTTCTTGTGGTGGACTGCTGACCCTCGCGAATTACGAGATCGGGCAGGAACGCCTCGACGAGCAGCTCATTCCAGGGGAAGCAGTCCACCTGGTGGCCTCCAACTATTCGGCCTTCCTGCAAGCCCGTGCTGCCCTGCTCGCCGAGGCCACCAACGACTACGCCGGCGGCCGCGCTGACCCAGCGCCTACACCGTCGCGACGAGCGCCGCTGAGGCGAGCCCCTGACGCTGGCCCCGAACAGCAGGGCCGCTGGCCACGACGTGAAGTACACTGGTGTGGTTTAGAGGCGCTGACCAGGAGGATCGCACGACCAGTACCTGGACCGACCGGAGGTTCACCGAGCCGCTCTACAGCCTCACCGAGGCTGCGCATGCAATAGGCGTGCCCGTGCCGACCTTGACCACCTGGGTCTTCGGCTATACCCGCCGGCAGCCTGGGCATCCAGCCATGCAAGCCAAGCCGATCCTGTCGGTGCCAGACGCGTCGACGCACCGACGTGGTGCACCGATCGTGCCGTTCGTCGGACTGGCCGAAGGCCTTGTGCTCGCCGCCGTCCGGCGCTCCGGCGTGCCGATGCAGCGGATCCGACCGGCGCTCGACGCGCTGGCCGACGGGCTCGGCGTCGACCACGCTCTAGCCAGCAAGCGGCTGTACACCGACGGCGCCGAGATCCTCTGGGACTTCGCCGAGTCGTCCGGCGACGCCGACGCCCGTCAGCTAGTCGTCCTTCGAAGCGATCAGCTGGTGCTGGCCGACATCGTGGCCGAGTACCTGCGCCTGATCACCTACGACGACAGCGGCTACGCCCGCATCATCCGCCTCCCGGCTTACAAAACCGCTGAGGTCGTCGCCGATCCGCAGCGCTCCTGGGGGCAGCCAGTCTTCGCTCGCGGGGGCGCCCGTGTCAACGACGTCCTGGACCGCTTCTCGGCGGGCGAGGACATCGCAGCGCTGAGCGCTGAGTTCGGGGTGCCTGCCGCCGAAGTCGAGGACGCAGTTCGTGTCGCCACCCGCCGGGCTGCCTGACCTCTTCATCGATCGCAGCCTCGGCCGGATCAAGGTCCCGCAACTGCTCCGCGCCGCCGGCCTCCGCCTGACGACCCTTGCGGAGCGGTACGGCATCCCAGCGGATGAGGACGTCGCTGACGAGGACTGGCTGCGAGACGCCGGCGAGAGGGGCGAGGTGGTGTTCATGAAAGACGAACGGATCCGCTACCGACCAGCAGAGAAGCACGTCGTCACGGCCGCAGCAGTGCGAGCGTTCTGCCTGTCTCGACGCGACCTCGACGCCGACGCCATGGCAGCGCTGTTCCTCGACAACCTCACCCGCATCGCCGAGATATCCGCCCGCGAGCAGGCCTGTCTCTACGTGATTTCCTTCGTCGGGCTCCGGCGGGTCGACCTCACGTCCAGCCCCTGATCGCCCATACGGACCGGCGGTGTTGCGGCCCGGCACGACAGCCGAATCCCGGAACCCACGCAGGCGGAGACAGCGGTCAGCGGACCGCCGAGTTGCATACGGTTCGGACCTCGCAGCGCCGGCACTTCGGATCCGGCGACGGCGTGAAGTCCCGTTCCCGGCGCGGATCTAAAGACCTCTAAAAACTCTAAGGCCCTCTAACCAGCCGCCGAGGTAGGATCAACACTGGGGCCAACCCCTTCAAGCCTAGCTTCGGGGTCAGCCCGCCCCTGCTGGCCGGGAGAGACCCCTTGATCGAGCAGTTCGTCGAGGCGCTCGAGGACGGGCCCGGTTCTGCGGGGAGGGCCACCCTCTACACCGGCGCGCGCGGCGCAGGGAAAACCGTGATGCTCAACGCCGTGGAGGCCCAAGCCCGTCAGCTTGGGTGGCTCGTGGTGTCGGAGACGGCGTCGCCAGGATTCGTGGAGCGCATCGCCCGCCAGCACCTGCCCAAGCTCCTCGCCGAGCTCGATCCTGGCGCCGTGAAGCGTCGGATCAGCGGAATCACCGGACCTCTCAGTTCCGGAGCAGTGACCTGGGCGACGGAAGACACCTACGCGCCCGACTCCAGCCTGCGAGACCGGATCCAGCGGCTGACCGACCTCCTCGCCGGGAACGAGACCGGCCTGCTGATCACCCTCGACGAGATCCACCGAGACCAGATCGGTGAGCTACGAGAGCTGGCAACAACCGTCCAGCACGCCTTCCGAGAGGAACCCAACTTGGCATTCGTCGGCGCAGGCCTCACGTCTGCGGTGAGCGACGTCGTGAACGACAACGTCCTCACGTTCCTCCGCAGGGCAGAGCGCCATGCGCTCGGATCCGTCGGCAAGGAAGGTGTCCGCCGGGCAATCCAAGAACTCACCGAAGCATCCGGGCGGCGGATCGACCCCGAAGCACTCGAGATCATGGTCGAAGGCACCAGGGGTTACCCGTTCCTGATCCAGCTGGTCGGGGCGCAGACCTGGCGCCTGCACCCCAAGATAGGGTCGATCTCGACAGCAGACGCTGTAGAAGGAGTCGCACGTGCGCTCCGCCGGCTCGGGGCACTCGTCTACGAGCCGGCGCTGAAAGACGCCTCGACCATCGACAAGTCATTTCTCCTAGCAATGGCCAAAGACGACGGCCCGTCGAGGATGGCCGACGTCCAACGCCGGTTGGATGTCGACGTCAACTACGCGTCCCAGTACCGGCTGCGTCTCATCGCCGCTGAGCTCATCGAGCCCGTCCGCCACGGCTACGTCGACTTCGCCCTCCCTTACCTCCGGGAGTACTTACGCGACCACGCCGACGCTGGCATCTGACACGAGTCCTTGCTATGCCCAACTTCTACCGACTGGCACCGTGCCCCCGCAGCCCCGATACACGCCACTTTTATCTGGACCTCATAGCAATCCGCAGGGACGTGACCTTGGATCGCGCGGGTATCGCTGGTGCTCGGCACACATCGGTGACTTGGTGTGCTGGCCGATGTAGCGTCCATCTGCGTGGAGTCTGAACACTTCTTCGTCTACGAGAACTGGACGAACACCTTCACCAAGGTGCACCGAGGTTCGTGCTCCTTCTGCAATGAGGGCAGCGGCTTCCAAGGACGCGGAAGTTCGACACCTAGCGGGCGCTGGCATGGTGGCTTCCAGTCGAGGGAGAAGGCGCTGAGCGCTGCAAGGGAACTGGCTGATCGCCACGACAACAGACAGGCCTGGTCCGTAGCACGTGCCAGGCGTGCTGCTGAGCTACTGCCCGGGGGCCAGCTGACCCTTGGGCACCAGAACAACTAGTGCCCGCGCACTCCTGAGAAACACTTCACACCGGCCAACGGGTGAGCTGGTAGTCGAGGGCCGCTTGGCCGGCTAGCTCGACCGTCGAGTTGTTGCTGCGGACCATGAAGACTTCCTTGCCATCGCGCTTTCCGAATACTGGTTTGGACGACGGGCCGACATCGACCTTGGCCACGGTGGCGCCGTTGACGGACGCCATGGACACGTCCATTTGAGCCGCAAAAGCCTTGTCAAGACAGTTGGAGACCGCCGTGGTCAGCCAGAGCTCCCAGCCATCGAGGTCGCTGGGTCGGCCGATCCGGTGCGGAGGTTCACCCGCGCCGTGGACTTGTACTCGAGAACCTTGGATTCACCCGCCGCCATAAGTGCCAAGACGGTAGCGATCGGATCCTTCGAGGAAGCGACTGCCGGATTGTCGCTACCGTCTGACGCCCGGTTGACGGGTTTGCCCATCGCCTCTTCAATCTGTTTTT
>JAKBAM010000006.1:0-39932 GCA_021809105.1 Actinomycetes bacterium
CTCCGAGAGCATCCGACAAAGGCTCCACTTTCATACATACTCCCCGAACTTCGACCCGGCGCTCTTGATGACTTTACTCGGGCTGGAGAGGGCGCGACCTCGCTGGGCAAACTCAGAACCCGGGCATGTCGGGACGACAGGGGCCTACCGCCAAAGGGCTGGCTAGTCGAGGGCCTGCCCTGGTCAAGGTTGTGCGAGTGCGCACGCTATGAGCACAGCACTAACTTGATCGCAGCGTTAACGACTCAGGGGGTGGCCGCATGGACGGTTCGGTGCAGGACGATAAGGTCGCGGCATTGGAGGAGCGCGTCCGGGCCTTGGAGGATCAGTTGGCGGTGTGCCGCCTGATCAGCATATGGGGACCGGCGGCCGACACTGGTAACGGGCAGGCTGCCTCGTCGATCTGGACTGATGACGCAGTGCTCCAAACGGAGACGGGACAGCTCGAGGGCGCGCCGGCCATCGGAGCGATGATCGAAGGCGCCGGCCAGGCACAGCTGGTCGAACGTGGATGTGCCCACGTCCACAGCTTTCCCTTGGTCCAGGTCGACGGTGATCGGGCCAGCGCGGTCAACTACGGGCGGGTGTACCTCCACGCCGACGACGGCTATGAGCTTTGGCGGGTATCGGTGAACAGCTGGGAGTTCCGCCGAACGGGAGAAAGATGGCGGGTGTCGCGCCGGCAGGTCCACGTCATCGACGGTGGTCCCGAGGCGCGTGAGCTGCTCGGCCGGGCTGTGGGCGCTGAAGGGCACGCCAGTTGACAGTCCGTTCCAAGGGCCGGTGTGGGCCCGCCCGGTTCCAGTAGTTGCCGTCCCTAGCGCTTCGGAGCGCTCGGAGCCTCTCCAACGGTCCAGTTGGGTACCGCATAGGTCACCCAATGGGTTGTTGCAGGGAACGGGGTGGTTGGGGTCAGGGCTGGGGTGCCAGCGCGTCGACCTCGGCCACTTCCGCCGGGCTGAGCCTCCAGGCGCCGGCGGCCGCGTTGGCGGCGACCTGCTCCGGCTTGGTGGCGCCGGCAATGACCGACCCTACCCCGGGCTTGGCTATCAACCACGCAAACGCCAGCTCCAAAAGGCTGTGGCCCCTCTCAGCCGCCCAGCCGGCGAGGGCGTCGACGGCGTCGAAGTTATCGCTGCTCAGCATCCCGCCCATCCGATCACCCCACCGTTGCAGGCGAGTCCCCTCGGGGGGCGCGACATCGCGCTCGTACTTGCCCGTGAGGAGTCCGCTGGCCAGTGGGAAGTACGGCAGGTAGCTGATGCCGAGCCGCTCGCACTCCGGCAGCACATCTGTCTCGTCGCTTCGGCGGAGGAGGTTGTAGTGGTTCTGCACGCTGACAAAGCGTGCCGATTCCGGCGTTCCCGCGCCCTGCGCGTCGCGCAGTTGCTGGGCGGAGAAGTTCGAGCAGCCGATCTCCCGCACCTTGCCGGCCGCCACGAGATCGTGGAGTACGGCGAGAGTGTCACCGATTGGAGTGGAAGGATCCGGACGGTGCAGCTGGTACAGATCGATGCGGTCTGTCCCGAGCTTCTCGAGGCTCCTTTCCACTGCGGCCCGCACGTACTCCGGCCGCGCCCCCCCGGTGTTCTCCTGGCCGATTAGCGGGCTGCCGAACTTGGTGGCGATGAGCACGTCGTCACGTCGGGTGCCGAGGGCGCGACCGAGCCGCTCCTCGCTGTCGCCGTACGAGTCTGCAGTATCGAAGAAGTTGACGCCCGATTCGATGGCGGCGTCCACGACGGGGCCGACCTCGTCCTCGCCCATCAGCAGCCCGAAGTTGTTGGTGCCCAACCCGACGACGGTGACTTCGAGTGAACCGACGGTGCGCGTCTGCATCTGACTTGCATAGCAATTCTAGGGCAATCCGTCCATCCCGGGGGCGTAGGCCGCCCGGCGGCCGGGGTAACTACGCCTCCCCACCGGCGCCGGCGAATCCCCGTTAGGTTGTCGATGGGAGGTCGGGATGAGCCAGAAGGTACGTGGGGTTGTTGCCCGGGGGAGGGGGGAGCCGGTCGTCATCGAGACGGTCGTGGTGCCCGATCCCGGTCCGGGCGAGGCGGTGGTCATGGTCCAGGCGTGCGGGGTGTGCCACACCGACCTGCACTACCGGGACGGCGCCATCAGCGACGATTTTCCGTTTTTGCTCGGCCATGAGGCGGCGGGTGTGGTGGAGTCGGTCGGTGACGGAGTGACCAACGTCGTGCCGGGCGACTACGTGGTGCTGGCCTGGAGGGCGCCGTGCGGCATCTGCCGGTCCTGTCTTCGGGGTCGGCCTTGGTACTGCTTCGACAGCGCGAATGCCGCACAACCGATGACTCTGGAGGACGGGACGGCCCTGTCGCCGGCGCTGGGCATCGGCGCCTTCGCGGAGAAGACTCTCGTAGCTGCCGGTCAGGCTGTCAGGATCGACCCGATGGCCAGGCCAGAGGCGGCCGGCCTGATTGGCTGCGGGGTGATGGCGGGATTCGGCTCGGCCGTGTACACCGGCGCGGTGCGCCTCGGCGACACCGTGGCGGTGTTCGGCTGCGGAGGGGTCGGTGATGCGGCGATCGCTGGCGCGGCTATCGCCGGCGCCCGGACGATCATCGCAGTGGATCTCGATGATCGTAAGCTGGAGTGGGCCCGACGGTTCGGCGCCACCGATGTGGTCAACGCCGGGAGGGTCGACCCGGTCGAGGCGGTCAGGGAGCTCACCGGCGGCTTCGGAGCGGATGTGGTCATCGAGGCGGTGGGGCGGCCCGAGACCTACCGTCAGGCGTTCTTCGCTCGGGATCTGGCGGGCACCCTCGTCCAGGTCGGGGTGCCTGACCCGTCGATGCGGATCGAGCTGGCGATGATCGATTTGTTCGGACGAGGCGGAGCCCTCAAGTCCTCCTGGTACGGCGACTGCCTGCCCAGCCGGGACTTCCCGATCCTGATCAATCTTTACCTATCCGGTCGACTCGACCTCGACGGCTTCGTGACCGAGACCATCGGCATGGGAGAGGTGGAAGGGGCGTTTGCCAGGATGCAGAAAGGCGAGGTCCTGCGCTCGGTCGTCACCCTTGAGGACCAGGCCTGACGCTGCGCGGGGACCAACGGGAACTGCGGTTCACGGCTCTGCTGCGGTCAGGGTTGTAGAGCGCTGAGGGTGAGGGCCCAAAATCTGTCGAGTCGCCGCTTCAAGCCTTGCCGTTCGGAGCGTCGCCGGTCCATCTCCTGCGCGCCGAGAAAGAAAGAGATGATGACGTCGGCCGTGGTGGGTGCGGATATATTCCGACTGATCTCGCCGTTGCGCTGACCGGCTTTGATCAGCTTGGTGATCCGGTCCCGCCATTCTACGAGAGGGGGGTGCAGCTCGGCTTTGATCAGGTTGCGTTCAGCTGACAGGCGCTCGCCGGCGCGTACGATGATGTTGTCCTCGAATGCTTCGCCGACGCGGTAGGTGAGGGCTACCAATGAGTCGAGGCGGTTGGCGTGGGTGGCCAGTACCTCGTCGGTCAGCGAGAGACAGGTGGCGTAATGCCGTTCGATGATCTCCGCCGCCAGGACTTCCTTGGATTTGAAGAAATAGTAGAGGGCGCCGCTGGTGAGTCCCAGCTCCTCGACCACGTCTTTCAAGTTGACACCCATGTAGCCGCGGACGTCGAACGCTGCCGCCGCGGCCACCAGGATACGTTCCCTGGTCTCGGCCGCTTTCAGGTTGCGAGGCGTGAGGCGGCGGTGCCCGGGACCGCCGGTTACGGGGAAGGCGGCGGGTGCCCTAGTGGCTTGCTCCGCGTCGGACCTGGTCATCGGCATACCAAATGGTACCCGCACGTAGTTGTGTATGGGCTTGCGTAGCCCAAGCGCTTGTGGCGGCGCTGCCTGGGTGACCGAGTTGGTCCCCCTGCACCGGCTCGCCGTCTCGGAGCTGTGCGCGCGCCCGGGCGATGGCCGGTACGGCAAGGGCGTGCGATCGGAGCAGGAGCGGGTGCGCTGCCTCCACCTATCCGAGCGATCTCGGCGGGTGGATCACCCGGCGTACTTCGATAGCGTTAACGGCAGATCGGAACGCATCACCTCTGGCTGCGTAGTTGCGAAATTTGCCGTAGCTGGCGGCTGCCGGCGATAGCAGCACCACCCCCCCGGGCCGTGCCCAGACGGCAGCTTGTTGCACGGCGTCGGCGATGTCCGAGCAGTGCACGGCGCTGCCGCCCGCCTCTATGACCGACCGGCCGATATGACCGCCATTGTCCGGCAGGGTGAAGGCGAGGGTCGGAGCTTTCCGCGCGGCCACGACAGCAGCTAGGGGACTGTAGTCGATGTTTCGCTCGAAGCCGCCGACCAGCAGAGCGAGCTGCCGATCCTCGAAAACGTCGACCGCCGTGATGGTGGTCAGGACGTTCGTGGAGAGCGAGTCGTCGACGTACTCGACCCCGGCGATGGTGGCAATCGTCTCGAGCCGGTGAGCGAGGGGCTGGTAGCCCTCGGCGGCTTCAGCCAGGAGGACGGGGTCGGCGGCCGCATCGACGCCGAACTGTTCGAGGGAAGCGGCAGCGATGAGGGCGTTCGTCAGGTTGTGACGGCCCCGGAGCTTCAGGGCCTTAGTCCAGGACGAATCGGCAGCCGAGGGATCGACCCAGAACGGTCCGGGCTTCAGCAGCTCGGCTCTTGCCCGTAGGCGATGATCGGCCCCGTTGGCCACGGTCATGACTGCGCCTGTACGGCCGCATGCGCCCAGCTTGTCCGTGTAGTAGCGCTCCGCGTCGCCATGCCAGTTGAGATGGTCCTCATGCAGGGAGGTCACGGCCATCACTTTGGGGGAGGACCACAGATCGGTGGCCTGATAGCTAGAGATCTCGATGGCCCACAGGTCGACACGTGACGGGGCGCCGGGCGACCAAGGCACCGCTCCGAGGTTGCCGCCCGTGAAGCAGCGCAATCCCAGACGCGTAGCAAGATGGCCGACCAGGGAGGTGGTGGTGCTCTTGCCCTTCGTACCGGTAACGCCGATCACCCGGTCGGGGCCTACCTCCTCCAGCCAGAGGCCGAGGCCGCCGGCGACGACCGCACCTGCATCCTCCACCATTCGAACCTCAGGCGAGTAGCGCGAGATCCCCGGCGATTTCACGACTACCTCGCAGCGAGCCAGGGCCTCGAGGCCGCCTTGCTCGGTCTGCAGGACGTCTGGGCTGCAAGGCGAATCATCGACTACGGCTGCAGGTGTGATCCCGAGCGCCGCCAGCTTGGCCAGGGTGGCACGGCCTTCCACTCCGACACCCCAAACGCCTACGGCGCATGAGGCCAGATCAGACCAGCGCAGCGCCGGCGATTGCATCAGGTATGTGATGGGGCCCGAGGACGGATAGGAGGCGGCCTGCATCTTCGCGGGCGGCAAGCGAACTGTCTCCCAGGTCGGCCAAGAGCCTCTGGATCAGCAAGTTGCCGGATCGATCTTCACGCTCGCTTGCCAGCGTCAGCGCGGTCCGGCATTCGTCGACGTCACCAACGCACTCGAAGGGCTTGGTGCCTTCCCCGATGCCAAGGAGGTCGCGGAACGACGGGAGGAGCGACGGGTCCGACAGCGGCTCGTTGCCGTGGAAGAGCGTGTCCAACTGGACACGCTCCATGAAGGGGGCGAGGATCAGGTCGATGAAGCAGCACTTGTCGCAGCGACCACACCAAGTCTCGAGGCGCTTTTCGGCATCAAGGCTGAAGGCTCGGTTGCAGCTGTGGACGACCGCATGGAACTGCGGTAGGCGTGAGAACCGCTCGGCGACCCATAACTCGCTGAACGGACGAAGAAAAGAGAAGTACTCCAACTCGGGCCCAAAAGCCGCCGCCAGCACCGAGCGAAAAGAGGTCTCGAAAGCCTCGCTTTTCGAAAACTGGTGGTTTATCGGGCGGCCATCGAAGATAATGTTTCCCCGTGATGCCGACCACTCGTTCGACATTACAACCATCCCGCGACCATCGAGAATCGCGACTAGCACTGCGATTGCGGAAAGGATGCCGGTGATCGGTACGTGGCCGTTGAAGTAGGAGTCGGGGCTGCCTGGATTGAGGATCCGCTTGTCGATCTCCCGCTCGGCACGGAGCACCGGGAGACTGGTTGCTGCCGCCGATCGTTCGATGGCTTGAAAACGGTCGTTGGCTCGGTTGGCAATGAAGAGGGAGATGTCGTCGAACTGTCGCGCGAGGGAGTCGACGGTCACGAGGGAGTCGATGCCACCACCAAACGGGATCAGCACGCGGCTCGTGTCGAGCGAGGCGCCGCCACGAGCGCCAGGTTCGCGCGCGTCGGGCTCATGGCCCCCTGTGAACTCCAGGGCATCGAGCGAAATGCCGTTCGTGTAGGAGAACTCGCCGAGGCCGTGGATGTAGAAGGCCCGGAGGAACTGCTCCTCTCCGGGACGAAGGACGTTGTTGCCGAGATCGATCACGCGGGGGGCGCCGGCCTTGAAGTACGAGACACCGGCCAGGAGGTGTACCAAGCGGGCGGCTTCGTGGGCTGCAGCTGTCCAGGTGCGACCCGGGCCCAGCAGCACCGTCTCCACGAAAGCCTGGTCATCGAGGAGGTAGTGGCACTGGACGACGCCGGCCGCCTCGTCGACTGCGACGTCTCCGTAGCGGAAGCGGGCGGATCGCTCCGGTCGGGCAGCCACGCCAAGCGAGGAGGACCTGGACAAGGAGATCAGGTTAGCACCGCCCTTGGGGGATCCCGCCCTGGGTGCCAGGGGTTCGGTCCATGACGATGGGGACTGAGGGATCACCCGGAACAGCCCCAGCTGTCGAGGTCAGACGCCGCGGTCGTCCTCCGGAGCCTCCTCGTCGGAGTAGGTGACGGGGTGGTTGCGGCCGAGCTCGGAGAGGCGCTCGTTGAGGGCTTGGGCGATCACGTCGTGGTCATGGGCGGAGGGTCGGAGGGCGCCGCCGGCGAACGCCTCGAGTTGCAGGCCGGTACTCATCCAGCCGAGCTCGAAGTATCGCATCCACAGCTCGCCGTGGCTGAGCCCTGCATCCTGGCGGCCCCGGTCTACGTAGCCGTGGCAGCCGGTATGGGGTTGATCATCCAGGCGCCGCACGACCCACCGCCCGGTCGTGACGGGCCAGCTTGCGCGCGATCGGCTAGCGCGTACCCAGGGGGGTAGAGTTCGGGTAAGGGCCGGACGCCGGATCGGCGCTTCCGGCGTTACCGTGGTCACTGGAGACGTCAATGGATATGGATACGGACAAGCTCGAGGCGGTGGTGAAGCGCTTACGGCGGGCTCAAGGCCAGATCGGCGGCGTCATCCGGATGATCGAAGACGGCCGCGATTGCGCCGATGTGATCACCCAGCTCGCGGCGGTGTCTCGGGCATTGGACCGGGCCGGGTTCAAGATCGTCGCCACCAGTTTGCGCCAATGCATCGCCGACCCCGATGGCGCGGCCGCCGGGGGTGCGCCCTCAGAGGATGTTCTCGAGCGATTGTTCCTCTCGCTCGCCTGATGCCCGCTTCGCCCGCCTCAGGGAAGTGAACCCTATCGAGACGGCTGTCCGTCGCATCGATAGGTTCCAGCAGCGACACGCTCTTGTCGCCTTTCCGTTCGCGGTGATGCAGAAATACGGCAACGACCAAGCCGGTGGCAAGGCGGTCGTGGTCGCCTACTACGCGCTGTTCTCGCTCTTTCCCCTGCTGTTGCTGTCGACCACCATCTTGGGGTTCCTGCTGTCGGGCGACCCGAGCTTGCAGCATCAAATCCTCAACTCCGCGCTGGCCAATTTCCCTGTCATCGGAACCCAGTTGCGCAGCGCAACCCATCCCCTGACCGGCAACGCCCTGGCGCTGGTGGTAGGCGTGACCGGCACGCTCTACGGGGTGCAAGGAGTGGGCCAAGCGGCCTTGAACGCCATGCACACGGTGTGGAACGTGCCCTACCGGAGATGGCCCAACTTCTGGCTACGCCGGCTTCGCGGCTTCTTGGTCCTCGGCGCGCTGGGCTTCGGCACCGTCGTGGCCACCGCGTTGACGAGCGTGATGCCCGTCGTCCTCCACGGGCCGCTGGCGGCAGCGGGGGCCGTGGCGGCGGCCGTGGCGGTGAACTTCGGGGTCTTCACCGCGGCCTTCATCGTCCTCACTTCCGAGCGGCTCGGGTGGCGCGACGTGGCCGTCGGAGCCGGATTGGCGACGGTGTTCTGGGAGGCGCTGCAGGCGCTCGGCGGATGGTACGTCCGCCGCGAAGTCGCCCATTCCACCCCCGTGTACGGCACCTTCGCCCTGGTAATTGCCCTGATGTCCTTCCTCTTCCTCGCTGCTCAGCTCACGCTCCTCGCCGCCGAGATCAATGTCGTGCGGCGATACCGGCTATGGCCGCGGACCATCACCCAGCCTCCACTCAGCGAGGGGGACCGGCGGACCTTCCTCCGCCTGGCAAGCATGGAGGAGCGCCGCCCGGAGGTGCATGTGGATGCCGGCTTCACCGCAGAGGCCGATCGCGACCCTCTCGACGACTGAGACCGTTCGCCGAGGGTGCGGGCGCGGAGCCTGCGAGAGGTCGAAGTCGTTGACCAGGTTGCCGAGGATCGGCGAGCTTTCCCTAACCGTGGGTCGGGAGTCGGGTCGGCCGTCGGTCTTCGAATCGAGGCGGGCGTCCCCGAGGAAGTCGTCTTCGATGAACTTCAGGTAGGCGTCGAAGCTGAGGGTCGGGTGGTCGACGTAGCCGAACCTGGCGTAAGGGCTGATCACGAGGCCCGGGACCCGGATTCCGTAGCCGAGGTTGTCGGCGTGGGGGGGCACCACCTGGTCGTAGAAGCCACCCCAGTCATCCCAGGTGAGGAAGATCGCCGTTGAGCTCCACTCGGTGCTTTTCATGACCGAGTTGTCGATTTTGGTGACATAGGACTGGCCCACCGACACCGGGGCGGGCAGGTGCTCGCTGTCGTAGGGGTTGGGCAGGAGCCAAGACGCCGACGGTAGCTTGCCGGCTGCGGTCCGGGCGAAGCCATCGTTCGGCTTGCCTTTGGCGCGGAGGAGAGCGTGATGGAGCGGCGAAGCGGCCATGAGCGTCGGCGTCCCCGCCATCGGCCGGTGGGGACGTACTGACGCTTGTGTCTAAAGTGCTTGACGACCACCCCCTTAGACCAAGCCGGAGAGGCCAGTGACCGACCTCGACAGCGTCGACTTCTTCCGAGGCGACGAGCTGACCGTTGACCCGTACCCGTACTTCGAGCACCTTCGCCAGAAATGTCCGGTGCAGCGCGAGCCCCACCACGGCGTGGTGATGGTGACCGGATACCGAGAGGCTGTCTCGGTGTACACCGACCCGGAGACCTTTTCCTCCTGCAACGCGGTCACCGGCCCATTCCCTGGGTTCCCCGTCCCCCTGGAGGGCTCCGACGTCAGCGAGATCGTCGAGCAGTACCGCGACCAGCTGCCGTTCAGCGACCAGGTCACGACCATGGATCCCCCCAAGCACAAGGCCCACCGAGGCCTGCTGATGCGGCTTTTGACCCCGAAGCGCCTCCGGGAGAACGAGGACTTCATGTGGCGCCGGGCCGACCGGCAGATCGACGAGTTCGTCGGGGATGGGAGGTGCGAGCTGATAAGCGCCTACGCCGGTCCCTTCACTCTGTATGTGATCGCCGACCTCCTTGGCGTGCCTGAGTCCGACCACGAGTGGTTCCGCAGGGAACTGCAGGGAGGCCACCGGGAGGACCAGTCATTGGGCAGCACCGCTTCGAAGTCCCTCGGTCATTCGCCGCTGGAGTTCCTCTACGAGAGGCTGACGGGCTACATCGAGGAGCGTCGCCGGGAGCCCCGTGACGACGTCCTGACCGCCCTGTCCACCACGGCATTCCCCGACGGGTCCATGCCGGAGGTGATCGACGTGGCGCGCGTCGCCGCCAACCTGTTCTCGGCCGGCCAGGAGACCACCGTTCGGCTTCTGGCCGCCGCATTGCAGCTGCTCGGAGAACGACCGGACCTACAGGACCTGCTCCGCTCGGACCGTAGCTGCATTCCCGACTTCATCGAGGAATGCTTGCGCTTCGAGAGCCCGGTCAAGGGAGACTTCCGCTTGGCTCGCCGGGACACCAAGGTTGGGGACATCGACGTCCCGGCCGGGACCACGATCATGGTGCTGAACTCGGCGGCCAACCGCGATCCCAACCGATTCGATGACCCCGGTGAGTTCCGGATGGGGCGCGACAATGCGGGCTCCCACCTCACCTTCGGGCGAGGGATCCACGCCTGTCCCGGAGGCCCGCTCGCCCGCTCCGAGGGCCGCGTGAGCCTCGAGCGGATGCTCGACCGCATGGCCGACATCAAGATCGCGGAACCGGAGCACGGGCCGGCCGGGGCCCGGCGCTACGAGTACGCCCCGACGTACATACTCAGGGGTCTCCAGAAGCTGCACCTGGAGTTCACGCCGATCGGCTGATCGAGGCGGTCGAGGATCTGGGCCAGCCGCGGGCTACCGGCGGCTTCAGATGGCAGTTGGGTACCCGATGCGGTACCCAACTGCCACCTGAAGTTCGAGCCTCAGCGGCCCGCCCCCGGCGAGGAGGC
This sequence comes from Actinomycetes bacterium, assembly GCA_021809105.1. Lineage (GTDB taxonomy): Bacteria > Actinomycetota > Acidimicrobiia > Acidimicrobiales > Palsa-688 > Acidiferrimicrobium. The sequence goes on from JAKBAM010000006.1 coordinate 10,512, forward strand.
GGCCAGAGCCACTCGGCCATTGATCACCGTCCCTCCGCAGGCGGCGAGCTCTCACCAGCTTTTCAGGATGCCTGGAGCCAGCCACGAGGTTGGGGCCGTTCAATGACTATTGCGAGGCGCCCGCCCCGCTCGTATCTCGACGGAGGTCCCCCATGTTCACGTTCAGGAAGGCCCTGCTGGCTCTGGCAGTGGTCGGAGGCACGGCCGGGGTCGGTCTCGGCGCCGCCACGGCCGTATCCAGCGCGGCGACGACTTCAACCACCACGCCGGGTACTTCGACCACGGCGCCGTCCACCACGACTCATCCACCGTGCCCCAACGGGTCTGCGTCGTCGAGCTCGACCGCCGGCTGAATACCCCCGCCTCGCCGGACGGGCCAACCGCCAGCCTGTCCGGCGAGGTGTGAGCGCCTGGCCGTGCGGCACGCTGCGCTCCTGGCGGCTCAGGCCATGACCAGGGCCGCTTCGCTGTCCACGACCTCGTCGCGCCCAGCGCGGATCAGCAGGAGGGTGGACGCGAGCCCGACGGCCAGGATCACGGCGCTGAAGACGAATGCGGTGGTGTAGCCGTGGACGAGGCCGATGGCAGTTGCCCCCCGGTGGGCGACGAGGTAGCTGGCCGTGGCCGAGGCAGCAATGGTGTTGAGCAGCGCGGTGCCGAGTGAGCCACCGACCTGCTGTGTGGTGTTGACCAGGGCGCTCGCGACCCCGGCGTCGTGGTCGGCGACACCTATGAGGGCCGTGCTGCTGAGCGGCACGAAGACCAGTCCCATGCCTACGCTCATGATGATCTCGGCAGGCAGCACGTGGATTGCGTAGCTCGATTCCACCGCCAGCTGGGTGAACCACACCATCCCGAGGGTTGCCATGGCTAGACCGGCTGCCATCAGGTTCCGGGGGCCGAACCGGGGTAGGAGGCTGCTGGCCAGCCCTGCGCTCACAATGATGCCGAGCGAGAACGGCAGGAAGGCGAAGCCGCTCTTGAGTGCCGAGTAATGAAGCGTGCCTTGCAGGTAATAGGTGAGGAACAGGAACATTCCGAACAGGGCGGACCCGACCAGCAGCGATGCCAGGAACGACCCGCCCCGGTTGCGATCCAGCACCACTCGCAGTGGCAGCAAAGGGTGCGAGCTGCGCACCTCGATGAGCACGAACGAGGCGAGGAGGATGATCGCCGCCGCCAGGAGGGCGATCGTGGTCGACGAGGCCCAGCCGTCGGTCTCGGCCTTGGTGAAACCGTAGACGAGAGCTACAAGTCCGAGGGTCACGGTGACCGCGCCGGGCACGTCGTAATGAGCCCGGCCCTCGGCCCTGCTCTCACGCACGACCCGAGTGGCGGCGAAGGCTGCCCCGAGCGCTACGGGCACGTTGACCAGCAGGCACCAGCGCCACGAGGCGTATTGGGTCAACAGGCCGCCGAGCACCAGGCCGATGGCGGCGCCCCCGCCGGCGATACCGCCGTAGACACCGAAGGCGCGGGCGCGCTCGCGCGGCTCGGTGAAGGTCACGGTGAGCAGTGACAGGGCGGCGGGAGCCATCAGCGCCGCGAACGCCCCCTGTAGGGCACGGGCTCCGAAGAGCAGTGCGGAGTTGGGGGCGAGGCCCCCGAGGGCCGATGACGCCGCGAAGCCGATGAGCCCGACCACGAAGACCCGCTTGCGGCCCAGGTAGTCGGAGATGCGACCGCCGAGCAACAGCAGCCCACCGAAGGCGAGGGTGTAGGCGGTCACGACCCACTGGCGGTCGGCGTTGGAGATGTGGAGGGCGCGCTGGGCCGAGGGCAGGGCTATGTTGACGATCGACGCGTCGAGCACGATCATCAGCTGGGAGATGGCGATCACGACCAGCGCCAGCCAGCGCTTGGAGTCGGGAGCCGCAGGGGCGTCGACTTGTTCGAGTTGGGGCAGGCTCATCGGGGCTCCCTCGGTCAGGGGGTCGGGGAAAGGGTTCGGTAAGTCAGTCGGTAGATGCGGTTTTCCCGGTCATCAGCGGCAGGAGGACCTCGTCGACCAGCTGGCGCCGGAACGCCCCTCCGGTCGGGCGGCCGAGCAGGAGCGAGGTGGTCAGGATGGCGGCAGGTGCCAGTGAGAAGACGAAGTAGGAATCGACGGCGGCGACCACCTCGCCACGGCTTCTCGCCCGGCTGATCAAGGTGGCGGTGATCTCACGACCGTCGTCCTCCAGCTGCGCGCGTATCAGCGCGGCGAGCGCCGGGTCCGTGCGCATGGCCACGATCAGGCCCGCCAGCCGTAGCCCGGCGTCGCCGCTCAGACTGTCGGCCAGCACGTCGACGGTGGCCAGCAGGTCCCCGCGGAGACTGCCGGTGTCCGGCGGGCACGACACCTCGGCGCACTCGTTGCAGCGGAACGCCTCGGCGACGAGCTGGGCCTTGTCGGGCCAGCGCCGGTACATGGTGGCCTTGGACGCCTTGGCGCGAGCGGCGATTGCGCCCATGGTCATCCGGTCGTAGCCGACCTCGGCGATGAGCTCGACCGCGGCGTCGAGGATGGCCTGGGTGCGGAGGCCCCCGCGACCGGGGTTAGCCGCAGCAGCCTCTTCGCGGCCGATGCGCTCTTGGTCGGGGATGGCGGCGGTCGTCGAGAGCTTCATGGCTGTTGGTCCAAGTGAACGAAACGGTATCGTTCACATCAGGTTACGGCCGGAGACTCGGGAGCGGCGGATCTTGCTCTGTGGTATGCGTCACTCCAGGCCGGGCTGAGCCTTCTGGGGCTAGCCGGCGACGGGCGTGAAGTCGATGTGCAGCGCCTGGATGCCGCGCAGCATGAACGAAGGGTCGTAGCTGTAGCGGCGCGCCCCCGGTGGCCCGTGGTGGGCGTCACTGATCTTGATATCTCTCATGCGGTCGAGGAGCCGTTCCAGGCTGATGCGCGCCTCGGCGCGGGCCAGCGCCGCGCCGGGGCAGGCGTGGGTGCCGCGGCCGAAGGCGATGTGGTCGCGGGAGTTGCGGCGATCGAGGCAAAAGGCACCCCCGTCCTCGAACCGCCGTCCATCTCGGTTGGCTGCGCCCGGCATGATCATCACCGTCGTTCCCGCCGGCACCTCGACGCCGCCGAGGACGGTAGACCGTCGCACCATCCGGAAGTTGGCCTTGACCGGGCTCTCGATCCGGAGGGTCTCCTCGATGAAGGCGGGAATGCGTCCCCGGTCGTCTCGAAGTGCCGCCTGCAGATCAGAGTGCTCCGCCAGGGCTTGGATGAGGGAACCGAGAAGGTGAGCGGTCGTGCCCTGACCCGCGGCGAAGAGGAACACGGCGATACGGACCACGTCGAGGAGGTCTGGTTGGGAGCCGTCAGGGAAGGTGGCCTGCGCCAGCTTGGTGAGCACGTCTCCGCGCGGTGCGCGCCGCCGGTCGTCGATGTACCCGGCGAAGAGATCGTCCAAGAACGCGAACGGATTCCCTTGCTCATGGGTTCCGAGGGCCCCGGCAACGTGCGCTTCGAGCTGCGCGCGGAACAGGTGGTGGTCGGCTTCTGGGACTCCCAGCAGGTCGGCGATGGTGAGCCATGCCATGGGGGTGGCGAAGGCCTGGACGAAGTCACACTTTCCGTCCGAGACGAAGGTGTCCATCTGGCGGTCGGCCAGCCGCCACATCGACGCCTCGTTCTCCACGAGACGCCGCGGCGTCATCAGCCGCATGAGCAGGGCGCGGTGCTTCGTGTGCTCCGGCGGATCGAAGGTGACCATGTGCTCGCTGATGGGATAGGCATTTCTGCACTCCTCGATCAGCTCCGAGATGTCGTCGTCGCCCGGTGCGGTGGGAAGGCCGGGGAACGGACCGCCGAACGAATTGCACGACGAGTACGCGTCATCGTCCTGCCAGATCGCGCGGGCTTCGTCATAGCCGGTGACTGCCACCATTTCGTGGGGCGGGACTCGACGTACCGGGCACTCGCGCAAGAAGTCGTAGTACGGGTAAGGGTCATCGACGAGGGACGCATCCGTCAAGAAGTCGACGGTCTCAAAGGTCATCAGGTAAACACCGGAAGGGTTTCCCAGCCCCGCACCGTCGAGGTGGGGGCGAGCTTCGCGTTGTCCAAGTCGACCTCCCACTCCGGGAACCGCTTGAGCACCTCCGCCAGTGCCACGCGTCCCTCGAGGCGAGCGAGTGCGGCCCCGAGGCAGAAGTGGGCGCCATAGCCGAAAGTCAGGTGTTGTGTGACCTTGCGGTGGATGTCGAAGCGGTCGCCGTCAGGGAAGCGCCGGTCGTCACGGTTGGCGGAGCCGAGCAGGAGCATCATGACGCTGCCTTCGGGGACCGTTCGGCCGTAGTGCTCGACGTCGCTCGCCACACACCTGGCGACGTGTGGAGCCGGCGGCTCGAAGCGCAGGAGCTCCTCGATGGCATTGGGTATGAGAGCAGGGTCCTGCACCAGCTGCTGGCGCTGCTCGGGGTGCTCGGCGAGCACCTTGCCCGCCCAGCCGATGAGGCGAGTCGTCGTCTCGTTGCCGGCGCCGGCCACGACGTTGATGTAGGTGAGGATCTCCTCACGTGTGAGGCGACGCGTCGTGCCGGTCTCATCCTCGAACTCCGCGTTCAGCAGTTCGGTCATCAAATCGTCGGAGGGGTGGTCTGTGCGCCAATCGATGTATTCTGCGTAGGCCTCGCCACTGACGAAGCCGCTCTGGGAGTAGCGCATCGGTTCGCCCGGCTCGGTGCGCAGGTCGGCATTTACCTTGTCGCGCACCGCCTCCTGGTCACGCTCGGGGATCCCTAGGAGCATTCCGATCACCCGCATTGGCATCTGGGCACCGAGATCGGCCACGAAGTCGAACCGCCCGGCGCCGATCAACGGGTCGAGGCTTTGGGCGCAAAGGTCACGAATCTGCGGCTCGAGAGCGTTCATCTTCTTGGGAGTGAACACTCGTGAAAGAAGGCTCCTGTGGACGGTGTGGAGCGGTGGGTCCTCGAAGATCAAGACGCCGGGGGGCATCGTGATCCCCGCCTTGATCAGCTCCAGGATGCCGCCGCGCCCGGAGATGTAAGCCTGGCGATCCACGAGTCCCCGCTCTACGTCCTCGTAGCGGCTCAGCGCATAGAAGTCGTGCCGCTCGTTGTAGTAGAGCGGGGCCTCTTCTCGCAGCCGGCGGAACACCGGATACGGGTCGGCGTCGATGCCGACGTCGTAAGGGTCGTAGTAGACGTCACTCGAGTTGGTCACTGTCACGGGTCACGCTCCCCCCGGGAGCTTGCGGAAGTCCCAGCTCGTCATCTTCTCGATATTGATGCGCAACCAGGCGTGCCTCCCGTCGTGGTGGATACGGCCCCCGCCGTACTTGTCAGCGAAAAGCCGCTCGGGAACTTCCAGATCAGCCATTGGCTCCCCCGTGCGGGGCACCTCGCCCACGGGCGTGGCCGAACCGCGGAGCTCGACACCTCGCAACTCCATGTAGTCGTCCCCCGTGTCGACGATCACGCTGATCCGGGGGTCGCTCTGGAGGTCGACCCAGCGCTGGCTCTTCACGATGGAGGTCAGCCACAACGAGGTGCCGTCCCAGGCGAACCATAGAGGTGTCACGTGCGGGGCGCCGTCGCTGCGGACGGTGGCGACGCGGCATGTCCGCTGGGACCTGAGGAAGTCGTCCCGCTCCTCGGTGGTCATGGCGATCTTCCTGCCGCGGCGTTGCTCTGCCATATGTTTTCCCCTGTCTGCTCTTGCCACCGGTGAGCGTAGCTGGGGCGGCTGTATGCTCGTCGGCTCAGGCCAGTGTTGGGGAGGAGGGCGTTCCTGCTGTGGGACAGACGTCATGACATGCGAGCGCCTAGTCCGGCCTTGACGGCTCGTTTCGCCGGCAAGGTGGCTTTGGTCACGGGGGCGGGCTCCGGCATGGGGCGCGCCATCACGCTCCGTCTCGCTGCGGAGGGGGCTTCGGTCTTCGCGGTCGACATCGACGCTCCGCGCCTGGAGGAAACCGGGCGGCTGGCTGCGGGGACGGTGTCGACCTACGCGACCGACGTGAGCCACCCGTCATCGTGCGCGGCCGCAGTGGCGGCCTGCATCGACGGGTTCGGACGTATGGACATCCTCGGGAACGTGGCCGGGATCTACCTCGCCTGTCACGTCACGGACATGTCATTGGAGCAGTACCGGCGCATCATGGCGGTCAACCTTGATGCATACTTCTTCCTGGCCCAGTCAGCGATCCCGCACCTACTGGAGGCCGACGGCAACATCGTCAACATCGCCTCCAACGCCGCCCTCCAAGGCGTTCCCTACTCCGTCGCCTACTCCATGAGCAAGGGCGGGGTCTTGCAGCTGACCCGGTCACTGGCCGTCGAGTTCTTGAAAAGGCCTTTGCGGGTGAACGCCATCGCCCCCGCCGGGACCAACACGAACATCGCCGCGTCCACGGAGTTCCCGCCCGATATGGACCCCGACCTGGCCAGGCGCATGGGCGGCCTGCGTGGCATGGCCGAGCCGGAGGAGGTCGCTGCTCTGTTCTGCTTCCTCGCCTCTGCTGAAGCCCGGTCCGTGACCGGCGCGGTCTACACGCTCGACAACGGCATCACCGCCAGCTAGCAACCGAACGAGGAGGATCCCAAGGTGGAGGAGCATTCCCAGCCGTTCTTCTACGACCTCGCTGACCTTCCCGGGCAGACGATCGTCGACTTGATGGGTGAAGGCGAGCAGGCTGAGCAGATGTACGAGCTGTTCGGGAGGGACCTCGTGACCAAGACGATCCTCCACTCGACCAAGCTCAGCGTCTACCACGAGCGAGCCAAGCCGGGTGAGCGCGTCAAGCCGCACCGCCACGGCACCCATCAGCTGACCCACGTGCTGAGCGGGGAGCTCGTCTTCGGAGCCCGGCGGGTGGGGCCGGGCATGGGCTATTTCAGTCCCGACAAGCTCTATTCCTGGCGGGCTGGCGACGAGGGCGCCGAATGGATCGAGATCCACGCCGGCGAGCCCGGCATCTTCGTCGATCGCCCCGACGCCTAGGTTTGCCGGAGGCGCAGCAACCGCCCATTGGTCGCCTCGGTTCAGGACACCGGGGGTCGGCTCGCTGCGGTGATGGTGATGATCCGGCTGTCATCGACAGTGCCGACCCAGCCTTTCCACCTGAACGAGGCGCCTGCGTCCTGCGGTCGACCGCCGTGTTCGAGCAGGTGGCGGGCGAATCTACCCTTCGCCGCCTTGGCGTCGTGGCCGCCAGCGCGCCCGCTGGCCGTGCGAAACTCGACGTATACACGCGTGACCTCGGGTGGGAGCGCCCTGCGGTGCTCGTCGGGCAGGAGATCGACGATGGGTGCTTTCCCGGCGTGACGGAGGAGGGCTTCGCCGATCGCCGGTTGCCAAAAGCGCGAGAGGACATCGAGCGGCGGCAGGTTCGCCCCCATCTTCAGCTTGTAGTCGGGCACCGGGTCGCCGAAGGCGAAGAGGCCACCGACAGCCGACACGACGACGATCCGAGCGGCACGACGGCGGGCGGCGGCACCGAGGCTGGCTGGCTGCAGATGCTCCCAGACCACTCCGCTGTAGCGCTTCCAGGCGGGGAGTGTTGGCCCGCCACAGATGCTCCGGTTGCCGTGGAGCGCCTCGAGGTGCCGGCGCCCCTGCACCCCCGTGAGCTTGGCGGCTAGCAGGGGGTCGGCCATCGCCGCTGCGAGGGCCTCGGCGACGGTGCGCCGGCGGGTGGCGAGCTGCGGGAAGGTTCCCGAGCCGAGCTCCCACGGCCGGGTACCTCCCGGCCGCTTGCCTTCTGAGGGGGGAAGGAGGAGGACAGGAGCCACGCCCAATCGTCGCCGTACCGGGGGGGCAGGGGCCAGCCGGCCCTCACGGGGAAGCTCAGAGCCCGCCGGTCAAGCTCTGCAACGCGAGGCTGGTCAAACCCACTGTGGCCCAGAGGACAGCCCCGAGCACCATCGGCTTCGCTCCTGCGGCACGGATCGCCCGAGGGCGGGTCGACAACCCGATCGCAGCCAACGCGGCGGTGATCATCCAGGTGGCGACGTCAGCCAGGCCTTGGTGCCAGGCGGCGGGTACCGCTCCCACGCTGTTGATCGCCACGGCCACGACGAACCCGATGATGAAGTAGGGGAAGATGCGCCACACCGCGGTAGCCCCCGCTGATTGGCTAAGGCCCGAGGTCTGCCGGTGGCGCCACGCCGCCAACGCCAGGCATATCGGGATGATAGCGAGGGTACGGGTCAGCTTGACGACGACGCCGTACTGGAGGGCGCCGTGGCCGTAGACGGTCGTCGATGCCACCACCGACGACATGTCGTTGACCGCGGTGCCGGCCCACAGCCCGAACGCGTGCTGGGAAAGGCCGAGGACGTGCCCGAGCGTCGGATAGGCCAGCACCGCAACGACGTTGAACGTGAAGATGGTTGCGATGGCGTAGCTGACGTCGGCGTCGTCGGCATCGATCACCGCGTCGGTGGCGGCGATGGCCGACGCGCCGCAGATGGCGGTCCCCACCCCGATCAGCAGCTGCAGGTCGCCGCGGAGGCCGAGGATCCTTCCGGCGACTGCCGCCACCGCCAAGCCCAGCACCAAGGTCCCGATCAGCACGGGAAGCGAGGACCTCCCGGTGGCCAGGACCTGTGAGAGGGAGAGGTTGAGCCCGAGTACCACGATCGACCCCTGGAGGACCGCCTTGCTGGTGAAGGCCACGCCGGGCACCATTCGGGGCGGGACCGGTCTGACGCCGGCCACGGCTATCCCCGCCACGATGGCGATCACCGGGGCGCCGACCACTGGCAGGAGGCCACCAGCGGCGGTGGCGGCCGCGGCGATCGCTGCCGCAGCTGCGATGCCAGGGACCAGTCCCGCCCAGCGCGCCCCCGCCGGGCCCGGTGCTGCAACCCGGCTCGGTGATGAGGCGCGGGTGTCTTGGCGGACGGCTTGGTGGGTGGTCTGCTCAGCGCTCACGACGGTTGTACCTCCTCCACCACGTTGGCCCGGCATGAGGCCCGGGCCTAGAGGCGTTCTCGTGATGGGCTTATAAGGTGTACTTATGCCGTTGGCCCAACCTCTCCCTGATGTGGCTGCTCTCGATCTCTTGCGGACCGTGGGTGATCTGGGCTCCATCAACGCCGCCGCCGAGGTCCACGGCGTGACCCAGCCGGCGGCGAGCATGCGGCTGCGTTCCCTGGAGCGGGTGCTCGGGCTGCCGCTGCTCGAGCGGGCGAGGACCGGTTCGCGCTTGACGCCTGCCGGCCACGCCACGGTCGAGTGGTCGGCCTCGATACTCGATGGCATGAGGGCCCTGCAGGCGGGCACCATCGCGTTGCGACGCGACGCGCGGTCCCATCTGCGCCTCGGTGCCAGTCTCACCGTCGCCGAGTACCTCGTGCCCGGCTGGCTCCGCCAGCTCGGGGTTGCGCTACCGGACGTGGCGGTGTCGCTCGAGATGGGCAACTCGAGCCACATCCTCGATCTGGTGTCCCAAGGGGACGTCGAGCTGGGCTTCACCGAGGGTCCTGGCGTGTCCCGGCGCCTGCGCTCATGCGATCTGCGGGTCGATGAGCTGGTAGTGGTGGTCGGCGCCGGCCACGCTTGGTCACGCCGCCGCCGGCCGCTCACCGCCAGCGAGCTGGCAGCCACCCCGTTGGTGCTCCGCGAGCAGGGCTCGGGTACCCGGGACACCTTGACCGTCGAGATGGGTGAGCTCGGCCTGGAGGTCACCCCGCTGATGGAGCTCGCCAGCACGACCGCCATCAAGGGGGCGACCATCGCCGGTACGGCCCCGGCCGTGCTCTCGACCCTGGCGGTGGAGGCGGAGATCAGGGCCGGCCAGCTGCTCGTCGTCCCGTGCCGGGACCTGGTACTCCGAAGGACCATCAGGGCTGTGTGGTCGCCTGAGCGGCCACCTGGCCCGATCGCTCACCGGCTGCTGGCGTTGGCCGGGGCGGTCGCCACGACGAAGACCCTCCGGAAGGGCAGGAGCGTTTCGCCGGTGGGCCCGGGCGGGTAGGCGCTGCGCAGTGCCTCGGCATAAGCGCCGGTGAACTCGTCGGCCTCGGCGTCGTCGAGGACGCTGAGATAGGGCCGCAGGGCGGTTCCCCGCACCCATTCCAGGACCGGATCAGGCCCGTGCAGCACGTGGAGGTAGGTCGTCTCCCACGCGTCCACCGTCGCTCCGAGCGCCCGAAGAGTCCTGTGGTAATCGACCGGTTGGAGCGAATGGACGCCCTGATCGACTGTCGCCAGTCTCGGACCCCAGCGCGCGGACGAAGCAAGGTCGCGCAGCCGCGTGTGGGTCGGCGCGTCGAAGTTGCCCGGCACCTGGAAGGCCAAGGCGCCCCCCGGCCGAAGGGCGGCCAGCCAGCGGCCGAAGTGCTCCACATGTCGCGGGAGCCACTGCAAGGTGGCATTGGAGATGACGACATCCAGGCTCGAGGGCTCCGGTGCCCAAGTGGCCGCGTCAGCGAGCCCGAAATCCAGCCGGCTCGTGCTGCCCGGCGGCTGGACGAGGCTCGAGGCCAGCTCGATCATCTCCGGAGAGCTGTCGAGGCCGAGGATGCTTGCCTCGGGCCAGCGCTGGAGCAGGCCCGCGGTTGCCGTGCCCGGCCCGCAGCCGAGATCGACCACCGCTCGGGGCCGGTCAACGGCGATACGCGCGACGAGATCCCAAAACGGGCGCTCGCGCTCAGCGGCGAAGCGCAGGTACTGGGAGGGATCCCAGCGGGTGGTCAGGGTCAGCCCGCGAAGGGGTTGCGCAGTTCGAAGGGGACCTCGGCCAGCCTTGCCCCCTCCTTCTGCAGCTCCTCGACCGTCCAGCGCCCGTCCTTCTCGATCCCGTCGATGATGGCGAACGGCTGGAACAGCTGCACCTTCCCGCCCCAGACGAGGAAGACGCGGCCATTCACCGGACAGTCCTGCGTGCCGAGATAGGCGACCCACGGGGAGATGTTCGCCGGGTCCATCTCGTCGAACTGGTCGGCGGGCACCTCCTGGCCGCCCAGGCCCACCGCGGCGGTGAGGCGCGTCCTTGCAGCAGGGGCGATGGCGTTGACCCTGACGCCGTAGCGGATCAACTCCATGTTGGTGATGATCGTCATCGCCGCGATGCCCATCTTGGCTGCGCCGTAGTTGGTCTGGCCCACGTTGCCGAACAGCCCCGAAGTCGACGACGTGTTGACCACTGAGGCGTGGACGGTCCCGCCGGCTTTGACCTTCTCGCGCCAGTACCCGGCGGCGTGGCGGGTCGGGCAGAAGTGGCCGCGCAGGTGGACGTGGATGACGGCGTCCCACTCTTCGATGGTCGAGTTGGCGAACATGCGGTCACGGAGGATCCCCGCGTTGTTGACCAGCACGTCGAGGCCGCCGAAACCTTCTATGGCAGTGTCCACCAAGCGCTTCGCGCCGTCCCAGTCGGCGACGTTGTCATGGTTGGCCAGGGCCTCGCCGCCCAATGCCCTTATCTCTGCGGCGACCTCCTCGGCGGGCGAGGAGTCGCCACCGGTACCGTCGGCCGCACCTCCGAGATCGTTGACGACGACCTTGGCTCCCTCGCTGGCGAAGAGCAGAGCGTGCTCCCGTCCGATCCCTCGTCCGGCGCCTGTGATGATGGCCACCCGTCCGTCGAGCGTACCCATGATCGGTCCCTCCTGCTGTCGTGGTGCTGTCGTGGTGTGAGACCATTCCGCACTCGCGAGGCGCGGCGCCAATCTGCGGCCCACGGCCACGCAGAGAGGCAAGTCGTTCCGGTGCACCGTCACCACCCCGGATGTGACTGCCGGCGGGCCGGGTAGGCAGTCGGCTCTACGCAGGAGCCGGTGCCAAGGGCCAGTCGACGCCCGTCAACTGCTCGGAGAGGTCCCACAGCCGGCGGGCCATGTCCCCGTCCAGGGCGGCGTGCGACGGCGGCTCGAGGGCGGGGTACCCCCGGAGGTGGTTGACTCCACCGGGACCGGCCAGGCTCCCGCCCGGCACGTCGGCCGTGGACGCGTAGAGGGTGGGTAGGGCCCCCATCTGGTCGCTTTGGGCGATGAGCCGGTTGCCTACGGCCCCCATCAGGTTGGCCAGTGGGTTGCCGGTGCGCCCCTGGAGGTTGGTGGCGGCGTACCCGGGGTGGGCCGCGGTGGCGCGCACCGGCGAGCCGGCGGCCACGAGGCGCCGCTCCAGCTCCAAGACGAACAGCAGGTTGGCCAGCTTCGACTGCGAGTACGCCGCCCACGGCCGGTAGCGGCGGCTCTCCCAGTTGAGGTCGTCGAGATCGACCTTCCCGGAGCGGTGCAGGCCGGAGGTGACCACCACGATCCGGTCGGTGACGCTAGGGAGGAGCAGGTTGGTCAAGGCGAAGTGGCCCAGGTGGTTGGTGCCGATCTGCAGCTCGAAGCCGTCGGCGGTGCGCCTCAGCGGCGTGGCCATCACACCGGCATTGTCGATCAGGATGTCGACGGGATCGGTGGTGGCGGCGGCGAACACCCGCACCGACGACAGGTCGGTCAGGTCGAGAGGACGGACATCCACCGTCCCGGTCATGCCCTGGGCGGCGGAGCGGCCCTTGGCGATGTCCCGGACGGCCAATGTCACCGATGCTCCAGCCCGGGCCAGCTCAGCGGCGGCGACCCGTCCGATCCCACTGTTGGCCCCGGTGACGACGGCATGCCGGCCGTGGAGGTCCGGCAGGTCGGCGGCGGTCCAGCGCGGGGAGCCCATCGCGCCAACCTATGCTGCCGACGCTGCGCGTTTCGTGTGAGACGCTGACACAAAACGCGCAGCGAACCTCGAATGGCGTCACACCGGCTCGAGGATGAGAACGGGAATGGTCCGCTCGCCGGCCTTCTCTTCGTACTCAGCGAAGCCGGGCATGGTTGCCTTGTGGGCGCCCCAGATGTCGTCGCGCTCGGCGCCGGCGGCCTCCCGACTGCGCACCTTCACCTTCTCGGCCCCGACCTCGATGGTGGTCTCGGGGGCGGCCGCGAGGTTGTGGTACCAGGCCGGGTTGGTCGCGGCGCCGGCATAGGAGGCGAAAACAGCCCAGCCTCCCTCCACCTTGCGGTAGACGACCGGGTTGACCCGCTCCACGCCGCTCTTGCGTCCGACACTGTGGAGCAGCAACAAGGGCGCCCCCTGGAAGTTGCCACCGACCACTCCGCCATGGCTTCGGAACTCGTCGATAATCTCCTGGTTGAAGTCGTTGGCTTCCATGACAGGACCGTACCCCGCTGTGTACCCGCAGACCCAGGGACATGCCGAGGTCAGCACCAGCACCAGCAGCGGCGGTGGCGGTGGCCGGGTGGAGTGACCAGTGGGTACGTTGGGTCACCCTTCCCGACGATGCGGGGGCATTCGTGAACCTCATGATGTTGTTGCAGATGGCGGCTGAGGCGTCCCCCGAGCGGGTCGCCGTCGGCTCGCTCCAAGGTGGCCTCACCTACAAGCAGCTCTACCAGCATGCCGGTCACGGCGCGGGCTGGCTGCAGGCGCACGGGGCCGGCCGCCTCGTCTATGCCGACGAGGCCACGGCGGCCCTGCCGATCGGCCTGTACGCCTGCGGGTGGGCAGGCGTGCCGTTCGTTCCCGTCTCCTACCGCCTGGCCGACGACCGGCTGCGGGCGCTGGTCGAGCAGCAGGCGCCGGCGCTCCTCCTCCACCCGCCGGCGGGTGGAGAGCGTACGACCGGGATCGCCGGGGTCGACCAGATGGGCACGGACGACTTTCTCCACCTGCTGGACGGACTGACCGAGGAATGCGGTGACTGGGACGCCTTCGGCGAATCAGCGGCGGTCCTCCTGCACACATCGGGCACCTCCGGCACGCCCAAGGTCGCCATCCTCCGGCACCGGCATCTGGTGTCGTACGTACTGGGGTCAGTGGAGTTCATGGGCGCCGGCGAGGACGAGGCCACCCTCGTCTCCGTCCCGCCCTACCACATCGCCGGCATGGTGGCGATCCTCACCGCTACCTACGGCGGGCGCCGACTCGTCCAGCTCCCGCGCTTTACCCCCGAGAGCTGGGTGGAGCTGGTCCGGGCGGAAAGCGTGACCCACGCCATGGTCGTCCCGACGATGCTGGCGCGGATCCTCGAGGTCCTCCAGGCCGATGGGCAGGGCCTTCCTCGCCTGCGCCACCTTTCTTACGGCGGTGGCCGGATGCCCCGCCCGGTTGTCGAGCACGCCATGCGGTTGTTGCCCGATGTGGACTTCGTCAACGCCTACGGGTTGACCGAGACCTCTTCGACAGTCGCCGTCCTTACCGCTGAAGACCACCGGGCCGCCTTCGGGTCCAGCGACCCGGAGGTGGAGGCTCGCCTCGGATCCGTGGGGCGCCCGGTCCCCTCCGTCGAGGTCACGATCCGCGGGCCGGAAGGGGAGGAGGTGCCTGCCGGCGCTACCGGCGAGGTGTGGGTCCGCGGCGACCAGGTCGCCGGCGAGTACGGCCACGCCAGTGTCCTCAACGAGGAGGGTTGGTTCGCCACCAAGGATGCTGGCCACCTCGACCCAGACGGCTATCTCTTCTTGGAGGGGCGCGTCGACGACGTGATCGTGCGGGGCGGTGAGAACCTTTCCCCCGGCGAGATCGAGGACGTCCTGCTCGAGCACCCCGGCATCCGCGAAGCCGTGGTGTGCGGGATCCGCGACCTGGAGTGGGGAGAGGTGGCGGCCGCGGCCGTTGTGCCCCACGAGGGCGCCACCCTGGACGAGGAGGAGGTGCGGTCGTGGGTGATCAGCCGGCTGCGCTCCTCCCGTGCGCCGGCAGTGGTCGATATCCGCGCCGAGCTTCCTTATACCGACACCGGGAAGGTCCTCCGCCGGATCGTCAAGCCCCAGCTCGAAGCGCGCCACCCCCACTGAGGCGGCCCCGGCCGGGGATCAGTTGCCTAGAAGCGCCGGCGGCCGGTGCCGATACCCGTCTCGCCGGCGCGCGCAGCCCGGCACGCGCCGGGCAGGGACGCCAGCAACCCGTCTGCCTCCGACCGGTCCCGGTCGCGAGCGACGGCAAAGATCATCCTCCCCGCTGTATCGAGGTGAACGCTGGCCAGACCGATTCGCCGTTGCAGGGGTCCTTCGGTCCGCCGGACGCTCTGAACCTTGCCTAACGGCACCCAGTCCGTCACCACCCGCAGGCGCCCGCTGACGGTGACGGCGTAGCGGTCGTTCAGCCCGTAGGACAGGTGCCGAAACCGTAGCGGCGCCTTCCAGCGGGCTCGGGCCGGGGGTCGCCGGCGCTCGGTCGGGACATCCGGCATGACGCGCTCTATCAGGGCTTGCGCCTGTGCCAGGGTGCCGACCGGCAGTAGGGCCCGCCCGGCCCGTTTCGCCGCCCGGTTCCTCCGGCCGCCGGTTGCCCGTCCGGCGAGATCCACCTCTATCCGGCACCACCCGAACGGCCTCCAGGTCAGCGGCTGCACCAGGCGAAGCGCCTGCACCCGGCCCCGGGGGATCGTCTCCGCGGACGTCTCGATCAGGCCCGCTCTGACCCGGAGGCCATCGGGTGCTTCGGCCACGACCAACCGGTACTCGCCGTTGAACCGCTGCCAGAGAGCGCTCGATACACCCAGGAAAGCGGTGGCGCCACTGGCCAGCACGGCGCCGGCCGCACCGGGCTTGATCAACGCCACCAAGACGAGGACCACGATCGCCAACTCGAGCGCCATCGCTGGTCCCGATATCAGTAGCGACGCGATCAGTCGCTTGGGGTCGACCTGGTATAGCGGTCGCTCTGGCGGCGCCGGCTCGTGCTCGTCGAGTCCGTGGGCCATGGCCAGGAGCCGAGCCCGCAACTGCTCCGCCGAGACTGACGACAGGTATGCCAGGCGCCCCGAGGATCCTTTCGCTCCTGCCATCCGCAGCCGCAGCTCCGCCATCCCGAGCACGCGGGCCAGGCCCGGGCGGACCACGTCGATGGCCTGGATCTGGGTCAACGGGTAGCGCAGCGACGATCGGCGCAGCAGCCCCGTGTCGACCTGCAGCACCCCGTCGGAGACACGCCATCGGGTCACCAGCCAGGAGACCAAGCCGACCAGTAACACCACGGCGACGAGGCCCAGGCGCACGAGGTCCTGGGTGCCGCTCCCGTTGCGGCTGACGGCCGACACGGCCATTACAACCAGGAGCGCCAGGGTGCCCCTCCCGGCCCGGACGACTGCCGACAGCGGGTGGAGTCGTTCCCACCCACCTGCCAGCGCCGAGGTCCCGGCGCCGGCGTTCGGTGGGGTGGGTGCTGGCGGACGGGCGGGAGGGTTGTCCCCGATCGAGGTCACAGTCCGGTCGCCTGGCTCTCCCCGAGCGCCGACAGCTGGTCGCGCAGGCGGGCCGCCTCGGCTTGCGGCAGGCCGGGGATCCTCGCGTCGCTGGCCGCCGCCGCGGTGTGCATCCTCACCGAGGCCAGGCCGAAGGCCCGCTCGAAAGGTCCGGCGGTGACGTCCACGTACTGCATGCGACCGTAGGGGATGACCGACAGCCGCCGGAACATCACACCCCGTCGCACGATCAGGTCCTGCTGCCGCTCGGTGAAGCCCCAGGCCCGCACCCGCCGCCCGAGCAGTAGGTCGAGGATCGCGGCGCCGGCAAGCACCGCGACCGACGCGATCCCCCCGACGGCTGCGCCGCTGGCGGCGGCGCCCGTGCCGGCGGCGATCGCCAGTACTGGAATGGTGGCCGCCGCCAGCTGCGCCCGGCGGACGCCTCGCAGTCGCGGCGACGGGGACTTCCACTCGAGCTCCGCCGCCCAGCTCGCGCCGTCTGCCGAGCTCGCGCCGTCTGCTGAGCTCGCGCCGTCTGCTGGGGCTCCTTGAGGCATGGCGCCACGGTAGCCAGCGGCGTGGCGGGGACCACGCGGTGTTTGGACATCAGAAACCCGTGCCCCCGTGCGGGTTACTGATGGACGAAGCGCTAGGGTCAGCTCGATGTCGGAATTCCGCTAGTGCGGGCCCGCGCCGTGGGCCACACTGCCAGGCATGCACGCGGACGCCGAGGCTTGCCTGCGGGCGGTGAGATCGAAGGATGCTCGCTTCGACGGGTGGTTCTTCACGGCAGTGACCACGACCCGTATCTACTGCCGGCCGAGTTGCCCGGTCGTGGCGCCAAAGGCGGCGCACATGCGCTTCTATCCGAGCGCGGCGGCGGCTCAGCAAGCCGGGTACCGGGCGTGCAAGAGGTGTCGCCCCGACACCAGCCCTGGATCGCCCGAATGGGATCCTCGCGCCGATGCTGTGGCTCGGTGCATGCGGTTGATTGCCGACGGCGTCGTCGACCGAGAGGGTGTCGCAGGCCTAGGTAGGCGCTTGGGCTACAGCGTCCGCCAGATCGAGCGGCTGATGACCGCCGAGCTCGGAGCCGGCCCATTGGCGCTGGCCCGGGCGCAACGGGCTCAGACCGCCCGGCTCCTGATCGAGACCACTGATCTGGCCATGACCGACGTCGCCTTCGGGTCCGGTTTCGCCAGCATCCGCTCCTTCAACGACACCGTTCAGGCGGTGTTCGCCGTCGCCCCGACGGAGATGCGCCGCAAGGCCCAGTCCCGCCCGGCCACCGGGGAGGGTGGTGGCACGGGGTGGTTGTCGCTCCGGCTGCCCTTCCGTCAGCCGTTCCCTGCAGGCGATCTCTTCGGACACCTCGCCCGAACTTCTGTGCCAGGGGTGGAGGAGTGGCGTGATGGCTCCTACTGGCGGACCCTCGACATGCCCCGCGGCCCAGGCGTGGTCGGCTTGGCTCTCCCCACAGGCAGTCCTTTGTCGGACCGTCCCGGGCCGAACCGATCGGGGGCCGCCCACGTGACGTGCCGGCTGCAGCTGGCCGACCTGCGGGACCTGGCCGCGGCCATCAACCGGTGCCGGCGCCTCCTCGACCTCGACGCCGATCCGGTGGCCATCGACGAGGTCCTCGGGGCCGACCCGATTCTGGCATCGGCTGTGGCCACTGCGCCCGGCCGCCGCGTACCGCGCTGCGTCGACGGTGACGAGATGGCGATCCGCGCCGTCCTCGGTCAGCAGGTCTCGACCGAGGCCGGCCGGACCCACGGAGCGCGCTTGGTCCAGGATCACGGTCCGAGACTCGACACCCCTGTTGGCGGCCTGACCCACCTCTGGCCTGGGGCTGCCGCCCTGCAGGAGGTCGACCCGGCGCGCCTGGCGCTGCCCGCCGCCCGGCGCGCTACGTTCGCAGCGCTGGTCGCCGCTCTGGCGTCGGGAGCGGTGGATCTCGGTCCGGGCGCCGACTGGGAGCGAGCCCGAGCCTCGCTGCGCCAGATTCCCGGGGTCGGTCCCTGGACCGTGGAGACTGTGGCCATGCGGGCGCTCGGCGACCCGGACGCTTTCGCGGCCACCGATCTCGGTGTGCGGTCGGCGGCGGCCCACTTGGGCCTGCCCGCCGGCGCCGGGCTCGCCGCCCATGCCGCAGCTGCCTGGCGCCCTTGGCGAGCCTACGCCGTGCAACACCTGTGGGGTGTCAGGGGTCACGCCGTCAGAGACCACGCTGTCAATCAGATACCCGTCCTTCGAGCGCGCCGCAGCGCGTGATGATCAACTACAGGTAGGAGCACACGTGACATCTCGCAACCACATGGAAGTCGACAGCCCGGTCGGCCCGCTCACCCTCGTAGCGGAAGAAGGGGCCCTTTGTGGCTTGTACATGCAACTCCAGCGGCACCGACCCGACGATGGAAGGTTTGGATCGCCGGCGCCCGAGGGCCTGGAGGTCGTAGCGGAGCAGCTCGGGGAGTACTTCGCCGGCGAGCGCCGGGACTTCGACCTCACGCTTCGGGCTGCAGGGAGCGCCTTCCAGCATGAGGTGTGGACCGCTCTGCGCCAGATTCCCTACGGCGAGACCGAGTCCTACGGTGATCTGGCGGCCCGGATCGGACGCCCTGGGGCGGCCCGGGCCGTCGGCCTGGCCAACGGCCGCAATCCCATCAGCATCGTCGTCCCTTGCCACCGCGTCATCGGCGCGGACGGCAGGCTCGCTGGCTATGGCGGGGGCTCCGAGCGCAAACGGGCTCTCCTCGACCTCGAGCGGACCACCGCCGGCACCGGTGGGCCGGCGCTCTTCGTTCGCTGACGCCACGCGGCTGACGCCACGCGGCTAACGCCACGCGGCTGACGCCACGCGGCTAACGCCACGCGGCTAACGCCACGCGGCTGACGCCACGCGCAACGCTGCGGCGCGGCCCCGGCTGGGGGCGGCCCCGGCGCCGATCCAATGTCCACTTGGATACCGTATGTGTCATCCAACTGCACCTTGAAGGCGTCGCGCTCTTCAGTGCAGGCGGGAAGCCAGCGATCGGACCAGGAGGTCGATCTCGACGGCGGCGGCGGTGAAGTGCGCCACGTCACCCCCGCCGGGGTCCACCACCTCCTCCCAAGGTTCGAGCTCTACAGCAGCCAGGCACAAGTCGGCTACCCGCCCTGGGAGCGGCCCGGTCGGGGCAAGGTCCCGTGCCAGCCGGCGCAGGGTGGCAGTGCGCGCTGCGGCGTCAGGGTGCTCCCGACGGACCCAGGCGACGTGCTCGGGCGCCAGACCGATGACCAGCGTGGCCCGCTCGAGATGGGAGCGGCTGGCTTGACGGCTCCGATGGCTGCCCGGCTCCCGGCCTATGGCTGTCAGCGCGGCTCGGGTACGGGAGCTGACCGGCTGTCCTTCGACGGTCAGGGTCCCTGCGGTCTCCACCGCAACCGTTGGTGCAACCGCAGCCAAGACGGCGCCCGCCATCACCGACCGCGCCGCGTTGCCGGTGCAGAGGAACAACACGGACGGGGTGGGGGAACGGCGCAGGCGAAGATGATGGCACGGTTGCGGTCGGCCTCCTCGGCTCCAGACTCGACCGAGTCGCCTGGCTGCGTGCTTCAGGAGTCGGCTCGATGGAGGACCACGCCCCGTGCCACGGTCAGCATCACGTCGGTCGGGGCCGCACCGTCGCGGTTCGAGCCCTGCAAAGCGCACAGGTCGGGGGGTTGTCCGGGCGACAGGCGACGGGCGATCCACGGGGCGGCGGCAAGCCCTGACCAAAGGCCGATCGCCGCGCGCCGACCGATGGCCTCGTGGCCGCCGAGTACGGCGCCACTTACGGTGCGGCGACTCAGCGAGGCGCTCACCCCGCACCAGGGGTCCCAAGGGCCGAGGGGAGCGTCGGTGCCCGCCGCTGTACGTACCCCGGCCCGGAGCAGGGACCGTAGGCGCCACAGATCGGGCTGGTCGGAGGGTTCGACATCGGTCAGGTAGCTGTCCCCGCGGGCGGCCACGAAGCCGGGTTGTGTGACTACCGTCATGCCTAGCCGCCGGATCTGGGAGAGCTGTTCGGATGCCAGCAGCGCGCCGTGCTCGATGCGGTCGCCGCCTACGGTTCCGGCTGCTTCGAAAGCGGCCAGCGCAACGACGGACTGGACTCTGGTCACGCAGTGAACGGCCACGGCGCGCTCGCCGAGGTGGGCGGCTCTGATCCCAGCAGCCAGGTCCTCTATGGAGGGCAGCTGGTCGTCGTCCAAGAGCACCTTGACGGGGCCCACGGTGACGGCCGGGTGGGCCTCGTGCGACGCAGCGTCGAAAGCTGCGGCACCGAGCGGGGCCATGAGGTGGAGGCGTTGGCCGATCAAGCCCCGGTCGGTGATCTCGGCCAGTGCCTGCATTTCGATGTCATCTCGATCGGGAGTGGCGTCGGTGAACCCGGTCACGCCGCGGGCGGCCGCCACGCGGCTGATGGCGCCCAAGTGCTCGTCTTGGCCCGAAGGGAGAGCCGGGAGGCGGCCGCGGAGCCATCCGTCAGCTCGCCATAGCCTTCCGGTCGGCCGACCTGCGCCATCGCGCTCGACTCCGTCGGGGATCTCGGTGATCGCGCCGGCGGGCTCGGCGATCTCGTGGCGATCACCAGCCAGCCCGACGGCGCGCAGTGCTGCGCCGTTCAGAACCCAGAGTGCCCCGCTCCGATGCTGCAGGCGCACGGGCCGCTCCTTCACTAGCCGGTCGAGCCCCAACCGATCCAGGTTTCCCGCCACGCTCTGGTGGTAGCCCACCGCCCGGATCCAGCCGCCGGGGGCCTCGGGGGCGGAGCGCAGGGCTGCTGCGAGGCCATAGGCGTCGACGATTGCCGGGGGTCCAGCGTGCACCGAAGCGCGGGCGGCGGCCCATGCCCGGAGGTGCACGTGATGGTCGTGGAGGCCCGGGAGGAGGGTGGCCCCCGCCACATCGACGACCGAGGTGGAAGGTCGCGAGCGAGGCGATGGTGCGGTGACGGCGGTGATCTCCTCTGTGTTCATGTGAACGTCGACCGCTCGACCGTTCAACAGGCCTCCGACGACGACAAGTCCTTCTCTGCCCCTCACGAGGACGGACGTCCCGGGGGCGGTATGGGCGGCGCGGCGACCGGCGCGGCAATCGGAGCGGCGAGGCCGTCCGCTTGCAGTTCCCAGCGGCCGTCGGGGTCTGGGCGCACCGCTGGTGAGGCCGGCGGTGCGCCCCATCTCCCGCCGGCCGCCAGCCACGCCGCCGCCGAAGACAGCGCCACGTCGAGGAGCAAGCCCCCACCGCTGCGGAGGGCTTCGAGCACTGCCGTCGCGGCGACCATGCCGGTGACGGGGTCGGCGATGGCGTCCGCGAGGAAGACCGGTCGGTCTGGGCCTTCCCATCCGACGAGGCCGCCGGCCACCGCTGCGTCATCACCAAAGCCGACGAGCCTGGCGCCAGCACCGCGACCGTGCCCCGAGACCGCCAGCCAGACCCGCCCCCGACTTGGGGGGATGTCTTCGGGGCCGGCGCCGAGTTGCGAAAGGGCGCGAGGTCGGGAGGATTCGACGACTACGTCGGCGCTAGCCAAGAGGGTGCGCAGCCGGACGAGGCCCGCTCCGCTGGAGGCGTCGATGGTGCACTGTTGTTGATGGTCCTCGTGGAGCCACCGGTACAGGTCCGGCTGACCTCGGGCGCCGTCGGGTCTACCGCTGAGCTCGACTTTGACCACCTCGGCGCCGGCCGCTGCCAGGATGCGGGTGGCCAGGGGGGCCGCCCACATGGAGGACAGATCGACGACCCGCACCTTGTCGAGCGCGATTGGCGAGCGCGGCGACCACCGGCGCTCGACGCGGAATGGCTCGACGGAGGCCGGCGGGGGCCGAAGTGCAGCGGCGGGGATCCCCAAGAGCGCCGCTTGAAGCAGAAGCTGGCGCCGCGGCAACCGGACCGCTCCCTCGGTGACGGCCGGCCACGGGTCGTCAGAGTCGATCTCGGACGCATCCATGCCGGCTGGCGCCAGCAAGGCTGGGACCGCAGCTACGTCATCTGCTCTCGGGAGGTTGACGGCCAGCCACCCGTCGGTACTGCGTAGCAGCCGGGCGGACCCGTTGGCCGACGCGGTCCCTGCGCGCCGCAGCCCGAGCAGCGCCGCCCGCCCGGTGAGAACGTTGCCCCAGTCGAGGACCACGCTCCGCCCTCCTTCGGCGGTGAGGCTGGCGATCCTCCCGACCAGTGACCCCAGTCGGCCGGCGAGCGCGGTCGGAGGTGTGACGGGTGGGCCACCGTCCCGGCCGGTAAGGGCGGGGACGCCGCTGGCGGCTAGAGCCCGGAGGGCGACCCCACGCTCCGGCGGCGGGTCGCCAAAGCTCGGAGAGGCCGGCATCGACGAGAGGTTACGCTCAGTGTGCCGTGATCGACCTGCCCGACGCCTGGGAGCCGGCGGCCGCTGCGGCGGCCATGCGGGCCGTAGCCACCGGGCGCCTGGACGGAATCGACGAGTTCGGGCCGCTCGGCGTGGTAGCGGTGGACTTGGATGGGCGCGACTCGGGGGCCGCGCCACCGCACCTGCCGCCCCCCGCCGGGTTGTTGCCGATCGGGTTTGGCTGGATCGTGGTCGGGGTCAGCCGGCTGGCCGCTCCCGCCACCACTGTCGACTGCGACATCGCCCTCACGAGCGCGCCGGGAGCCCGCCGGCCGTGGGTGACAGTCGACGACCTCGGAGCAGCGATCGAGAGGTTGCGGGCTGCGGTGGCTGCCAGTCCGGAAGCCGCTCTCGTCGCCGCCCAGCTCTTGCGAAGGGGCGGGACCGGCCCGCCCGACGACGACCTGTTCTGCGAGTCCCTCGCATACTCGACGCTGCAGGGCGGCCCGAAGTTTCGCGCCTGGCTGGCGGCCCGGCCTGCCAAGCCTCCCCGGCCTCCGACCGCTTCGCCGGTGCTGGTCGAACGGCGTGACGACGAGCTGCACGTCACGCTGAACCGTCCCGAGGTTCGCAACGCCTACGACGCCGCCACCCGAGACGGGCTGATCGGCGCGTTGCAGCTGGCGGTTGCCGACCGCAGCGTCAAAACAGTGCTCCTCCGGGGCCGGGGACCGGCTTTTTGCAGTGGGGGCGACCTCCAGGAGTTCGGGTCGGCACCCGACCCGGCGACCGCCCACCTCGTCCGGACGAGCCGCAGCGGTGGCTGGTGGTTGGCGCAGTGCGCCGGCAAGGTCACCGCTCACATCCACGGCGCCTGCGTCGGCGCTGGGATCGAGCTTCCCGCTTTCGCCGGGCGAGTCGTCGCCGCCCCCGGGACCGAGTTGAGACTCCCCGAGGTGGGCATGGGGTTGGTGCCTGGGGCCGGGGGCACGGCCAGCATCCCCCGGCGCATCGGTCGCCACCGGAGCGCTTGGATGGCTCTCACTGGGGCTGTGATCTCTGCTCCGACGGCATTGGCGTGGGGGTTGCTCGACGCCATCGGCGATCCTTGACCCGGAGCGGGCCGACAGCGCGGAACAGAGTGGAAGGAAGACCGCTTCGGCCCGGGCCCGTGGCACCATGTAGGAGGAACCCGCCGGGCCTGCAGTTCTCAGCGCTCGTTCAGGGTTGTCTTAGGTGCCTGCGGCACAGTTACTTACCGAGGGACGATTATCTCGGCGACAGCCCGCACGCGACACGCGGTCGGATCCGGTGGCGTGGAGGAAAGGAACGATGAGCAACGACCAGCATGACCACGGAGGGGGCCACGGGGGTGGCTGGCATTCGACGGCGCCTACGGCGGGGTGGTACCAGGACCCTTGGGACAATCAGCGTCGGCGCTACTGGGACGGGCAGCAATGGACTGGCGATGTCTCCTTCGAGCCCCCCGGCAGCTGGGGCGGGGACGCGGTTGGCGGCGAGCAGGCCCCCGCCCAGGGCGGCGCCGGCTACGGCCGTGATCCGTACTCCGGCCAGAGCTCGAACCCTTACTCCGCCGTGCAGGGCCAGCCGCAGGCCCAGGCGCAGGCCCAGGCACAGGGCCAGCCACAGCCGCCGGCGACGGCGCCCCAACACAACCCACCGCAGCCCCAGGGCTGGGTCCAGCATCCCGCCCAGACGCAGGCGGCGCAGTGGCCCGCGACGCCTTCCGAGCACCCGACCCAGGCGGGGTGGGGCGGTTGGGGACAGCCTCCGCAGGTCCCCGGCGCGTGGGCCGGAGGTCCGACGTGGCAGCACTCTCCCCAGGGCAGCGCGCAGACCAACCGGGTCCACGTCGCGGTCGTGGCAGTCCTCACGGCCATCGCCGTCCTCGCGGGGATCGGGATAGGGAGCCAGATCAACAACTCCTCGACGCCGACCGCTGCGTCGTCCAACAACGGCGGGACGGGGAGCGTGACGAACCCGTTCGGAGGGGGTGTGGGAACCGTGCCGAGCGTCGGCGGCACCAGCGGTTCCAGCAATCTCTCGACGGCCCAGAAGGCCCTCGTCGCGCGCGTCGACAGGTCGCTGGTCGACATCAATACCCAGCTCAGCTATCAGAATGGGGCCGCTGCCGGCACCGGCATGGTTCTGACCAGCAATGGCGCCATCCTGACCAACAACCACGTGATCGACGGCGCCACGTCGATCTCGGTGACGCTCGTCTCTACCGGGAAGGTCTACAAGGCGACCGTGGTCGGTACCGATGTCACGGAGGACGTCGCGGTCCTGCAGATGCAGGGTGCGACCGGGCTGACGCCTGTCAGCATCGGCAACTCATCGAGCGTCGCCCGCGGTGACTCGGTGGTCGCCATCGGCAACGCCGGGGGCGCTGGTGGCACTCCTTCCGCAGTGACCGGCACGGTCCAAGCCCTCGACCAGACCATCACCGCCAGCGACGCGAACGGAGCCAACGCAGAGGTGCTCAACGGTCTGATCCAGACCGACGCCCCGATCCAGGCCGGTGACTCCGGCGGGCCGCTGGTTAACACCTCGGGGCAGGTCGTGGGGATGGACACTGCCGCCTCCTCTTCCAACCAGATCAATGGTGCGGCCAGCGTCGGCTTCGCCATCCCGATCTCGAGCGCCACGACGATCGCCGCTGAGATCCAACAGGGCAAGGCCAGTGCAAAGATCCACATCGGGCAAACAGGGTTCTTGGGGGTGAGCGTAAGCACCGGATCGACTGGCTCGGGCCTCGGCCTCGGCGGAGGTGCCGGCACCGTCAACGGCGCTGCGGTGGCCCAGGTGATCCCCAACTCGCCGGCTGACAAGGCCGGGATCGTCGCGGGGGACATCATCACCGCCGTCGACGGCGCGACTATCGACTCTGCCGCAGCGCTCACCGCCAACCTGAGAGTGCATCATCCCGGTGACCAGGTGAACGTCACATGGGTCGATGCCAGCGGCACGTCTCACAGCGCCAACGTCACGCTCACCGTCGGGCCCGCCGCCTGACCGGCACAGCATCCCAGCGGTCGGCTCTGCGCGGGGCCGGCCGCTCGGTGGGTTTCGCCCGCCCCGCGGAAGATCAGCGATGGGAGGCGTGCGAGGCGTGCGAGGCGTGCGGGCTGAACCTGACCGCCGGCGCGGGTTGGCCCCACCATTCAGCGTGGCGGATCGCCTTCATGGCCTCTTTGCGGGTGCCGGCGTCCAGGCGATCGATGAAAATGACCCCGTCCAGGTGATCTGTCTCATGCTGGAAGCAGCGGGCCAGCTTGTCGGTGCCGACTACCTGCACGGGCCGCCCGTGCATATCGGAGCCCTTGGCGACGGTGTGGAGGCGCCGCTTGGTGTCGAAGTACAGGCCGGGCACCGATAGGCATCCCTCCGGTCCGTACTGCTCTTCGTCGTCCGGGAAGTCCAGCACCGGGTTGACGATGTGGGCTTCGGTGTCGCCGTCATGCCACACGAACACCCTTTGCAGCACACCGAGCTGCGTCGCCGCCAAGCCGTAGCCGTCCTCGTCGCGCAGGGTCTCGTGGAGGTCTTTGACGAGGGTCTGCAAGGAGCGGTCGAAGTCGACGACCTCGTCGGCGCGTTGGCGGAGCACAGGGTCGCCAAAGAGGCGGACGGGACGCACGGTCATGACCCAGGATATCCGGACGACCCATCGGGACCTGCTGCGAACAGGACAAGGTGCCGGAGGGGTCGCCGACGCCCGCAGGCCGAAGCAAGCAATACTCGGGGTATGCCCTTCGCTCTCCGGCCCGGGCCTGCCCCGGCGGTCACCGCGCTCGTACGGGGTGAGGTCGACTTCGACCTGCACCCCTTCAGTCCCGATGACGTGGGCGACGGCGTCGATCTGGCGGAGTTGCTCGGTGTCGAGCCTGAGCGAGTGTTGGAGACCGTCGTGATCGAAGCAGGCGGTCGGCTGGTCGCATGCATCCTCCCCGCGGGCTGGGACCTTGACGACCAGGCGGTAGCCGAAGCGCTCGGCGCCGCCAGCGTTCGTCCCGCACTGGAAGCGATGGCGGAGAGGGCGACCGGCCATCCGGCGGAGGCTGTGAGCCCTGTGGGCCATCGCCGGCGCCTCCCCGTCCTCGTCGACCGAGCAGTCACCGCCCTTCAGCTGTCCGCTCCCGGCGTCACGGTCTTCGTCGGCAGCGGCCAGCCGGGACTCGAGGTAGAGGTGGCCCTGCGTGATCTCATGGCGGTCACCCGGGCGACGGAGGCTTCCCTCACCGGGGAAGGGCCGGGAGACTCCGAGGTCTGACGTCTGCTGCAGCCCGGCCCGGTTGGAGGGGTAGCGCCTCTACGCTGAGCCGATGCCCAGCGAGCCCCTGACCCTGATGGCCGTCCACGCCCATCCCGACGACGAGGCGACCAGCACCGGCGGGGTGCTGGCTCGCTATGGCGCCGAGGGGATCCGCACGGTGGTTGTTACCTGCACCGATGGGAGCTGCGGTGACGGCCCGGGTGGCGTCAAGCCGGGCGAGCCTGGTCACGACCGGGACGAGGTAGCCAGGTTGCGCACTGTCGAGCTCGAGCGGGCCTGCGACGTGCTGGGTGTCGGCACGCTTGAGCAGCTCGGCTACCGGGACTCGGGGATGATGGGCTGGGCTGCCAACGACGAGCCTGGCGCTTTCTGGGGGATGGATGCTATCGAGGCCGCCCGGCCGCTGGAGGATCTGATCCGCAAGCACCGGCCTCAAGTGGTTGTCACCTACGACGCCAACGGGTTCTACGGCCACCCCGACCACATCATGGCCCACCGCATCGCGATGATCGCTGCCTCGGCCTCCGGGATTCCGGTGAAGCTGTACTACACCGCTATAGCCCGTGCGGGACTCGCCACCCTCGCTGAGGAGCTGCGCAAGGTGGGCATCGACCCGCCCGGCGCCAGCGACAGGGAGGAGGGCCGCTATGCGGAGGCGCCGGCGCGTCCGCCTTTCGGCACGCCCGACGCGCTGATCACCACCGCCGTGGACGTGGATGCCTACACGGGGGCGAAGCGGCGGGCGCTCGCCGCGCACGGCAGCCAGGCCGACAACATCTTCTTCTTGCAGCTCGGTGAGGAGTTGTTCGGGCGGGTGTTCGGTACGGAGCGGTTCATCCGGGCCGTCGATCGCACCGATGCCGAGGTCCCCGAGACCGACCTGTTCGCGGGGGTTCGCCCGACGCAGTGACGTCGCGGGTCGCTTCGACCCTGCTACCGTTCCGGGATCGGATCTTGATCGGGTCCCGGGGCGGCTGGACAGTCGTCGGGGGTCCGGGAGGAGGGACCGCCATGCCGGGCCAACTCATTGACGCGCCTGTAACCACCGACTCCCGCCCTCTCGGGAGGGATCGCACCCGCCGCCCGACCGGGTCGGCCGCGCGGCGGCGCCAGGTGTTCGCCGCGCTGGCCACCGCGACGGTTTTGACGGGGGCACTCAGCGTTGTGCTCTCCTCGCTGAAGTGGGTGGCGGCGGCCGCCGCCGTGTTGACCATCGGGTACGTCGCCGCGATTGCCCGAGCTCGCCATCTGGCGGTCCAGAGAGAGATGGCCCGGGCTTTCGGGGCTCCCGGTGGCGGGTTCGACTGGGCCGCGCTGGCCGAGCCAGGGGAGACGCCGATGACCGCCGAGGAGAAGCTGGTCGCAGTGACCGGCGGCGGTCCTCTCACGGTCGTCCGCTTCGCCTTCGCTTACCTGTTGGGCTGGGTACTGACACCCGTCGCCGTGGCGATCCACCTCCTTGCTGGCGACCGGCGGGACCTCGAGGGAGAAGGGGTGCTGGCCCGGATCGTGGCTCTGCAGCGCCGCGGGCGGGCCCACTCGTTCCGGGCGCTGGCGGTCTCGCTGGCGACCACGGCGGGCGTAACGGCAGTGGGAGGCTTGACGGGCATGGTGGCGGCCCCCGCCGCTTCGGCCGCTCCGGCACCCGGCACTTATACCGTCCAGCCCGGCGACACGCTGGCGACTATCGCTGCGGCCCATGCTACGACGATCGAAGCGATGGTCGCCGCCAACCACCTGGCCGATCCGAACCTCATCTTTCCGGGTCAGGTGCTGGTGGTCGGTGGGGGCGCGTCGGTCACATCGGGTGCTCTGGCGGGAGCCGGCAGCGGGAGCTACACGGTCCAGGCTGGCGACACGCTCGGCTCTATTGCCGGTCGGTTCGGCACCAGTTGGGAGGCTTTGGCGGCGGCCAACCACCTGGCGGATCCCAACATGATCATGCCTGGCCAGGTGCTGTCAGTCAGCGGCTCGCCGGCGCCGGCCGCGAGTGGGGGCGCAGCCGGCAGCGGGAGCTACACGGTCCAGGCTGGCGACACGCTCGGCTCTATTGCCGGTCGGTTCGGCACCACTTGGGAGGCTTTGGCGGCGGCCAACCACCTGGCGGACCCGAACGTGATCTTCACGGGAGATGTCTTGTCGGTCGACGGCTCGGCGGTCGGCACGGTCGCCGCCTCACCTGCAGTCCCGTCTCCGGCGGCACCGCCAAGCGCGGCACCGCCGGCGGCCTCCTCCTTGGGTGCCGGAGCACTGAGTGTTGCCCTCCAGCAGCTGGGCAAGCCGTACCAATGGGCGGGAGCAGGGCCCAACAGCTTCGATTGCTCCGGCCTGGTCATGTACGCGTACGAGGCGGTCGGGGTATCGCTGGCCCATTACACCGTAACCCAGCAGGCCGAGACCGCCCGGATCACCGAGAGCCAGCTCGAGCCGGGCGACCTGGTGTTCTACGGGGGCGCAGCTCCCAGCCACGTGGCCATGTACGACGGCAATGGCAACGTGGTGACCGCTGACACGACCGGCACTCCGGTGCGGGTCGAGCCGATCACCTGGGACGGCACCCCGACCGCCTTCGGACGCGTCGGGTAGTCGAGCCCCGCGTCCCGACCCGAGCTGCGACTACCCGAGGCCTGCG
>JAKBAM010000006.1:40032-123149 GCA_021809105.1 Actinomycetes bacterium
ACCCGAGGCCTGCGCACACCCGAGGCCTGCGCACACCCGACGCGAGCGTCGGGATGCGTGCTAGCACAGGGACCATGGCCCTGACGTTCGGTGACATCGCTCCCTTCAACCGCCCGACGGGCGGCCTGCTCAACTTCGCCCTGCCGGACACCCCAGCCCACCTCCTGTACCTGCATGCGCTGCCCCAGCGGGTACGCGGGCGGGCGGACGGCGTCGAGGTCGTGGACACCCTGGCCGCCCGGCTGCTGCACGAGACCCGCCTGCTGCCCCGCTGGTACCTGCCCCGCAGTGACGTGCGCACCGATCTCCTCAAGCCGTCGGCCACCACCAGCCGCTGCCCGTTCAAAGGCGATGCCCGCTATTGGCACCTCCGCGTCGGCGACCGGCTGATCGAGGACGCCTTCTGGGAGTATCCCGACCCGTTGCCAGGGGCGCTCGACCTGACCGGCTTGCTGTCCCCGTACATGGACCGGTGGGGCACCTGGCTCGACGAGGACGAGGAGGTGAGGGGCCACCCCCGCGATCCGTTCCACCGAGTCGACGCGCGCCGCAGCTCCCGGCCGGTGACCGTCCGGGCTGGAGGGGAGGTGGTGGGCCGCTCAACCTCCGCCGTTTCGGTCAACGAGACGGGACTGCCGACGCGCTGGTACCTCCCCGCCGGGGACGTGCGCCCGGAGGCGCTCGAGCCGACCGCCACGAGCACCCACTGCCCCTACAAGGGCGACGCCAACTACTGGACCCTGGTGGTAGGGGGCCAGCGCTTCGAGGATGCTGTGTGGTCCTACCAGGACCCCTATGGCGAAGCCCTCCCCGTGGCCGGAATGCTGTCGTTCCTGGCCGATGGGATCGAGGTCGACGTCGCGGCGAGCTAGGACGTGTTCGCCGCAGGGGGTCGTCCGAGCTCACAGAGCCCGCCAGTCACCGATGTCGTAGCTCGCCTTCGCATTGCGCTGCTCGGGGGCGCGCCGACCCTCACGGCGGACGAGGTGGCTGCCGCAGCAGGGGTCTCCCGTGACCTGACGCAGCGGTTGTGGCGGGCGATGGGCTTCGCCGACATCCCAGGGGATGAGGTGTCCTTCACCGAGGAGGACCTCCAGGCGCTCCGGCGGACAGCGGCCATGATGGCCCGAGACGGGCTGGCCGAAGGCGACATCTTGCACCTGGCTCGGGTGCTCGGGTTGGCCACGGCGCGGATGGCTGATTCGGTGGTCAGCTTCTCTGCCGATCGGGCGGCCGCCGGGGGAGCCAACCCGATCGACGCCGGTGTCCTAGACGAGGTAGACCACCTGGTGGTCTACCTTTTCAATCGCAACATGGCCGCAGCCGTGCAGCGGCACTGGACCCATGCCGCCGGGGCCGAGGAGTCGGCTGTGCTGGCGGTGGGCTTCGCTGACCTGGTTGGTTTCACCCGCTTGAGCCAACGGCTCGACGACACGGAGCTGGCTGCGTTGATCGAGGGATTCGAGGCGATGGCCAGCGACGCCATCGTGGTCAATGGCGGGCGGGTGGTCAAGATGATCGGCGACGAGGTGATGTGGTCTGCGCAGCCTGCAGCCTCCAGCGAGATCGCCCTTCTGCTGGCGGAGACCTTCGACGATCCAGATCTGCCGGGCGCGCGGGTAGGTGTGGCCTCGGGTCGGGTGATCACGCGCGCCGGCGACCTTTTCGGCCCGACAGTCAACCTGGCAGCCCGGGCCACCGGAGTGGCCCGTCCCGGATCGGTGCTGGTCGCCGAAGATCTATTCGAAGTGGTGGAGGCCGATCCCCGATACCACCTTCGCCGGTTGCGTCCCCGACGCCTCAAGGGGATCGGCTGGGCCAACCTCGGCGCGCTCACCCGGGCGCGGAGTCGCCCGGTAGCGCCCTAGACGAGCGGAGTCACAGGACTCGGTCAGTCGCCGAGGATCCAGCCCTCCTCGCCGGCGAGGGTTCTCGCCGATCCGGGTCCCCATGACCCCTTCGCGTAGGGCTCCGGATCCGGCTTGTGCTCGAGCAGGCCGCCGGCCACTTCCCACACGTGCTGCAGGCCGTCGGGACGGGTGAACAGCGAGCGGTCGCCCAACAAGACGTCGTGGATGAGACGGGAGTAAGCGGGGAGGGAAGGAGTGTGGAACGCCTTCCCCAGGGAGAGTGTGGCTTCGCCAGTGGTCAGCTCCGACGTTGGTCCGGGTTGCTTGGCTACCAGGGACAGGGTGATGACGCCGTCCCCGGAGAGCTCGAAGCCGAGCACGTTGCCACCGCTCGGCATGCCGCCCAACGCGTCGACCGGCTCCTTGAACTTGATCGATACCCGCTGGTGGCTCTCCGCCATGCACTTGCCGGTCCGTAGCAGGAACGGGACCCCTCGCCACCGGTCGTTGTCCACCCACAGGCGGGCGGCCACGAACGTCTCGGTCCGTGAGTCGTCATCGACTTCGTCGATGTCACGGTATCCCTCGTACTGCCCAACGACCACGTCGTCGGAGCTGAGGGGCCGGAAGCAGCCGATGACTTCCTCGCGGGCCTTGGCGATGTGCTCGGCGTCGAGTGACTGCGGCGCCGGCATGGCCACCTCGCCCGCCAGCTGGAACAGGTGGGTCACCAGCATGTCGAGGATGGCTCCGGTCGAATCGTAGAAGTTGGCGCGCATACCGACGTCGAGGGTCTCAGGTACGTCGATCTGGACGCTCTCTATGTGTCGCCGGTCCCAGGCGTGGGAGAAGAGGCCGTTGCCGAAGCGCAGCACGTGGATGTCCTGGGTCGCCTCCTTCCCGAGGAAGTGGTCGATCCGGTAGATCTGCGACTCGTCGAAGACCCGGTGAGCCGCTTCGTCGAGGTCCTGGAAGCTCTGCATGGAGGTACCGAAAGGCTTCTCGTACACCACCCGGGATCCCTCGGCCAGGCCGTGCTCCCCGATGCCCTCGGTCAACTTTTGGAACGCGCTCGGCGGCACTGCGAAGTAGTGGATGCGCTGGGCATCGGCACCCAGCTCCCGGTGGGCCTCGGCCATTACCTCGAGGAGGCTTCCTGGATCGGAGCTCTCGAACCCACCGCCGGCGAAGCGCAGTCGCTTTCGGAACTCCTCCCACGGACCGTCTTCTGGATGGGGCCCGAACTCTTCGAGGCTCTGGCGCACGCGCTCTTGGAAGTTCTCGTGCGAGACGTCGCCCCTGCCGTTGCCGATCAGCCTCCAGTCCTCGGGCAGGAGGCCCTCCTTTGCGAGCCGGTAGAACGCCGGCAGCACCAGCCGGTGCGCCAGGTCGCCGGTCCCGCCGAAGAGCACGAAGACCGTGGGTTTGGCGACCAGACGGGGATCGGGCATTGCGAAGTCCTCCTGGGTGGGCGGGCCCCGCCGGCGCGAGGATTGGGAGAGCCCTACCCAGTGTCGGTCGTCCCGCCTCCTTTCCTGACCGAGAAGTGGTTGTATGTGCAACTATCGCGCGGCGGTGTGGGAGTATGGGCGATGCGCCGAGTCGAGCCAGACACCATGGCAGCCTGGCACGCCCTGCTCGTGGCGCACCGGAGGCTTACGCAGCTGCTCGACGACGAGCTGCGGCGTATCGGTGGTGTCAGTCTGGACGAGTACGACGTGCTCCTCAACGTCCGCTCCGGCGGGCAACCGCTGCGTATGGCGCAGCTGGCCGAGCGGGCCCTCATCTCCCGCCCGACCGCTTCCCGGGTCGTCGACCGGCTGGTGGGCAAGGGATGGGTCCGGCGGTGGAAAGACGAGAAGGATCGACGCGTCGTGCTGCTCGAGCTGACCCCCGAGGGACAAAGAGTGCAGGCTCGCGCCGCGCGGGTGCACCTCGATGGCATCGCCCGCCTGGTGGCGGAGCCCCTCGCCGCCCACGACGTGGTGGCGCTGGCAGGCGCTCTGCGGGCCCTCGGCTGATCCGATCCCGACCCCCTCCACCCGCCCGGCGCTTATAGGGTCGTGAGGGTGCAACGACTGGTCGCGGTGCTGCGAGCCGTTCGCCCGGTGTTGCGAGCGGCGGTTCCGGCGGTTGCCGTCGCCACGCTGATACCTCTGGGCGTGTTCTACGCGGGTCTGGCCATGGGCTCGGTCGTGGCCGCGATCGTCGCCTCGGTGGTCTACGCCTACGGCGCCGCCGGCTTCCAGTGGATCCGCAGCCGTCGCGTGTCGGGCATGCTGTTCATGACCATCTTCATGGTCACCCTCCGGGCGGTGGCCGCCGTGGCGTCGGGCCATACCTTCGCCTACTTCGTGGTTCCTGTGATCGAGACGGCTGGGTTCGGGCTGTTGTTCCTGGCGACGATGTTCACCAGCGAACCGCTGATCGTGCGGTTGGCGCGGGACTTCGTGCCCCACCTGGCCGACGACCTGGCCGGTCGGCGTTCCCTGATCCGTTGGCTTTCCGCGGTTTGGACCCTCACCTACCTGGCGTCGGGCGCAACCACCCTCCTGCTGCTGGTCACCCAGTCCATCCCGGTCTACGTCACGGCGCACGAGCTGGCGGGCTGGGCCTGGGTTGCCAGCGGGATCGCTGCCTCCATTGCCCTCTGCAAGTGGCGGGCCAAGGGGCTCTGGCAGACGGCCATGGCCTATACCCCGCACGTACCGGTGGCGACGCTGGCTCCCGCTGCGCTCGCTGCCTAGCCCAGTGTCGCTGGCATCCGATCAGTCGACAAGCGCTTGCTGTACCAGCTGCTTGAGCTGGGAGCGCAGCGGATAGGTGCTCGAGGGGATCAGCTGGGTCATGAAAACGACCGTCAGATCCTCGACCGGGTCCACGTAGAAGGCCGTGCTGGCCGCACCCCCCCATCCGAACGTGCCGGCGGAGTCCAGGACCTTCCCCACCGACGGGTCGATCACGACCGAGAACCCCAAACCGAACCCCACGCCATCGTAGGGGGTCTCGGCGAACAAGCGCCGGCCGTACTGCTCGAGGTCGGCGTTGCCGGGTAGGTGGTTGCGGGTCATGTAGGCGACCGTGCGCGGCCCGAGCAGGCGCGCCCCGTCCAGCTCGC
The DNA here is from genome assembly GCA_021809105.1 of Actinomycetes bacterium. Lineage (GTDB taxonomy): Bacteria > Actinomycetota > Acidimicrobiia > Acidimicrobiales > Palsa-688 > Acidiferrimicrobium. The sequence continues at coordinate 45,001 of JAKBAM010000006.1, forward strand.
CGCCCCGGCGGAGCATCTCGGCGAAGCGGAGATAGTCGCCGGCGGTGCCGACGAGGCCGCCGCCGCCGGATAGCGCGTCGGGGCGGTGCAGCGCCGCACTTCCCATCGGCGAAGGGGTAGCGCGGCCGTCCGCGCCGCGTCCGTACAGCGTCGCCAGCCGGCCGGCCCTGGCCGCATCGGCGTGGAAGGCAGTGTCGGTCATCCCGAGCGGCCCGAAGATGCGCGATGCAAAGAGCTCGTCGAGGGAATGCCCCGACACCACCTCGATCAGGCGGCCGAGCACGTCGGTCGCCACGCTGTAGCACCACTCGGTCCCAGGCTCGAACAGCAGGGGTTGGGAAGCGTAAGCGTCGACGCTCGCCGCTAGGTCCATGCCTCGGGGAGTGCCCCACTCGAAACCGGCGGCGCGGTAGCGGGCGTCGACGGGGTGGTTGTAGTGGAAGCCGTAGGTCAACCCGGACGTGTGGGTCAGGAGGTGCCAGACCCTTACCGGCTCGGTGGCAGGCATGGTGGCGGGAGCCTGAGGAGTGCCGCCGCGCCAGACCCGGGCGTCCGCGAAGGAGGGGATCCAGCGCGATACCGGGTCGTTCAGCTCGAACCCGCCTTCCTCGTAGAGCATCATCGCTGCCACAGAGGTCACCGGCTTGGTCATCGAGTACAGCCTCCACACGGTGTCGGCTTCGACCGGCGCGCCGGACTCGAGGTCCCTGAGACCGTGTGCGGCGAGGTGGGCCAGGCGGCCGTGTCGGGCCACTGCGAGCAACCACCCGGCCAGCCGCCCGTCATCGACGTAACGGGCGAAGTGCCGGTCGATGCGGGCCAAGCGGCCCGGGTGGAGGCCGACCTCGACCGGGTCAACCTCAACCTTGACCTCACCCTTCAGCTCACCCATTGGCGCAGTCCGGCCCCCTCGTCGGCCCGAGCTGAGCGGTCAGCTCGACCAGGCCGGTACTGGCGGCGCGAAGCGTCGTCCAGCCCTGGGAGTCCGGCTCCAGGCACCCGGACCCGGTCGACAACGTCCAGTAGGACGTCCAGCGGACCCGGACCGTCACCGTCCCCGGGGACGAAACCTGCAGGGTGAGGTGGTCCGGAGCCAATGCGGTGAGCCGGGCCGGCCCACTGACGAGGCCCGGGCTGCCGCTGACGCGCCACAGCTGCCAATTGGCGCTGTGCCAGACGGGGGTCAGGTCACGCACCCGACCGGAGCTGACCAGGGCCGCCTCGGCCTTGCCCGCATAGTCGAGGGGGGCTTTGGGCAGTGCCACCCAGCTGATGCCGTTGGTGACCAGCCATTGCTGGTACGAGGCGGCATCGAGCAGTCCTGGCTGGTAGAAGATCGGGTTGCGGGCTGTATCGATCTGCCGCTCCCATCCCCTTGCCAGCGACAGGTGGGTCGCCACGTAGTCCGCCTCCCAGTGCTCCGCGGTCGGCACTATCTCGATCCTCTGGGGGTCGTTGGCGCGGGCGCCCAGCCGGGCGAGCAGCGGAGTGTAGAAGGCCTGCGTGGTGGAGGGGTCGTTGTGCGAGGAGGCGACGGCGTGGACGCCTGGAGCCCACTGCCAGACGGCGAAGGGCACCAGGACCAAGCCGGCGTAGCGTTGCCATCGGCCCTGCAGGAGCGGGTGGCGTAGGCCTGACAAGCGCGCCGGCAGTGACAGGCGGAGGCGGACCGCCTCGGGAGCGGTGACGAAACACGCCAGCAGGGGGATCCCGACGGCGGTGGCCAGCCGGCCTGCGTTGCCTCCCAGGGGGTTCGGGACCAGGAACGACGCCAGCGATGCAACCGCGTAGATGCATACTGCGACGCGTACGGCGGGGGTGGTACGCACCAACGGGCTGGCCACGGCCAGGCAGAGCAGCTCGATCATGACCAGCTCGGTCCAGGAGAACGGGAACGGGCCATCCCCGGGGAAAGCGAGGCCGATGCCCCCGATCACCAGCGTGGTGACCAGGGCCAACCACACCGGCCACCAGTTGGCGCCCCGGCTGCGCCACGCCCAGGCCATGCAAGCCAGGACCAGGAACGCCGCGGCGAGGGGAGAGCAGAGCGCCGACGCCAGTCCCAGCGCCAACGCCAACGGCCGGCGACGTCTGGTCATGGCCAACAACGCGCAGAGGCCGAACGCCTCCCCGCACAGAAAGGGCAGCTGGCCGATGGCCACTTGCAACAGCGACGAGACGGCGAAGTACCAGCTGCCTGCGGTGCGGCGTCGGAGGAAGTTATAGGTCAGGCGATCGAAGGCCCAGGTGGAGACCGTCGACATGACCACCGAACAGCCGGCCACCCCGATCACCGCTCCGATAACCGGGAACCCGGCGCTGTAGGACAGCGGGTAGGTGCCCCCGTACCAACCGCTGTCGATGAGCGACAGCCCGTAGCGGCGTACCTCGAGGACCCAGTAGGTCTGTGCCGCCTGATCGGTGCCCTTGACGCCAAGAGCCCACGCCACGGTGGCCAGCACTGCCGCCAGGAGGGCTGGCCCCGCCAGCGCGTCGCGGGTGCGGGTGGCGAGCTCCCCGAGCGGTAGGCGGCGGGCGGTGGCGGCGGGTAAGGGTCGGTTCACGCTCGGCGCGCTCTCGGATCCCCACGGACCTGTAGAGCGACGGGGCATAACGCTACCTGGCGCCGCGCTCCGAAACGTGGCAGCTCGCGGCGCCCCCACGAGAGGGCAATGACTGTGACGGGGACCACCGGGTTGGTACCGTGCCGGGCGGACCCATGAAGAGCCTCTCCGAACTCCGGGCCCCTGAGGGCGATCGTCTCAGGCGCCCGACCGTCCCGCGCGGCCGTGGGCGCGCCCGGCCCCGCAAGTGGATGGCATTGGTCGTCGTCGTGGTCCTCCTGGTCCCTACCATCGGCAGCTACGGGAAGGCGCTCACCGCTCCCGGCAACAACAGCTTCGGTATCCGTTCCACCGAGTGGCTGCGGTCGCACCATTTCAAATGGATGGTCAACGACGTCGAGAACTTCTACTACTCCCATCACCAGCCGAAGAAGGGTGGTGTGCCAACCGGTGCTGTCGCCGGACAGATCCTCGGGGGAGCGCGCGGCACCGGGGCCACCACCGCACCTGCTTCCGCAGCTGTGCTGCCCGATCCGGCGCCGATCCAGCCGTTTGTGGCCACTCCGCTGGCGGGTGAGGGGCAGTGGAGGACGATAAGCACCGTCAACGGCCACCCGGCGATCGAGGCCGCCTACCTCCGGCCCGACGCTGTTCACACCAGCTTGGTGGCGGCCGTGGCGTGGATCGACCCGAAGGTGGTCAAGGCGGTCGGCTACGCCGGGGTCGAGGAGCCCGGCGGGACGTGGCCCGATCAGGCGCCCATCGCCGACGCCCTCCGCCCGCAGCTGGTGGCCGCGTTCAACTCCGGGTTCAAGATGCAAGACGCGGAGGGTGGCTACTACGCCTCGGGCCGCTACGCGCGCCCGCTGGTGGTCGGTCAGGCCACCGCCTGGATCGATGCCCAGGGTGACCTGCACGTCGGGCAGTGGGGCCGGGACGTGACCATGGGGCCGAACGTGGTGTTCGCCCGGCAGAATCTCGCACTGATCGTCGACAACGGCCAGCCCGTCCCCGATGTCCTCAGCGGCAACACCGCCAAGTGGGGGGCGACGGTCGGCAACAAGATCCTGGTGTGGCGATCCGGCCTCGGCGTCACAGCCGATGGCGCCATCGTGTACGCCGCCGGCAACGGGCTCTCGGCGCTGAGCCTGGCCCAGCTGCTCAGCCGGGCCGGAGCGGTGCGAGGCATGGAGCTCGACATCAACTCGGCGTGGACCTGCTTTTTCACCTACAGCCCGGCGCAACCGGGCGCCAGCGCCGCCGACCTGACCGTGACCAAGCTGTTGGCCGACATGCAGCCATCGACGTCCAACTACCTGACGGCGAGCAGCCGGGACTTCTTCGCCCTCTTCCAGCGCTGACAGTCCTGATCCTCTGCAGCAGAACTGTCCGGGCAGAGCGGTCTAGCCCGTTTTAGGCTGCCCGCATGCTCAGCACCATGCAGGACGTGCCCCTGACCGTGTCGGCCATCTTCACCCACGGCCAGAAGGTCCACCGGCGCAGCCGGGTGCTGACCTTCGATGGGGACGGCTTCCGGGAGGCCACATTCGCCGAGGTAGGGGAGCGCACCGAGCGGCTGGCCAACGCACTGCGGGGCATCGGCGTAGAGCCCGATGACCGGGTGGCCACCTTCATGTGGAACACGCAGGAGCACCTCGAGGCCTACTTCGCCGTCCCCGGCACGGGGGCGGTGCTCCACACGCTCAACCTGCGCTTACCGGCGGACCAACTGGTCCATATCGCCAACCAGGCCGAGGACAAGGTGGTGCTGGTGCACTCCACCGTGGCTCCCCTGCTGGCGAAGGTGGCAGCGGACCTGAAGACGGTCGAACAGATCGTGATCGTCGACGACGGTGCCCCGTTGTCTCCCGAGGTGCGGGCGGCCCTGGAATCCCTGGGCAACGTCCATGACTACGAGACGCTCCTCCGCGCTGCGCCCACTGGCTACGACTGGCCGGAGATGGATGAGCGATCGGCCGCAGCCATGTGCTTCACGAGCGGGACGACCGGTGATCCCAAGGGCGTGGTCTACAGCCACCGCTCGACGTGGCTGCACGCCTTCGCCGCCAACAACACCGGTGCGCTGACCCTGGACGAGAGGGATCGGATCCTGATCATCGTCCCGCAGTTCCACGTCAACGCCTGGGGCTATCCCTACGCAGCCTGGATGCACGGCGCCGACATCGTCATGCCGTCGCGCTGGCTGCAGGGAGAGCCGATCGCCAAGATGATCGAGAAGGCCAAGGTCACGCTGTCTGCCGGCGTCCCGACCATCTGGGCATCGCTGGCACAGCACGTGGCCGACCACCCGGCCGATCTCTCCTCCGTGCGGTTCCTGCTCTCCGGCGGCTCGGCCCTGCCTCGGGTCCTGGTCGAGACGTTCGACGCAATGGGGATCACCATGCTGCAGGGGTGGGGCATGACCGAGACCAGCCCGGTATGCGCGGTCAGCGCTCCGCCCGCTGACGCCGTGCCCTCCCAGGATGATCCGACGCTGGCCGGTTGGCGCCTCAAGGCGGGGCGTATCGTGCCGGGCGTCCAGCTACGCATTGTCACCGATTCCGGCCAAGTGGCTCCCTGGGACGGCGAGACGACCGGGGAGATCGAGGCGCGTGGACCGTGGATCACCGCCTCGTACTACATGGTGGAGGATCCCGAGAAGTTCCACGACGGCTGGCTGCGCACCGGCGACATCGGGAGTATCGACGACCACGGCTACCTGACGATCAGCGACCGGGTGAAGGATGTGATCAAGTCCGGCGGGGAGTGGATATCGTCGGTGGCCCTGGAGAACGAGATCATGGGCCATCCCGACGTAGCGGAGGCCAGCGTCGTCGGCGTCAGGGACGAGCGGTGGGGCGAGCGGCCCCTGGCGGTCGTCGTCCGCAAGAGCGGTGCGGGTGTCTCGGCATCGGACCTCCGGTCGTGGCTCGAGCCGCGAGTTGCCCGCTTCTGGTTGCCGGAGCGCTGGACCTTCGTCGACGAACTGCCGAAGACCACCGTGGGAAAGTTCGACAAGAAGGTCATCAGGGCCAGGGAGGCATCCGGCGATCTCGACATCGAGCACGCCGGTTAGGTCGTCAGAGAGCGAGGCGGGGCCAGGCAGTCACTGGATCCGCAGACCCGAAGACCTCGAGACGGGCGCCTCCGCCCGCCAGTCGGTTCCACAGCCACAGCAGCAGGTCAGAGGAGGGTCCCCTGATCGCGGTGTCGGCTTTGGCATGGCCGGCGCTGACCGCAGGGGGATCAGCGCCGAAGTCGATCAGCCACTCACCCCGCTGCACGTCGTCGGTGGCGTGGAGGTGGAGGGTCCCCTGCAGCGCCATCGACGCGCGCTGCAGGGCTCTTGGCAGCAGGTCGGTGACGTACTCCTCGATGCCCTCGACGGCTACGTCCGCGTCGGTGGGCTCGGCCGAGCCCGCCGAGCGGGCCTGCTGCGCATCCCACCGGTGCACCGCCGTCTCGACCACCATCCGACGTTGCCACCATCCGACGTTGCGATGCCCGGCGGTCGAGAAGGTCCATGCCGGCGCCTCGGGGGCGGCTTCTCCGAGCACTCCGCACAGCCCGACCAGCCCTTCGCGGTACCAGCCGGCCAGATCCTCGATGGAGATGTCCGCATCCGGGCCGTCGAGGTGGGGCTGGCGGGCCTGCGCGCCGCTGCGGACGATCGCCGCGCACCACCGGTGCACCTCTCCTACATGTCGCAAAAGGTGGCGCATGTCCCAATCGCCGCACGTCTGCACCTGGGCCTGCGGGGCCTGCATGGCGGCATGGAGCAGGGCATCTCCGTCCCGGCGGATGGCGGATACTCGAGCGCTGGTGTCCACAGTGACCTAATCGTCGCCGACGGCTTTTGCCATCCCGATCACATCTGCGAGCGAGTCGAGTGATGCCGGGGGCATCGTCTTTGCAGTAGCAGCGGCTATGCCAGGGCCGTCCAGGCCCAGCGAGGTGAGGATCCGATCGGGCTTTCCGTGGGGGATGTAAGAGGTGGGCACGCCGAGGGTCAGCACCGGGGGCCCGGTGCGGGTCTCCTCCAAGTCGGCGATGGCGTCGGCTATGCAGGTGCCGGCGCCTCCCTGGCGGATGCCGTCCTCCACCGTCACCACGAGCTGGTGGCGCCCGGCGTCGGCGATCATCTCCGGGTCCAAGGGACGTACCAACCGGACGTCCCACACAGTGACGTCGACGCCGTCGGCACCCAGGATGTCGGCGGCCTCCTCGGCGGCCTCCAGTAGCTTGCCCACAGCCAGGATCGCTACTGCGCCGTCACCGGATCGCACCTTGCGGGCCGACAGCCCACTGCCCACCTGGTCGGCTCCGACATGGCGGGCCGCGGTCTTCGGATAGCGGATGGCCGACGGGCCGGAGAGGCCTAGAGCGGTCTCCAGCATGACCGGCATCTCCTGAGCGGAGGAAGGGGCAAACACCGTCATACCCGGTATCTTCAGGCACAGCGCCATGTCGAGGATGCCGTGGTGGCTGGGCCCGTCGTCGCCGGTGATCCCGGCCCGGTCGAGGGCGAACACGACCGGAAGGCCGTGCAACCCGACGTCGAGGTTGGCTTGGTCGAAAGCACGCGAGAAGAAGGTGGAGTAGACCGCTACCACCGGCCGCAGGCCGCCCATGGCCATGCCTGCGGCCGAGGTGACGGCGTGCTGCTCGGCGATGCCGACGTCGAAGAAGCGGTCGGGCCACCTGGTGGCGAAAGGAAGGAGCCCGGTCGGCCCGGGCATCGCGGCGGTGAGTGCCACCATGTTGGAGTGCTCCTCGCCGGCGGCGAGCATGGCCTCGACGAAGGCCTGGGTGTAGCCCTTCGGCTGGCTATGGCCTTCCGCCGGCCCCGACGCCGGGTCGAAGGGTACGGCGTCGTGGAGGCACTTCTCGTCGTCGGCTTCTGCCGGCGCGTATCCCCGGCCCTTCTGGGTGGCGACGTGGACCACGATCGGTCCGTCGAACTCGTTGGCCTGGCGCAGGGCCTGTTCCATCCCGGCGATGTCGTGGCCGTCGATGGGCCCGACGTAGCGGACGCCCAGAGATTCGAAGAAGGCTGGCGGCTCCACTACCTCGCGCACCGCCGAGTACAGGCCTTGCAGGCTGTGGTAGGCAAGTCCGCCGACCGCGGGGAGATCCCGTAGGGCCTCCTCCAGGCGGGAGCGCACCGACCGGAGCCCAGGATGGAGCCGGATCTTCGTCATGCTCTCCGAGAGCCGGGAGATGGTCGGGGCGTAGCTGCGGCCGTTGTCGTTGAGGACGATCACCACCTTGGAGCCGGAGTGGCCCAGGTTGTTGAGGCCCTCGAAGGCCATCCCTCCGGTCATGGAACCATCACCGATCACCGCCACGACGCGCCGCTCGGGGGCGTTGGAGCGCGCCACCGCCGCCGAGAGGCCGTGGGCGTAGGACAGGATGGTCGAGGCGTGGCTGTTTTCCACCCAGTCGTGCACCGACTCGGCCCGGGACGGGTACCCGGCCAGGCCGCCGGCTTGCCGCAGCGTCGGGAACATGTCCCGCCGTCCGGTCACGATCTTGTGCACGTAGGCCAGGTGGCCGGTGTCCCACAGAAGGATGTCGCGCGGCGAGGCGTACACACGGTGGAGGGCCAGGGTCAGCTCGACCACACCCAGGTTGGACCCGAGGTGGCCCCCGGTAACCGAGACGGCCCGCACGACGAACTCCCGTATCTCCCTGGCCAGGATCTCCAGTTGGCCCTCGTCGAGTCGGCGTAGATCGGCGGGGGCGTTGATGGACTCCAGCACCATGGACCAGACGCTACCCGGCCCCGTGGGGCAACCCGTGGCGCCGGTGTGCCATTCGTCCCATCCGCTCGTAGGGTGCCGCTGTGGACCGGTACCAGTATCTGATCCTGATGGTTCTGTGCGTGTTGGCGACGCTGCCCCTTGAGCTTGCCTTCGGGGCCCGTGTCTGGCGGCAGCCCCGTCGACTGGCGAAGGCGCTCTTGCCCGGGATGGCCATCTTCTCGCTGTGGGACGTGGCGGCCATCGCCCACCACCACTGGCGCTACAGCGCGGAGTACGTCACGGGTTGGGATCTGCCCGGCCACCTACCCGTCGAGGAGGTGGTCTTCTTCGCGGTCGTCCCGGTTTGTGCGCTCCTGACCTTCGAGGCGGTCACCCGCATCCTCTCCAAGGGCCGGTGATGTACACGGTGTGGGCGTTGGTGGCGGCGGCCGCGGTCATCGCCCTCGAGCTCGGTTGGGCCCGCACCGGACTGTTCCGCCGGCCGGCGTACTGGGTGACCCTGGCCATCACCTGGGCGTTTCAGATCCCCGTCGACGGCTGGCTGACGAAGCTGTCGGCGCCGGTCGTGATCTACAACACCCGCGAGATCCTCGATATCCGCTTCCCGTGGGACATCCCGGTCGAGGACTTCGTGTACGGCTTCGCGCTCGTCACACTGGTGCTGTTGCTCTGGGTGCGGTCGGCCGGTCCGAAGGGAAAGGGAACCTCCCCGGGTAGGATCGAATGGTGATTGCTGCGGTCGCGGTCGGAGCCGGTGCCTTCGTGGTGATGGAGCCGCTCACCTACGCCATCCACCGGTGGGTCATGCACGGGGCCGGATGGGCGTGGCACCGCTCCCACCACCGCCGGAGGGTCTCACGCTTCGAGACCAACGACTGGTATCCGGTCGTGTTCGCGGCTCTCACGGTGGTGCTGATGGCCGCCGGTTCGCTGGCCCACCCCCTCCGGTGGCTGATCCCACTCGGGGCGGGGGTCACGGCCTACGGAGCGAGCTATGCCTTCGTGCACGACCTGTACATCCACGGGCGCTTCGTGCACATCCCTGTGCTCGGACCGCTCGAGCGTCTCCGCTCGGCCCATTCCCTCCATCACAGCTTCGGAGGCGAGCCCTACGGGATGCTCTGCCCCCTAGTGCCCGGGGATCTGCGCCGCCGCGCCGCGACGCAGGCTGATCGCCTGGCTTCCAGCCGCTAGGGCCCTCTGTGTTCGCAGCATGTGAATGACTCCGGAAGGAGAATATCTAGGCGTAGTCAGGAAAGGGTGCTACCACCATTTTGGGGGCTCCTGTTCACGAGTTCATGGCGACATCGGAAGAAATGTACTTTGGCGCTTGCTACCAAGATGACTTAGGCATAAATCGTCGGAGGGGGAAATGGACGTATCGCGGCTCGAGCCGATTGTCGTTGCCGGCTCGGGGGATCCATCGGGGGGGGCACCCGGTGGCCTACTCGTTGGGCAGGGCTGCCTGCTTCCTGAACAGGCTCAGGCCGTCCTCAGCAGACCCGCAGTCTCCGGGGCGGCAGCACCGTCCGGGCTGCGGTGGCCAGCTTGCGCCACGTCGGCACGCGGGCCCGGGCGGACCACACGTCGTAGCCGGCCGCCTCGATCTGCTCCAGGATGTCGGCGTAGAGGCGCCGGGCGCCGGCGATGCAGCGAGCAGAGATCGGGGGTAGCAGGCCGACCCCGGTGTCGGCGGCGGCGTAGTAGCCCCGAGTGCGTGCGATCTCGAATCGCATCAGCTCGACCCACTCGGGCGTGACGCGCCGGCTCTCGATGGCCGGCCATGCGCCGAACCCGTCGATGTCCTCGACGGGGAGGTACACCCGACCCCGGTCGAGGTCCTCGGCGACGTCGCGGCAGAAATTGGTCAGCTGGAAGGCGACTCCGAGATCCCGGGCCGGCTGGCGGGCGGCCGGCGTGCTGGGATCCAGGATTGGCAGCATCATCTCCCCGATCACCGCAGCGGAACCGTCCATGTAATCCAGGAGGTCCCCGAAGGTGGGGTACCGCTCGACGCTCAGGTCCATGGCCATCGACCGCAAGAAGCGCCGGAAGCATTCGCCGTCTATGTCGAACGCCCGGACGGTGTGGACGACTGCCTTGAGTATCGGGTCGTCGGAGTCCCCGGCCGCCAAGTCGGCGAAGAACCGGTCCCCGAAGTCGGCCAGAGCCTCCGCCCGGCCGGCCACCGCAGACGGGCCCAGGTCGTCGACGATGTCGTCGGCATAGCGGCAGAAACCGTACAACGCGTGCACGTGGGGGCGCTTCGCCGGCGGCAGCAGGTAGGTGGACCAGAAGTAGGTGGTCCCGGAGCGCCGGTTGAGGTTCCGGCAGCGCCTGTAGCTCTCCTCCAGCGTGATCATGCCGACAGCATGGTCACCCACGGAGCTGGCTTTCGACCCGTTCGGCGGCGAGGCGCCCCGAGACGAGAACCATGGGCACGCTGACACCCGGGAGAGTGCCGGATCCGACCAGGACCAGTCCCGGCACCCGCCGGTCGATGTTGTTCGGTCGGAACGGGCCGCTCTGGAAGAACCGGTGTGACAGGGCGAACGGCGTACCTCGCTCCATCCCTTGGCGCTCCCAGTCCTCCGGGTCGATGAATTGCTCGGTGACGATGTCATCGACCGGGTAGCCGCAATCACCCAGGCGGCTCACCAGGGAGTTGCGGAAGTTGTCCCGCTGGCGTCCCCAATCGATGCGGCCGTCCAGGTTCGGGGTGGGTTCCAACGCGTAGATGACGTGGCCACCGGGGGGAGCGAGCGTCGGATCGGACACCGTCGGCAGGCAGACGAGGATGGCCGGATCTGGCTGGCGGGTACCTCGGCGCAGCACAGCCTCGAAGCTGCCCTCCCAGTCCGCGCCGAAGTGGATGTTGTGATGGGCAGCTCCATCAGGCAGCTCGCCGCGCACGCCGGCCAACCAGAGGGTGCAGCTCGGCGAGTACTCTCCTCGGCGGGCAACGCGGGGCATGGGCGTCTCTGGAAGCAGGTCCCGATAGACGAATGGCAGGTCGGGGTTGGCCACCACGACGTCGGCGCGCACCCGCTCCCCGCTCTCCAGGCGCACTCCGCTCACTGCACCGGAGGTGCCGGTCTGGCGCAGGATCCGGAGTACCGGAGAGGAGTAGCGCAACACCGCTCCCCCTTTCTCGGCTGCTCGTGCCAAGCCCTGGGCGACGGCATGCATGCCGCCTTCGGGGAACCACACCCCCTCGACGGTGTCCATGTAGGTGATGATGCAGTAGATGGCCAGCGCCTCGAAAGGTGAGAGGCCGGCGTAGAGCGCCTGGAAGCTGAACAGCTTTTGCAGGCGTCGGTCGTCGAAGTACGAGTCGACGACCGCCGCCACGCGCCGGAAGGCTCCCGCCCGCAGCAATCCCAGCGCCGGGCGCAGAGGTCGACACAGGTCGAGAGGCGAGTCGAAGTTGCGGTCGATGAAGTTGGGTTGCTCCAACTGGTAGAGGTGCTCCAGCCAGGTGCAGAACCGGCCGAAAGCGGCCGCATCCTTCTCCCCGCAGTGGTCCCGGATCTCCTCGGTCATCGCCGCCTGGCCCTGGCGGACCCGCAGGTCGTCTGCATCGGCGAAGGCGGCGCGGTACATCGGATCGACCGGATGCAGGCTCACGTGATCGGCCATGTCGGCCCCGGCGGCCGCGAATGTCTCGGCCAGGAGACCCGGCATGGTCAGCACGCTCGGCCCGGTGTCGATGCGGTAGCCCTCCGACTCCCAGAGCCCGGCTCTTCCGCCCGGGCGGGCGCCGCGTTCCACCACCGTCACCTCGTAGCCTCGCCCGACCAGGTGGCAGGCGGCCGATAGACCGCCCAGTCCGGCGCCGACGATGACCACTTTGTCCCGCGCGCGGCCCCGGGGGACTGCCATCAGTGGTCGCGGCCGGCGACGAAGTGGGCCAGCTGGATCAACGCAGCCACCGCCGCGTCCTCGAGGGGGAGCTTCTCGGCCGCGACCAGGGCCTCGTCGACGAGGGAATCGATGATCGCCAGGACCTGCCGGCGGGCCCCGGTCTCCTCGATGACCTCTTGGAGGCGGTCGATCTCGTCTTCGTCGAGGTCCGCCTGCCCGAAGCGGCGACCAAATAGGTCGGCGGCAGCTCCCGACGCTGCCGACCTGGCCAGCGCGTGGAGGAGCGTCGGCTTGCCGTCGCGGAGGTCCTCCCCGACCGGTTTGCCCGTCACCGCCGGGTCTCCGAAGACACCGAGGATGTCGTCGCGCAGCTGGAACGCCTCCCCCAGTGGAAGGCCGTAGGCGGTCAGGGCTCGGCCAGTCCCGTCGCTCGGGGCGGCGCCGACCAGAGCCGCTCCGAGATGCAGGGGTCGCTCCACGGTGTACTTGCCCGACTTGTACTGGCAGATCCGGCGGGCGAGCTCCGGGCTGGCGCTGGAGCTGGCGGTCCCGGCTAGGTCCAGGTACTGGCCGATGGTGACCTCGAGGCGCAGGTCGTTCCAGACGTCGAGGGCCATGTGGGGGGCTCCGGTCAGCAACCGGTCGGCATGGACGAAAGCGAGGTCCCCGACGAGGATGGCGACGGCGGTGCCGAAGCGGTCGGCGTCACCCCGCCAGTGGCCGTCTCGGTGCCGGCGGGCGTAGTCGACGTGCAGGGTCTCCACCCCGTGGCGGAGGGAGGAGTCGTCCATCACGTCGTCATGGATGAGCGCGAAGGTGTGCAGCAGCTCGAGGGCCGCCCCCGCCCTCACGATCCGATCGTCCGCGGGATCGCCCCCGGCCCCGACGAAGGCCCAGTAGCAAAAGGCCGGGCGCAGCCGCTTACCGCCCGAGAGGACCAGCGCCCGCAGGGACGAGAGGGGGGCATCCAGCGCCGGATCCACCGCGACCCACCGGGCGGCGTCATCGCCGAGGACCTGCCAGATCCGCTCGTTGACCCGGCCGGCGATCTCGACGAGGGCCGCGGGGGCGGCCACGGGAGGCGAAGAGGTCATGACTCAGGCGAGCGTAAAGCAGCCCCGTGCGCTACCGGACGTGCTGAGGGCCGCCGGCCCGCGCCAACTGGGCGCCGCCGGCCAGCAGGCGCCGCGCCCTGGTCTGGCGCCACCGGTCCGCGCGGCGGGTCACCAGCACCGCCAAGCCGAAACCTGCGCCGAGGGCCACCAGGCCGCCCACGGCGTCCGCGAAGTAATGGTTGGCGGTGATGATGATGCAGAACACCGTCGCCGCCGGGTAGACGAAAAGTGCCCACTTGGCCCACACGGGCCTGACGCACGGCACGAGGGCGCACGCGCACCAGAGCGACCAGCCGGTGTGCAGGCTGGGCATGGCCGCGAACTGGTTGGAGACCTTGTCGACAGCGCCGCTGGAGAAGTCCCACAAGCCGCCGATGGTGCGAAGCGTGTCGTCGAAACCGTACGAGGCAGGCAGCAGGCGGGGGGGCAACAGGGGGAAGAAGAAGAAGCCGATCAGGGCCAGACCGGTCGTGGCGGCCAAGGTGTTGCGCCACAGGCGGTACGTCGCCGGCCGGCGCAGGAAGAGGTAGACCAGCACGCCGATCACGGCCAAGAAGTGCACCGTGCCGTAGAACCCGTCCCAGAACCGCATCAGGTCCCAGTCGTGGAGGAAAAGGCCCTGCACCGACGCTTCATGGAAGATCCCGAGGTGGCGCTCGAGTGAGATCACCCTGTGAGCGTTGGTCAGGGCCCGGTCGAAGGAGACAGGCTGTTCGCCGTTGATGTCGCGCACGAGCGTGTAGAGCCCGTAGAAGATGGCGACGATGACGATCTCGACCCACCACCGGGAGCGGGCCGGCCCGGCGAGCACCGGCGAAGTGGCGGCGGCGTCCGTGGCCGTCGCGCCATCAGGGCGATCGAGCGAGCCCGGCGCGGAAGCAGTTGGCCGGCAGATAGCGATCTGCACACGATAACGAGTCGCGTCGGCGCCTCCGCGCTCTGAGCCACGGTGGGAAGTTGGGGGTCCCTACGCCTCGACCCCGGGTGGACCTGCGGTGAGGACGCTGGCGGCGACCGACCCGTTCGGAGCCTCCAACGTCGTTGCGCTGATCGGCCGTCCCGGCGCAGGCGGGTGGTCGCATGCTGGCGCTCGGGGCGCCCCTCAGCATCAGTTGACCTCGACGGGCGGGACGGAGGACCCTCAGCGGGCCTTGTCGATGAATTGCGCCTTGTCCACCACGACCCGGGTAACCCGCCCTGCGGCCACCACACCGCACGCGTCGGACACCGAGACGTTGAAGACGAGCCGCCGCCCCTCGGTGCGCTCCAGCGTGGCGGTCGCCCGGACCGTCGTACCGACCGCGACCGGTGCCACGTGGGACAACTCGACCCGGCTGCCCACAGATGTCCGACCCTTGTCCAGGTGGTCGCCCAGGGCGCGCATGGTCGCCTCCTCGCATAGGGCCACGACGCGCGGGGTGCCGAGCACGGCTACGTCGCCGGCCCTCATCGCCCTGGCTGTGTCCTCCGCGGCCACGACCAGCTCCACCACGGCCTGAACCCCGACGTTGACCGGCACGTTGACAACGGTAGGCGGGTACCCTCCGGCTGAGCCAATGTGCCCAGAGTGGGGCCCGGCCCCAGGTGACCAGTCCGCGGCAGGTTGCAGGTGACCCGCCCCGGACCGACGAGAGGAGAACGGTGATCGACGAAGCGGTGATAGAGCGGGTGCTCGGTACGGCCCTGCGCACCGGCGGGGATTTCGCCGAAGTCTTCGCCGAGGACCGGCGGTCGTCGGCCGCACGGCTGGACGACGGGCGGGTGGAGGACATGGTGTCGGGCCGTGAGCGCGGCGCGGGTATCCGCGTGGTGGTGGGGGAGACCACCGGCTTCGCCCACACCAGCGACCTGAGCGAGAGAGGCCTCTCCGAGGCGGCGGAGGCCGCGGGGGCTGCGGCGCGCGGGGCGACCGGCGGGGTGCGCGAGGTGGCCCTCCGCCGGGTTCCGGCGCCGGCGCCCAACGAGGTCGACGTGCTGCCCGAGTCGGTGGGCAAGGCCACCAAGGTCGCGTTGCTCGGCCGGGCCGACGAGGCGGCCAGGGGCGTCGGGGGCGCCGTGCGCCAGGTCAGCGCCGTGTACGGCGACAGCCGGCGGCGGATCCTGGTGGCCAACAGCGACGGTGTGCTGGCATCCGACGACCAGGTCAAGACCCGTTTCATGATCTCGGTGGTGGCGTCGGGTGACACCGGCATGCAGACCGGGAGGGAGTCCGTCGGCCACACCGTCGGGTTCGAGATGTTCGACCGCTACCAAGTCGAGGACCTGGCTGCCGAAGCGGCCGGTCGGGCGCTGGCCAAGCTCAGGGCCCGGCCCGCTCCCTCCGGCAGCCTCCCCGTCGTCATCAAGCGGGGAAGCGGCGGGATCCTGTTCCACGAGGCCTGCGGCCACGGGTTGGAGGCCGACCACGTAGCCAAGGACGTGTCGGTGTTTGCCGGCCGCGTGGGGGAGCAGGTGGCCAGCCCGTTGGTCACCCTCATCGACGACGGCACGATGGGCCCGGAGTGGGGCTCCTACGCCATCGACGACGAGGGTCATCCCGCCGCGCGAAACGTCCTGATCCAAGACGGCGTGCTCACCGAGTACATGTGGGACTGGCTGCGGTCTCGCAAGGAGGGCCGTGCCGGGACCGGCAACGGGCGGAGGGAGACCTACCAGCACCTGCCGATGGTGCGCATGACCAACACCTACCTGGCCAACGGGACCGACGATCCTGACGAGATCATCCGCCAGACGCCCAAAGGTGTCTACGTGGCGCAGCTCGGCGGCGGGCAGGTCAACACGGCTACCGGCGACTTCGTCTTCGGCATGACCGAGGCCTACCTGATCGAGGACGGCGAGCTGACCGAGCCGCTTCGCGACGCCAACCTCATCGGCAACGGCCCCCAGGCGCTGAGGGACATCGACGCGGTGGGAGACGACTTCGCCATGGGAGGCCCGGGCACGTGCGGCAAGCAGGGGCAGGGTGTCCCGGTCGGGACCGGCCAGCCCACCTTGAGGGTGAAGGCAATGACCGTCGGCGGCACGGCCCGATGAGCGCCGAACCCCGCGCGGGGGCCGTAGGGGTCCCCACCGAGGGCGAGCTGCTCGAGCTGGCCGAGCGGGTTGCCGGCTGGGCGCGCGACGGCGAGCAGGTGGAGGCGTACGTGGCGCGCGGCCGCGACACCGAGATCCAGGTCTATAGCGGTGAGGTCGAGTCGCTGTCGTCTGCTGAGTCGGCCGGCATCGGCATCCGCGTGGTCGCCAATGGCAGGCAGGGCTTCGCCTACGCAGGATCGCTGGACCTCGACGTGGTGGAGGAGACCCTGGCTGAGGCCCGCGACAATGCCGGTTTCGCATCCGCCGACGAGTGGGTCGGCCTCGCAGTTCCTGACGGCACGGTGGCCGCCGACCTCGACGTATGGAGCGACGAGCTGGCGGGGGTCCCGACCGCGGACAAGGTAGCGCTGGCGCTCGAGCTGGAGCGAGCTGTCCGGGCCGGCGACGCCCGCATCCGCCAAGTGGAGTCGGCCGAGTGGGGCGACTCCGCCTACGAGTCCGCCATCGTCACCAATACCGGCATCCGGGCCAGCTCCCGGCGAACGGTCTGCTACGTGTCGGCCGAGGCGGTCGCCGGGCAGGGCGGCGAGACCCAGACCGGATCGGGCTACTCGGTGGGGAGGGGGCCTGGGGACCTCGATCTGGTCAAGGCTGCAGCCGACGCCGTCGAGCGCTCCACCCGGCTCCTCGGGGCCACCAAGCCGCGATCGGGGCACCTCACCGTGGTCTTCGAACCTCGTATCACCGCTACGTTGCTCGCCCTGATCGCCGGCACGCTCGACGGCGAGGCGGTGCTCAAGGGCCGTTCGCTCTTCGCCGACCGGCTCGGGCAGCCGGTCGCTGCCGCGTCGCTCACATTGGTGGACGACCCCACGGACCCCGGCGCGTACGGCGCCACCCCCTACGACGCCGAGGGCCTAGCTACCCGGCGCAACGCCCTGATCGAGGACGGGACCCTGAAGGCATTCCTCTACAACACCTATTCGGCTCGGCGGGCCGGGACCAAATCGACGGCGTCGGCGGTGCGGGCCGGCTTCAAGAGCGGTCCCGGCACCGGGGCGCGCGCCCTGTCGGTGATCCCCGGCACGAGCAGCCCGGCCGAGATCCTGGCGGCGGTGGGCGACGGCCTGCTCGTCCAGTCCGTGTCGGGCCTGCACTCCGGGGTCAACCCGGTGAGCGGCGACTTCTCGGTCGGGGCCGAGGGCATGCTGATCGAACGCGGAGCCCTCGGCCGACCTGTCCGGGAGCTGACCATTGCCTCGACGCTGCAGCGGATGCTGCAGGACATCGTGGCGATCGGCAACGACCCAGAGCGCCTCCCGTCGTCAGCCACCGGCGTCACCCTGGCGGTGGGCGACCTGTCGATGAGCGGGGCGTAGAGCCGGTGCTGCTGCGCCGGCAAGTAGCGCGAGTGGTGCTGCTCGATCCCGAGGACCGGGTGCTCCTCATCCGCTCGTCGGATCCGATCGACCCCCATGTCCCCGGCTGGTGGGAGCTACCCGGCGGGGGTCTCCACCCGGGTGAGCCCTCCGAACAGGCGGCGCTGCGCGAGCTGCACGAGGAAACCGGCCTCGGCGCCGACAGCATCTCGGGGCCGGTGTGGCTCCAACATGTCACCTTCGACTTCGCCGGCATGCACTTCGACCAGCACGAGACGGTGCACGTGGCCCGCGGTCAGGGAGGGGACTACCGCCCGGTCGCCCTGGAGGGGATCGAGGCCGCCGCCATGGAAGGTGCGCAGTGGTGGCCCGTCGGAGCGCTCGGGGGCCTGGATCGGATCATCCCTCCTTGGTTGGCGGAGCAGCTGCCGGCGGTGCTGGCTTCTGGCTATCCAGACGAGCCGATGGACCTCGGTCACATCGACTGATCTCGTCGCGCCTGGTCCATTTGCACCAGGTTTCTTTGCACCAGATTTCTTTGCGCAACCCGGGCCTCACGGCACCTTTGTGCAATCAAACGATGCCGAGCGCAGGCGCGCACCTTCCGCCGGCGGCCGGCGGGTCGTACCCTGGGCACATGGTGTTCTCCGCCCGTTCCAAGTCCGAGATCGTCGAGGCCGATCGGGCGCTTCCCGGGCGCTCCGCACCCCTCGTTACCCCCGACACCCACTTCGTCAACGGGCACCCGATCAAGCCCCCCTTCCCAGAGGGCTTCGGCCAACTGGTTGTCGGGATGGGGTGCTTCTGGGGGGCCGAGCGAGCCTTCTGGCAGACCGCCGGCGTGTGGACCACCGCGGTTGGCTACGCGGGCGGCTACACCCCCAACCCGACCTACGAGGAGGTTTGCTCGGGGCGAACAGGGCATACCGAGGTGGTGCTCGTGGTGTGGGACCCGGCGCTCATCGGGCTGGAAGGGGTCCTGGCTGCCTTCTGGGAGGGGCACGACCCGACGCAGGGGATGCGCCAGGGCAACGATCGCGGGACGCAGTACCGCTCGGCGCTGTATGCCACCACCGACGCGCAGCTGGGGGCCGTCGAGTCCTCCAGGGCCGCCTACCAGGAGCGGCTGAGCGCAGCGGGATACGGGACCATCACCACGGAGGTGGCCACCGCCGGGCCTTTCTTCTACGCCGAGGACTACCACCAGCAGTACCTGGCCAAGAACCCGGGCGGCTACTGCGGCTTGGGGGGCACCGGTGTGTCCTGCCCTGTCGGTCTGCCGGGCTGATCTCGGCCACGGGGTCGGGGAAAGGGAGCGGTTTGGTGCTCACGCCGGCCGCGTTATCTCGGTGACCACCTGTTCGACGGAGGTCTTGCCTGCTCCGGCTGGCAACGCTCCGCATTCGGGCACCGCCAGCGTGCGGCCGGCGGTGACGGTGGCCTCCCACCGTTGCGCCGCTCCCTCGGGGTAAGTGGTCAGGGCCACCCGACCGGCACCGAGATCTTCCCCGGTTCGAGGGGTGTCCAGCAAGCTCCAGCCGACCTCGGCCAGGACCGCCCGCTCGAGCGACTGGACGGCGGGGGAGGGCATCCCGGCGCAGCCCCGGTATCCGGCCAACACCTCGGTGACCGGGCCGTCACGGCGCAGGACCCGCATGGCACTGCCGGCGTCCGCGAAGCCCCATGCGGTCCCCTCGGGGAGGACCACCATGGTGGCGGCGTAGCGGTGGCCGCCCGTGTGGGACGTCCTCCACAACCTGACATCGTCGCCTAGATCCAGGGTCGACAACTCCTGCCACAGCTCGGTGCCCCAGGAGCCACAACAGCGGTCCCGTCGACCGTGCGTGCAGACCAAGACGTCGCGGTTGTAAGCGGTCGAGGTGCCCGGTTCGCCGGCGAGAAGTGCGGCGGCGGCTCGACCCAGGCGACGGCCGACCTCGACGGGCTCGGTCGGCGGGCGGGCTCCGTCGGCGGCGAGGCTGGCAGGCGCAGAGGCATCCCACTCGCTGCGGGTGTAGGCGGCAAAGGGCCCCCCGTCCCGGCGGTGGAGTACGACGCGCCGGCGGTCGGCTGCGTCTGGGACCAAGCCTTGCAGGCGGATCGTGGCCCCGGTCCGGCGGCGGTGGTCATCGAGCGCGGCGCGCACCGGCGCCAGCTCGGGGATCTCGGCCAGGTCGCGCGGCCAAGGTCGGCTCCACTCGACTAGGAGGTAACCGTCGTAGGAGCCCGCCGTGCCGATCGGGTCGGCCCCCGCCGCGCGCATCTGCGCAGCGCAGCGCAGATCACCGGCTGCTTCGGTCCCCCCCGCTCCGGTCACCTCGCCGCCAAGGATGCGCTGCCCCCCGCCGCGCAACCGCAGCCGGGTAGTGCCGGTAGGGCCGGTATGGCCCGGGCCAGGAGGCCCCTGGTGCGGGCCACGTTGTCGGCCAGCACCGCCATGACTCCCTCCATGGTCACCGCCCCGCCCACGGTGCCGTCAGTGTCCTCGGCGCCGCTGTCGTGGTCGGTCACCAGGGCCAGCCCCGCGTAGCAGAGCCCGAGCTCTCGAGCCAGGTAGGCCTCGGGGTACTGGGTCATGTTGACCACGTGCCATCCGGCGGCCCGAAACCATCGCGACTCGGCTCGGGTGGAGAAGCGGGGGCCTTGGATCACGACCACCGTGCCGGTAGGCCGGACCCGGTCGTCGCCGGCGGCGCCGTGGATGGTTGCGGCGATCTCGGGGCAGTACGGGTCGGCGAAAGCCACATGGTCGACCTGCTTGCCGTCGGCGAAGGTGTCAGCACGGCCCCACGTCCGGTCGACGAGTTGATCGAGGACGACGAAGTCGCCGGGGACGAGGTCGGGCTGCAGGGAACCGACGGCGCAGGGCCCGATGACCCTTCGGGCTCCAAGCGCTCGCAGGGCCCACAGGTTGGCGCGGGAGTTGATCCGGTCCGGGGCGATCTGATGGTCCACCCCGTGGCGGGGCAGGAACGCCACCGCTCGGCCTCCGAGGTCACCGACGGTAATCGGGCCGGACACCTCGCCATAAGGGGTTTCGGGCGTCACTACGACCGGATCTTCGAACAGGCGGTACAAGCCTGATCCCCCGATCACCGCGATCTCGGCGTAGGGCTCCACCGCCGGACGCCCAGCCGCTCAGGAGGCAGCCGCGGCGGGCTTGGAAGAGCCGGCCTTCGAGTCGCTCTTACTGCCTGAGCCGCCCTTGCCGTTCGAGTCGCCCTTGCCGCTGGAGTCGCCCTTGCCGCTGGAGTCACCCTTGCCCGCGGCGTTCTTGGTGCCCGCGTCGCTCTTGGCGCCGGACCCGTTGCTCGATGCGTCGCTCTTGGACGCGTCCCCCGAGCCCCCGTCTTTCTTGGAGCCGGGATCCCCGGAGCCTTCGCCGCTGGTCGACGGCGCGCCGTTGCTGGATGAGCCGTTGGCGGAGCGACTGTCGTTCTTGTAAAAGCCGCTGCCCTTGAAGGAGATCCCGATGCTGCCGAACACCTTGCGCAGGGGGCCGGCGCAATTGGGGCAGGTGGTGAGCGGATCGTCGGTGAAGGCCTGTACGGCCTCCGTGTGCTGTCCGCAGTCCTTGCAGGCGTACTCGTAGGTGGGCAAAGCTCGCTCCAGCGCGGTGGGGGGCGGGAGTGGCTGGCACTCCCGAGGTTCGAGTGCCAAGTGTACCGGGCCTGCGATCGAGGGGCCGCCTGGGGTAGAACACCGGGGCCCCCATGCGAGATCGAGGATGCCGATGGCGCGCTCCGTGACCAAAGCCGTGATTCCTGCCGCCGGGCTCGGGACCCGGTTCCTGCCGGCGACCAAGGCCCAGCCGAAGGAGATGCTGCCCCTGGTGGACAAGCCGGCGATCCAATACGTGGTCGAAGAGGCCGTCGCCGCCGGCATCACCGACGTGCTCATGATCACCGGCCGCTCCAAGCGCAGCCTCGAGGATCACTTCGATCGCAGCTTCGAGCTCGAGTACTTCCTGGAGCAGAAGGGGAAGACGAAGGAGCTCGCGGAGATGCGTCGCATCGCCGAGATGGTCAACATCCACTACATCCGCCAGGGAGAGCCCAAGGGCCTTGGCCACGCGGTCTCGGTGGCCGCGCAGCACGTCGGCGACCAGCCCTTCGCCGTGCTCCTCGGGGACGACATCATGCATCAGCGCGCCGGTGTCCTCACCGGGATGCTCGAGACCTACGAGCGCCACCAGCGCTCCGTCGTCGCCCTGAAGCGGGTGCCCAGGGACGAGATCGCGTCCTACGGGTGCGCGGCCGCCGAGGCGGTCGAGGAGTCGGTGGTGCGGATCACCGACATAGTCGAGAAGCCCGAGCCGTCGGCCGCGCCCTCGGACCTGGCGGTGATGGGGCGCTACATCATCACGCCGGCGATCTTCGGGCTGCTCGAGAAGCAGGCGCCGGGCAAGGGGGGCGAGATCCAGCTGACCGACGCCCTGAAGTCCCTGCTAGCCACCGAAGGTGTCCTTGGCTACACCTTCAGCGAGGGTCGCTTCGATACCGGCAACAAGCTGGACTACTTGCGGGCGACCGTCGAGCTGGCCCTCGAGCGTGAGGATCTCGGGCCGCAGTTCAGAGAGTTCCTGGTGCAGCGGCTCGCCCGGCCGTGATCTCCCTCGAGCAAGCTCTCGACCGGGTGCTGGGCGCCTGTCACCCCGCCCCCGCGGTCACCGTCGGACTCGACCGTGCCCTTGGCCTCGTACTGGCCGAGACTGTTATGGCGGTCGAGGACGTGCCGCCGTTCGCCAATTCGGCCATGGACGGATTCGCCGTCCGGTCCGCAGACGTGCAGGCAGCCCGGGCCGACCGCCCTGCCCGCCTGCGGGTGACGGGCACCATCGCTGCTGGTGCCCCACCGTCGATCTTCGTCGGCGTCGGCGAGGCGGTCCGGATCATGACCGGTGCGCCGTTTCCCGCGGGGGCAGACACCGTCGTCATCGTCGAGACCACCACGACCGACGGCGATGTGGTGCTCGTCAGCGAACCTGCCACCGCCGGTGCTCACGTCCGCCCTGCCGGCGAGGATCTGGCCGCCGGTCAGCAGGTTTTCGCCCCTGGTATCACTATCGGGGCGGGCCACCTGGGGGTGTTGGCCAGCGTGGGGCGCGACGCGGTGTCTGCGGTGCCTGCCCCGACGGTAGGTGTGCTCTCGACCGGCGACGAGCTGGTGGAGGGCGGGGGACCGCTGCAGCCTGGTCAGATCCGTGACTCCAACCGCCGGACCCTTCTCGGGCTGCTCCGCCGGGACGGGTTCTCCGGCGTGGATCTGGGCATCGCTCGCGACGACGAGGAAGACATCCGCCGACGCCTCGAGTCCGGCGCGGCCAGCTGCGACGCCATCCTCACCAGTGGCGGCGTATCGATGGGGGACTTCGACTTCGTCAAGAAGGTCCTCGAAGACATGGCGGCGATGTCCTGGATGCAAATAGCCATCCGGCCGGCGAAGCCCTTCGCCTTCGGGGCGATCGCGGGGGTGCCGGTGTTCGGGTTACCGGGCAACCCGGTGTCGTCGATGGTCAGCTACGAGGTCTTGGCCAGGCCCGGCCTTCGCCGCATCGCTGGGCAGCCGGAGGCCGCACTCAGGCGCCCGGCTATCCCAGGCGTGGTAGACGACGCCAGCCTGCTGCGCCGGCCCGACGGCCGGACCAATTACACCCGCGTCCTGGCCACCATGGGGGCCGACGGGCGATACCACCTCCGCACCGCCGGGGGTCAGGCTTCCAACCTGCTTTGGCCCATGGCCGTAGCAGACGCTCTGGCTGTGGTGCCACCAGGCACGGGAGTCCCCGCCGGCGGGGAGGCTTCTGTGTTGCTCCTCCATCCCTGAGCGCCGTCTCGGTCCGGGCCGTTTGCGGCGTAGGCTCCCTTGGTGCCCGTACCGCTGATCGATCCCCACGGCCGCACCGTCAGGGACTTGCGGATCTCGATCACCGACCGATGCAACTTCCGATGCACATATTGCATGCCACACGAGGGGATGCAATGGCTGCCGCGTAGCGACATCTTGAGCTATGAGGAGATAGAGCGAGTGGCTCGGGTGTGCGTCGAGCGCTACGGCTTCGGGAGCATCCGCTTGACCGGCGGGGAGCCGACGGTGCGTGCCCATTTGCCGGTGCTGGTGGGTCGTCTCGCGGCGCTCGGTGTGGACCTGTCCATGACGACTAACGGAG
The DNA here is from genome assembly GCA_021809105.1 of Actinomycetes bacterium. Lineage (GTDB taxonomy): Bacteria > Actinomycetota > Acidimicrobiia > Acidimicrobiales > Palsa-688 > Acidiferrimicrobium. Next base: position 68,893 of record JAKBAM010000006.1, read on the forward strand.
CCACGCTGGCGGCGTCCGCGGGCGATCTGCGACGTGCCGGGCTCGGTCGGGTGAACATCTCCCTCGACAGCCTCCGGTCAGATCGCTTCGCCAAGATCACCGGGCGTGACGCCTTGGACAAGGTCTTGGCCGGGATCGATGCTGCGTTGGCGGCGGGGTTTGCTCCCGTCAAGATCAACTGCGTGGTCGTGCGTGGTGTCAACCATGACGAGGTTCTGGACCTGGCTGAGCTCGGGCGCAACAAGGGCATCGAGATCCGGTTCATCGAGTGGATGCCTCTCGATGGGGACGGGCAGTGGAGCCAGAGCCAGGTAGTGCCAGCGGGGGAGATCCTCGCCGAGGTCGGTAGGCGGTGGCCCCTGGTCGCCGTGGCGCGCGGAGCGGCCCCTGCCGAGCGCTTCGCCTACGCTGATGGCCGGGGCCATGTGGGCATCATCGGAAGCGTCACCGAGCCGTTTTGCGGCAGCTGTGACCGCGTGCGACTGACCGCCGAAGGGCAGTTGCGCAATTGCCTTTTCGCAGTCCGTGAAGCTGACCTACGCCAGGTGCTGCGCGGTGGCGGCAGCGACGACGACCTGGCCATGGCCATCGAGGCCGAGGTCGGACGCAAGTGGGCTGGTCACAACATCGGCAACGTGCATTTCATCCGGCCGGCCCGCTCGATGAGCCAGATCGGCGGGTAGCTCGCTCTGCGGGCGCTCGGGAAAACTGGACGCGGGGCACAACTAGACTCACCCTTATGCCTGACCGCGGCCTGACTCACATCGACCCCCTCGGCCGTGCCCGCATGGTTGATGTGACCCCGAAGGAGGCCACGCACAGGCGCGCCATCGCCCGCTGCAAGGTGTTCATGAAGCAGGAGACCACTTCAAAGGTGGCCAGCAACGCGATGTCCAAGGGCGACGTCCTGGGGGCGGCCCGCATCGCGGGGATCCAGGCAGCCAAGCGGACCGCCGACCTGATCCCACTGTGCCACCCCTTGCTGGTCGGCGCCGTGACGATCAACTTCCAGATCGGCGAGAGATACGTGGAGGTCGAAACGCAGGTCGAGACCGTGGACCGGACCGGCGTAGAGATGGAGGCGATGACCGCGTGCTCCGTATCCGCCCTCACGATCTATGACATGTGCAAGTCCGCCGATCGCTCGATGGTGATTGGTGAGTTGGCCCTGTGGGAGAAGACGGGCGGCCGGAGCGGGCAGTGGAGGCGACCGGCCGAGAGCCTCGATCAGCCTCTGGTCAACACGCCGCCGTCGAGCTTCAGCCTCGATGAGGACATCGATGAGCTGATCGGTCACGACGACGACCCACTGGGCTGAACCACATCTCAAATACTGGGACGCCCTGGCGGGTCTTCCGAGGGCGCACTAGCCTCTGGGAACGATGCTCCTCCGGGGGCTGCCACGAGTAGACGAGCCGGCCGTATGCCACGCGCAGTGGGTATCCACCACTGGCTGTGCCCAACGGCTTACGGTTCCTGATACCGAAAGCAGGCACAGGAGTTTGACGTTCATGTTGCTGGTCCTGGCACTCGTATGGGGAGCATTCCTTGTGTGGTGGCTGCGCTCCCGGGCGCAGGGGACTTTCGGTGACTCCGTCGGAACCTTCCGCCGCCACCTCCGGGTGCTGGAGCGCACCGCTCCCTCAACTGTGCGACCAGCCAACCGGTTGCGAGGCCCGGTGATGGTCCCCGCCTACCGGCCTCCCCCCGGGATCCAGGGTCCTCCCCGGCCGGCCAGCGGTTACGGACGCCGCCCGATGGCCGTCGGCGGGGTCGTCGGTAACGACGTCCGGCGCCGCCAAGCGCTCAAGCGGCGTCGCGACGTGCTGTTCGTCTTGCTGGTTGCCGTCGTTGCCACTCTCGTCATGGCCGGCGCCACCCGTGCCAGCGCCCTCGTGTTCTTGCAGGTGGTTTCCGATCTAGCCCTGGTCGGCTACATCGGGCTGCTGGTACGCCTGCGCAACCTGGCTGCGGAGCGTGACCTGAAGCTCTCTTACCTGCCCCCCCAACGCCTCGCGGCAGCCCACGAGCAGGCGCATCTCGATGAGATGCCAGGAGCCGGCTACGCGGCGGCTCGGCGGCGGTCGAGCGGGCGGGCAATAGCGCACAGCGATCCCTATGGATCCGGCTACGGGCAGCTTGCCATGCGCCGGGCGGCCAACTAGCCCCTGCGCTAGTCTGTGTCCTCCCATACGGGGGTGTAGCTCAGCCCGGAAGAGCGCTACGTTCGCAACGTAGAAGTCGTGGGTTCAAGTCCCATCACCTCCACCCGTTACCTGGCCGTCTCGCGCCCCTCTGCGTAGGGGCAACCCGCTGACGTGCGGTTTCGCGCTCCACTCGATCACCGTCGGGCGTGATTGAGGGCAGAATTTGTGGACTCCTGATCAAAACTGCCCTACGCAGCGGTAGGCAGCCGAGGTCGCGCCACCCCAGCCGCACGGTGGCCATTCGCGTCTCGCTGGCCGAGCGGGCGTGGCGGTGCCGTACGCTGCGGTAGCGCAGCTACGGCAGTCGCCCTGATCGGCGTTTGCGGCGGTGAGGGGCCGACCGAGCGGAAGGCGTACGCATTTCGGCCCCATCCCCGGCGTCCGGATCCGGCGGGCACGCCCGCCGGTCTGGGTTGTCGACGCCTCGTGGATCATCCCGCCTTCGAGCGTGCGGCAGTAGCTTCGGTGCAGCATGGCACGGATCGACGACCTCCTCCTACGAGTATCCGACTCTCAGCTTCGGGCCGAACTGACGTCGGCCGTCGCTGAGGTCAGGCGAACCAAGGACTTCGGTCTGGTCTTCGAGTCACATCTACCCGAGACTGGTCGCCTGCCGTCCCATCCGGTCCGCCGAGGCGTCAAGGTGACCGAGCGGGCCAAGGGCGAAGATTCGCTCTACCTCGTAGCGTCGATCAATGGTCCGACCGCCAAGCTCGTGCCACTGCGAGATGCCGACGGCATCGCCATCCCAGCTGAGGAGCAGACGCCGGTCGAGCTGTCCCTCACAGAGCTCGTCGTGGTGGCCGAGTTCGGGGACCCGGTCTATCCCGGCCTCAGGTCCGTGGGCTCTGTCAGGCGTGGCGGCGACAAGCCGGCCCATGTGGTCATCGACGGTGAGAACTACCACGCGCTCGAGGCTCTCCAGTTCACGCACGCTGGCAAGGTTGACTGCATCTACCTCGATCCGCCGTACAACGCTGGGCGGCGCGACTGGAAGTATAACAACAACTATGTCGACGAGGCCGACATCTATCGGCACTCCAAGTGGCTCGCTTTCATGGAGCGGCGACTGAAATTGGCGAAAAGGCTTCTGAACCCGGAGAAGTCAGTGCTCATCGTCACCATTGACGAGAAAGAGTATCTCCGGCTCGGCCTTCTGCTGGAGCAGCTCTTCGAGGGTGCCTACATCGAGATGGTGACGAGCATCATCAGCGCCAAAGGAGCTTATCGCCGAGGCCATTTCTCGCGGGTGGAGGAGCACATCTTCTTCGTCAGCATCGGCGATGCGGCCGTCCGCCCATGGGTCACCAACATGTTGCCCAGTTACAGAGGAGTCGAAGATGCCGAGGAGGAGGAGGACGCTGCGGCCGATGACGATCTTGATCCGGATGAAATTGTGCCGGAGCCGATCGAATGGCTCGGTCTGAGACGTCGGGAGCCGTCCAGCGTGCGTGGCTCACGCCCCAACCAGTTCTACGCGATCTTCGTGAACGAGCAGGACGGCACCCTCCACTCGATCAGCCACCCGATCGATGACGACGTTGACCGCGAGACAGTCGAGGTTCCCGAGGGCACTGTTGCGCTCTGGCCGCTGAAACCAGATGGCGCCGAGATGTTGTGGGGCCTAACGCCTGACGTGCTCAGGCGTAACTGGGCGGAAGGCTGGGCACGCGTCAACAACTGGAAGCCGGCCACGAAGAAAGGGACGGTCCAATATCTCCCAGGCGGCACGATCGACCGGGTCCACTCCGGTGCGATCACCATCACCGGGCGAGCATCGAACGGTTCGGTCGAAGGCTACGTCACCCCGGACATCACCCGAGGCGTAACGCCTAAGCGAGTCTGGCACTTGGCGTCGCACAATGCTGAGACGGGTGGGACGAACATCGTCTCGGCCCTTGTGCCCGGACGACGTTTCCCCTACCCCAAGTCGCTCTACGCCGTCGAGGACACTGTTCGCTTCGTCGTGGGTGACAAACCGGACGCGGTGGTGCTCGACTTCTTCGGAGGCAGTGGCACCACCGTCCACGCGGTCATGCGGCTGAACCGTCAGGATCAGGGCAGTCGTCAGTCAATCCTCGTGACCAACAACGAAGTGTCGGAGCGTGAAGCGGCCCGACTGACCGCGGATGGATTCGGACCCGGTGACCCCGAATGGGAAACCATTGGCATCTTCCAACACGTCACCCGACCGCGGATCGAGGCGGCCGTCACGGGCATGACGCATCGAGGCACGCCTGCCCGGCGCCAGTATAATTACGTCGACGAGTTCGCGCTGTCCGAGGGGTTCGAGGAGAACGTCGAGTTCTTCGAGCTGACCTACCAGGACGCGGCGGCGATCGAGTTGGATCTCGCGTTCGAAGCCATAGCTCCTCTCCTCTGGCTGAGGGCCGGAGCGCAGGGTTCAATGATCACGAGCCACAGCGAAACCGGGTTTGCGTGGACCGATCGCTACGGCGTGCTGTGGGACACCGACCGCTGGCGAGCCTTCATCTCGGCTGCGCCTGACGCGGCGACGACCGCCTTCATCGTGACGGACTCGGCGACGGCATTCACGTCAGTCGTCTCCGAACTCCCGGCAGGCATCGAGCCCGTGCGGCTGTACGAGAACTACCTGACGACGTTCGCAATCAACCAGGTAGAACCAGATTGAAGTTCGAGCTGATTGACTACCAGCGCGAGGCGGCGTCGGAGGTGCTCAAGCGCTTGTCCCGCGCTCAGAACGACTGGCGAGGCTTTGGCGCTCGTTCGGCCTTTGCTCTTTCCGCCATGACCGGAGCCGGAAAGACCGTGATCGCTACCGCCGTGATCGAGGCGATGCTGTTCGGCTCGGCGGACCTGGGCATCGAGGCAGACACGAGGGCGACGTTCCTTTGGGTGACCGATGACCCGGCACTCAACCGGCAGACGCGCAACAAGATGATGGCCGCCTCCGACCTGCTAAGCGGCAACCAGTTGGAGATTCTGAACGACGGGCATTTCGAGCCGACCCTCAACCCCGGGAGGGTCTACTTCCTCAACATCCAGCAGTTGGGCAAGAACGCTTCGTTTGCCAACGTGGCGGGGGACAGCTTCCGGAATAAGACCGGCTGGGAGATCATCGGCGACACCATTAGGTCGGGAACGACCGACCTGTACGTGGTTGTCGATGAGGCGCACCGCGGCATGAGGGCTACCACCGAACGGGCTTCCATTGTGCGGCAGATCATCGACGGTCGCCCGGGCCTCAATCCTCCTGCGCCGTCGGTCTTAGGCATCTCAGCGACCATCGAGCGCTTCAGGACGGCCATGGCCGAGGTCACCGCGCGCACGCTGTACGAACCGGTCGAAGTCCATATCGAACGGGTGCGGGCGTCAGGTCTCGTCAAAGACCGCATTGAGCTATTCGAACCCGATGAGTCGGGTACGTTCTCGACCACTCTGCTGCGCGAAGCCGTCAGCAAGACGCGGGAGTCCGATGACTTGTGGGCGGCCTACGCGGTAGCGGAGAACGAACCCCGCGTCCTACCGATCTTGGTGATCCAAGTGCCGGATAAGGCGAGCGATGCCGGCCTCGCCGAACTCGTGACGGTGGTCGACCAGGAATGGCCGGGTCTCGGCAAGTATTCGGTGGTCAACGTCTTCGGCGAGCACACCGACTTCGTGGTCGGCACCCGTACCGTGCGCTATGTAGCGCCCGAGACGATCGAGGACAACCAGCATGTTCGCGTGGTGCTCGCCAAAGAAGCGATCTCGACGGGGTGGGACTGCCCGCGGGCCGAAGTCCTCTACAGCGAACGTCCAGCCTCGGATGCCACCCACATTGCCCAGGTGGTCGGCCGCATGGTGCGCCAGCCCCTGGCTCGCCGCATCACGACGGACGACTCGCTGAACTCGGTTTGGTGCTACCTGCCCAGGTTCAAGATGAGCGCCCTTTCGGCGATCGTCACCGAACTCAACGCTCCCGGTGAGGTCGGCTCGGCGGCCGAAGTAGTCATCCACGCGGCACTGTTCGAACGCAACATCAAGCTCGACCCTGCTGTGTTCGAGGTCATCGAGTCGGCACCTTGTCTCCCCGCTCCAAACCCGCTGGCCAATCCGATCCGTCGCGCCAAGGCCCTCGCCAAACTGTTGACGGACGACTCCCGCGAACCTGCGCTCCTGCCCGGGGCTGGAGGCGAGCTGACCGAGAAGCTCAATAACCGGTTCGCCGGTCTGATGGTCGAGCATTCCGGGCTGGTTGCCAAGAACGTCGACGATATCGAGACCATGCAGGGCCGACACACCATCTACGGGTTCGAATCCGCAGACGCCAAGGCTGTGCCCCGCACCATCGCGACGGCAGCCCGCGACATAGACCGGGACACTCGGCGCATCGTCGCCAGCGTCAAAGAGGGCGTCGCCAAGGACTACCTGAAGCACGTGGTCGATACTGCCGACTCCGGGGTCGACATCCTTGCCGAGCGCACCAAGCTGGCGGCGCTCATCCGCGTGCCCGAAGTGATCGACTCGATTCAGGCAGCTGCGAACGACTGGGTAGTCGAACAGCTGGGCAAGTTCCGAGTACCGATTAAGCACAGCACCGGCGCCACTAAGGAGGCGTTCCTGCGGGTACAGGGACAGACCACCGCCCCTGAGCCGGTCAGCATCGAACTGCCCACCACCCTCAGGGCCAGTACCCGCGAGTCGAACGCCGAAGACGCACCGACTCTACCGACCTTCCCGAAACACCTATTCGTCAACAAGGAGGGTGTCTTTCCGGTCAAGCTCAACTCGTGGGAAACGACCGTCCTCAAGACCGAGATCAGCCGTAAGGAATTCATTGCTTGGTACCGCAACCCGTCGCGAGCCACGGTGTCGGCTCACCGCATCGGCTATCAGACGGGCGATGACGACTGGGCGTCCCTGCAGGTTGACTTTCTGATCGTGTCTGGCCTCCCAGGAGGCAAGCTTGGCGTCTCGCTGATTGACCCGCACGGCGACCACCTGGCCGACGCCGTGCCGAAGCTCAAGGGGCTGGCGTCGTTTGCCCAAGAGTACGGCAACCAGTTCGTTCGCATCGAGTCGATCGCTGAGGTCGAGGGCGACTTGCGTGTCCTGGATCTCCTGCGCGACGAAGTGCGCGAGGCCATCGAGTCCTATTCGGGCGCTCAGGCCACGCCACTTTACGAAGGTCCAGTCGCGGTGAGCTATGTGTGAGACCGAGCAGTCGTCCGGCTCGTAACTTCGTGATCGGCGGATCAGTGTTTTCCCCCGCCACCATCGGTTGCCGATTTTGGCTGCCTCTTGCATACGCACAAGCCGCTGACCAGCATGTTTGGGTCGGCGGCTTGTCGTTTATGGGGCGAGTTTGTGGGGTCCTACTCAACTCCTGCGTAGGGCAAAAAGGCGGTGCGCCAGGGCACGGGCGGGGCGACACGCTGCGGTTTCGCGCCTCGAGGCAGGCGGTGTTCGAGCGCTGCCCAGGGCGTGCCCTATGCAGCGCCATGCAGCCGCCCTACTCAACGGCGCTCGGAGCTATCGGCACCTCGGGGCGCTGATCGTGCTGCTGACCGGCGATCTGGCGGCCATCGCCGCCGGTCGCTGTTGCCGCCGCCGGCCGTAGTTGGTTGAGTGCTGCGCACGACCACAGTGTGGCCGGATCGACATCGCGACGCCGATTTTCGGAGTCGCCCCCACATCCACCGCGGGTGCCCCGAATAGGGGAGGGGCGCGGGAAACGTCACCGGGCGGATGTTACGGGAACGGCCGGGACCGGGGCGTGTTCGGCTTGGATGGTGATCGTCGAGGGTTCCCTTCCGTACGCAGCATCCGCTTGGCGTGGTGGTCAGCCGGCCGCGGTGTGGCCTGACCGATGATTGCGCCGCGCCGCGCCGCGCCGTACTGGTCTGGACGCCGAAATGCCGACTCGTGGGAGGCTGACCTCATGCGGAGGCTGACCTTTGGGATGAACCTGAGTCTGGACGGCTACATCGCTGCGCCCGGCGACGACCTCGGCTGGAGCGTGCCGTGCGACGAGCTGTTCCAGTGGTGGTCCGACCGAGTGGGGACGACGGATCTGGCGCTGTATGGACGCAAACTGTGGGAGACGATGAGCTCCTACTGGCCGACCGCCGACCAGCAGCCCGGCGCCACACCGGCGGAGATCGAGTTCGCCCGCCGCTGGCAGGACATGGCAAAGGTGGTGTTCTCCTCGACGACCCGCGCGGTCGACTGGAACACCCGCCTGGTCACTGGCGACGCTGTCACCGAGATCACCCGGCTCAAGGCCGAGGATGGCGGTCCCATGGACATCGGCGGCGCCACCCTCGCCGCAGCGGCCATGCGGGCCGGGCTGATCGACGAGTACGTGCTGGCCACCGCACCGGTCTTGGTGGGTGGCGGCACGCCGTTCTTCACGGCACTGGACAACTGGGTGAACCTGAACCTGGTGGAGACCCGGACGTTCACCGGCGGCGTGGTCCTGACCAGGTACGAGACCAGGCGCTGAATATCCGACCTGCGGATCGGCGCGGGCTTTGGGCCACCCAAGGATCCCCTCGACGGCTTCTGGCACCTCTTCGTTCGCGCTGGACGCTGGCGGTTCGACCCAGACCCTGCCGATCGTGTGGTCGCCGTCATGGACTTGACGACCGAGCAGGCGTGGCGGCTGCTCACCAACAATCTGCGCGGCGAAGCGGGCGTTGACCTGGGGATGTCGGGGATGAGGGCATCATCGAGGCGCTCCTCGTGACCCGGGCAGTCATTGGCGTGCCCAAGTGACTGTTCCGCTGACCGAAGCGGCTGCGGACTCCCGCCCGGCGCCGAGTCGCCGAGCGTACGTGCGTGCCGGTGGGGATCGTCAACAGGACGCGATAATCGGGAACATCTCGTGGGCCTGTCTGGAAGGCTGGGCCGATGACACCCGCATCACCATCCGTCGATCAGCTTGCCCGTGCGTCGAGCGCTGTCGGCCGTCTGATCGACGGCATCGGAGACGATCAGTGGTCGGCGCCAACTCCCTGCAGCGACTGGAGCGTGCGTGAGGTGGTGGCCCACCTGGTCGGCATGAACCTGGTCTTCGCGGCCCTCCTCGCCGACCAACGACCACCCGAGCGCGGCGTCGACCGCCTGGGAGAAGACCCGGGCGGCGCCTACCGAGACTCTGCGGCGACCCTGCAAGCTGTCTTCGCCGGCCCGGGTGTCCTCGAACGGACCTACACCGGGCCTCTCGGAGAGGCCACGGGAGCCGAACGGCTGCAGATTCGCCTCTACGACCTGCTGGCCCACAGCTGGGACCTTGCCCGAGCAACCGGCCAACCCGCCGAGTTGCCCGGTGACCTGGCCGAGCAGGCGCTGACCTTCACCCGGGCCCAGCTCGCCACCCAGCCACGCACCGGCCGGTTCGCCCCACCCCAGCTGGTCGCTGACGACGCTCCCGCCATCGACCGCCTCGCAGCCTTCCTCGGCCGCCCCCTCGACGCTGATCTGCCCCGTTAGACGATCCCCGGGTTCTCGCGGTGATCGCAACGAACCACCCGATCGGTCTGTGGAACGCCCCGACGGCGGTTCCGTTGCTGGTAGAACAGTTGTTCCATGACCGGTCGACCCCCTCGCACCGAGACCCAGAGCAGCGAGACCGACGCGCCCGTCGAGGCTGTAGTGGCTGTTCTGGCGGATCCGACTCGTCTCCCCCAGTGGGCGCCTGCCTTCGCCGACCAAGTCCGCTCTGACGGAAAGTCGGGTTGGCAGGCCAGCAAGGACGGTCGGGACTTCGCCCTGCGGGTGGCCACCAACGAGGAAGCCGGGACGGTGGACTACCTGCGCCACGTTGCTCCGGGCAGAGAGGGCGGCGCCTACATCAGGGCCGTCCCCCGACCAGGGGGCGGCAGCGTCGTCACGATGACCCTGCCATTGCTCCCCGACGTCGACCCGGCGGACACTGCTGCCACCCTGGCCCAGGAGCTGGCCGCTCTTACGTCCCTAGCCGAGGGCAGCTGAGCGTCTCGATACCGATCCGATGTGACACGAACCCGATCGTAGACCGACGGGGAGGTTCACCTCTCAGCTCGCAATGGCCCGCGCTGACCGGCGCCGCAGGTACCTGGCGTCTGTGGCTTCTGACTACGCCTTGGCGGTAGCGTCGTTCGGGATGAAGTCGTGAAGGGTCACCGAAGGGAACCTGGATGCCGCCGACATCGACGACAGTCCTGAGGTAATCCTCGCCGATGCCGGCTACTGCTCAGAAGCCAACCTCCAACAGATCGCCGACGCGGAGAGCAACGCCCTCGTCGCCACCGGACGGATCCGCGGCAAGGAGCGGGTCTCTGACGCCCCACGCGGCCGGATTCCGAACAACGCCACGCAACGCGAACGGATGGCCCGGAGACTCCGGACCAAGGCCGGTCGGACCGACTACGCCAGACGCAAAGCCATCGTGGAGCCGGCCTTCGGCCAGATGAAGGTCCGACAAGCCGCCGGACACCTACGACTCCGAGGATTGGCCAGGGCCCAGGGCGAGTGGACACTCCATGTCATCTGCCACAACCTCCGCAAGCTGGCCAATGCCAGCGGAGTGACCCTCGGGGCCTGCTAAAACCCATCACGGCTCCTTTGGACCCGAAATCGACCACGGTCAAGGCATATTGCAATCGCTCGGCCGAAGGTTCCAACGGAATGCCCTCGAAGCAGAATCAGCGGTGTTGGTCACCGTCACCTGGCTGGCCCGTTCTGACCCACGCTCCTAGGGCATGGGATGCCATGTGCGCCACCGCTGCTGCGTGGCCTGCGGCTCGGGCTGCAGCAATGGCTGGCGGGTCGGTGACGTCACGCGCGGCCGCGTGGGCAGCGGCGGCGAGCGCGCGCACTGGGTCTATCCGCAACTCGCCGCGGGCGAAGGCACGAGCGCCGGCGAGGGCTTCGCGGGGACGAGGGTCAGCCGCGGCTTGGCCCTCGAACAGGGGCAGCGATTGCTCGGCGCACTCCGCGGCCCAGACGGCCAGCACACGTCGATCGTCCACACTCGTTCAGCGTGAGGACACCCAACACACGTTGCACGCGCCCGATTGTGCCGCGTTGCGGCCCAGGCTTGCACTCCGGGTTCGGGCTCGCCCTGGGGACAGCTCAGCTGCGGGGGCCGCCTTGGTGCTCTGTGTAAGCCTGGCGCCATGCGAGTCGACATCGTCGTCTACGACGACCTCGATGAGATGGACGCTCTGGGGCCGCTCGAAGCGTTTCGTAGCGCCGAGGCTGCCGGCGCGGACATCACTGCCCGGCTGGCCACCCGAGCGCCTACCGAGGAGGTGACCGGGGCGTTCGGTCTTTGCTTCCATCCCGACGGTACCTACGAGCCGGGGGCGGACATCGTCGTCGTGCCCGGCGGAGGTTGGGCGGCCAGGGCGGCACGAGGAGCGTGGGCGGAGGTGCAAGGGGGTGCCTGGCTGCCCCTGTTGGCCGACGCGGCCCGTCAGGCTCGGGTCATGGCCGGGGTATGCACCGACACGATGCTGCTGGCCCACGCCGGTGCGGTCGGCACCCACAGGGCAGCACACATCACACGGCACTGGAGGAGTTCGGCGCCGCGGGCTCCCAGGTGGTCAGCGAGTCAACGTCTCGCCACCTACGCGCGCGGCCTGTTACCTTACGAGTGGTTTCTCTTCCCGTCGCCTGAGCGGGGTTTGCCGGAGAGCGTCTGGTGCAGCCATTCGGCGGTCTTGTTGAGAGCTGCTGGTGGTGCGCCGTGCAGGACACCGGTGGCGAGCTCCGCGATGGTGGTCTGTTCCAGCTGGGCTCGCCATGCGGTCTCGGCTCGGTCCATGGCGGCGGCGATCCCGCACATGGCTGGGTAAGCGCGAGCTGCCACCCGGCTGGGGCCGCGCTTGCGGATCTCGGTGCAGCGGAAGAACGCGTCGTTGCCTTCGACGGCCAGCACCACGTCGAGCAGCGTGATCTTGCTCGGCGGGCGGCTGAGCCGGTAGCCGCCGTGGCGTCCGGGGATCGAGGAGGCGATACCTGCGCCGGCGAGCGCCTGGAGAGACTTGGCTAGGTACGGGGCCGGAATGCCGTGGTACTCGGCCAGTCGGACTGCGGACAGCGTGGCGTCGTCGGGGAGAGCGCAGAGCAACAGCACGCAGTGCGCGGCCCACTCGACGCCCTCGCTCATCCGCATACTCGGAGCCTACTTGTCCGAATAACCTCCCACCACTAACATGGATGCTAAGTATCCGGATTGGGGGTCGACGAGTGCGGATCGCTGTCGCAGGGGGCACGGGGATGGTGGGGCGCTACGTCGTGGAGGCGGCCACGGCCTCCGGTCACGATGTCGTGGTGCTGGCTCGCTCCAGGGGAGTCGACGTCCGCAGCGGGGATGGCCTCGTGTCTGCGCTTGGCGGTGTGGATGCGGTCGTCGACGCCACGAACGCCGCCACGACCGAGGAAGCGCCAGCGACGGAGTTCTTCACGGCTTCGACCGCCAGTCTGCAGCGGGCCGGAGTCGAACAGGGCGTCGGGCATCTGGTGGTGCTGTCGATCGTGGGGATCGACCGGGCGTCAACCGGCTACTACGCGGCCAAGGCGGCCCACGAGCACGCCGCCCTCGGAGGTCCGCTGCCGGCCACGGTCCTTCGCGCCACCCAGTTCCACGAGTTCTCCGCCCAGTTGATGGCCTGGAACCGAAAGGGTTCGGTGGCCCAGATCCCTGCCCTCCAGGTCCAAAGCGTCGCGGCACGCGCCGTCGGCAGCGTGCTGGCCGCCCTGGCAGCCGGGACGGCAAAGCAGCGCGTGGCGGACCTGGCCGGACCGGAGCGGGCGGACCTCGTGACCCTCGCACGTCGCCTGTCCGAGCGCCTGAACCTCGGCATCGACGTGCAGCCCGTAGAGGCGACGGTTCCAGAAGATGCCCTCCTCCCGACCGACGGCGCCCGCATAGACGGCCCGACGTTCGAGCAATGGTTGACCACCGACGACGCCGCGACCGCCGCGATCACCATGGGGTTGGCGTGAACCGTCTCTCCGTGCTCGCAGGCGACCTCCGGGCCCGCCACTTCTCGGGCCCCCCGCTGCTGCTCGCCAACGTCTGGGACGCCTCTTCCGCGCGCGCCGTCGCCGAGGCCGGTCACCCGGTGATCGCGACGTCGTCGGCCGCCATCGGCGCCAGCCTCGGGGTCGGCGACCGCGAGCAGATGACCCCAGACATGGCGTTCGCCGCGGTCAAGCGGATCGCTGACGCCGTCGAGGTTCCCGTCACCGCAGACCTGGAGGCGGGCTACGGACTGTCCGCTGTGGAGCTGGTCGACCGCTTGCTCGAGGCTGGGGCCGTCGGCTGCAACCTCGAAGATAGCAACCACCACGGGCCCGCAGCCCTCCTCGACGCAGACCGCCAAGCCGACTACATCGCCGCGCTTTGCGCCGCCGGGCGCCGGGCGGGGGTCGACGTGGTCGTCAACGCTCGAACCGACGTGTACCTCGGCGACCCAGTGCCGCCCGAGGATCGGATTGCCGAGACCCTGCGACGCGGACGTCGCTACCTGGGTGCCGGCGCGACGTGCGTGTACCCGATCGGAGCCACCGACCCGGCCGAGATCTCGACGTTCGTCGAGCAGATGGGTGGACCCGTCAACATCTGGCTCCGACCCGACGGACCACCCTTGGCCGAACTGCACCGCATCGGTGTCGCCAGGATCTCCCTGGCCGCCGGTCTCCAACGCCACACCACCACGCATGTCGCGGCTCTCGCCACCTCCATGATCGCAGGCGACGACGCGTGGCTACGCACCTGATTTTGTGGCTGAGCATCTCGGGACTCCTCGGCGGCAGGGGTCCCGCTAGGACCAGGGCAGTAACCCATGAGGCGGCATAGGGCAGGCTCCGTGTCCCGGCGAATTTGCCGGACGCGCCGCCCGGATGTGCGTGCTGGTCGTGATTCGATTCTCGCGACCTGTGGCGTACCAGTTGCCGGTACTCGGTCTGGCTTGCTCACTGATCGCTCTGGTCCTGACAGCTACCGTGCGCTGGCGGAGCCGCCTGAATGGCTCGGCCGTGGCTGTCGAGCTCGCCGCACCGCGTAGCCGCGATCGGCGCCGATGCTGTCGCCGGCTGGCTCAGATGCGCTCCTTCGCGTCGATGCCATGTGGCGGAGTCGACTACTGGTCACGACCGAGGCGGAGTCGTCTCTGGTTCCGCACCGTAGGCACCGAAGCCGCGACACACGCGACCATCTCGGAAGGTCAAAACTTCCGCGACCGCTTGCCGCCGCTCGTTGCGATATTTGATCACAATCGTGTCCACCGAGACGAGGACATCCTCGACACAGAAGCACAGTTCGGGTAAGAGCTTGAGGCCTTTGCCCCAGTAGGCGCGAAGGGCGTCCTTGCCTCGCACTTCGCCGTTCTCCTCTCCCATCAGCGCCACGATTCTCGGTGAGGCGAAGACGACGTCGTCGGTGTAGTGCTCAAGGATGCGTTCAAGGTCGTGGGAGTTCCAGGCAGCGACCCACTCGTCGGCGAAGCGTTGACCGAAAGCGAGATCCATCATCAGGACAGTACACGCCGTCTGAGCAAAATAGGGGGCCCTAGTCTCGAAAGGTCAGGCCTTCGCGCCGTACTCGTCGCGGCGGCGGAGCCAGCCCATCGGCTGTTCACCTTCGTCGCGGCCCTTGGGCGCGAGATCAAGGATGGCGTAGTATCCCATCAAACACTCCGTTCCGCGGGCGTAGCTCGAGTAACAGTGGTAGACGGTATCGCCCACGTTGGCGAACGTACTGACGCCGTATCCCTCGGTGAAATATCGGTCGAGGCTGGTTCCGCTCGCGCTGGCGTTCTGGATGGCGACCAAAGGGAGGTGGTCGCAGAGTGCCGGCTGCTCGTTCAATAGCTTCAGAAGGCTGAGTTCGTTGGCCTCGAGCAAGGGATTGCCTGGGGCGTTCATCATCGGTTCGCCGTCGGAGAGGCCGAAATCGAAGTTGAACTCGCTGCCATAGCTGGATGCCCAGTTGAAGCTCCAGCCCATTCGCTGCCGGTAGTCGAGCAGATTGTCGATTGGGGCGCGCGAAACGCAGATCATCGTCACATCACATGCCTTAAGGTGGAGTAGGACACCGTCGAAACTGTCAGCGGTCGACGAGCATGACGGGCATCCGGCCTTGTAATCAGGGCCGAACATGAAGTGGTAGACCACCAATTGCGAGCTTCCGTCAAACAGCTCGGCGAGCGTCCGTGGGCCATCTGCGGTCTGGAGCCGGTATTGCTTCTCGACTGGCACCCACGGAAGTTCCCGACGCTGTCGGGCGAGGGTATCGCCGACCCGCGTGTGTTCCTTCTCGCGATCGAGCAGCTCAGCCCTTGCCGCAAGCCACTCCTCACGGGATCCGATCCTGTGGCTGGTCATCGTGCTGATTCCCTTCTGTGGTTTGCATTTCGAGTCACCAGCTAGAGCTGGCCATTCCGATCAAGGGTTACCGGATTGCTCCGATACGGCCCCTTGGCACTCCTCACGATCGCGAGCCGGCAGCGCCGGCCAAACGGGTGTTCGCCATGCCGTGTATGTTCGTCCAGGTCTGGAGGAGAACAACCGACCTGCGAGCCTGTCGTCAGATTTCGGCTCACCAGTCACGCGCTCGTCGTTCTCTCATCTGACTGGCATATGACGGGCGGCGGACAGAAGCCCTGGGATCGACGCTGGGGCTGCGAGGATGGCAAACCCGAGCTCTATAAGGGCGAGCGCGAGCGGGACGTCGATAGTGACCTTGGCGGGCAGCAGCTTCTGGCCGAGCACGACGACAGGTAGTAGCGGGCGTCGAAGGTCAGGGTCAGCCGACGGCTTCGCCAACCAGATCTGCCAGCGTCAAGTTCGCCAACATTCGGGCGAGCCGTCTGGCCGCGGCGGGCCGAAGGACCACGACCCGCACCCCCGCGCCGCCCAGATGGGCCAGAAGTGCCTGAAGCTCGCGGCGGTTCGTCGCCAGGCGTCCGTAGCTGTCGGCCACCACCAGGTCGAAGTAGCTCGGCGCGTCGGCCAGCATTCGGGACAGGCCCGGCCGGACAGCGCCCGCGCCCTGGTCCGCGTAGGTGGCAACGTGGCACCACCCCGGCTGGCGGGCTACCTGGGCCGCGAGGCTGGCCACCTGCCGGTCAAGCCTCGCCCGCCCGGCGCGCCCAGGCGCCTCCCGGGCGTAGATCGCGACTCGCCACACGGTCGTCTCCTTCCTGATCGCCTGCCGGTGGCGATGAGACCTCCGCTGGGCTGGGAAAGCAAGGCGAGCCATCAGGTGCGATGGCGTTACTCCACGGCGACGAAGGTGAGGAGCGCGGCGAGACCGAAGGCGCCGGCAGCGATAGCGAGACCGGCATGGAGTCCGGCGGTGAAATCGGTCCGTTGGGCGACGAGGGTGCCAAGGAGAGCGACACCGACGACACCGCCCATCTGGCGGGCGGCGTTGAGGGTGCCCGAGGCGAGACCGCTGCGGTCGTCGGGCGCGGCTTCCATGACCGCTGCGGTGGCGGCGGGCATGGTGAACGACATGCCGAACCCGGCGGCGACGAGCGGCGCGACCAGCATCCAGTACGGGAGGTGCGCGCCGGTAGTGACGGCCAGGGCGGCCAGGCCGGCGGTGCCGGCGCTGAGCCCGACGAGCATGGGGCGGCGGGGACCGAGCCGTGCCGTGGCTCGACCCGACGCCGTGGAGCCGATGACGGCCATGGCCATCTGTGGCAAGAGGGCCACGCCGGCCAGTAGGGCGCCGAGGTGGCGGAGCTGTTGGAGATAGAGGGACATGACGAACAGCTCGCCGTAGAAGCCGAGGTTGATGAGCAGCCCGACGGTCGTCGCCGCGGAGAAGGTGGCCGAGGCAAACAAGCCAAGCGGGAGAAGCGGCGAGGCCGCCCGAGATTCGATCACAAGGAACGCCGCCCCTGCCGCGACGAATGAAGCAAGACCGGCGACCACGATCGGTGCCCCCCAGCCGAGGGAGCCGGCTTCGATGAGTGCAATGGTAAGCACGCCCAAAGCCGTGACGCTGGTGAGCCCGCCGGAAGGATCGCCGCCCCGGGGACGACTCGGGGTTGAGGGAAGGTGACGGGCGCCAACGACGAGCCCAGCGGCACCGATCGGGATGTTCACGAAGAACACCGACCGCCAGCCGAGCCCGGTTACGAGCGCACCGCCCAGCACCGGGCCCGCCCCCGCCGCGATACCGGCTACGCCACCCCAGATGCCGAACGCGCGGCGCCGGGCGGCCTGGTCGGAATAGGCGGCCTGGAGCAGCGCGAGGGAGGCGGGGACGGCCAGGGCGGCGCCGAGGCCTTGGACAGCGCGGGCGCCGATGAGCATTCCGGTCGAAGGGGCCAGCCCACAGGCCAGTGAAGAGAGCGCGAAGAGCGCCACGCCCACCTGAAATACGCCCTTGGCGCCGCGACGGTCCCCGAGCGCGCCGGCCGGGAGGAGCACGGCGGCAAAGACCAGGCTGTAGGCGTCGACTACCCATTCGAGGCCGGTCGTGGAGGTGTGCAGTCCCCGGGACAGGGTCGGAAGGGCGACGTTGACCACCGTGGTGTCCAAGATGACCATGAAATAGGCGGCACAGACGGCCACCAGCGTCCAGGGGCGAGGTGGGGCTGCGTAACTGGGATCGCTGGTTGGGGCGTCGCTCTGGCGGGACACCTTGACAGCTTTGCCCGCCGTTGCTTCGGGCTTCCCCGAAGCATCATCAACGTAATCTGATGGGGTGGACGGTGATGCCGACGTGGCTGCGGTCGCAGCGTTGATGGGAGAGCCGGCCCGGGCCAGTGTGCTCATGGCCCTCGCCGACGGCCGGGGCCTGGCGGCGAGCACCCTGGCGGCGGAGGCCGGCGTGGCTCCATCGACGGTGTCGGGTCACCTGGCCCGTCTGGTCGACGGCGGGTTGATCACTGTCGAGATCTCCGGACGACACCGCTACTTCAGGCTGGCCTCTCCGGGGGTGGCGGAGGCTGTCGAGGCCTTGGCCCGTCTCGCCCCGGCCCGCCCGGTTCGCTCCCTGTCGCAGGGCACCCACGCCGAGGCGATCCGCCGGGCTCGCACGTGCTACGACCACCTGGCCGGGCGTCTCGGCGTCGCGGTCTTGGACGCACTGGTCGAGAACCAAGCGCTCCGGGTCGAGACGGCCGATGCGACCAGCAGCGATCCGGTGCTCGGCGCAGGCCGAGCCAAGCGTTTCGTGCTCACCGACCGAGGCCGAAGGACCCTTGTGGACTTGGGGGTCAGCGTCGAAGCCCCCAAGCGCCGGCCGCTCGTCCGCTACTGCATCGACTGGAGCGAACAGCAGCCCCACCTCGGCGGATGGCTCGGCGCCGCCCTCCTCCAGCGCTTCGTCGACCTCGGCTGGGTCGTGCGCGCTGAACGGCGAGTCGTGCGCATCACCGACGATGGCCGCGCTGGACTGACCGAACGACTCGGCGTCCACGTCAGCGACTGAAAGGCGGACATGCCCAGCATTTCACGCAGGACAAATCGGGACGGTGACTTTCAGAAGGTCACTCTTCGTGCCGCTCGGTCCGTGACGCCGACAACGAAGTTCGTTCCCCAGGGTTCATCTGGTCTGGGGCGGCGGGGGTTCTGCTCACGCCACCGGGCGAGGCCTGCTCATAGCAGCGTGCGCTGCTCTGCCACGCGACCGCAGATCTCTTCCCAGGTAGGAAGTGGACCGGCGCCGAAGTACAGCTCGGGCATGGTGGACGCGTAGGCGGCTCGGAGCCGGATCGAGATACCGCTCGTTGCATCGAATGCCGGGCAGCTGGCAAAGCCGCCCGCCGGGCGAACCTCGATGCCGTCGCCGCCGAAGAAGGCCCGGTTGATCTCCTCGACGCTGCGCATCACCTGTTCGGTCTGGTCTCGATCCGCGAGCAGGTCGAGCACCTGTCGGTCGCCCAGGAGCTGGTAGACGTCGTAGAAGTGCCGGCCGCTGCGCCGGTCGATCGACGCATCGGCGCTGGCGGCGAGTTGCTGGGCCAGGGCGTGGATGAGGACGAGCTTCTCGAGGAGGGTGCGTCCCGGGTGGAGGACGGCGACCTCGAACGCCTTGAGGTCGTCGAACTCGCCGAGGTCCGTACCGGCGGCTTCGAGCACGTCGCCGAGGAGGGAGCTGATCGGTACGAGCGCGTGGGGATGGGGCCCGCCTCGGACGCCCATCTCGAGGAGCACGCTGGTGCGGATGAGCGCGGTCGGCGCTCGGGTGGCGGGGTAGGCGATCTCGTAGGAGCGGTGCCGGCCGGTCTCGCTCCCTCCGACCCCAGTCGCCGAGCCGCCGACACCTGCGGCCGCGGCGTCGGCCATGGCCTTCATGAGCCTGTCGGTCGCGCCGCGGCCCCGCTCTCCCGGGAGGACGAGGACGTCGATGTCTTCGGAGAAGCGCTCCACCAGCCGGTAGCCCTTGGAAAGGCTGGTGCCGCCTTTGAAGATGAAGTCGCCGCCGAAGTCGCGGCCGAGCACACGGAGGACCTCGCTCACCCAGTAGTCCTTCTCGACCGCGGTGGGGCTGATCCCGAGCCGCTCGGCGGCGGCGTCGAGCGTCGGGGCGAGCTCGCCCAGGTCAGCGAAGCGGGCCACCGGCTCAGCCGGCGAGCGCCAGATCGCGGCGGACGGACCGGCTGCGCGCCGGGCGGACGAGCACGGTCATGTCCGGCCGTCCGAGCGCGTCGAGGAGGCGGCGCAGCCGTTCGCGGACCCGGGGCGGCTCGGTCTCCGATGCCCGAGCGACCCGGTCGAGGCGGACCGTGCCGTCGTCGGCGAGCCGAGCGATCCGCGCGACGGCGTCGGCGGGGGGGACCTCGACGAGGCCGTCCCAGTCCCGCAGCACTTCCAACAGCGCGACCTCGCCCGGGCGCAGCCGCTCGTCGCGACGCTTGGTGCTCGCCGCTCGGCTGACGTAGCGGACAGAGCCGGGACTGCGAGGTGATCTGCCCGGAACGGCGACCGCCTCCCGGCGGGGCACCTGGGTGGACAGGCCGAGAGCCAGGGCGGCGCTCCATCCGGTCGGACCGGAGCCGGTCCCGCTCGTGACCGCTCTGGCGAGGCGACCCGCCGGCGGGGGAGCCATGCCCAGCCGGGTCGGCGCGCCGCGCCAGTAGAGGCCACGCCGGACACGGCGCACCTCCCCGGAGCGGGCCAGCCGTGATAGGGCCTGGGCGACCGCGTCGGGGGAGCCGTCGAAGTCCTCGGGGCGCCAGAACCGGTCCCGCGAAGCGAGGACCCGCTTGCGGACCTCCGGTGCCACGCTCGTCGCGCTCATGGTCGACATCGTATCAGCAGTGTCGGCAAAGCGATACGCGAAGCTGACAACCTAGTGGCTCTCACGCCGCCGGGTCGGTGACGCCGACGAGGACGTCGGTCCCCCAGGACGCCCCTGGGGTAGTCGGCGTGGCCTCGACCCGGACGTCCGCGCCGGTGTGAGGGGCATCGACCATCTGGCCGTTGCCGACGTAGATGCCGACGTGGGTGACGTCGCTCGGTCCGCCGCCGAAGAAGATCAGGTCACCTGGCTCGACGGGGTTGCCGGGTCCGAGCTTGGCCGTGCCGTCGTACTGGTCCTGGGCGACCCGGGGAAGGCTGATCCCGGCCACCTTGTAGGCGGCCTGGACCAGTCCGGAGCAGTCGAAGCCGACACCGGGGGTCTCGCCGCCCCAGATGTAGGGGGTGCCGACCTGGGCGAGGGCCCAGTCGACGGCGACGCCTCCGGCGGTGCCCGCGGCGACGGTTTGGGCCTGGGTCTGCCCGTAGGTCTGCGCGAGGGCGAGCACCTCGTTGACGTACCAGGTCGCGTGGTTGTAGTCGAAGACGGCTTGGTTGAGGTTGGCGCCGTTGGCCGCGCCGTTGGCGCACAGCATCCGGGCGGCCGCGTACACCGCATCGGTCGGGTCGTAGGGGCTGGGTGGGTTGGCGCCGCCGGGGGGGACCGGCTGGTCGTAGGCGGCGAAGGTGGTGGGCTCGAACTGCATCGGGCCTTCGGCGCCGGCCGAGTTGGCGCCCGAGTGGACGCCGGGAAGGGTGGAGGTGCCGTTGCCGGACTCGATCGTGCCGATGGCGGCGAGCACCGTCCAGGGGAGGCCGGGGCAGGTGGCGGCGGCCTCTCGGTAGAGGGCGAGCATCGCCGGGGGAATCGCGCTCGTTGCCGTGGCCGACGGAGCGGCCGCTCCGCCGCCGAGGAGCGAGGCGATCCCCGCCCCCGCGCCGGCGGCGAGCAGCGTGACGAGGATGACGAGCCCGCCGGCCGCGGCAGCGGCCTTGGTGGCGAGCCCGGAGGCGGCGCTGTCGTCGAGGGCGATGCTCACGCGCCAGCGAGGGGTAGGCCCGCGAGGTCGACCAGGCGGACGCGTGCCGTGCCACCGGAGCTGGCGGGGAGCCACACGGGGCCGTCTGGTGCGGCGCGGGCGACGCGTGCGGTGGTGGCGACCGGGACGACCGGGTGGCAGAGCACCCGGCGGGCGTCGGCCTCACGGCGTGGGGAGCCGAAGCTGAACAGGACCCAGTTGGGATGGCCTGCCGCGGCGGCGAGGCGGGCGTAGCCGTCGAGCTTTCGGGCGAGGCGTTCCAGGCGCTCGGTGCCGTTGTCGTACTCCAGGAGGAACGGCAGGCTCGTCCCGTGCTCGGTCCACACCCCGTAGCCGTCGGGGCGGACGACCTCGCCCCACTCCGCGGCGCAGCGCCGCTCGGACCACCACTCTTCGAGCCGGCAGCCCGTCCAGGTGCGTGCCGCGCGACAGAGGGCGCAGAAGACGCCGTTCGTCCCGACGAGATGGGCGAGGCGCTGGCTGGCGGCGAGGTCGTGGACGAGGCGGCGGCGCCAGGCGAGGTCGGCTACCTCGACGCCGTGCTCGGCGGCGACGAGGGCGGCACCGAGCGGGCCGAGCACCCAGTGGAAGGGGACCGGGCTGCCACCGCGCCGTGGTCGGAAGCGGTCGAGGACGTCGATGGCGTAAAGCTCCGCCAGGCGCATCCGGGCCCGGCGCTCACCGGTGAAGCAGACGTCGGCGACCTGGGAGCTGGTGAGCACCCGGTGGTCGTCGAGCAGGCGGCAGAGCCGGCGGTCGCGTTCGGTGAGCCGGCCGAGGACCGGGAGCAGCCGGGAGTCGAGGTCCCGCCAGCCACGGCGACCGGTGTCGCTCGGCCCGCTGCGATGCGGAGCGCCTACCGGCGCCGGACCACCTGCCGAGACGGATGCGGACGGGAGCCGAGCTGTCGAGGATCGAGTCGCCGACGACCGAGCGGCCCTGGCTGGAGCTGCCGGCGATGCCGGTGATACCGGAGAGGACGGACCAGCTGCCGGCGTGAGCGGCCCAGCGGCTCCAGCCGAGCCCGACCCAGTACCAGCCGACCCAGTGCGGACCGGCCCCTGGCCGGCATGATCAGCCACGCTCATACCCACCTATCCCTTGAGTCCGCCGGCGCGGTGGAGCCCTCTCCGGCGCCGTGCGCTGGTGGTTCGGGCGGTCCCGAGGGCTCCAATCCAGGTCGGAGCCCCTCGTGGAGCCCCTGACGGAGCCCCTCGTGGAGCCCCTGTTCGACAGCGCCCGGGCCGGCCCGTGACTCGGCCTGTCGGGCGTCTCGGGCGGCCCGGGCTTCGGCGATGGCGGTGACCGTGCCGGCGCTGTCGTTGCTCTCGCTGGCGGTGGCGGTGGGGGTGGCGGTGCGCGTGCCGGCGGGAAGCGTGCGCCCGGCGAGGGGCTTCGTGCCCTCGGGGCGAGGCCGGTGGTGCACAGCCCGGTTGGCGGCCCGGACCGCGTCGGCGCGGCCGGGCTGGGGTGGTGGCGCGGGCCGGGTGCGAAGCGTGAAGGCGGGGGTCTCCTCGCCGCCGACGACGAGGCGTGCCGCAGCCACATACGCCCCGAGGTGGGAGAGGTCGTGCTCGGAGACCTCGGGAGCGACGTGGCGGGAGAGGACGTGGGCGTCCTCGGGGGACATGGAGAACCACACCTTGGTCCGGGCGTTCGCCGAGACCGCGTCGCGCAGTTCCTTGGGGAGCTGGCCGAGGTGCTGGTGGGCGAGGACCATGGAGAGCCGGTAGCCCCGCGCCTCGGCGAGCATCTCGTCGAAGGACCGCGGCAGGTGGAGGAAGTTCTGGGCTTCGTCGACGACGAGGGACGCGTCGACCCGGGCCGCCTGGCCGAGCCGGGCCCGATGGGTCGCGGTCTGCCACACCTTGGCGACGACGAACGAGCCGAGCAGTCGTGCGGTCTCCTCGCCCAGGATGCCCTTGGGGACCCGGACCAGGCAGATGCCGCCGTCGAGGACCTGGCCCATGTCGAAGCTCGAGTCGGGCCGCCCGACGACCGAGCGGACGAAGTCTCGGAGCAAGAACGCCCGGAGCTTGTTCATGACCGGGCCGATGACCTGCGCTCTGCTCGCCTCGGACATCTGCTCGTAGGACTTCCAGAACCCGCCGAGCCCGACGGTGTCGGCCGAGACCACCGCGACACGAGGTGCCCGGAACTCGTCGTCGGAGAGGAGCCGGGGCACATCCGCGAGGCTGGTCGAGGTGCCCATGGCTGCTGCGTGGCGGAGCAGGGTGAGGCAGGCGGAGCGCAGCACGTCGTCGGTGCGCGGCCCCCAGAAGGCGGAGAAGATGGAGCGGAAGATCCCGACCAGGTTGTCGACCGCAAGGTCGGGGTCCGGGCCGGACAAGACGTTGAGGACAGGGGCGGCGTCGGGGTCCTCGGGGTCGACGAGCACGGTGCGCGCCTCGGCGCCTTGCGGGAGCCGGTCCAACAGGTCGGTGATCAGGTCGCCCTTGGGGTCGATGACGACCACTCCGCGTCCGGCTTCGACGTCACCCAGGACGAGGTTGGTGAGCAGCGTCGACTTGCCCGAGCCGGTCGCCCCCATGACGTGGAGGTGGTAGCGGGCGTCGGGGACCGCCAACCTGACCGGTCGGCGCCCGCCGGCCTGGGCATCGCCGAGCACCTTCGGCGCACCGGTCGCCGGGGAGGCATCCGGGCCGGGCACGCCAGCAGCGGCGGGTCGCGCGACGGCGGGGGGCGGGGGTACGGCGTTGGCGCCGGCCCGGGCGAGCCCCGGCACTGCGACGTCGGTCGGGAGGTGGGCGAGGGCGGCGAGCTCGGCGACCGAGACGAGGTTGCCTTTGCTGAGCCGGCGCTCGGCGAGCACCCGTGCGGGATGGGCGAGGCGGTGGCGCTCGAGGCGGTTGCGGCCCGAGAAGAGCGCGAACGCGGTGGCCACGGCGTGCGCCCGGCCGCGCAGGCGGGCTTTGGCCTGGCGGTCGGTTGCGGCGGTGGCGACGGCGTAGCGGATGGCGATCGCCCAGCAGGGCTGGGCGGCCTTGTCCAAGATGTCGGCCACGTCCGCCGCCCGGGTCGGGTCGACGGCTGTGGGCTTCGTGGCCGGCCCGGGGGTGAGAAGGTCGAGGAGACGGGCGGTGCGGCTCGCTGGGCGCCCGGCACGGCGTGCCGTGGCGCTCTTGTGGAGCCGGGCGAGGCGACGGCCGGTGACGGGGCGGGCGAGGACCTGGACGCACGCGGTCTCTCCCTCGGCGAGCGCGGCCAGGGCGCCGAGGAGGGGGCGGAGGGGGTCGATCTTGTGCTCGGTGCGCAACATGTACTGCTCGCCGACCGCCAGGGTGAGGGTCCCGCCGGTCGCCACGCCAGGTCCGGCGAGTGGCGGCGTGGCGGGCTGGGTCTCGGTGCGTGCCCCGGGCCAGGCGGCCTCGACGGCCCGCTCGACGAGCCCTGGGGGGATGCCGCCGGGCACCCAAATCGAGATGGTGAGCCCGGCGTCGGAGGCGACCAGCTCGAAGCCGAGGTGCGGCTGGCCGAAGAGGAGGCGACGCCACGCGGGGCGCAGCAGGGCGACGAGGTTGGTCCACAGCGTGGCCGCCCCTTCGGGATCGACGACCGGCGGGGCGAGCACCTCGATGAGCCGGGCCCCCCGGGCCATCCTCCGACCCTGGGCGGCCCGTGCGGCCGACAGCGCCACGAGGGCGGCGACACCTACGCCGAGGGCGACCGGGCCGGCCGTCATGGCCACGTGGGCCAAGACGTGGGCGACGTGGTGGAGGAGGCGGGCGGTGGTAGGTCCCGGGTGGGCGAGGTAGCGGGCGAGCGGCCCCGACGGCAGGTGGGGCGCGGGCGGCGGTGGCTGGGTGACGGGGGCGGTCGGGACGGTCGTGGGCACGGGATGCTCCTGGAAGAGGCGAGGGATCAGAGGTCGGGGACGTCGTCGAGGGTCTGCTCGATGCCGGTGCGGCAGATGGCGTCCTCGGCGGGGCTGGCGAGCGCGCTGAACGCGACCCGCTCTTGGCCTGCGGCCAGCAGTCCCTGGCCCCGGGATGCGCCGAGGAGGTAGGCCCGCTCGCCGGCCGACAGCCCGAACGCTTCGGCCAAGGTGTCGATCGACTGGGGTGCTTGGCCGAGCAGGATCTGGGTGGCGGCGTTGGCGACGACGGCCTGGCCGAGCGGGGAGCCGAGGAGGTCTGCTGCGTCCTGGGTGACGACGGTGAGCCCGGCCCAGTGCTTGCGGGCGGACTTGGCCATGCGGAAGAGGAACTCGGCCCCCGAGCGCTCGGCCATCAGCAGCCACGCCTCGTCGACGATCACGAGACGCCGCCTGCGCTTCGCCGGGTCGGACACCCGCCGCCAGATGGCGTCCAAGGTGAGCAGCGTCCCCGCGGCCTTCAGCTCGTCGGGGAGGTCCCGCAGGCTGAACACGACGAGATGCCCGTCGGGCCGGGTGGTGGTCGGCCCGTCGAACAGCCCCCGGTGCGTTCCCGCCACATACGGGGCGAGCCGGCCGGCGAGCGCCCGGGCGGCGGGGTCGCCGTCGGCGCCGAGCGCGGTGGCGAGGTCGGCCAGCAGCGGTGCGGGGCGGGCGTGGCTGCGGGGATCGGCGGTGATCCCCGCCGACTCGTAGGCCGAGACGATCCCGCGGTCGAGCGCGGCGGCGGTCGCCGGGTCGGGCTTCTCGCCGAGCAGTACCGCGACGAGGGTGTGGACGAACAGCGCCCGGCGCACCACCGGACCGGACGCCAGCGCGCCACCGGGCTCGTCTCCCGGATCCTCGCCAAGGGGGGCGTCGCCCTGCCTGCCAGCGTCCGTACCGCCGCCATCGCCGGTCTGGGGCCCGGCGCCGAGGTCGAAGGGGTTGACCCTCACGCCTGGGGCGCCGAGGTGCACGTAGGCGCCGCCGACGGTCTCGGCGAGGCGGCGGTACTCGTCTTCGGGGTCGACGACGGCGATCTCGATCCCTTGGTAGAGCGAGCGCAGCGCTTCGAGCTTGGCGAGATAGGACTTGCCCGCGCCCGAGCGCGCCAGGATGACCGAGTTGTGGTTGTCCTGGGCGAAGCGGTCCCAAGAGACGAGCCCGGTGCCGCTTTGGGTGGTGCCGTAGAGGACGCCGGTCGCGCCCGACAGCTCGGCGGAGGCGAAGGGGAAGCTGGCGGCGAGCGCGTCCGTGTCGAACGCCCGGCGCTGGCCGAGGGCGTCGACCCCAAGCGGCAGAGTGGTCGCCCAGCCCTGCAAGGACCGCCAGGTAGCCGGTCGGGCGTCGAGGAGCATCGACGCGCAGAGCGCCCGCACCCGGGCACACTCTGCCTCCAAGGTCTTCTCGTCTCCGGCATGGACGGTGAGGACGAGGCCGACCCGGAACAGCTTCTGCTCGCCCCGGGCGAGTCCTGCGGCGAGCTCGCGGGCGTCCTCGGCGGCGACCTCGACGTCAGGATCGGCGAGCCGGCCCTTGGCTGCATCCGCACGCCGGCCCGACTCCAGGCGGGCAAGCTGGCGACGCAGGCGCTCGGCGGCGAGCGCGGCGGGGACCGGGTCGATGTGCACGGCGACGTCGAGCCGGCCGGGGTGGGCGCACAGCGGCTCCAGCCAGCCCCGCCCGACCTCTCTCGGGTAGCCGGTGACGGCGAAGCTGCGGCACCAGCCGTCCCCGACCCGAAGGGCCCGGGGGCGGACCTCGACCGAGTCGGGCCCGAACGGCGTCGCCGGCTTGGCGGCCGGGCGGGGGATGCGGGCGAGCAGCTTGCTCATCGGGTGGCTCCTTTGTGCGTGGGGCGACCGGCCGGGTTGAGCGGAGTGGGGTGGCGTGCGAGGGTGACCGGCTCGTCGTCAGCAGCGCCGGGGGGCCCTCCGGGCCAGGGCAGCCCGGCCGGGTCGAGGCAGCGGCCGATGACGCTGGCGGCGCCGGCGCCGTCGAGGACGGAGAGGCTGACCCCGGCCGCAGAGAGCGCGGTCACCGCTTCGGCGGCCCGGCGCAGGAGGCGCCCGGCCCTATCCCCGGTGGCGCTGGCCTGGCTGGCCGGCTGGCCCATCGGCTGGCGGAGCACGACGAGCACCTCTCGGCGCAACAGCGCGCGGCTGGCAGCGAGATTGGCCAAGAACGCGGCGTGGTCGCGTGCTGCCCGCTCCAGGGCGAGATGCGGTAGGCCCGGCGCGGCGTCCAAGAGCGCGTCGATGGCTGGGCCGACGTCGAGACGCTCGGCCCGCAGGAGGACCTGGACCGGTTCGGCGAGCGAGCTCAAGAACCGGGCGAACCCTGCCACCAGGGCCTCCTGCTCGGCGGGCGTGCGCAGGCTGAAGGTGACCGCGCTCGCCCGGCAGATCACCGCCAGGCCGTCGGGCCCGAGGTCGACCACGCCACCGGCGTCGATCCTGGCGAGCGGGAGGCGCAGCGGCGCGGGCAGCGCCGACGGGTGGGGCCCAGTCGCCTTGGCGAGAAATCCTGGTGCGGGTGGGACGCCGTCGGGTGCGGGGACGAGCCGGCGGGGCGACCTGCGGTGCCGCCACGCCGCGAGCACCCACCGGTCGGCGGGGATGCCTTCGACCCGCCCCAGTGCGAGGAGGGCTGCGACCGCTGCGAAGGGGACGGCGACCGCGCCGTAGGCGGCGGGCGGGACGAGGTGGCGGGTGGCGGCGTACCCGGCCCAGAGGGCGACCGCCGCGACGGCCAGGATGGCGAGTTGGCGCGCGGTGAGCCCGGCGAGCAGCTTGTCGGGACGGTCGACGTCCGCGGGGATCCGGACCCGGCCAGTGTCCTCGGCGGGTTGCCGGCGTCCGGCGGCGGGGCTCACAGCCCGACTCCCGCCGCGAGGGCCTTGGTGCCCTTGTAGATGATCACGTCTCGTACGACCCGGCCGATCCCGCCGCGGCCCCGGGACCCGGAGAACACGACGCGGCTCACCCAGCCGGGGATCTTGACGAGCACCCAGCACAGACATGCCGAGACGAGCAGGTCGACGACCCCGCCGGTCGAGGCGATCCCGAGGTTGGCCGGCCCGCCCGAGGCGAGGAACACCCGCAGCGCGGTGATCAAGACAAGCGACTGGGCGACCTGGACGGCGAGCGTGCCAGAAAAGGCCCGCCACCACAGCTTGGCGAGACCCTCGGTCTGGGGGAGGGCATGGCAGACGAGGCAGATCGGGGCGGCGACCACGAGCAGGATGACGAGCGCGAGGCGCACGACGTAGGTGGCGAGCAGCACGACGGCGAGCACGGCGACGACCCCGCCCAAGAGCACGACGAAGATCCCGCCCGAGGCGAGCGAGCCGAGCACCAGCTGGCGGAGCACCACCGCGGCGTTGGCCGCGTCGACTCCTTGGCCGAGAACCGCCGCGGACAGCGTATCGGCGGTCGTGATGGCGAGCCCGGCGAGACCGAGGCTGGCGTTCACGGCGACGGCGGCGACGACGATGCGGGGGAGGACGTCACGAAGGGCGGTGCGGGTCTGGAGGGTCTCGTGGCCCATGACGATCGCCCCGCCGGCCAAGACGAAGAGCACCAAGAACGCGTCGGCGATCCCTTCGGCCATACGCCACAGCTGGCCGACCCGGCTCTGGGCCGTGACGTTCGGGGTGGCGAGGAGGGTGTGGCCGAGGAGGGTGAGGACCGGGTCCAGGGCGTCGGTGACGAGGCTTCGGAACCAGTCGTCGATGGCGGCTTCGATGTGGCCGGTGATGTCGAACAGCCCCGGCGAGGGCTGGGTGCCGCCGCTCACTGTTCCCCCGCTTCCCGCCGCCGGCATGCTCGGCGTGGTCGTTCCGGGCGGCCCGACCTGGATCGGCGGCGGTCCCTCACCGCCTGTCCCCGAGCCACCCGTCCCCGAGGTCGATGTTCCCGACCCAGACGTCTGCGAGCCGGCAGTTGTCGTCGCGCTGAAGGCGGGGGCGGTCGCGGGTGGGGCGGTCCGAGCTGCGGTGAGCACGACCGTCGTCCCGGTCCCGGCAGCGCTGGCGTGAACGGCGGACGCCGGGTGGTGCCCGGGGGTGCCGAGGGCCAAGACGGCGAACACGATGCCGGCGGCGAGGCGAATCGGGTGCCGGGGTCGCCAGGCGGGGAGGCGTCGCATCAGCCGCCGCCGACGAGGGAGGCGAGGATGGACACGATGAGCGGGGCGAGGACGGCGAGCGCGTAGCCGATCGCCGCGGACTTGAGGGCGGTCTTTGCCTTCTCGACCTGGCCCGGGTCGCCGCCGGCGGTCAGGTAGCGCAGGCCGCCGATGGTGAGGAACAGCGTGGCGACCCCGGCCAGGATCCCGACGATCCAAGTGGTGAGGTTCGAGATCAGCCCGCTCAAGGTCTGGGTGCCCCCACCGGCCGCGTAGGCCGGCGAGGCGAGCAGCGCGACGAGGGCACCGGCGAGCAGGCCTGCCACGACCAGACGTCTCGCCATCGGCCGCCCGGACCGTCGGCCGCCCGAGTGGACGGCGGCAGGGGTGGTCCCGGCGGCACCTCGAGCGGTCGGTCTCCCGGTGGCCTGTCTCGTGGCCGCCTGTCCTGTGGCGGGCGCTCCGTCGGTGGGCTGTATGGGGGTGGGTTGTGTGCGGGCGTGACGTGTCGTGGTGGCCTCCTTGGTCGGCTCCCCGGGCGCTGGGGACTGGGGTGGGGTCGGGGGTCGCCCCGGTGGTCCGGTCGGGACCGGGGTGGGCACTCTCACCTCCTCGGTGGTGGGCTCGAGCGACGCTTGCCCGGTCGCCGGTCCGCTGGCCGGCCGTGCCGGGGGCGACCCCTACTAGAAGAACAAGGGGTCTCGGCCGCTTTTCCAACAAAATCGAACGGCTCGTACCAGTCCGAGTTCAGGTAGTCGCGCAATTTGGCCTCGGCGCGGCTTCGACGCATCCGGCAGGTCTCGTAGTCGAGGTCGAGGTCCTCGGCGATGGCGGCGAGGTTGGCGCCCTCCAGGCGGGTGGTGGCGATCAGCTCGGCATCGGTGGCGCTGACCACGTCCGCAGCGACGGCCCGGGCGAGGACGATGTCGGGATGCCCCCACGGCCGGGGTGGTGCGGCTGAGACCGGCTCGGCGCCCGGCCCGGCCCGCTCGGCCAGCTCGGCCCGGAGCAGCCGGGCGGCGCCGGTGCGGGCCAGCCAGCACAGCCACGACGCCAGGCGGGCCCGGCCCGGGGTGGCCCTGGCCACGGCGGCCAAGAACGCGGCGAGAGCTTCGGCCTCGATCTCGTCGGCCCTGTCCGGGCAGGCTTGGGTCAGCGCCCAGACCGCCCGGCGCAGCCCGGGGAGCAGCACCCCGGCCAGGCCGACGCTCCAGCGGCCGCCTTCGGCCTGGGCTCGGGCGACGAGCTCGCCGACGATGGCGTCGCGGATGGCGAACGGCGTCGAGGGGTGCAGCAGCCGGGCTTTCAGCTCGCCGAGGGGGACCGGCCGGTCGGGCAGACCGGCGAGGCCGGTGCCGTAAAGGGCGAGGGGGCGCAGGCCGGTCGTGAGGAGATCGAACGTCTTCTCCAAGGTGTCGAACGGCGAGTCGGTGAGGATGCGGCGAGGGCACATGGGCGGCTCCTTCGGCTGAGGTGGGCCGCCATCGCGCCACGCAGGTGGACCCGGATCAGTCCCGGATCGCCCCCACTTCGCCTGTCCCCACTGCCCTCCCGCACGCGGGACCCATGCGGGACCTCTCCGCGGAGTCGGGAGCGTCGGTGCAGGTCAGCGCGGTGGGACTTGCTCGTCCCGAGAGATGGGACCTGTCGCGGGACTCCGAGGCTGGGACGCCGCCAGATTTTTCCGTCCCGCCGCTTGCGTCGCCCTGGTCCCGCGGGTGGGACCTCGACTCCCGCGCTTTGTCTGCACCCGAGATCCCACCTCTGGGACTAGTCCCACCCGGCCGGGATGCCTTCTCCCGGCGCGCCGGGACTGCCGGGGTTCGGCGATGCGGTCCGCGGCTTGTCGCCGGCACGCCCCACCTCGCCGAGCGAGTTGTCGTGGCTCGTGAAGGCTGAAATTGCGCGCTGAATCGGTGGCCATAGGCTGGCCCCAGTGACGCAGCGCGACTGGGTGGAATGGCACCGGGACTACGACGATCCAGGCTCCCTGCTCTCGCTGCGGGGGGAACTCGTGCAGGAGCACCTGCGCACCGAACTCGATCGTGCCCCCGCCGGGGACGTTCGGCTGATCAGCCTGTGCGCCGGGCAGGGCCGGGACGTGATCGGCGTCCTGGCCGGGCATCCGCGCCGGAACGACGTGCGCGCCAGGCTGGTCGAGCTGGACGAGCGCAACGTCGCGGTCGCCCGGCAGGCGGCGCAGGCGGCTGGGCTGGACGGCGTCGAGGTGCTTCAGGCCGACGCCGGGATCACCGACGCCTGTGCGGGAGCGGTACCCGCCCAGATAGTGGTGGCATGCGGGATCTTCGGCAACATCAGCGACAGTGACATCCATGCCACGGTGGCCGCCCTGCCCAGCCTGTGCGCGCCCGGTGCGCTGGTCCTGTGGACCAGGCATCGCATGCCGCCTGACCTGACCCCCGCTGTCCGGTCCTGGTTCGAGGACGCGGGCTTTCGCGAGGAGGCGTTCGACGTCAGCGACGACGGTTTCATGTCGGTCGGCGCGCACCGACTGACGGGGGAGCCCGCCTCGTTGATGCCCGGCCAGCGGCTGTTCACGTTCGCCGCCAGGACCTGAGCCGGGCCATCTCGCCTCGGGTCAGTCAGGGTCGGGTAGGACGAGACCGGCTTGGAGGTCACGGATGATCGTGCCGAGTTCGCCTGATGCGAGGAGCCCGGGCCCGAGAGGACCTGACCGGTTCTCGCCGACGGGCGGGAGGGCTCGCAGCGCGGCCCGGACTTCTATCGACATGTGGCTGAGCTGCCAGCGGATCTCGTCCTTGACGGCTTCCGGTCGGTCGGGGGCCGCCAGGGCGGTCGCTTTGACGGCGTACGCGGCGGCGCCGAGTGCGTGCGCTCCCATATGGCAGATGGCTACGGCTTGACCGGCGGATCGGGCGGCGGCAGCTGCCGCGGGAGCCATCACCTCACCGGCAGCGACGCCACCTACGAATCGACGGCGGATCTCCTCGGCAGTCTTCAGCTCTCCCCGGGCGAACGCCCGGGTCCGAGCGATCGCAGCGCGAGGGCGCTCATCAGCTGGAGCCTCGGCCTCAAATAGCCCCAGAACCCGCTCTGCGCAATCGGCGGCCCACGCAGCGACAAGCCGTCGGTCGGCTTCGCTGAGCGTCTGCGGAGATCCCACCGTATGTACTTTACGTAGCTGCTCATCAGAGCGGCCGAGCCCGGGCCACCAGCGCGCGCACCATGCCGGCAAGCCAGTCGGAGTGATGAAGTGGCCGACAGCGGGCGGGCTGTGATGGGTGCCAGTGAGCAAATCCTGGTGGCCGCCCACCACGCCCGCGGGGTTCCCGTAGCGGGCTACCGGCCGCAGCATCGGTCAGCTGGCGATGCGGTAGCGGCGGGGCTTGTCACCCACGAGGACCACCTCGCCACGCGCCGCCATGGTCGCGAGCGAGTTCGAGATGGCACCCTGCGAGCGGTACAAGGCCTTGCCGAGCGCGGCCGGCCCGAAGGACTCGCCCGGGCGGGCGGCGAGGTAGTCCCGCACGAGAG
This sequence comes from Actinomycetes bacterium, assembly GCA_021809105.1. Taxonomy (GTDB): domain Bacteria; phylum Actinomycetota; class Acidimicrobiia; order Acidimicrobiales; family Palsa-688; genus Acidiferrimicrobium. Next base: position 101,877 of record JAKBAM010000006.1, read on the forward strand.
AGCCCAGCTCGCCCCGCCCCAGCCGACCAGCCGCCGCGAGAGGCTCGGGGGTCTCCTCGCGAGCGGCGGGAAGAAGCTCGCCGCCGCCGGGCTCGTCGCCGGGCTCTCCGCCGAGCGCTCCGCCGGTCACGTCGGTGGCGGCAACCTCGGTCGTGGCCACCGCCGACCAGCGGTCCGGGGCTCGCCGTCCGGCCTCCCGGCCGCCCGAGGTACGGCGCACCGAGCCGGCCGCCTCCAGCGCGGCGAGCCGTTTTCCGGCGGTGGACTGGCCGATCCCGAGGGCGTCGGATAGCTCCGCCGAGGTGACCTCGGGGCGGGCGGTAAGGCCGTCGAGGATTTCGTCGTCGGTGATCTGCAGCGGGCGTGCCATGGTGGCTCCTTCGGGGTCGAGTGGGCTCGTCCTCGAAGGACCTACCTCCATCTCCGAGCCCAGCTCAAGGCCAAAGAGAGGGTTCTCGAACCCCGTCGACGGCCGAAAGAACCGGCGTACGCGAGAGGGATTTTGTTGGATACAGGGGCCGCACCCCCTGTTCTTTAGATGACGCTTGTCCGGTCCTGGGCCGCCCATGACCACGACCACCACCCCCCGCTGTCCCGCCCGACCCGACCGCCCCGATGTCCCGCTCGCCATCTGGCCGGTCGCCCAGACCACCGCCCAGTGGCAACGCGCCGGCCGCTACCTGCCGGCCTGCACCGCCCACCCCGGCAAGATGCTGCCCGAGCTCGCCCGGCGCATCGTCACCGAGTACTCGAATCCCGGCGCTCTCGTCCTCGACCCGCTGGCGGGGATCGGCACCACCCTCGCCGAGGCCGCCCTCTTGGGTCGGCGCGCCGTCGGTGTCGAGCTCGAGGACCGCTGGGTGGCCCTCGCCAACCAGAACCTCGACCACATGCTCGATGACGGCCGGCGTCACCTGGCCCAAGTCCGCCAGAGCGACGCCCGCCGCCTGCCCGAGCTGCTCGGCGACCTCGCCGGACAGGTCGACCTGATCGTCACCTCACCGCCGTACGCGTGCGACGCCGGGGTCATCGACAAGCGGGCGTGGCTGGCCGGCCGGCGCCTCTGCCCGGACGACACCCTCAACTACTCGACCGATCGGGCCAACCTCGGCCACGCCCGCGGTCCGGCCTACGAGACGGCCATGGCCGAGATCTACGCCGCCTGTCACGCCGTGCTGCGCCCGGGGGGCCATCTCGTCGTGGTCACCAAGAACACCCGAAGGAAGGGCCGCACCCTCGACCTGGCCGGGCTCACCGTCGCCCTCGCCACCGCTGCAGGGTTCACTTACCGCCAGCACGTCATCGCGCTACACGCTGCCATCCGCGACGGCGACTTGGCGGCTCGGCCCTCGTACTGGCAGATGACCCAGATCCGCCACGCCCGCCAGCGCGGCGAGCCCGCCCACCTCGTCGCCCACGAAGACGTCACCGCCTACGTCAAGCCCGCCAAGGAGATCGCCGATGCCCGCTGACCTTCCCCTCTCGGTCTGGCCCACCGCTCAGCACAACGCCCGCTCGCAGCGCAAGGGGCGGTACGTGGAGATCTCCGGCCACCACCCGGCCAAGATGCTACCCGCCATCGCCCAGCGGGCCATCGCCACCTACACCAAGCCCGGCGACCTCGTCCTCGACCCGATGGCCGGGATCGGATCGACCCTCGTCGAGGCGGTCCATCTCGGCCGCGACGCCCTTGGCGTCGAGTACGAACCGGAGTGGGCCGACCTCGCCAAGGCCAACCTCGCCTACGCCCGCTCGAACGGCGCGACCGGTCACGGCGAGGTCGTCTGCGGCGACGCCCGCCACCTCGGCACCGTCGTCGACCCGGCCGTGCGTGGGCTCGTCGCCCTGGTGCTCACCTCCCCGCCGTATGGGCCGTCCCTGCACGGCCGGGTCACCGCGCGGCCCGGGTTGGGCATCACCAAGAGCCACCACCGCTACTCGACCGACCCCGCCAACCTCGCCCACGTCGGCCTCGACGGTCTCCTCGACGCGATGCACACGATCCTCGCCGGCTGTGCCCGTCTGCTCCGCCCCGACGGCGTCGTCGCTATGACCGTGCGGCCCTGGTGGCACAGCGGGCAGCTCGTCGACCTCCCCGGCGCCCTCGTCCGGGTCGGCGAGGAGGCCGGCCTGGTCCTCTACGAGCGCAACGTTGCCCTCCTCGCCGGCCTGCGAGACGACGCCCTCGTGCCCCGAGCGTCCTTCTTCGCCCTCGAGCAGGTCCGCAGAGCCCGGACCGCCGGCGTCGGGCGCCAGGTGATCGCCCACGAGGACCTCCTCGTCTTCCGCCCGGCCCGAAACCCGCTGCGTCCGGCCGACGTGACCGTTCTTCAGCGGGAACCAAAGCGTCCGCGCCGGGGCGGCCGGACGGGGGGCGCCGCGGTCGGCGGCCAAGACGAGGCTGCGTGACTCGCCCTCCGGGCGGGCGCCCCTTGACCCCGAGCGGGCGCCGTCTCCGTGAGGGCCTTGACTTGTCCGGCCGTCTGTGGCCTCCTCCGCAAGGCCATGCACGCCGTACCACCCCACCAGCGCCGCACGGCCCGCACCGGCCGCTGCCCTCACCGCCCATGGAGCTCCCCGATGGCCCCCGTCGCCGCTGACGGCGGAAGGCGCCGCCGCCCCCGACGCGACACCGACGAGCACGCAGACCGCTTCGTCACCCAGCGCCAAGCCGCCGAGCTGTGCGGGTGCAGCAAGGACACCATCATCCGGGCCCGCCTCGCCGGCCGCCTCCCCAATGCCCGACTCGACAGTCAGACCTGGACGGTGCCGGTCGGCGACCTCGTCGCCGCCGGCCTCTACGACCCGGACGCCACCGTCCCGACGGACGCCGGCCGACCGCCGCGGCCCGACCCCGCCGCCCCCGTGGAGGCCACGGCGCTCGCCCGAGCCGAGGCGCGCATCGCCGCGCTTGAGGACCTGGTCGCCCGCCAGGACGACGAGCTGGCATTCCTGCGGCAGCTGACCGCCGACACCCTCGGCCGGAGGGCCGGCTGATGAGCCGGACGCTCACCGGCTCGATCCGCCAACGGGGCGACAAGTGGTGCGCCCGGGTACCGGTCGCTACCGGGTCGACCAAGCGTCGCGAGGAGCGCTTCACCACCAAGTACGAGGCCCGAGCCTGGCTCGACCAGGCGGTCGCTGCGCTGGCCGCCGGCCGGCCCATTCCCGACCCGGTTCGCCGGCCCCCGCCGACCAAGCCCGCCGAACCGCCGGCAGCGATCAGCCCCGACGTGGCGTCGGTGGCCAACGCCTGGATGGCCGCCGCCTACGAGGACCTGCGCCGAGCCGGCCCCGAACGGGCCGACCAGGTCCGCCGGGTCGTCGACACCTACCTCGTGCCCTGGTTCGCCCCCAAGACCAAGACCGTCGGCGACATCACCTACTTCATGGCGCACGACTGGCTGCTCCACCTCGTCGGCCGCCTGGACACCACGCCGCCGGCCTCGCCCCGCAGTAGCAATACGGATCCGCCGAGACCGCTCGTCCCCGTGACCAGCGGCGAGGTCGGCCTGGCCGAGGCGGCCCAGCTGTGCGGCCTCAGCCTCCCGACCCTGCGGCGCCGCTGGCACGAAGGGCAGCTTCCCGGCGCCTACCGCGACCCCCACGGCCACGTCCGAGTCCCGGTCCGGGCGCTCAAGAACGTCCCCGGGGCGAAACGCCGCCGGAGTGTCGGGCTATCCAAGCGGGTCGTGGCCGACGCCTTGTGGATCCTTCGCCGCATCCTCGCCTTTGCCCGGGCCAACTGCCTCTTCCCGCCCGGCTTCGACCCCACCGAAGGCCTCGAAGCACCCCTGCCCGACCCGGCCACCTCCCGCAGGCGCGCGCCGACCAGCCAGCCCCGCCCCCTCACCCTGCCCGAGTGCGCCCGGATCGCCTCCCACCTCCACGCCGTCCACCAGCTCGCGTTCTGGCTGCAGCGGATCATGGGACTGCGGATCTCCGAGGCCTTCGGGCTACTCGTCGGCGACGTGGTCGACCTCGGCGAGTACGGCATGCTCGCCGTCCAAGGCCAAGGCGGGCGCACCTTCCAGGTCCGCGACGACACCGGCGCCATCGTCGGCGTCGACCGCAAACAGACGGCCAAGACCGCCGCCGGCTCCCGCGTGCTCGTCGTGCCCACCAAGATGATGGAGCTACTGCGCGTCGCCATCGAGGCGTTCCACACCGACCCCGACACCGGCGCCGTCGACCAGACTGCCCGGCTCGTACCCGGCATCCAACACCCCAACCGCGGCGGGCAGGTCGGCTATCAGACGTCCCTCGCCGAAGCCACCAGAGACGAAGGTCTCGGCAGCGACGACCTCGGCTTCCGGGTCTCCTCCCACCTGCTGCGCAAAAGCCTCGCCACCGACCTCGCCTGGAGCGCCGGCATCGAAGACTCCGTGCGCCGCCGGTACATGGGACACCGCGCCGGCGAGGATGTCTTCGGGCGCATCTACACCCTTGACCACCCCGACGTCGCCCCCCTCGCCAAGGTGGCCGCCATCCTCGACGACCACATCACTGCCGAGATCGCCACCCTCCTCACCCCGACCACCCGGACCGTCCACTGGTTCGCCACCAACCCCCTCTTCGTCCGCGCCGACCAGGTCACCGCCGTGCTCGCCGACGCCGGCTGGCAGGTCGAGCCCGGCGACCCCGACGACCCGCTCTGGGACGCCAAACACGTCGCCGACGAGCTCGACATCGTCGTGACCACCGCCCGGCGGTGGATGACCGACGGCACCATCCCCAGCGTCGTCCAACCCGACGGCGACGGCGTCCCCCGCCGCTACAGCCGGATGAGCGACGTCCTCGCTTACCGCGACGAGCGTGCCGGGATCATCCGCCTCCCCGACCTGGCCGAACAGCTCGGCGTCCGCTACGACGAGATCTACCGCTCCCTGCGCTACCTCGCCCTCGCTCCCGCCCAGCACCCCAGCAGCAAAGAGCTCACCCTCACCGACGAGGAGGCCGAGGCGCTAAGGGCCGAGCACGCCCGAGTCCGAGCGCTCCACCAGCGCTCCATGAAGCTCCCGGCTGCGGCCCGCCAGCTCAAGCTGAGCTTCACCACCGTCAAGGTCCTCGCCCGAAATGGCGATCTCGAACTCGACCCCGAGACCGACACCAGCCGCGCCCGCTTCGTTACCCGCGCCTCGGTCCAGGCCTGCTGGATCGCTCGTAACGAAGCCAAGCGCCGCAAGGCCCGACCCGTCGCCACCGTCCCATTCGCCGAGGTAGTCCGCTTCACCGGCCTCGGCAGACGCGCCGTCGTCGACCTCGTCCGCCAAGGCATCCTCCAAGAGCTCCCCGGCCGACGTACGACCTGCGAGATCACCATCGCCAGCCTGGAGGCTTGGCTAGTTGACCATCATGCAGAAGCAGTGAAGATGGGCGGCGGTCACGACCCGAGGCAGCAGGGGAGCTGAGTGCTCTTCGCCGCCTCACTCCATCGCTAAGTCGAGGTACGGCTCCACCGCGTCATAGACCTCACGGGTGCCGGCCAGAACGCCTCGATCGAAGGCTCGTTCGCCTAGGCGCGTGAAAGCGTCGGGTGCTGGATCGCTGTCCCAGTAGTGCCCCGTCAAGAACACTGGCAGGGAGTGCTCGGGGTCGAGGGCGATCCGTGACGCGCCGGCTCGGACCATGTCGACCAGATTCCGCAACTCTGTCAACGACGCATGGTCTCGCGCCCACCGGGCACCTAGGGAGAACCCCACGATGAAGTCATCGTCCCGGTCGAGGCCTCCGTCGCGTCGCGTTCGAGTCAGTCTTGCGGCAACGGCGAGTAGGTCCTTCCGTGCCTCTGCCGCGGCACGGCATCTTCGAAGTTCCTCCTCTACTGCCCGTTGGCAAACAGGCGAGAGGCTGATCTCATACTGCCGGGCAGCCTCGAACAGCTCATCGGGAAAGTACACGGTGGCCTTGGGCACGTACCTACCTCCACCTCCCACCATACCCCCGTTGGCGGTATGGTGGTGGAGTGACTCCGCTTCAGGCGCCGCTGGCCGGGCTTCCCCAGCCCGTCGGGCGTCAGAAGGACGTGCTCTATCTGCCTCCGAAGGGCCACAACGTCGTGCTCGGCACCGCGGGCTCGGGGAAGACGACGATGGCGATTCATCGTGCCGTGCACCTCGCGGACCCGGATGTGCCGGGCAGCGGCAGGACCTTGTTGTTGACCTTCAACAAGGCCTTGGTCACCTACCTGCGCCATCTGAGCCCGCTCCGGGCGACGAGTCTCACCATCGAGCATTACCACCTATTCGCCCGTGGTTACCTCGCACACCGGAACAAGATGGGCTGGAACGCCATTCTGGATGACCGAGAGCCCCTACTACGGCAGGCCATCGAGTTGGTCAAGCAAGTGGCCGGCCCCGCTGCGGTGCTCGAACGGCCCGTCGGGTTCTTCAACGACGAGGCCGGATGGATGGCCGGCAACGGGTTGTTCTCGCTCTCTGAGTATCTGTCGGCGGAACGGCATGGACGATCAGCGCCGCTTCAGCCGGTCCAGCGGCGCTTGGTTTACCAGGTATTCGAGACGTACCGAGAATTGCGTGCCGCCGCGCACCGTCGGTACGACTGGGATGACCTGGCAGCGGCTGTTCACGAAGAACTTGAGGTTGACACGGACCCTGGGCGGTATCGGCATATCGTCATCGACGAAGGCCAGGACTTCTCGCCCGAGATGATCCGCTCCCTCGTCCTCGCTGCTGACCCCGACGGTTCCGTCACCTTCTTCGGCGACTACGCGCAGCAGATCTACGGCCAACGTATGTCGTGGAAGTCCTTCGGACTGAAGGTCCGAGACGTCTACGAGTTCAAAGAGAACTACCGCAACACGGCAGAGATCGCCCGCTTGGCGCTGGCCATGTCGCAAATGGCGCACTTCCGGGATTCGCCGGACCTTGTCGAGCCCAACAATCCGACGGCGGCCGGCCCTAGGCCAGCGCTGATCCAGTGCGCCGACCGCAGGAGCGAGATCGATTTCATCATCAGGCAAGCGAACAACCTCCGACGCAACAACACGGTGGCCGTCCTTTTCAGGGACCGAGCCGACGAGCGAGTCATCTCCGGCCAACTAGGCACCGCTACGCGTCTCCACCGCGATCTCGCAGTCTGGAATCCAGCGCCCGGCGTCTTCCACGGCACGTACCATGCAGCCAAGGGCCTCGAGTTCGACTACGTCCTCATGCCCTTCTGTGGGGCCGACCGCCTCCCTGACCCCGACGTCGTCAAATCCCTCGGGATCGACGAGGCCCTCAGTCGAGAGAGCCGACTCGTGTACGTCGGTATCACCAGGGCGCGCTCCGGGCTCATTCTTAGCTACACCGGCGAGCCTTCCCCGATCCTGCCCGCGACACGGGGCCTCTACGACCGGAGCCAGTCGTGAACAGGATCGCCGAAATCCTCGCCACGCGCGGCGTAAGCCGCCTATGCCACTTCACTCCCTCTCGGAACCTTCCCCACATCCTGAGCGATGGGTACGTTCGGGCCACCAAAGACCTCATGGACGACGTTCGCGTTGTTTACACCCGCACTGATCTCAGCCGGCTTGATGGCCACCAGGAGAAGATCTGCTGCAGCATCGAATTCACCAACGGCTACTACTTCACCATCGCACGAACCAAGGGTGAAGCCGTTCTGTTTCCCGATTGGATCGTGCTTCTGATCGACCCCATCGTCATGTCGCGCGACGGAACCTTGTTCTGCACGGGGAACGCCGCGAGAGGGTACGGGTCCACCGCCTACCCAGGTGCCGATGGATTAACCGCTCTCTACCAGCCCTCGGTCGTCGGCAGTGGGGGGACGACCTTCAATCGAGTATCGGCCCACCTGCCCTGTTGCCCAACCGACCTCCAAGCCGAGGTACTGGTGCCCGGCCCGATCTCCCTCGATGACGTCCTGGCAATCGCGGTCAAGAACGTGGACCAGGCAAGGGCCGAGGTTGCCAGGCTCCGTCAGCTGTCACAGCCCATCGATAGCCTCCGCTGGGTGGTCGCACCCATGCTGTTCGAACGACAAGCCCTGGCCAGCGCCATTCAAACCGGCCGCCGTCCCACGGAGACGGCATGGACACCGGAGCCAGCTCGGCCATGACCGACCTAACCACTCGAGCAGCGGCAGCCGTCATAGGAGCAGCCGTAGGTGACGCCCTGGGCTGGCCGCAGGAGAACCGCTCATCGAACCTCGACCGCAAAGCCCCAAAGCCAGCAATGGCATTCCGGTCCTGGCGACGCCGCAGCGGGGGGCGCTTCAATCCGTACGAGGAAGACATCAGCGCTGGCGACTACAGCGACGACACCCAGCTGCTCTGCGCCGTCGGACGCAGCCTTGCCCATGGCGACGGATGGTACGAATGGTTCACCAACATTGAGCTGCCCGCCTTCCCCCCGTACCAGAGAGGGGCGGGTGGTGCCGTACTCGGCGCGTGCCGAGCGTGGATGGCCGGCGTAGCCCCGTGGCAGCCGCACAAGGCCACTAACCCGCGCGCCTACTTCAACGCCGGCGGTAATGGTGGCGCCATGCGAGTGCTTCCACACGCCATAGCCGCTGCGGCAAGCGGGAGCCTGACCGACCCCAACCGGGTCTTCGCCGATGTCACGGCGACGCACGGACACCTACGAGCAGCTGTGGGAGCCGCCGTTCATGCTGCCGCCCTTCGGGCAGGCATGACCTTTGAGGGAACTCTGGGATACGGCGAGCTCATTGACATGCTCCTCGACAAGAGGGATCTATGGTCGGTCATGCCAGAACCCAGTGAAGTCCCACACGACTGGATCAACGCATGGGACTCAAACACTCGGACGGATTTCAGCGGAGCGTGGCACGCCGTAGTAGACGAGATGGTCGCGCTCTTGGCGACGGCTCAGAAGGGCATGAACGCCGGTGCACTGGCCAGCGAAGGGGATACCCTCGCTGAAATAGGTTGTACTGGCAGTAAGATCCTTGGGGCTGGGACGGTCAGCGCTGCTGGTGCTGTATATCTGGCGTCAAGGTGGGCGGCCAATCCGCGCGCTGGCCTGCTAGCCGCCGCTTATCTCCCCAAGGCTGACACCGACACGCTCGCGTCGATGACTGCAAGTATCCTCGGCGCCTTTGTCGGACAAGAGTGGATGGTGCCGCTTGACGTTCAGGTGCAAGACCATCATTACCTAGCGCAACTCGCGTCGGCACTATCTGCCACCCAGGCCACCGACCGACTGCCGGATCGGCATGAGACGAAGAGTTCAATCGATCGATACTTGAAAGACCTCGATTCAGCGTCACCGGGTAGGCGACTCGAATACGTCGATCACCGGACCATGCTCCTGGAATCCCGGGAACAGCTGCCAACCAAGAGCTCAGGCCTTAGCGTCGAGCGATTCCGTCTAACCGCCGCGGACGGACAAACCCTTCAGTTCGTACGAATCCACCGGGCCCCGCGCCAAGGACTAGTTGGCGACCAACAGCTCCTGCCGCTTGACCAAGCGGTCACTGGAGGGAAGCCAGTAGTGGTTCGTGTCGGGGTAAAGGTATCCGTGGCGGACCTCGACCTGATGCGTCGCTTCTATCAAGAACTGCTCGGGATGACGCCGTCGAGAACAGGTAGCACGTTCGTCACCTTCAACGACGTCCTAGCTCTGGCGAAGAGTGACGATCCAGGGTTGCAGGGCCCAAGTCGCGTCTCAGTCCACCTCGAGGTCAACGAGATCGAGTCACTCTGGCGGCAGGTCCAGCAACATGGAGTGCGGATCATGGAGCCGCTTGCAGTAGATGCAGGTGCGCGCCGCCGTTTTCGCTGCCTCGACCCCGAGGGCAATGTCATCGAAGTGCGGGATGTAGGCGCTGAGGCGCCAGCGGGCGCTGATCCCTGACGGACAGGCAGAAGCCGAGATGGTGGGCTTTACATCCGCGCGTTGGACGCGATGTAGCGCTACACTCTCGTCATGGAGATCGGGCCCGATGTCGAACTTGACGGCAAGCTGGTGAAAGCGCTGGTGGGGTGCGGTCGAGATGGCCACCGGGTGGCGCAGGCCCATCACAACGACCCAGGGTCGAACGGGTTCACCTTCGGCACCGACCGGTACCAGCGCTCTACTGAGCTCGCCGCCGATGTCCTGAGGGACGAGGGCTTCAGCGTGACTCGACGAGGAGCCGGTCTGGTCGCCCGGCGAGACGGCCTTGAGCTGCAATTCGCGGTCGCTCGTGGCGCCGATCTGTCCGACCCCGCCAGCTTCGATGCCGGGTCGTCCCCGGCTCGTCGTAAGGCCGGCACCTCGAACGCCTACCAGCTCGCCTTCGAAGGGATGCCCGAGCCGCAGGCAGGCCCAATCGTGCATGTCGTCTGGAGCGGCACGCCCGAGGCGGGCCAGACCGCTGTGCATGCTGGTCGACTGGTCACGACCGCCGGGGATCGGCTCGAGTGGGCGGTCCTGGTACGCCTCGACGACCAGTCGATGGACAACGCGGAGGAGCCGGCCCGGGTTCCGGCAATGCCCGCCTACACCGACCAGCCCGAACCCGCCCTGGTCGTGGCAGCCAGGCCAGACATCGCCCGCTCAGATGAGGGCTGAGGACGCGGCGGCTGCCTTCTCCGGGGAGCGACTGCGATTGGCGCGCTTCCGGGCCGGCCTCACGCTGCGTGAGCTAGCCGAAAGGGTAGACGTGACTCACACGGCGATCTCCCAATACGAGAACGACCGTAACCGGCCGACCCCGGGAGTGCTGGCTCGGCTGGCGGTCGCCACGGGCGTATCGGCCGGGTTCTTCGCCTTCGATCGTCGGCCGATCTCCCGTGGAGGGCTCGACGGTACGCACTTTCGAAGCTTGCGGTCCACGACGAAACAGGGTCGAGCCCAGGCCTGGGGATGGTCGGAGCTCGTGTTGGATGTCGCCGAGGTCTTGGAACGTTACGTCCGCCTGCCTGAGGCCGCTGTGCCCTTCGCTCCCCTGAACGTGGACGCGATCGATGACGAGCTTGCCGACGCCGCACAACAGCTCCGGCGCGCATGGCACCTTCCCGACGGGCCTGTCGGCCACCTTGTGCGCCACATGGAGGCGAACGGGATCCTCGTCGCCCGCCTTGAGGTTGCGAATCGGGGAATCGACGCCTTCAGTCACTCCCAAGGGCTGCGCCCGGTGGTCATCCTGGGCAGCGACAAGGGCGACGCCGCTCGGAGCCGTTTCGACGCCGCCCATGAACTCGGACACCTCATGTGTCACCCCGACGCCGACCCAGGCGGTCAGCAAGAGCAACAGGCCCACGCGTTCGCAGCTGAGCTCCTGATGCCGCGTGCGCACCTCCGACAGGTGCTGCCGCGCCGGTTCGACCTCGGTGCCTACGCTCGGCTCAAGCAGGAATGGGGTGTCTCCATCGCCGCCCTGCTCTACCGGGCTCGGTCGCTTGAGGTCATCAGCGATGCCGCCTACCGGCGCGCTGTCATGATCATGAACAAGCACTACGGGCGCCGAAGCGAGCCGTACCCCCTCGAACGCTCTGAACTGCCGACTCTGCTTGCGACCGCCTGCAGCGTGGCCGGAGAGTCGGGGATCAGCCGTGAGCAGATCGCCGCCGAAACCTGTCTCTCTCTCGAAGACCTCGACGCCATCGTCGGTAACCCCGATCCCCGACCACTCGTGACGGTCTGACGGTCTGACGGTCTGACGGTCTGACGGTGCCATACCCCCGGCCGTCTGAGCCTGTCACACCCCCTCGGTACCGTCGAGGCATGACGAACAACCAGTTCAACGCCATCGTCAGCACCGAGCTCCAAACAATCCCGCGAGGCGACCTACCGCAGAACCTCTACCGAGCCGTCTACGAGCAGGCCCGGCTAAACGGCCTCGGATTCCATCCCGAACTCGCCCCGACGCCCGACGCTGCGCACCAGTGCGCCCTCGACCTCATTCGACAGCGCCACCCCAGCTTCCTCCCCCAGCGGCTCCAACCGCCCAGTCCACCCGAAGGCGGTCCGCCTCGTGAACCTTGAGAAATGCGTTGGCGGGACCCTCGCCTCCGGCGGTGATGTCCCGGTTCCGGACGACCGGGTGGTGCTGAGTGTTTATGCGGTGTGGCACCCGAGCAGCTCTCGCTCGGAACAGCTTGCCCGGGGCTTGTTCAAGGCAGTTTGCGCGAACCCTGAGGTCCCCGCTTCTCGGGGTTTGGGTATTCCTGTTCGGTTCCGGACGGCGATCTCGTCCGCTTCACTCCCTGCCCCGGTACCTTTCTCCGTGGCGCAGCACACCGCCGTGTTCGTGTTCTCCGACGACCTCCTAGTGGCCGAACACCGCTGGAGGTCGTTCGCCGACGCCCTGGCGCGATCCGCCGGCGAGGGCGATGTTGTCGTCCCGGTCGCATTGACTCGACCGGAAAACCTTTCGCACGAGCTCGGCCAACTCCAGGCCATCCGGCTTCATGAGGTGTCGGAGCCCGACCAGTCCGCCGTTCTGCTCAACCGCGTGATGCACGACCTATGCCGCCTGCTCGACCCGGCGGCAGCGAAGGTCAAGGTGTTCCTCAGCCACGCCAAACACGACGGCCTCGACATCACGAGGACGGTGCAGCGTCACCTCCACGAGGAGGCCGGGATCGACGAGTTCTTCGACGCCACCGATATTCCCGATGGCACCCGGTTCGCCGAGTTCATCAAGACGTCCGCCGGCTCGGTCCCGGCCCTGCTCGCGGTGCAGACCGACAGCTACGCGTCGCGTGAATGGTGCCGGTTGGAGGTGCTCGAAGCCAAGCGCCGTCGCGTGCCGATCGTGGTGCTCGCAGCAGTCGAGAATCGAGAGACCAGATCGTTCCCCTACATGGGTAACGTCCCGGTCGTCCGCTGGCGTGGGGAGGCCTCGTTGGCGGCCGTGGTTGCGGCCTTGCTGGGTGAGGTCCTCCGGAACCGCTACTTCCCGTTGCGGGTGAGGGCGATCAGCAAGCACCACGCAATCGGTGAACTGGACCAGGTTCTCGCCTACCCTCCCGAACTGCTCACGGTGCTGGCCTACCGCGCCGACCTACGGGAGAAGGGTCAGACCCTGGTCCGCTACATCTACCCCGACCCTCCGCTGGGCTCCGAAGAACTCCAGTTTCTCCGCGAACTCGACCCCGACGTCGAACCCATCACCCCTACGCTCCTGCAGGCCACGTGACCGAGACCCTCACGGACTCAGGCCACCACCTCGTCGTCGGTGTCTCCGTGTCGAAGCCAGCAGCCGACGAGCTGGTCGAGCTCGGGCTGAGCGACCTGCACGTCCGGCACGCCTTCATCGAGATCGTCCGTCATGTGCTCGCCCTGGACGGCTCGATCGCCTACGGCGGAGACCTGCGCGCGGCTGGCTACACCGAGTCGCTGTTCGATCTGGTGAGGGCCTACAACCCCCGAGACCTCGCCGGACCTGAACGCGTGACCGCCTACCTCGCGTGGCCCATCGGACTGGCCCTCACCCCGGCGCAGCGCGCCGACCTCGCCAACGTCGCCACCCTCGAAGAAGTTCCACCACCGGACGGTGCGCCCGCCACGCTGCCGCCCATCCCGGAGCGAAACGCGGACGAGCTGCTCTGGAACTCGCTGTCGCTCACGAAGATGCGCCAGCACATGACCGCGGCTCTGGCGGCTCGAGTCATCCTCGGGGGCCGCGTCTCGGGACAACAAGGCCTCCTTCCCGGGGTGATCGAGGAGGCAGCACTGGCCATTGGCGCGGAGAAACCCCTCTACGTGGCGGGCGGATTCGGCGGGTGCGGTCGGGTGCTCGCGGCGGCGCTCAAGGGCGCGGCGCCCGAAGAGCTCACGCTCGAATACCAGCTCGACCACACCCCTCGCTACCGGGAGCTGCACGACCAGGCCGTGTCCGCAGGTGTCGCGCCCTCCTTCGACGCACTCGGCCAGCTCTTGCACAACGCAGGCATCGAAGGGTTGAACAACGGACTCAGCCAAGCCGAAAACGAACGACTCTTCGACACCGACGACGTGGACGAAGTGGTAGCGCTGCTCCTCCGAGGACTGCGCCAGGTAGCGAGCACCCGATCACCATGACCGCGACAACCCGAGCCGACAACAAGGAACGCACAATGACCGCCACCATCTACATCCCCGAGCGGTTCAGCGCCACCGTGGACGAACACCTCGTCCTGAACATGGCGGCCGTTGAGGACTGGCCGCTCATCCTGGGCATTTTCGGACGCCCCGGCGACGGCAAGAGCTTCCAGGCCCGGACCCACCTCACCAACAGGGGCGTGCGGATCATGTCCATCAACGCCGCCGACCTCGAAAGCGACCGCGCCGGGCAGCCCGGCAAGATGGTCCTCGCCGCCTACCGCGAGGCAAGCGAGCGCACGGACTCCGGCCGTCCGACCGCCCTCTTGGTCGACGACTTCGACACCACCGTCGGCGAATGGGCGCAAAGCACGAGCACCGTCAACCACCAGCAGGTCCTCGCTCAACTGATGCACCTAGCCGATTCGCCCACCAGAGTGGGCGACGACGAGCTGCGCCGGATCCCGGTGATCGTGACCGGAAACGACCTGACCAAGATCTACCCGCCCCTGCGCCGCCCCGGGCGCCTGCGCCCCTTCACCTGGATCCCCACCGACGACGAGCGGTATCAGACCGTCGCCGCCATCCTCGGCGGCATCGCCAATGACGAGGGACTCCGGAAGATCCTCGCCGCCTGCCCCGACGCACCCATCTCCTTCTTCGCCGACCTGCGGACGACCATCCTCGCCAAGCGGGGCGAGACCTCCATCAAAGACCTCGCCACGAAACTGCCGGACCTTGTCAAGGACCCCGACCGGCACCGACGAGTGCTCGAAGCCCAGATGCGCTCCTCCTCACTCTCCTCAACCGAGCTCACCGAGCTGGCGACGACCGAATGGGGGCTTCGCCAGGACGCCGACATCTCGCATCTGAAGGACGAGCAATGACCTACACCTACACGTACACCTACACCCGGACGAGCGTCCTCCTCGACCAGGTCGACCTCTTCTACCAGGCAGCCGGGATCGGAGAGGACGCCCGCAAGCGCGTCGTCGATGCTGTCAATGAGCGATGGCTCGAGCAGGTGGGCGCCTATGTTGAAGAGGACGGCGAGCGAGTGCTCGAAGGGGCTTTGGAGATCAGTTGGAAAGCCCATTCGGACCACGCAGAGCTGACCATCTCCACGGACCTTGCCGGGTGGGAAGGGGGTGCCGCACCAGAGCTGGTCATCTTGGCGAAGCGGCTCCGGGAGTATGCCGACAGCAAGAAGCTTGCCGTCCACTTTTGGGTACTCTTCACCGAGAAGATCCGGAACGATCCCGAGATCTATCCGAGTCGTAAGAAGACCGTAGGCGTGGACGGTGGGCCGCCGCCTCCTTGGAGGAAGACGCCTCAAGAGCGACGCATCCCCCTTCAGGACCTGCCCGAAGCCCATGTCGTGCTTCGCGACGCGCGATAGGGGAACCGCTATGCGACAGATCTTCGTCTCTTTCCACCACCACGACGAGTACGAGGTGTCCGTCTTCTGTCGGCGGTACGCGCAGTTCTTCGACGAGATCCGAACCCTGGGGATCTCCGAAGAAGGCGACGAGTACGCCGACAAGATCAACAGCGGCGATACGGACTACGTCATGAGGAAGATCCGAGAGGACTACCTCGCCGGCACCACGTGCACCGTCGTCCTTATCGGCAAGTGCACGTGGGCCCGTCGCTACATCGACTGGGAAATCGCGGCGACCCTGCGCAACAACAAGGACAATCCCCGCAGCGGGCTCATCGCCGTGCAACTGCCCTCCGCCGCGGAGAACGGTTGGACGACGCTCCCGCCCCGACTCGCAAAGAACGTGATCCGTCAAGACGGGAACGACGTCGGATACGCGCGCTTCTATGCGCCGCCTCCCAGTGACGGGACGCTCGCCACCTGGGTGGACGCCGCCATCGAGCGACGCGACTCAATGGAACCCATCGAGGGGTCGACCTCGGACCTGCGTGTCAACAGCTCGCCATGCGAATGACGACGCCAATCGCTCACCTCGAACTCTTGGACCAGGAAGGATCAACAGGCCCGACCGTGTTCGTGGCCTTCCGCTCCCTGACCAAAGCTGAGCAATTGTCTGCCCTGCGACTGAGCAGCCATGACCGGTCCTAGTGTTCGTGGCCCCGGCGTGGCCGGGGACGTGATCCGCCCATCGGTTAGCGCTACCGAGCAGTTCGCGCTGTGGTCGGACGAGCCGTCGCCGACCGACCTGCTGTCCTTCGGTGCAGTGGCCGCCACGGTGACCGACGCCCTGCTCGATGAGCGCCTCAACCCCGTGGCTCTAGGCCTGTCTGGGGCCTGGGGAAGTGGGAAGACCACGGTTCTGGGCCTCGTCCACCAGGAGCTGGATGCTCGTAACTCACCTGAGGCCACGGTCATTGTCGTCCCAACTGATCCGTGGCGCTACGACCCGGCCACTGGGGCGAAGGAGAGCCTCATCTCCGAGGTGCTCGACCGGCTGAGCAATGAGGTCGAGCGCACCGAGGATAAGGGTGACAAAGCGAAGAAGCTCATCAAGCGTCTCGTTGGTCGGGTGAACTAGTCGAAGGCAATTCAGCTAGCGGCCAGGACCACCCTCGCGTTGCAACTTCCCCGGGTCGAGGACCTGTTCGGCCTGATCAAGGACGAAAACGACAACGAGTCGGACGCCGCACCGCGTGGAATGGAGGGCTTCCGGGACGAGTTCAGCCAACTCATGCGCTCAGAGGAGCTAAAGCATGTTCGGCGGGTGGTGGTACTTGTCGACGACCTCGACCGCTGTCTGCCCCGGACGGTTATCGAAACCCTGGAAGCGATCCGCCTCTTCCTGGCGGTGCCGGGCATGTCGTTTGTGCTGGCTGCCGATGAGGAGCGTGTCGCCGAGGCCATCCGTACCGAGTTCCCGAAGCCAACTGGTGGCGACGGTCAAGACGCGACAGTCGAGGAGCCTGCCAGGTTGTACCTGCACAAGATCGTTCAGACCACGATCCCGCTGCCGGCCCTGAGTCGCTTCGACACGCACGCATACCTCCTCCTGCTCCAGCTGCAGGCACGCTTATCAAAGGAACAGCTGACCGCGTTTGCCGACCAGTGCCAGACCCTGCGCCTCGAATCCCGAGACCTTGACGATCTGCCGGGAGTCAACGGGGTTGAGATATCTGAGGAGCTGGCCTTTGCGGCCCGACTGACGCCTCTGCTCTATGAGAAGCTCCGCGGCAGCCCACGACGTGTTAAGCGCTTCCTGAACGACCTGCATGTCCGTCAGGCGGTGGCCAGTCGCCGCGGCATAGACCTCGACCCGGGAGTGGTCGCCAAGTTGATGGTGCTGGAGGTACTGCTCCCAGAGGAATTCACCCGGCTGTTGAACTGGTTGGCCGCGGGCAAACTTCGCGAACAGCTCGACGCTCTTGAGGTGGCAGCTGGCCGTCCCGCGGCAGAGGACCCTGCGGGGTCTGAGGTCCCGGCCGCCGAGCCCCACGACGACGCAGGGGAGACGCCCGGTTCAGCGGCCGCGGAGCAGAAATCCCAGGAATTCCCTGACGCCTTGGTTCGCTGGGCGAAGCTCTACCCACCCCTCCGTGGTGTCGACCTCGCCAGCTACCTCTACCTCGCCGCCGCATTTCAGGGAAAGCCCCTGCTTGACGCTGAGCTGCCAGAACGGCTGCGGGACATCGCCGCGAACCTGCTGTCCAGCGAGCGAGCCGACCAGAAGTCGGTCACGGACGGGGATCTCTTGTCGCTGACTAACGACGAGGCGCGGCTGCTGGTCCAGCACCTTGGGCGCATGGGTCGCGACCGCCCCTCCGACCAACGCAAGGCGATACTCGCTATCAAGCGCACTGCAGATCAGCATCCCGAGGCAATCGAGGAGGCAAAAAGCGCGCTCCTGGCGATACCACCCGACGAGGTGGGTCCGGCAACGCCACTCCTCTTCAAGCTCCCGGCAGATATCGCCTATCGGCCCGTTTTGGAGCACTGGCGGGATCGATCTTCCAGGGAACCAGTCCGCACGGCCGCCACCGAAGCCCTCAAGGAGGATGGGGGGCACTGATGGGCACCAGCGGCGCTTATTCGGGCAGTGGTGACACCGCTGGGAAGAGGCTGCGCCGGGAACTGAAGCAATGGTTGGACGATGTCCCGCCGAACGACAACCCCCCTGAGCCTACAGACGATTCGGACAACCCATCAGACGGTTCCCCGACGGACACATCGCCACCACAGGGCCACCTTTCCCCGGACACGCTTCTGAACGTCATCCCGCTTCTCCGACCCCGCACCAGAGGCGGGCGAGGCGGAGACGGCCCCGGCGGTGGCGGCCTCGGTCCTGGTGGCGCTCGGGGTTCGGGTACCGGCACCCGCAACCGAGGCGGAGCGCACCGTGCCGCTGCCGGTTTCGCGACCACCGCGGGCCGAGCGGCGGCGGCGGCGTACGCCTACCAGATCGGCGACGCCACGGCATTGGCTCGCCTCGGACTCGACTACACCGAGCTGCGAGCGCTCGGCGATCCCCTCGAAGTCACCGTCCGGATCGTCAACGCCGCCTGTGGACCGCTCAGCGACAGCACCATCGAGCACGAGGAGCAGCGCTACGTCGCCGGCGAGATCGCCCAATGGGTCATCGAGCAGGGGGAGGCAGGGGCCACGCCGACCCCGGAGGAGATCGTCCGCAAGACCATCGCTCTGATCATCCAAGAGGCAGCGCTCAGCGAAGCAGGTGAAATCGCTCGCCAAGCTGACCGGCCAGAGAACACTGGCGAGCTCACCGAACGGGAGATCGAAGAGGTTGCCGAGGTCCTCGCCGGCCGAGCCGAGCTGTCAGTGAATGGCGCCACGGAAGAGGAGATCACTCAGGCGGTTGAGGACGGCATCGAGACCCTTCGTCGAATGCGAGGAGATGGTCGCCGATGACCGCCTACCGCTTGCGCCTCAGCCTGCCAGAGCAGATCCCGCCTGGCCTCGCTCGTACGACCTTCTACTGGACCGCGCAGGGACGGTCCTCTTTCGGGTCGACTTATGGGCCGCGGCTAGGGGGTCTCGGCCCGGTGCCTCCGCCGAACGTCGACTTCGTGCGCATCGCCACCGCCGTGTTCGCTGCCGACCGCACCGAACCACGTCAGTTCGGAGGCTCTAACTGGAACCAACGAGACCTCGAACTCACCATCCCGGTGGGCAAGGTTGACCGTTGGGAGCCGCTTACTGACCGCTTGGCCACCCTGTTCGGCTTCCTGACTGGTGACCATTGGACCTTCCGCTTTGTTGCTGCCCGATCAGCCCGGGAACCCATCGCCTCCACGCTGCTTCCTCCCCAGCGAGTGGTGCTGCTGAGCGGAGGCGCCGACTCGGCGATCGGAGCGCTCCTCTCCCGGTCGCAGCTCAAAGACGCAGAGTCCCACACCCTCGTCTCGCATGTCGGGCTGACCAACCTGGCGCCCATACAACGACATGTCGCTAGCCAAATAGAGGCACTCACTCCCGGACCCGGACAGCGGCACCTCCAGGTCGCCTTCGGGCGTCGCCAGAAGCAGCCCGACGGAACCTCGTTCGGACGGGGCGAACCCTCCAGCCGCTCACGTTCGGCCCTATTCCTCGCTTTCGGATTGGCGGTGGCAAGCATTGACGGCGTACCGCTCTGGATCCCCGAAAACGGGTTTGCCTCTCTCAACCCGCCACTCGGACCAGAACGGCGAGGCAGCCTCTCCACCCGCACCACTCACCCAGCATTTCTGCAGGGATTGTCGGACATCCTCCGACAAGCCGGAGCTCACGCGGACATCACTAACCCGCTCGCCGACATGACGAAAGGGCAGATGTTCACCATGGCCGCCAACCTCACGGATCCCACGGCGGCCAGCATCCTGCTCAGCTCCACGCACTCGTGCGGACTCACCGGTCAACGCAACTTCCACGTCTCGACCAGCCAGCAGTGCGGCGTCTGCTTCGGCTGCGTGATCCGGCGGGCCTCCTTCGTTGCATCCGGGATCTCGGACCAAAGCTCCTACGTTGATCCGAGTCGGGACCCAGGCCTGCCCGGTTGGCTGGCCAAGAAGTCGGTAGAACCATCGGTGCGGGATTTCGTGCGACGCGGTATCCGTGCCGCGGACATCGCCGCCCTAAGCCTGCCGCCGGGATATCCGGCACGGGAGGCCCTGCGGCTGTGCCAGGAAGCTCAAACGGAGCTGGCGACCTTATTCTCATGAGCGAGCTGCCCCCTCTCGACCTGCACGCCCATATCGATCCCGCAATTAGCAGTGGCGAGCTCGAGTCACTGGGCGCCGTCGTGTTCGCCGTAACCCGTTCCCTTTCTGAAGGCCAGCAGGCACTCGAGCGGGGAGACAGAGCGACGATCTGGGGCATCGGATGCCACCCCGGCGTTGCCAAAGCCCATAAAGCGTTTCGCCCCGAGATGTTTGCGGAACTGATCAAGCAGACGCCATTCGCTGGAGAGCTGGGACTTGACGGAAAGTCTCGGGTGCCGTTGTCGGTCCAGATGGCGACGCTTCGCGACGCGCTCCAGGTTCTCATAACGAATCCCCGGATCGTCAGTCTGCACAGTCATACTGCCACGGAGCAGCTCCTCGACCTGCTTGAAGCCACTCCGATTCAGGGCGTTGTGCTCCACTGGTGGCTCGGCGACCCGCTACAGACGGCGCGCGCCGTCAACCTTGGTTGTTACTTTTCCGTCAACGCTGCATCGGTTCGACATCCCGACCATCTGGAAGGTATCCCGATCGATCGTCTGATGACCGAGACTGACCATCCCTTCGGTGACCGCCGAGGCCAGCCGCCGCACCGCCCAGGTCGAGTTGAGGACGTGGAGGCCGCGATCGGCCGTCTGCGAGGGGCTTCTCCGAGAGAGACGCGCATACGAATGTGGCAGAACCTGGGCGGCCTCGTGCGTGAGACGGGCTGTTCGGCTCTGCTCCCTCGGACGGTCCGCTCGCGACTCGCCTCAGTCATGCCGTCGGCCGGCGCACCGTGACGCACTCACCGTTTCGCCTTTAAGGCGCCGAGCAACGATTGAGGACTCCTAGCGCTGTCTCACGGGAGAAAGAGCAGGTCATTGCCCTTGGCGGCTGCGTAACGCAGACTCGCCTACCACGGCATTCAGCAACCCTGAGGCCCAGATATCCGATCCCTAGCGATGTCACCTCCACCGCAAAATCCCTGGTCAGGTGGGGTGTTTGAAGGATTCGAGCCAGGGTACCCCCTCCCGGTATGGGGCTGACGGGACTCAACTTGGCTCAACTGAGTCCGGACACAACCCACTCCATGCGGATGGCCATTCCGCCTCGGCACCCGGGATGGCGCTCGTCGTCGTGGACGCCA
>JAKBAM010000024.1 GCA_021809105.1 Actinomycetes bacterium
TACACGCAGCGGGGCCGGGGAGGCGGCTGGGCCCTGGTCGGCGGATACCGCACCGATCTGACGGGCCTCACCGCAGACGAAGCGGAGGCACTCTTCTTGACGACTGCTCCCGGCGCAGCCGCAACGTTGGGACCGAGGGTGGCGGAGGCACTCGCCGCCGCACGACGCAAACTGGTCGCCGCCCTACCGGCACCCTTGCGCGACCAGGTCGAAGCGGCCGCCTCCACGGTGCTCGTCGACCGGGCAGCATGGGGTCGGCCGCCGGCCGCAGCAGATCAGCCGCTCACCGAGGACGCTCACCTGAGGACCCTGCGCGCGGCTGTGCTCGCCGGGATGCAGGTGGTCGTGACCTACGAACCGCCCGGACGGCCCGCCGAGGACCGCCAGCTGCATCCCCACGGCCTGGTGTGCAAGCGGGGCGTCTGGTACCTGTTGGCGACGGCGCCCAACGGACTGCGGACCTACCGCCTCACCCGGGTCCGGTCGGTGGAGACCACCGACATGCCAGTCGAGCGGCCCGCCGACTTCGATCTGGCTGCAGCATGGGCCGGCGTCCAACAACGACTGTCAGCCCGGATACCGGTGCCTGTAGCAGTAGAGGTGGCCGTGGGAACGGCTGCGCTGCGCCGCCTGCGGACGACTGTCGGCGCCTGGTGGCCGATCGAGGAGACGGGCACTTGCGACGATCAGGGAGCGGTAGTCACCATCCGCTTTCCGAGCGTCACCGTCGCCGCCGCCGAACTGCTCGCCGTCGCCGGCCAAGCGGAAATCATCTCCCCGGAAACGGTCCGGGCCGAGATAGCGGCAACGGGGCACCGGCTGGCCCTCCACTACGGCCATGCCGGCCCGCTTCCCCTCCCGAATTGACGGTTGCGGGTAAGGCGCCGTGGCCCCTTCCACCGAGGACTCGACCTGCCGCGCGCCGGATGGCACACTTGTCGAACGAGCGCGCCGGCTTGCGCACCAAATGAGGCTGCCGACCGCTCCCGTGGAGGGTGACGTGGTCGAAGAGCTTCAACAGGCGGCCTCCGACCGCCACGAAGGCGCCACGAGCCAGTGTGCCCCCACCCGACAGCCCGGCCCCGGACCTGGCGGCGGATCGAGTCACATCTGCGTGGCTGTCGTCGAGGATCATCCGCTCTACCGGGAGGGTCTGGCCAGGACGGTGGAGGAAGCCCCCGACATGGTGCTCGTGGCGGCGGTCCCATCTCTAGAGGCATTCACTGCCCTGGCGCTGCCGCGGGTGGATGTCGTAGTACTCGATCTCCACCTTCCCGACGTGAGCGGTGTGGGCGGCGTGCTCCGGATCCGCGATTCAGGGGCGCACATCCTGGTGCTGTCTGCGTCGAGCAGTCATGAGCTCGTCGTCGACGCCATGGCGGCGGGTGCCGATGGTTATCTTACGAAGCAAGCGGAGCCGTCCGAGATCGTGGTGGCGATCCGGTCCGTGGCCGACGGCGGGTCCTACATCTCACCCACCCTGGCTTCGCTCCTGCTCAGGACCGATCGTGGGGATCATCTGCGAGGGCCGATCGGGCTCAGCGAGCGGGAGAAGCAGGTGCTGCGCCTGGTCGCTCAGGGCGAGCGCGATACCGACATCGCTGAAGAGCTGTTCATCAGCGTGCGCACCGTTCGCTCCCATCTCGACCGCATCCGGGACAAGACCGGCCGACGCCGGCGCGCCGACCTGGCCCGTCTGGCCGTCGAGCAGGGCATCCTCGATCCGGCCTACCGTAGCCCGTAGCCCTCGTGAGAGTAGATATGTGGTCAACCTGGCATCGGGAGCCGCAAAACCACCTTCGTCCCCCAACCAGGCCGGGACACGATCTCGGCGCTGCCACCCACATCGCTCATCCGGCCTACAACCGAGTTGTCGAGACCGAAGCCGTGGTGTGCACTGTCCAGATCGAAGCCCGCGCCGTGATCCCGCACGGTGACCTCGACTCCGCCATCCGACGAGGCCACCCGAACGACGACCTCGCAGGCACCGGCATGTTTGAGCACATTGTTGAGCGCTTCGCCCGCGGCGGAGACCAGGGCGTCGGTTCCCTCCAACCCAGGGTCGGAGGTCAGCTCGGCGGCCACGAGGTGGACGTGCAGGCCGGCGCCGGTGAAGGTCACCACCAGATCACCCAGCGCCTCCCGCAAGCCACGGCCCGACGAGTGGCTCTCGCCACCGCCGAGGTCGGAGTCGAGCATCTCACGCAGTCGCAACGCCTCCTGCCGCGCCAACGCCATTACCTGCTCGTCCTCACCGGCCCATCCGTTGGCGATCGACTCCAACGACTGGAGCGCATGGTCGTGCAACAAGCGGTGCTGGCGGTTGCGTTCTTGCGCGGTGGCTAGGCGCCCCGAGCTCGCCACAGCTTCGAGCCGGGCACGCTGCAGCTCACCGACCAACCGGCGCACCAGGACGACGACCATTGCGGCCACCACATAGAAGCCGACGTAGCTGGCGGCGTTGACGATCGCGGTCGTCGTCCCTGATCCCCCGGCCCGCAGGTCACCGGACACGCTGCCGAGATAGGCGAAGGTAAGGGCGAGCGTCAGCAACATGGCCCGACGCCGGCCGAAGGCGCCGGCCAAGGCCAGGACGGTGCCCACCGTGTAGGGCAGCATCCAATTAATCGACGTCGTGCGGTCCTGGCCGTGCAACGTGGCTCCGACGACGAAGAGCCCACCCATGCCGACGACGACATCGACGCCAATCGCTACCGGGTCAAGGCGGTGGCGGGGGAGGCAGCGCACCAGGATGAAGGCACAGTCGAGTAGGCAAACCGACAGAACGGCCCCCGCCACGATGGGACGCGAATAGCTGTCGTAGCCGGCCGCCACATCCAGCACCCCTTGCAATAGATGCACGCTGCGGATGGCCAGGAAAGTCCAAAGGAATGCCTGCTCGACCCGGGCGGATTCGCCCGTGGTGGCGGCATCGGACCCCGAGACGGGGCTCGATCCGGGCATGCTCCCAGCGACGCGCCCCACCGCTCGTGAAGCCACATCCCCCAGAGCCGACACTTCACATCATTGCAGGAGGTGGCCCGGTCCGCACCTGCTGGCGAACCTGCGCTCCTCAGGCTCTAAATGCAATTGGGCATAACGACCCCTTGGCTGGTACGTCCAGCCGGTGCATTCTGGCGGCGACCCCTTGCAACGGTCGGTTGATCAGTATTGAGCCGGTCCCGGGGGCGGCGGCGCTTGGCCCCACGACGACGGCTGGGGCGGGCCGACCGGCGGAGCCGTGTAGCCGCCTCCGGGGCGGTCGGCACCTGGAACGAGTGGGCTGCCGCCCGACTGCGCAGCCATATGCCTGGTGTGCTCGGCGATCGCGAACACCGCCATCACGACCTCGAGCATCACCCTGTAGCTGATGACGTACAGCAAGAAAGCCAGGGGCGCAACGACGATCAGCACCAAGATGCCCGCCGCCGCGTTGGCCCTGAATGCCGCGACCACCAGGATCAGCGCAACGAGGGCGGACACGATCACGACGATCCCGAAGATCACCTTGATGATCCGCGGCGTGATGTAGCTGGTGAACGAGAAGTCGAACAACGAGCTGAAGAAGCCCTTCACGGGCTCCCCTGTCGATGGCATCATGGTCCCTCCTCCGATGCGTCGGCTCCGGCGCGTCAATATTGTTACCAGAGTTGCTCCACCTCTGGAACGCTTGTCGCCCTCAGGTGAAGGTTCCACGCGGCGTCAGACGCCCCGGCTCGCAGGTCCACGCTTCGGTCGAGCACCCAAGCGAGCCGCCGGGAAGGGGCAGAACGACCCCTTGTCGCCCCGGAGGGGAGGGATGATCCTGCACATGTGGCGCGCGCAAACGGCGCAGCACAGAGGAGGCATCCTGAGCACCTCAGGCGAGACGGGTTGGACGGCCATGACCAAACTGGCCGATCGGATCGACGGCGTCACCGGTGAGATCAACCAGAAGCTGGCCCGGCTGCGAACGTCGCTCGAGCACGCCACCGGTATCGAGTTGCAGCCCCTTACCCATAACACGAGGGAGGCAGGATGATGTTCGAGACCAACGCCGTAGACCGCAGTACCCAGCGCACACCGGCGCACTTCCTCCGTTTCTCCACGCTGCGATGGCTGCGCTGGAGCGGTCGGATCGGCCTCGTCTGCGTCGTGATCGGTGCCGACTCGGTGACCCACGGCGATGCGTTGATCCTGGTCATCGGGCTCGTCCTGGCGTCGGTGTACCTCTACTTCCGCATCAAGGATCTTTCACACCGCCGGACGGGGAGACAGGAGGCTCGCTCCTTGGCAGACAGTCTCCGGCGGCGACAGATGCCGGCACCCATAGCAGCAAAAGCGTTCGAAGCTTGTGGCTATTCGCTCGAGCCGGGGGAACGCTGCTTTCTCGACGGGGTCGACGCCGAGGTCGTGGGCTGGTACGGAGACCCCTACCTGGCACAGCGCCGAGTCTTCGTGGCCTGGGGCAGCCCGCTCGCCATCGGGATGTCGGTGTTCGCAACGACCCTCTTCTGGCGCCAGAACCGCAAGCGCCAGAAGAAGGCGGCTCCGCGCTGGCGCAACCCCAGCCCGGCCCAGCTGTGGCTAACCGACCGCGGGTTCCTACTGCACGGCACCAAGGGTGAGCGGAGCTGGATCCGTTGGCCGTGGACATCCATCCAGCAGTGCTGGCTCGAGCGGGACGGAATCGCTCTCATCCTCACCGACAATTCGCCGCCGGTGAAACTCCGGTTTGCCGAGGCGTCATGGGCCTACGTGCTGTCGCGATTCTCCGCTACCGGTCAAGTGGTCGAACCAGCAACCCGTTGATGTTCCCGCGGAGCGAAACCACCCCGGGAGCCGGCCTACCGCCGCCAGCTTCGCCTTCGACGGCCCGCGCCGCCCTCACGGTCCAGGTCAGCGGGCCTACTCCCCTGATACGCGCCGGCTTGGAGCGGGTGGCTGCTGCGGCGGGACTATCCGTGGTCCGGCGCGGCGAGGTGGCCGATGTCCAACTGCGATCGACTCCCGGTCTCGGCAGCCCACTCGAAGTCATCGCGGAAGTCGGGCTGATCACGGTGCGCATTTCACAAATTCCCGACGCGTTGGCATGGGAATGCGTGCGAGACCTCGTCGAACGGCTGCTGTCGGCTCCGAGCCGCTGACAGCAAGCGGGCTGCCTGGCTCTAGGACCCGCTGGGGTCAGGCCCTGAGATGGCGGCGCCGGCGGCCGGCTCATCGACCTCTTCGGCAGCATGCCCGTTGCCGTCCGCGCTCCCGTTGCCGTCATCATCGTGAGCGGCGGCGTGGCCGTTGCCATCGTGGTCGTCGACCGCGTGCCCGTGGCCGTCGTGGTCACCGTGCGCCCCATGCTCGTCGCCGAGGGTGTGGTATGCCCCGTCGGCGGTGCGAATGAGGATGCCACCCACCGGTTTCATGATCGGGTGCGCGTCAGTGCGCTGCAACGCCTGGCAGGTCTTGTAGGCGATGGCCCCTGCGACTAGGGGGGCAACGAACACGCCGTATTGCAGGATCTCGATGAGCCGCTCGAAGGGCATGTGCAAGTCGTTGCCCAACAGATCGGTCCCGCTGGCGAAGGTCAAGTCGGTGAAGAACGCCAGGGCGCCCACGCCGACGGCGGTGCGGAAAGGCTTGTCCCGGGGGCGATCCAACAGGTTGTGGGCTACGTGATCCTTGTAGATCAGACGGTCGATCTGTGGCCAGGCGAACATGATGGTGAAAACGATCCCGGGGACGAGCACCCCGGGGAAGAACGGGTTGGCTATCTCGTGGCCGAAGGACCGGAACTCCCAATGCGGCCAGAGCCGCACCGACCCGTCGAGCCAGCCCACGTACCAGTCCGGCTGGGCGCCGGCGGAGACCGTGTAGGGGTTGTAGGGCCCGTAGAGCCAGATGGCGTTGATCTGGAACAAACCACCCAAGGCGCCCAGCACGCCGAAGATGATCATCAACAGCGCGCCCGACTTGATGGCGTACTGCGGCCAGAGCCGGCTACCCCTGATGTTGGTCTCGGTCTTGCCCGGACCGGGGAAGTCGGTGTGCTTCTGGCGCCAGATGAGCATCAGGTGGGCGGTGAGAAGCCCGATGATCGCCAGCGGGAAGAGGAACTCGTGGACCACGAACAGTCGCGGGATGAGAGACGAACCGGGGAACTGGCTGCCCCACAGATCGAACGCCAGCCAGGTCCCGATGAAGGGGATCGACTCGACTATCGAGAACACCACCCTCAGGCCGGTGCCCGACAGGAGGTCGTCGGGGAGGGAGTAACCAGAGAAGCCCTCAAGCATCACGGACAGCAACAGCAGGAGGCCGATGACCCAGTTGGTCTCCCGGGGCCGGCGGAACGCACCCGTGAAGAAGATGCGGCACAGGTGGAAGGCGATAGCGGCCATGAACACCACTGCCGCCCAGTGGTGCATCTGGCGCATCACGAGGCCGGCGCGGACATTGAACGAGATGTTGAGAACCGACTGGTAGGCCTCCGACATGTGCTGGCCGGCCAGCGGCATATACCCGTGGCCGGGCGTCGGGTGGTAGACGACGTCGGCGGCCGACGGCACGTAGTACAGGGCCAGGTAGACGCCGGTGATGAGCAGGACCACGAAGCAGTACATGGCGATCTCGCCGACCATGAACGACCAGTGGTCGGGGAAGATCTTGTCCAGGGCCTTCTGGATGAAGCCGGAGGAGCCGAGGCGGTCGTCGACGGCATCGAGCCCGACGCGCTCGTACTTCATCCGCTTCTCGGCAGCGAGGCGTTCCTCGGTCGTGCTCACCGCTCTACGCCCGGTTCCAGAAGCCGGGGCCGACGGGCTGCTGATACCCCTCGGAGGAGATCAGGTACCCGGCGTTGTTGACCGCCAGGGGGAGTTGGGGCAGGGATCTTGAAGCAGGACCGAACACCGGATTGCATCCCTTCAAGACGTCGAACGTGGACTGGTGGCAGGGACAGACCAACTGGTGGGTCTGCGCGTTGTATAGGCCGACCGGGCACCCGGCGTGGGTGCAGATCTTCGAGAAGGCCACCAGCCCTCCGATGTTCCACCCCACCGTGCCGGGGCGCACGTCGAATGGGGCGTCACCCAAGTTGATCAGCACCGTCGACGACTGCGGGCTCTCGATGTTGTTCTCCGGGAAGACGGTCAGGATGCCGTTGACCGCGATGTCTGCCGGCTTGAGAGGATTGTTGTCCTGGTCGACCAAGCGGACCCCTGGCCCCCACGCCGTCTTGTACAGCGTCCGGTGAGGGCGGTCGCCGAGCGAGGCGATGGGGAAGAGGGCGGCGACGCCGAACACTCCCCCGACCAGGCCGAGCATCCGCAGCAGGAACGGGCGACGGGCGATCGGGTCGACAGTCCGGTTGAAGGCCTCGACCGCCGCCTCACGCTTGGCGGCATCGGAGATGTTGTGCGTGCCGCGGCTGGCGGTCACCTCGGTCCCGGGAAGCAGGTCGCGCGCCCAGAGGATCAAACCCACTCCGAGGCCGACGAAGCCGACGAAGAGCATGGTCCCTTCGACCTGAGGCTGGCCGCCCACGCAGTAGACGATGGCCAGGGCTATGCCCGAGAGCATGGTCAGGGTCCAGCAGAAGGCGATCTTGAGCTCGGCCCTCCGGGCCAGCCTGGGATTGTCCTGGAAGCGCCAGCGGCTGTCGTCCTGGCCTCGCGGGACGTCGTCGGGCCACGGGTCGTGGGGGTCGATCCCATAATGCAGCTTGACCTTGGGGTCGTCGTCCTCGTCGTAGCCGGCGTAGGAGTGATCGCCGCTTGCGGTGGGGCGGTCGGTGGTGGTCATCCGCGGTTTCCGATCAGTCGGGACGCCAGCATCAGCACCCCGAACCCGATCACGATGCCGACGAAGCCCTCAGCGATAGGTCCGAAGTGCGAGATCCCAAGGCCGCCCCGGTTGTTGGGGTTGTGGAGGTACTGCACGTACTGGGCGATGGCCGACACCTGCTTGGCGCTGAGCTGGCCGGTACCGAACACGGGCATCGGCGAAGGGCCCACACGCATGGCCTCCGCCACCTGCGTCAGGCTGGCGTTGTGGAGGGAGGGGACTATGTCGCCCTTGGAGAGCATGCCGCCGGCGCCGGCTGCCTGGTGGCATTGCGCACAGTTGAGCGAGTAGTAACGCTGCCCGTCACTCAGCGTGACGCAGCCAGAAGGCGTCCCAGGGCCTGTGCAGAGGGGCGCGACCGTTGGGATGCCCGGCGACGTCGGGTTGAACGCCTCTTCTCCCACCCGCGGCAGCGGATGGGCGCTGTTGATGGCAGGAAGGTCTGCTATGTAGGCGACCAGGTCCCGGGTCTGGGTGGCGTTGAAGTACGAATGATGGCGGAGGGCCTGGTTGTTGGTGGCGTTGAGCGGCATGCGGCCGGTCGTGATGTAGAAGTCCGCGGCCGCCGCGCCCGCGTCGATCAACTCGGGCGAACCGTTGGTGCCCCCGACACCGTTGACCCCGTGGCAGCTCTGGCAGTGGGCTGCGAAGAGCTGCTCGCCGGCTGCGATGTCGCTGGCGTTGGTGGACACCGGGGCGTTGGCGCCCTGAGCTGCCGTCCCGGTGACGGCCATGAAGGCGAAAGCCGCCACGCCCAGAGCCATGACCGCGGCCGGCCCGGCGAGGATCCGGCGACGGCTGGCCGGGCCTCGCAGCACCCTCCGTAGGAGCTTCAGGGTCCGGGTCACTTGAGCAGGAAGATAGCGGCGAACAGGGCGATCCACACGACGTCCACGAAGTGCCAGTAGTAAGACAAGAACTCGACGGCCGGGGCGGTGCGGTGGCCGAAGTGCTTGGTCTTCTTGGCGCGGATGCCCATGACCAGCATCCCGAACAGGCCGCCGAGGACGTGGAGGGCGTGGATGCCGGTGAGGACGTAGAAGCAGCTGGTCCAGGCGTTCTGGTCGATGGCGAACGGCCGGCTGATGTAGTCGGAGATCTGCATCCCGTCGAAGAGGGCGCCGAGAGCGAAGGTCAGAGCCAACCATCCGAGGAACCCGGTCCGGTCGCCCCGCACCGTACGTTTGACGGCCATCTGCATCGTGCCCGAGGACACCAGCAACAAGATGGTGGCGTAGAAGACGGTGTGGACGTCGAGGATGTCGCCCTTCGGCGGCCACACGGGCGTGGCGGCGCGCAAGGTGAAGAAGGCGGCGAAGAGGCCGGAGAAGAACATCAGCTCCGATGCCAACCACACGATGACCCCTACGTTCAGCAGCGCCGGTCGGTAATCTGCTGGATTGACCGGCTTGATGAGGGGGGGAGGTGCGGCTGTGGCCAACGGAGCCCCGGGCGGGGAGATCGCAGTCACTGCCCTATTTCTACACAACCAGCGACCCTGAACCCAAGCTGAGAGCCCGCCTGCGCCCACAGCCGGCCGGGCAGTAGCGTCGAGGCCGATGTCCTCCCTGCACATCGAGCCCGTCGCATGGGTCGTCCTGGCCCTCGCCATCGCCGGCTACCGCCTCGGTGTCCGCCGGCTCGCGGGGCGCTCCGTCCGCTGGCCGTGGTGGCGCAGCGCCGCCTTCGCCGGGGCGGTCGCCACCGCCCTCGTCGCCACCACCTCGCCCCTCCCCGCCAACGCGGCGGCCAACCCGACCGAGGGGGCGGTGGCCCAGGTGCTGCTGCTCCTCGTGGCCCCGCTGCTCCTGGCCTGGGCAGCCCCCCACACGCTGGCGGTGGAGGCAGGCCGGCGCCGCACGGCCGGCCAGGTGCGGGCGGTCGTGGCCAGCCGGGCACTGCGAGCCCTCACCTACCCCATCGCCGCCTGGGTGCTCCTGGCCGGTGCCCCCGCCGTCGTGTACGGCACCGGGCTCTACGGTGCAGCCGCCCGCAACGAGCTCATCGGTCAGCCCCTCCAGCTAGCGCTGCTAGCCATCGGGTGCCTCTTCATGTGGCCAGTGTTCGGCGCCGAGCCGCTCCCCCGCCGGCTGCACCCCGTCCCGGCGATGGGCTACCTATTGGCTCTCCTCCCGTACTTCACCCTGCTCGGCTTTGCCATCGAGAGCCAGGGGTCGGCCCGGATCGTCGCCACCCACGGAGCCGCGCAAGCAGCCGCCAACCTGGGCAGCGATCTCGAGGGCGCTGGTGGCGTGCTCTGGACCGTCGGCGGGCTGGGGGCGATCTGCCTGACCATCATCGTCCTGGTCGGCTGGTTGCGCACGGAGGAGAGAGCGACCCCGAGCCGGGACACCGGCCTCGACCCTGCGGCGGTGGCGCAGCTGACGGCCTGGAGGCAGCAGCGGGCCGAAGCGGCGGAGGAACAGGCCGCCCGCCGGGCGGCAGTCGCGGATGCCGTGGCGGGCCGCCGGTCCAAGCCCGCCCGCACCTGACGGCCGCCCATGGGCACGCCAGGTCACCAGCTCGGCGCCGGGACGCGGTAGAGCCGGTGCTGACCGGGCTGGCCGAGATCCGTGCCGCTCGGCAACGGGTGGCCGCGGTGCTACGGCCTACGCCGGTCGATCACTCCGACTCGCTCTCCCGCCTGGCCGGGCGCCCCGTGTTGCTCAAGGCCGAGCACCTGCAACGCACAGGCTCGTTCAAGATCCGGGGGGCCTACAACCTCATCTCGCAACTGCCCCCCGGCATCGCAGTGGTGGCTGCATCGGCCGGCAACCACGCCCAGGGGGTGGCGCTGGCAGCATCGCTGACCGGGCGGCGATCGACAATTTTCATGCCCGCTGGGGCGGCCCTCCCGAAGACCGAGGCCACCAGGTCCTACGGCGCTACGGTGCGCCTCGAAGGCGAGGTCGTAGACGACTGCATTGCATTGGCCCGCGTGTTCGCCGCCGAGCAGGGGGCGCACTTCGTGGCTCCCTTCGACGACCCGGAGATCATCGCCGGCCAGGCCACCCTGGGATTGGAGCTGGCAGAGGAGGCCGGCGAGGCGGAGACCGTCGTCGTCCCAGTCGGCGGGGGCGGACTGATCGCCGGCGTAGCCTCCGCCTTGCACTACGTCGCCCCGCACGTGCGCGTGGTCGGGGTGGAGGCTGCCGGGGCGGCGAGCATGGCCGCAGCGGTCCAGGCTGGCCGCCCGGTCGTCCTCGACAACGTCCACACCATGGCCGACGGCATAGCGGTAAGGGCCGTCTCGGAGCGCAGCTTGGCCCACGTGCAGGCGTACGTCGACGAGTTGGTCACCGTCGACGAGGAAGAGATCAGCCGGGCCATGCTGCTGCTGGTAGAGCGGGCCAAAGCAGTGGTCGAGCCGGCGGGAGCCGCTGCACTCGCGGCCGTCCTGTCCGGCCGGGTCCCCGGCTCGGGAGCCGCGGTCGCAGTCCTCTCGGGCGGCAACGTCGATCCCCTGCTCCTGACCAAGCTCATAGACCACGGCCTGACCGCAGCCGGGCGCTACCTGATCCTGCGGATCGTCGTCGGCGACCATCCCGGCGCCCTGGCACACCTCACCGCTGCACTCGCCGCCATGCACCTCAACGTCCTCGACGTCGAGCACCACCGCAGCGGCCGAGCGCTGGCGCTCACCGAAGTCGAGGTGGCAGTAACCGTCGAAACCCGAGACACCGAGCACCATCGGGAGGTGCTGCGCGCCCTCGCCGGCGCCGGCTACCAGGCCGAGCCGCTCACCTAGAGCACCGGGCTTCGAGCAGACTGATGCGTTAGCATCAGATGTGTGCGCACCACTCTCCGGGTAGATGACGATGTCCTCCTGGCGGTCCACGAGCGCGCCCGGCGCGAGAAGCGCACGGCGGGGGAAGTGCTGTCGGACCTGGCCCGCCAGGCGCTGACAGGACAGGCCGACACCCTCGAGACGGGGCCCGCCGCTGGCCGCCACGGCTTCCGGCCTCTACCCCACCGGGGCGCAGCCATCTCCAACACCCTCATCGACCGGCTCCGAGAGGAAGAGCCCGAGTGACCCGAGCCCTGCTCGACATCAACGTGCTGATCGCCCTGCTCGACAGCGATCACGTGGATCATCGCAGAGTCCATGCTTGGGCCGACGAGGGCCTCCAGGGCGGCTGGGCGACGTGCCCGATCACGGAGAACGGGTTCGTCCGGATCATCAGCCAGCCTCGCTACCCGAGCCCCGTGCCACCGGCCAAGGCCATCGAGCTTCTGCGTGGCGCCTGTGAAGGCGGCACCCACGAGCTCTGGCCGTGCGACATCAGCCTGCTCGACGACCAGACCGTCGAGCGCACCCGCTTGCACGGCCCGCGCCAGGTCACCGACACCTATCTTCTGGCGCTGGCGACGGCACACGGCGGCCACTTCGTGACCTTCGACCGCTCGGTCTCCAGTGCGTCGGTGCCGGGGGCGGGGACACTCAACCTGACGGTGCTCTGAGCAGACTCAGACGTTGCGGCGGTAGCGCCCCCCGACGGCGAAGAGAGCATCGGTGATCTCGCCGAGCGTGCACACCCTCACCGCGTCCACCAAGACGGCGAACACGTTCTCGCCGGCGAGCGCGGCGTCTTGCAGCCGCCCCAGCATGGCCGGGCGCTCCTGGGCGTGGTCGGACTGGAAGCTGCGCAGGCGGGCCAGCTGACCCTGCTTCTCGTCGTCAGTGGAGCGGGCGAGCGGGATGGTCGGCGGCTCGGAGGCGTGCGGGGAGACGAAGGTGTTGACCCCGACGATGGGAAGGCTCCCGTCGTGCTTGCGGGTCTCGTAGAGCATGGACTCGTCCTGGATCCGGCCGCGCTGGTATCCGGTCTCCATGGCGCCCAGGACACCGCCGCGCTCGGAGATGGCGTCGAGCTCGGTGAGAACCGCCTCCTCGACCAAGTCGGTGAGCTCGTCGATGATGAAAGCGCCCTGCAGCGGGTTCTCGTTGACGGCCATGCCCCACTCCCGGGCGATGACCATCTGGATGGCCAGGGCGCGGCGCACCGACTCCTCCGAAGGAGTGGTGACCGCCTCGTCATAGGCATTGGTGTGGAGGCTGTTGGCGTTGTCATACACGGCGCACAGGGCCTGCAAGGTGGTGCGGATGTCGTTGAACGACATCTCCTGCGCGTGCAAGGACCGTCCCGACGTCTGGATGTGATACTTGAGGCGTTGGGCCCGGGCGTTGGCGCCGTAACGGTCCCGCATCGCCACCGCCCAGATGCGGCGCGCCACCCGGCCGATGACGCTGTACTCCGGGTCCATGCCGTTCGAGAAGAAGAACGACAGGTTCGGTGCGAAGTCGTTGACGTCCATACCTCGGGCCAGGTACGACTCCACATAGGTGAATCCGTTGGCCAGCGTGAACGCCAGCTGCGAGATCGGGTTCGCGCCGGCCTCCGCGATGTGGTAGCCGGAGATGGACACCGAATAGAAGTTGTCCACCTGCCGGGCGATGAACCATTCCTGTATGTCGGCCATCACCCGGAGCGAGAACTCAGTGGAGAAAATGCACGTGTTCTGGCCCTGGTCCTCCTTCAAGATGTCGGCCTGCACAGTGCCCCGAACGGTCCTGTAGGTGCGAGCCGCCAGATCCTCACGCTCCGCCGCGTCAGGGTCCCGGCCTTCCTCTTCGACAAAGCGCGCCACCTGCTGGTCCACCGCCGCCGCGAAGAACATGGCCAGGATGGTCGGCGCCGGCCCGTTGATGGTCATCGACACCGACGTCGACGGGTCGCACAGGTCGAACCCGCCGTACAGAACCTTCATGTCCTCGACGGTGGCGATCGACACGCCGGAATTGCCGACCTTCCCGTAGATGTCGGGGCGCTCCGCAGGATCGAACCCGTAAAGGGTGACCGAGTCGAACGCCGTCGACAGCCGCGTCGCCGGCTGCCCCTCCGACAGGAGCTTGAACCGGCGGTTGGTCCGGAAGGCATCTCCCTCGCCCGCGAACATGCGAGCCGGGTCCTCCCCCTGGCGCTTGAACGGGAACACGCCGGCGGTGAAGGGGAACCGGCCCGGCAGGTTCTCCTCCCGCAGCCAACCCACGAGCTCGCCGTGATCATCGGTGCGCGGCAGCGAAACCCGCGGCACCCGGGTCCCCGACAGGGTGGTGCGGAACATCTCGTGGGTGCCCCCGCCGGCGGCGACCGTGTCGGACCTGTAGGCCTCGACCGTGGCTGGCCAACCCTCCAGCAGCTCGGCGGTGTCCCGGTCGAGTGCCCCCTCCGCATCGACGCGCAGTTTGTCCACCTCGGCCTTCGCGGCGCCGTCGGCGGGTAGCTGGCCCGAGACCGCCACCAGCTGCTGGGCTTTGCGGGCCGCCGCCGACTGCTCCGCCGTGCGGGCGTGGTACTCGCGGACGGTGGTGGCGATATCGGCCAAGTAGCGCACCCTCCCGGGGGGCAACACCGCCGTGCCCGGGCTCGAAGTCCTGGTGGTGACCGGCTCCAAGCGCCCGCCCCGCGCCCACCCCAGCTTGGCCGCCAGGTGCTGGTAGAGCGCCGTGACCCCGTCGTCGTTGAATCGTGACGCCACCGTGCCGAACACCGGCAGCTCCTCGCGAGGCACCCCCATCCACTCGTCGTTACGGGCCAGCACCCGCCGCACGTCGCGGAGGGCGTCATCGGCCCCGCGCCGCTCGAACTTGTTGATGGCCACCGCTTGGGCGAAGTCGAACATGTCGATCTTCTCC
This sequence comes from Actinomycetes bacterium, assembly GCA_021809105.1. Classification (GTDB taxonomy): domain Bacteria; phylum Actinomycetota; class Acidimicrobiia; order Acidimicrobiales; family Palsa-688; genus Acidiferrimicrobium. Next base: position 14,516 of record JAKBAM010000024.1, read on the forward strand.
AGCTGCGACGCCGCCCCGAACTCAGGGGTCATGACATAGAGCGGAACGTCGACGTAGGGCACCACCGCCGCATCGCCCTGCCCGATCCCGGGCGTCTCCACGATCACCAGGTCGTAGGCGGCCGCCTTGCAGGCCGCGATGACGTCGCCCAAATGGTCGGGCAGCTCGCTGGCCGACCCTCGCGTCGCCAGGGAGCGGAAGTACACGCGGTCAGGATCCAGCGCGTTCATACGGATGCGGTCCCCGAGGAGAGCCCCGCCGCCCTTGCGCCGCGTGGGATCGACGGCGATCACGGCGATCCGCAGCTTGTCCTCGCGATCCACCCGGAACCGGCGGACCAGCTCATCGGTGAGCGACGACTTGCCCGCCCCCCCCGTCCCGGTGATCCCGAGCACGGGTGCCGAGCTGGCGGCGGCCCGGGCGCGCAGCTGGACCATCTCCGCGTCGGCCAGGCGGCCCGACTCCACCGCGGTGATGACCCGGGCCAGCACCTGCGGGCCACCCCCGTCAAGCTCGCCGAGCAGACCGGCGGGCACGTCGAGGCCGCGGTCGCACTCGGCGACCATCGTGTTGACCATCGCCGCCAAACCCATCGCCTGGCCGTCCTCGGGCGAGAAGATCCGGGTCACGCCGTAGGCGTGAAGGGCCTCCCGCTCGGCGGCCACGATCACCCCACCCCCGCCACCGTAGACCTTGACGTCCCCCCGGCCCTCCGCCCGCAACCGGTCCACCAGGTACTCGAAATACTCGACATGGCCACCCTGGTAGCTGCTGATCGCCACCCCCTGCACGTCCTCCTCGACCGCGGCGGCCACCACCTCTCCCACCGACCGGTTGTGGCCTAGGTGGACCACCTCGCAGCCCTGGCGTTGCAGCAGCCGCCGCATGATGTTGATGGCGGCGTCGTGGCCGTCGAAGAGGCTGGCCGCAGTCACGAAACGAACGGGGCGGGAGGGGACGTGGAGTTCCGAGCTCACGTTCCTAGGGTATCAATTAGTCGGACGTCCTAACAGTGGGCGACGGGGGTGTTTCGTCGCCCCTGGTCGCTGGTTCCTCCTGGTCGCTGGTTCCTCCTGGTCGCTGGTTCCTCCTGGTCGCTGGTTCCGCCTGCCCTGGGCCCCCGAGCCGAAGCTTCAGGCATCACAAACCCGTGCCCTGGTGCGGGTTTCTGATGTCCGAAGGTTGGGCACCCCCGTCAGCGGGGGTAGTCGACCTCCCACAGGCACAACCCGTGCGGGGGCGCCAGCTGCCCGGCTGCCGACCGGCTCCGAGCCCTGATGATCCCTGACATCTCGCCGGCGCGCCGCTTCCCCGTGCCGATGTCCACCATGAGGCCAACCACGGAGCGGACCATCTGCTGGCAGAACGAGGAGGCGGCGATCTCGAAGCGCAGTACCCCCTCGCCCAGCTCCTGCCAGTCGGCGTGGCGCACCAGGCGGACGAGGGAGCCGGTCGGCAAGGGCGGCCGCCGGCAGAACGACCCGAAGTCGTGCTCCCCGTACAACGGGTCGCAGGCCAGCCGCATGGCAGCTAGGTCGAGCGGCGCGGCGACGTGCCAGGCGGTAGGGGCGAGGAAAGGGTCCGGTACCGCACGATTGACCACGGTGTAGCGGTACCGGCGGCCGGTGGCATCGTGGCGGGCGTCGAAACCGGGCGCCGCGACCTCCGCCGAGCGGATTACCACGGCCGGGCGGAGCGCCTTGGTGACCGCCCGAGCCAGGGCTTGAGGGGCGACGTCGGCGCGGGCGTCGAAGGACACCACCTGGCCCCAGGCGTGGACCCCGGCGTCGGTACGGCCGGCGCAAGTGAGCTCCACGGCATGGCGCAGATGGCGCTCGATGGCCCCGGCCAGGGCGCCGGCAACAGTGGTCTGGCCCGGTTGGGCGGCGAAGCCGTGGAAGCCGGCGCCGACATAAGCGACCACCATCCGGATGCGCACCGTCTCCTTGACTGTCACCGCCGAGGGCGCATCCGGTCCGGCCTGGACGCTGAAAAGGGTCACGGGTGGGTCATCCGGCTGGGATCGTCACGCGACGGCGCCCCGCCCCCAGGTGAACCTGGCCGGCGAGGCGTCGACTGCGACAGTTGGCTAGACGGGCTAGACGAACTCGATGCGCGCCATGGGGGCGTTGTCCCCGTGGCGCGGGCCGAGCTTGAGGATCCGGGTATAGCCGCCCTGCCTGTCGGCATAGCGCGGACCGATCTCGGAGAAGAGCTTGTGGGCCATGTCCTTGTCGCGGATGAAGGCCACGACCAGGCGTTGCTGGTGCACGGCGGTGTCCGGGTCGGCGCTGGCCCGCTTGGCCTTGGTGATGCACTTCTCGACCACCGGACGGAGGGCCTTGGCCTTCGCTTCGGTCGTCACGATCCCCTCGGCTGCGATCAGTGACGCCACCAGGTTGCCGAACATAGCCTTCTGGTGGGCAGCGTCGCCCCCGAAGCGGCGGCCCTTCTTCGGCGTGCCGGGGATACCGGTCATGAAGGTCAGCCCTCCTTGTTGCGCAGGGACAGGCCCCGCTCGTCGAGCTTGACCAGGACCTCGTCGAGGGACTTCTGGCCGAAGTTGGTGATGGCGAGGAGATCGTCCTCGGTCTTTTGAACCAGTTCTCCCACCGTGTTGACCTGAGCCCGCTTCAGGCAGTTCCGGGGCCGCTCGGACAGGTCCAAGTCCTCGATCGGCAGGTCCATATCCGGCGAACCGCTGGTGGCGGCCCCGACGTCGCCGAGCTCGAGGCCCTGGGGGGCGTCGCTCATGTCAGCCACCAGCCCGACGAGAGAACGGAGGGTGTCGCCGGCAGAGGCCAGCGCTTCACGGGGGCTGATGGACCCGTCGCTGGTGATGTCGAGCACGAGGCGGTCGTAGTTGGTGGACATCTCAACCCGGGTCGGCTCGACCACGAAGGCCACCAGCCGGATCGGGGAGAAGATCGAGTCGATCGGAATGACGCCGATGGTCGTCGACCTCTTGTTGCGGTCGGCCGAGACGTACCCCCGACCGCGCTCGACGGTCAGATCGATGGCCAGGCGCCCCTTGCCGTTGAGCGTGGCGATGACCAGCTCCGGGTTGAGCACCTCGATGTCGCTGGTGACAGCGATATCACCGGCGGTCACGGTGGCGGGACCGCGCACGTCGATGCGAACGGTGACCGGCTCGTCACTGACCGAGCGCAGCACGATGTCCTTGATGTTGAGGATGATGTCGGTGACATCCTCCTTGACGCCGGGCAGCGTGGTGAACTCGTGCAGCGCCTCGTCGAAGCGGACTTGAGTGACCGCGGCGCCAGGGATCGACGACAGGAGCGTCCGGCGCAGGGCGACGCCGATGGTGTGGCCGAAGCCGGGCTCGAGAGGGCCGAGGGCGAAACGCTGCCGGTTGCCCTCTTCCTCGCCTAGCGCCTCGACGGACGGGCGTTGGATGATCAGCATGGAGTCTCCGAATACTGGAGTAGGAAGGCGGTTACTTGGAGTAGAGCTCGACGATGAGCGACTCGCGCACAGGCACGTCGATGTGCTCGCGGAGTGGCAGATCGCGGACGGTGACCTCGGCGCCGTCGGCGCCGGTCTCGAGCCACGGCGGGACCTGGCGGTCGAGCGTGTCGAGGTTGTGGCGGACGACGATCATCTCCCGCGACTTGCCCTTGAGGGCGACGATGTCACCCTTGCGCAACCGGTAGGAAGGAATCGTCATCCGCTTGCCGTTGACCAGCACATGGCCGTGGCGGACCAGCTGCCGGGCCTGCGAGCGGCTGGCGCCCCAGCCGGCGCGGAACGCCACGTTGTCGGCGCGCAGCTCCAGCATGCGCAGGAGGTTTTCGCCGGTGATGCCCGACTGGCGGTTGGCCTCGACGTAGAGGTTGTGGAACTGCTTCTCGAGGATGCCGTAGATGCGGCGGGCCTTCTGCTTCTCCCGCAGCTGGGTCAGGTACTCCGATCCCTGGCGCATGCGATCCCGACCGTGCTCGCCGGGCGGGTACGGGCGCCGCTCGATCGGGCATTTCATCGAGTCGCACTTCGGACCCTTGAGGAACAGCTTCATCTTCTCGCGCCGGCACAGCCGGCATACAGGACCTGTGTAACGAGCCATGCTCAGACCCTCCGCCGCTTCTTGGGGCGGCAACCGTTGTGGGGGATGGGCGTCACATCCTTGATGCCCGCCACCTCGATCCCGGTGTTCATTAGTGAGCGGATCGCCGTCTCCCGGCCCGAGCCGGGACCCTTGACCATCACCTCGACCTTGCGCACCCCATGCTCCATGGCCCGACGGGCGCACGCCTCGGCTGCCAACTGGGCCGCGAAGGGGGTGGACTTGCGGGAGCCCTTGAAGCCAACGTTGCCGGCGGAGGCCCAAGCCAGGACATTGCCCTCGGGATCGCTGATCGAGACGATGGTGTTGTTGAAAGAGCTCTTGATGTGCGCCACCCCATAGGTGACGTTCTTACGCTCGCGGCGGCGGGGGCGGCGCCCGCCCGGCTTCGGCTTGGCCACTACTTCCTAACCTTCTTCTTACCGGCGACGGTCTTCTTCGGACCCTTGCGGGTGCGGGCGTTGGTGTGGGTGCGCTGACCGTGGACCGGGAGTCCCCGGCGATGCCGGATCCCCTGGTAGGAACCGATCTCCATCTTGCGCTTGATGTCCTGCGACACGTCGCGGCGGAGGTCACCTTCGACCTTGAGGTTGGCGTCTATCCAAGCTCGGAGCCGGCTGACCTCCTCATCGGTCAGATCCCGGACCCGGGTGCTCGGGTCGATGCCCGTGCCTTGGCAGACGGATGCGGACGCCGTGCGTCCGATGCCGAAGATGTAGGTGAGGGAGATCTCGAGGCGCTTCTCTCTCGGGATGTCCACGCCGGCTATACGGGCCATACGGTCTTCTCCTAGCCCTGCCGCTGCTTGTGGCGGGGATTGGTGCAGATCACCATGACGCGACGGTGTCGCCTGATGACCTTGCAGTGCTCACAAATGGGTTTGACGCTGGGACGGACTTTCACGACGGCTCCATAGCCTCGCAGGCGGGGTGCTCATGGGATACTGGCCGGGAGGCACGGCCGTCGCCACACACGCGCGACAGATCCGCTCCCGAGCCGACTGACCATGCTAGCTTCCCGGGCCGCCGGCGACAAGGCAGCGCGGGGAGAGCCCGCCGGACCTGCTGCGACCGCCCTCAACCCGGGACAGTTAGGACCTCTGGGCCGTCGTCGGTGACCACGATGGTGTGCTCGAAGTGGGCCGAGAGGCGGCCGTCGGCGGTGACCACACCCCAGCCGTCGGGCAAGGTGCGGGTCTCGGGGCCGCCGGCGTTGACCATCGGCTCGACCGCGAAGACCATCCCTTCCTTCAGCTTCGGGCCCGGCGTCCCGGGCCAGTAGTTGGGGACCTGCGGCTCCTCGTGCATCCGAGTACCGATGGCGTGACCAACGTATTCCCGTACCACCGAGTAGCCGGCGCCCTCGGCGACGGTTTGGACGGCGAGCCCGATGTCGTGGAGGCGACGGCCTTCCACCATCTGGTCTATCCCGGCTCGGAGGCTGTCCTCGGTGACCCGGAGGAGCTTCTCGGCCTCGGAGCTGATCTCCCCGATGCCCATCGTGTAGGCGGCATCGCCGTGGTAGCCCTCGATGATCGCTCCGCAGTCGATGGAGATGATGTCGCCCTCCTCCAGGCGGTAGTCGCCGGGGATTCCGTGGACGATCATGTCGTTGGGCGACGCACAGATGACCGCCGGGAAGCCGTGATAGCCGAGGAAGTTGGAGCGTGCGTGGCGGCGCTCCAGCACCTCCCGGGCGACCTTGTCCAAGTCGGCGGTCGTCACCCCCGGCCGCGCCGCCAAACGAGTCACCTCGTGCATCTCCGCCACGACGCGCCCGGCCCGGCGCATCTTGGCGATCTCGTCGCGGTTCCTGCGCATGGCCACCAGTGTGGCCCAGCGCGGGCTGTTAGCTGGCCGCCCTTGCCTTGCGCTTGTCCACCTCGGCCACCAACCGCTCGGTCACCTCGTCGGGGGTGCCCAAAGCGTCCATGGTCATCAACAGGTTGCGGTCGCTGTACCAGGCGATGAGCGGGGCTGTCTCCCGCTCGTAGAGCTCGAGGCGCCGGCGGATGGCCGATTCGGTGTCGTCATCGCGCTGCACGACCTCGCCACCGCACACGTCGCAGATGCCCCGGACGCGCGGCGGATTGTCGGTGACGCTGTAGTTGGCGCCGCAGTCGGAGCACACCCGGCGGCTGGCCAGACGGCCCAAGACCTGCTCGGTGTCGATCTCCAGGTTGAGGACCAGGTCGATGGCCCGAGGGGCGATGATCTCCTCCAGGACATCGGCCTGGTGGACAGTGCGGGGGAAGCCGTCGAGGATGAACCCACGGTGGTGGGTGTCGTCGTGGGTCAGGCGCTCGCTGACCAAGCCGACGACGATCTCGTCGGGCACCAGGTCGCCGGCGTCGAGGTAGACCTTCGCCTTCTGCCCGAACTCCGATCCGGACCTCACCGCGGCGCGGAAAGTGTCACCTGTCGAGATGTGGGGCACGACGTAATGGCGCGACAGGCGGATCGCCTGCGTGCCTTTGCCTGCCCCCTGCTTGCCGAGGACGATGAGCCTCGCTCCGGGGTTCACCTATCTGAGGAAGCCCTCGTAGTTGCGAAGCATGAGCTGGCTGTCCACCTGCTTCATCGTCTCCAGAGCCACACCTACGGCGATGAGGAGGGTGGTGCCGGCGAAGGGGTAGTTGGTTACGTGCCAGAACGCCAGCATCACCGACGGCAAGAGGGCGATCGCCGCCAGCCAGACGGCCCCGGGCAGGGTTATCCGATTGAGGATCGTCTGCAGGTGCCGTTCGGTGGGGGGCCCAGGACGGATACCGGGGATATAGCCGCCCTGCTTGCGGATCACGTCGGCCTGCTGGTGGGGGTCGAAGGTGATGGCGGCGTAGAAGTACGCAAAGGCCAGGATCAGCACCCCGTACGAGACGATGTAGACCCAGTCGTTGGGCTGGGCCAAGTGCGCGGAGATCCACACCTGCAACGTCTTGCCCCAACCGTGGCTCGGCAGCACGTTGGAGATCAGCAGCGGGAAGTACAGCACCGAGCTGGCGAAGATGATCGGAACCACCCCGCCGGTGTTGACCTTCATAGGGATGTAGGTGCTCTGGCCGCCGTACATCCGCCTACCGACTACTCGCTTGGCGAAGGTGACCGGTATTCGCCGCTGCCCTTGCTCGATGAACACGATGGCGACGAGGAGGGCCACCGAGATAACCAGGATGGTGACGAACTTGGCGATACCCGCCTCGGCCTTGACGCTGGCGCCGCCGGCGGGGAGGGTGGCGACCACGTTGGTGAAGATCAGGACCGACATACCCTGGCCGATCCCCCGCTGGGTGATCAGCTCGCCGAGCCACATGACCACGACGGTGCCGGCGGTCATCGTGAGGACGATGAGCAGGACCCGGGGGATCGTGAACTTGGGTATCAGATCGACGTTGAGGCTGCTGCCGTTGCCGAGCAGGCCTCCGCCGCCGTTGTGGAAGACGTAGGCGAGGCCGGTCGACTGCATGATCGCCAGGGCGATGGTCAGGTAACGGGTCGTCTGGGTCAGCTTCTTCTGCCCGGTCGCCCCTTCCTCGCGCCACTGCTCCAGCTTCGGGATGACCACCATCAGCAGCTGGATAATGATCGAGCTGGTGATGTAGGGCATGATCCCGAGCCCGAACACCGCGAACTTGGTCAGCGCGCCGCCGCTGAATAGGTTGAGGAAGCTGATCACGCCGCCCTTGCCCGCCGCTGACGTGAGCGAGTGGACCGCGTTGAAGTCGATCCCCGGGCAGGGGATGTTGGCACCGAAACGGTAGACGACGATGACACCCAGGGTGAACAGGACCTTGTTGCGCAGGTCCGGCACCCGGAACATGTTGCCCAGGTTGGTCAGCGTGGCGCGCATCGGTCTCTCCTGCCTGGACTCACTGGCGTGAACCTAGTGGGCCAGCCCGGGGCGGGCCAGCCATGCCGCTCCGGTTCGGGGCTCACCGGTTGGTGAGCGCGTTGCCCTTCGCAGGCGGGCGTCCGCGGCCGAAGGGAGGTGGCAGGACCGTCGTCGTGCCGCCGGCAGCTTCGATGGATGACACGGCACTCGCCGAGAACGCATGGGCTGACACCGCTAGCTTGCGGCTGAGCTCGCCCCGGCCCAGTACCTTGACCAAGCCGTGCTTGGCGACCAGGCCGGCCTGGCGGAGGGTGTCGGGCGTGACGGTATCGCCGGTGAACTCTTCGAGAGTGTCCAGATTGACGACCACGTACTCGACGCGGAAAGGGTTCTTGAACCCCTTCAGCTTCGGGATGCGCTGCTTGAGCGGGAGCTGGCCACCCTCGAAGCCGGGCTTGATCTGCCCGCGCGCCCCCTGGCCCTTGGTGCCGCGGCCGGCGGTCTTGCCACCCTTGCCGGCGATGCCGCGTCCGACCCGGCGGCGGTCCTTGGTCGATCCGGCCGGCGGCTTGAGCTCATGGACCTTCATCGGGACTCTCCGCTGTCAGATTGGTCGCCGGCAGCGACGGTGATCAGATGGGGGACCCGAGCGATCATGCCCCGGATCTCCGGTCGGTCCGGCAGCGTGTTGGAGCTGCCGATCCCATGGAGCCCGAGAGCGCGCAGGGTGCCCCGGTGCTTGGGCTTGGTGCCGATCCCGGACTTGACCTGGGTGACCACCAGGCGGCCACCGTCGACCTTGGGGGGCATGGTCGCGGGTGTGACTGCCGCCATCAGGCCACCTCGTCGGGGACATGGGGGCCTCGCTGGGCCTCCTGGTAGGACTTCCAGATGCCGGCGGGGATGATCTCCTCCGCGGACAGGCCGCGGAGCCGGGCGATGTCGTCGGGGCGCTTGAGGGCCTTCAGCCCGGCGATGGTGGCCTGCGCCACGTTGATGCTGTTCGACGAGCCGAGCGACTTGGCCAGGATGTCGTGGATCCCGGCCATCTCGAGGATGGCGCGGGCAGCCCCGCCGGCGATCACACCGGTACCAGGAGCGGCCGGCTTGAGCATGACCCGCCCGGCACCGGCCTCCCCGATGATCGGGTGCACGATCGTGCTCCCGGCCAGCGGGACGCGAAACATGTTCTTCTTCGCCTCCTCGATGCCCTTCTGGACCGCCAGGCCGGCTTCTTTGGCCTTGCCGTAACCGAGCCCGACGTTGCCTTGCCCGTCGCCGATGACCATGAGCGCGGCGAAGGAGAAGCGCCGACCACCCTTGACCACCTTGGCGACGCGGTTGACCTTGATGGTCCGGTCTTCGTACTGCTGGTCTGCCATAGCCCTAGAACTCCAGTCCGGCGTCGCGCGCCGCGTCGGCGACCGCAGCCACCCGTCCGTGGTAGAGGAACCCGCCCCGGTCGAACACGACCCGGCTGACCCCGGCCGCCTTGGCCCGGTCAGCGACGAGGCGCCCGACCGCCGTGGCGGCGGACTTGTTGCCGGTGGCCCCACCGCGGAGGTCCTTCTCCGTGGTGGACGCCGCCGCCAGGGTGGTGCCAGTCCGGTCGTCTATGACCTGGGCGATGATGTGCTTGTTGGAGCGGAACACCGCCAAGCGGGGGCGCTCCGCGGTGCCGCTGACCTTCTTGCGCACCCGGTGGTGTCGCCGGGCCAGCGCCGTCTGCTTGTCCTTGGTCGAGGTGCTCATCGCTACCCTTACTTCGCGGCCTTGCCGGCCTTGCGGATGACCCGCTCGCCGGCGTAGCGGACGCCCTTGCCCTTGTAGGGCTCGGGCTTGCGGATCTTGCGGATGTTGGCGGCAACCTGGCCGACCAGCTCCTTGTCGATGCCCTTGACGTTGATGCGCGTGGGCTGGGGGACCTCGAAGCTGATACCCGCTGGCGCGTCGACGAACACGGGGTGGCTGAAGCCAAGGGCCAGTTCCAGGGAGGTCGAGCTCTTAGCGGTGCAGCGGTAGCCGACTCCGACGATCTCCAACTCCTTGTTGAAGCCGGCGGTGACACCGAGAACCATGTTGTTGACCAGGCTGCGGGTCAAACCGTGCAGAGCCCGGTTCTGGCGCTCGTCGTTGGGGCGCTCCACGAGCAGGGTGGCCTCCTCCTGGCGGAGGGTGATCTCACCGGGCAGCTCGTGGCTGAGCGTTCCGTTCGGACCCTTGACGGTGACCTGGCGGCCGGCGACGGTGATGTCCACTCCGCCCGGGATCGGGATGGGGCTGCGTCCAATGCGCGACATTTTCCTATCTCTCCGTTACCAGACGTGGCAGAGGACTTCGCCACCGACCCGGCGCTTGCGCGCCTCACGGTCGGTCATGAGCCCCTGGCTGGTGGACAGGACAGCGACACCGAGGCCGCCTAGGACACGCGGCATCTTGTCGGCCGGGATGTAGACCCGAAGCCCCGGCTTGGACACCCGCTTTATCCCAGAGATGGTCCGGGCCCGGTCACGGGTGTACTTCATGGTGATCTCGAGGATGCGCCCCGGCCGCTCGCCGGCGGAGGCGGTGGTCCAGCCCTCTATGTAACCCTCCTTGGCCAAGACGACCGCAAGGGCCTCTTTGACCTTGGAGGACGGCATGCGCACCGTGTCGTGCATCGCCACGTTGGCGTTGCGGATGCGGGTGAGCATGTCGGCGATGGGATCGGTCATCGTCATGGTCGGCCTCCCCTACCAGCTCGCCTTGGTGACACCGGGGACCTCGCCGGCGTGGACCAGCTCGCGCAGGCAGATGCGGCACAGGCCGAACTTGCGGAAGACCGAGTGAGGCCGGCCGCAGCGACGGCAGCGGGTGTAGGCCCGCACCTTGTACTTGGGCTTGCGCTGCGACTTGATGATGAGCGCCTTCTTGGCCATCTCAGTTACCTTCCTTGCGGAACGGGAAGCCGAACGCGTCGAGCAGGGCGCGGCCTTCCGCATTGGTCCGTGCGGTGGTCACGATCGTGATGTCCATACCGCGTGTGGTGTCGATCTTGTCGTAGTCGATCTCGGGGAACATCAGCTGCTCGCCGAGGCCGAACGTGTAATTGCCCCGCCCGTCGAAACCCTTGGGGGGAAGCCCGCGAAAGTCCCTGATACGGGGAATCGACAGGCTGATCAGCCGATCGAAGAACTCCCACATCCGGTCGGATCGCAAAGTGACCTTGGCACCTATCGGGTTGCCTTCGCGCAGCTTGAAGCCGGCGATCGATTTCTTCGCCACCGTCGTCATCGGCTTCTGGCCCGTGATGAGAGTGAGGTCCCTGATCGCACCTTCGAGTAGCGAGGCCTGCTGGGTGGCACGCCCGACGCCCATATTGATCACGATCTTCTCGAGCCGGGGCACGAGCATGATGTTGGGGAGCCCCAACTGGTCCTTCAGCTGGGCCCGGACCTCGTTGTCGTAGCGCACCTTCAGGCGCGGACGCTCCGAAGTGGTCGATGCAGCAGCGGTTGCAGTCGCCATCGCCCTAGATCTCCTTGCCGCACTTGCGGCAGATGCGGGTCTTAGTGCCGTCCTCGACGATCCGGTAACCGACTCGGGTCGGACCGTCCTTGGAGCAGATCAACGCCACGGCAGACGCGGAGATCGGCATGTCCTTGTCGATGATCCCGCCCTTCACGCGCGCCTGCGTTTGGCGCTGGTGCTTCTTGGCGACATTGACCCCCTCGACGATCACCTTGTCAGCCTTGGGCAGCACGCGCATGATGACGCCGGTCTGGCCCCGGTCCTTACCGGAGAGCACCTGGACCTGGTCGCCTTTCTTGAGTTTCATCACAGCACCTCCGGTGCCAGCGAGATGATGCGCATGAAGCGCTTGTCGCGCAGCTCGCGACCGACCGGGCCGAAGATGCGGGTGCCCCGGGGCTGCTGCTGGTCGTTGATCAGCACGGCGGCGTTCTCATCGAAGCGGATGTAGCTGCCGTCGGGGCGGCGCTTCTCCTTCTTCGTGCGCACGACGACGCACTTCACGACATCGCCCTTCTTGACGTTGGCGCCGGGGATGGCGTCTTTCACGGTGGCCACGAATATGTCCCCGATCGAGGCATAGCGGCGCTTGGACCCGCCGAGGACCTTGATGCAAAGGACCTCTTTGGCCCCGGAGTTGTCGGCCACCCGGAGGCGGCTCTCCTGCTGGATCATGATGTTCCTTTCCCGGCCGGGGACCCCGGGGCCCGGACCTCCTCCATCAGGAGGAAACCACGTCCCCGCCGGTGGCCGTCGTAGCCCGACCCGGTCACTTGGCCCGCTCGAGGACCTCGATCACTCGCCAACGCTTCAGCTTGGAGAGGGGCCGGATCTCGGCCAGGCGGACACGGTCGCCGACGCGGACGTCGTTGGCCTCGTCGTGGGCGTACAGGCGCTTCGTGCGCTGCACCGTCTTGGCATACCGGGGGTGGCGGACCCGTTCGATGACAGCTACCACTGCGGTCTTGTCCATCTTGATGGAGACCACCAGCCCCTCGCGCACCTTGCGGGCGTTGGTGCGGGCTTCCGCCTGCGCCTCCGTCGACGTTTCGTTCTCGGCCATCAGCTCTTCACCTCTGCGGCCTCTGCGGCCTCGATCTCGCGCTCGCGAAGCACGGTGGCGATGCGAGCGATGTCCTTGCGGACGTGGTTCAGTCGGGCTGAGTTGTCCTGCTTACCGGTCGCCAGTTGGAAGCGAAGGTTGAAAAGCTCCTCTTTGGCGTCGACCATCTGCTGCTCGAGCTCGCCGTCGGTGAGCTCGCGAAGGGCCTTGGCGGGTGCGTTGGCCATCAGACGTGCACCTCCTCTTGCTTGGCGCGGACCACGAAGCGGGCTTTGATCGGCAGCTTCTGGATGGCCCGCTCCATGGCGGCCTTGCCAAGCTCCTCGCCAACCCCGCCGAGCTCGAACATGATCCGACCCGGCTTGACCACGGCGACCCAGAACTCCGGGTTGCCCTTGCCTGAGCCCATTCGGGTCTCAGCCGGCTTAGCGGTGACGGGCTTGTCGGGGAACACCCGGATCCACACCTTCCCTCCACGCTTGACGTGGCGGGTCATGGCGATACGGGCGGCCTCGATCTGGCGGGCGGTGATCCAACCGGGCTCGAGGGCCTGGATCCCGTACTCACCGAAGCTCACGGTGGTACCCCCCTTGGCCTGCCCGGAGAGACGGCCCCGCTGCTGCTTGCGATGCTTGACCTTGCGCGGCATCAACATCTCAGATGTGCCTCCTGAGCGCGGGGCCCGAACCGGGCTGCCCGGTCGGCCGGAACACGGCGAGGCCGCCGGGGAAGCTCTGCTTCCGAGTGCGGACCATCATGCGTCCTTCGGGAAGTGGGGGGTCTCATGGTGCTCGCCCCGGGTACGGCGCTCGATGTCCTCTTCCTCGGCGAGGAGGCGCTCAAGCTCAGGGTTTACACCGACCAACGGACGCTCGACCTCCTCGTCGGCGACGGGCGCATCGGTCGGGGCACCGGCGACGGCGGGAGGGGCGCCAGCGCCCGCTGCGGGGGTAGCGGGTGCCGCCGGGGCGGACCCGGGCTCCCCGAGGTCGGGACGGCGCCGGCCACCGCCAGCGGAGACGACCCGGCGGGGCGCACCCTGGCCGGAAGTGCCACCGGTGGCCATGGCAGCCTCGCGACTGATCTTCTCCTCGGCCGACACCTTGTAGGGCAGGATGTCGCCCTTGTAGATCCAGACCTTCACGCCGATGCGGCCGTAGGTGGTCTTGGCCTCGCGGAAGCCGTAGTCGATGTCGGCCCGCAGGGTGTGCAAGGGGACGCGGCCCTCACGGTAGAACTCCCGCCGGGACATCTCGGAGCCACCGAGGCGTCCGGCGCATTGCACCCGGATGCCCAAGGCGCCGGCCTTCTGCACCGTCTGGACGGTGCGCTTCATAGCCCGGCGGAAGCTGACACGTCCAGCCAACTGATCGGCGATGCCCTGCGCCATCAAAGCGGCGTCGAGCTCGGGCTGCTTGATCTCCTGGATGTTCAGCTGGACCTTGGGGTTCTTGGTCATCTCGGCCAGCTTCGTGCGGAGGCGGTCGGCCTCGGCACCCCGCCGGCCGATGACGATGCCGGGGCGGGCCGTGTGGACGTCGATGCGCAGCCGGTCCCGGGTGCGCTCGATCTCGATGCGGCTGACCGCGGCGCGCTCCAGCTGACCCATGAGGTAGCTGCGGATATCAACATCCTGGATCAGATATTCCTGGTAGTCGCGGTCGGTGAACCACCGCGACTTCCAGTCGGTGGTGACCCCGAGCCGGAACCCGTACGGATTGACCTTCTGGCCCATCTACTGGCCGTCCTCTTCTGTGTCGGCGTTCTCGGTCTTGGCGGCGGTCTCAGCTTCGGCAGTCTCGGTCTCAGCTTCGGCAGTCTCGGTCTCGGCGCGGTCGGCCTGTTCCGCTGCGACCGCGTCGGCGGTCGTGTCGACGATGCCCGCCTCGTCGGCCGCCGCCGCCACCAGAGCGGCGTTGCTCCCATCGGCCAGTTGGGTATCGGCCGCCTGGGTATCAGCCGACTCGTCGTCGGGAGTCTCGATCGGCTCGTTGCGCCGGCGCTGAGCCCGGCTGCGCGTGTCGCCGGTGGACTTGCGAGCGCCGGCAACACGCCGGGCCCGCTGGGCCACCTGCTCGGCGCGGCGGCGCTGCATCAGGCGAGCGAGCCTCTCCTCGGGCAGGCGGGCGACAATGACGGTGATGTGGGCGGTCCGCTTGCGGATGCGGGTCGCCCGGCCCCGGGCACGGGGCCGCCACCGCTTGATGGTGGTGCCCTCGTCGGCGAACGCCGAGGCGACGTAGAGCTCGTCAACGCTCTGACCATCGTTGGCCTCGGCGTTGGCCATGGCCGAGTGGAGCACCTTGCCGACGATGAAGGCGACGTCGCGCTCGCAGAAACGGAGGATGTCCTCGGCCTCCTGCACCGGCTTGTTGCGGATGAGGTCGAGCACCTCCCGCACCTTGTTGGGGGCGACGCGGGCGTGACGCAGCACGGCCCGGGTCCCTTCCCGCTCGTTGGTCTTGAGGCCCGTCATTACTTGACGCCTTCCCGTGCGGAGGTCGAGCCGGCTTTGCCGGTCGACCGGAGCTCGATCAGCTCGCCGAGCAAGCTCTGCTTGCGAATGCGACAAATCATCGCCGGCCGGCCCTCTCCTGGCCGGCGTGGAACCGGAAGGTACGGGTCGGGGCGAACTCCCCGAGCTTGTGGCCGACCATGGACTCGGTGATGTACACCGGGACGTGCTTGCGGCCATCGTGCACGGCGACGGTATGGCCGACCATGTCGGGGATGATCGTCGAGCGACGTGACCAGGTCTTGATAACCCGCTTCTCGTTGCGGGAGTTGAGATCGTCCACCTTCTTCAGGAGGTGGTCGTCGACGAACGGACCCTTCTTAAGGCTGCGGGGCATCTACTACCTCCGGGCGCCGCGGGTACGCCGACGGCGGACGATGAGCTTCTCGGACGGCTTGGTGCGGTCGCGGGTGCGACCCTCGGGCTTGCCCCACGGCGAGACGGGGTGGCGGCCACCTGAGGTCTTGCCCTCGCCACCGCCCAGGGGATGGTCGACGGGGTTCATGGCTACACCACGGGTCTGGGGACGGACGCCTTTCCAGCGGTTACGGCCCGCCTTGCCGAGGCTGATCAGCTCGGCTTCGGAGTTGCCCACCTCGCCGAGCGTGGCCCGGCAGTCGATCGGCACGCGGCGCATCTCGGTGGACGGCAGGCGAAGGGTGGCGTAGTCGCCCTCTTTGGCCACCAGCTGCACGCTCATGCCGGCACCACGGGCAATCTTGCCGCCACCGCCAGGCTTGAGCTCCACGTTGTGCACGACAGAGCCGACCGGGATGAACCGCATCGGCAACGCGTTGCCGGGCCGGATGTCGGAGCCCTGGCCGGAGCGGAGGACATCGCCGACCTTGACCCGAGCCGGAGCCAGGATGTAGCGCTTCTCGCCGTCGTGATAGTGGAGCAAGGCAATGCGGGCGTTGCGGTTGGGGTCGTACTCGATGGCCGCCACCGTCGCCGGCACACCATCCTTGGTGCGCTTGAAATCGATGATCCGGTACTGCTGCTTGTGGCCGCCGCCCTTGTGTCGAGCGGTCTTGCGGCCGTAGGCGTTACGACCTCCAGTGCTCGACTTGGGAGCGAGCAGGCTCTTCTCCGGCCGGGAGCGGGTGATCTCGGAGAAGTCCGAGACGGTCTGGAAGCGCCGTCCAGCGCTGGTCGGCTTGCGCTTGCGAAGCGGCATCAGCTGCCCCCCTCGAAGATCTCGATGCTCTGCCCCTCGGCCAGTGTCACGATCGCCCGCTTCTGATCGGCACGCTTCCCGAAGGTCTGCTTCTTCCGGTTGCGCTTGCGCTTGCCCGGACGGTTGAGGGTGTTGACCTTGGTGACTTGAACGTTGAAGATCGACTCGACCGCATGGCGGATCTCGGTCTTGTTGGCGCCGGGGGCGACGACGAAGGTGTAAACCCCGTCGTCTAGCAAGGCGTAGGACTTCTCCGACACGACTGGTCGGAGGATCACATCACGGGGCCCGGTCACAGGGCGTCCTCCTCGGCCTCGATCTCGGTGGCAGTGGTGGTCTCGGTGGCAGTGGTGGTCTCGGTGGCATGCGCTGTTCCGGTGCCGCCTGGTGCTTCGCTGCCGCCCGGTGCTTGGGTGCTCTGGTCGCTCGTATGGCCTGGCAGCGTCCGGGTCGTGAACACAATCCAGTCGTTGACCAACACGTCATAGGCGTTGAGCTCACCGGCTTGGACGATCTTGACGTCGGTCAGGTTGCGGAAGGACTTGTAAGCGTCCTCGTCGTCCCGGGAGAGCACGACCATCACCTTGCCCGTCACGCCCAGAGCAGCCAGGGCCCCCACCGCGCCCTTGGTCGACGGCGGCGACCAAGGCCACGAGCTGACTACCGCGACCCGACCTTCCGACGCCCGGTCGGACAGAGCCGAGCGCAGCGCCAGCTGCACCATCTTCTTGGGTGTCTTCTGGCGGTAGCTGCGGGGCTTGGGCCCGAAGGCGACGCCACCACCGGTGAAGTGCGGGGCGCGCTCGGAGCCCTGGCGGGCCCGGCCGGTGCCCTTCTGCTTGAAGGGTTTCTTGCCCCCGCCGGAGACCTCCGCACGAGTCTTGGTGCTCTGCGTGCCCGAACGGGCAGCGGCGAGCTGGGCGGTAACGACCTGGTGGAGCACCGCCACGTTGGGCTCGATGCCGAAGAACGTCTCGTCGAGGGTCAGCGTGCCAGCCTCTGCACCCTCGGCGTCGCGGACAGTGACCTCAGCCATCACTTGCCTCCCTTGATCGCGCCGCGGATGAGAATCGTGCCGCCCCTGGGCCCGGGTACCGCTCCCTTGATGAGCAGCAGGCTGCGCTCGGAGTCCGCCTGCACCACCTCGAGGTTGAGGGTGGTGACCTTCTGGTTGCCCATTTGACCGGCCATCCGGGTGCCCTTGAAGACCCGGGCAGGGGTGGCGCAGGCGCCGATGCCGCCGGGGGCCCGGTGGTGCTTGTGGTTGCCGTGGCTGGCACCCTGGCCCTTGAAGTTGTGGCGCTTCATGCCGCCGGCAAAGCCCTTGCCCTTCGATACGGCGGTCACGTCGATCCTGTCGCCGGCGCTGAGCACGTCGACGCCGAGCTCCTGGCCGACGCTGTACTCGCTGGTGTCGCCGACTCGCAGCTCCACCAAGCTCTTGCCGGGGTCGACATCCGCTTTGGCGTACTGGCCAAGAACCGGCTTGGTCAGGGTCTTCGCCCGGCGGGAGCCGAAAGTGACCTGCAGGGCGGAGTAGCCGTCGCGGTCGGGTGTCTTCAGCTGCACGACCCGCGCCGGAGTGACCTTGACGACAGTGACCGCAACAGCGCGGTGCTGGTCGTCCCAGATCTGGGTCATGCCGACTTTCTCGCCGACGATCGCTTTGGAGGGCACAGCTGGACTTCTTTCTCGGTCGTGGCGGAGGAAGACCGGCCCAGCGGACCGGCTGCCTCACACGCGAGGGCGCAGCTCTCCCTAAATGACTGGGAGCGCTGCGCTCGTACGATTGGTGCCACGGGGTCTCCGCCACGTTCCCCTCGGGAACCACGGACACCCGCGGACACGCGGGACAACGGATGGACACCCTAGCAGCTACCCGAGAGCCGCCGGGACAGTGCCATTGGTGACAGTGCCATTGGTACTGTCACCTCACAGGGTAGCGGGTGTGGCCCTGCGCGTTTCCAGGGCGGGAAGTGCACGTCGTTCCTGGCCATGATCTTCCTCCATCTCCAGTGACCTGACGTTGCAGCGTGCACTGCCGCACCGGCGAGCAAAGGCGACACATGACCGAACAAGCTTGCTCTCGGTACTCCTCTCTCCTGCGAGGCAGTGACCCTTCTTGCGGGGGCCGCGGTCCGGGAACACCGGTGCACGGGTTGGGGCGTGACACCCGATGAAGGACTCGCCGGACGACCGGGCCGAGCCGGATCGCCCGCTGCGGGTGGTGATAGTCGATGATGACGTCTGGGTCCGTACCGGCCGAGCCGCGGGGTTGAAGGCTTTCGCTGACATCGAGGTGGTGGCGGTACTCGACCCCGAGACTGCGTTCGGGTTCGACTGGGACGACCGGATCGACGTAGCGATGGTCGACGCCCACGACCCGCGCAGCGACTGGGACCGGTTTCCCGGGGTCCGCGTCGTCGAGTCCATACGCCGGCGCCGAACCTCCGACCAGACCACGGTCATCGTCATCAGCGGGCGCATGCTCGATCCGATGCTGCGGCTGCGGATGGCCGAAGCGGGCGCCGACTTCTACTACGGGCACCTCGACGCCCCCGACCCTCACAGCCTCGCCGCCCTGCTGCGCCACCCCAGTGACGATCGACGATGCGACGCCGGCTCGAACGCAGAGCTCTCGGTCATCGGCCTCGACGTCACTTCGCGGCCGAATCAGGCACTCGGATGGATACGCGACAGCGAAGCTGTGAGCTACTTCACGGAGGCCGGGACGCAGAAGACTGCCCACGCCAGCCGGCGCACGCTGATCAAGGTGCGCGACGAGGTGGCCAAGAGGGCTCGGCTGCAGCCGTGGATCGGGGACCCGCAGCGCCGGCCGGGTGTCGTCACCTGGCGTGACGTCAGCCGCTTCGTCAACCGTGCTCTAGGACGCTCGCAGGACCGCTGGTAAGGGGCCGAACCGATGGCCAGAGATGCCCTTCCGCCCGGCGGCAGGACAAGGGGGACCGATGGAGGAGTCCTCGGGCCAGGCGGATCGGCCGGCGCCGGCCAGGGGCACGGCCCGAGGACATATTGTCCGAGTTGGGCACTTACTTCGCCTATGCCCGCCTTCCGCTCAGCCACCTACCCCTTCTGGTCGAAAGCTAGGGAATGGATCATGTGCTGGCGTCGGGGCGCCACTTCTCAGGGATGCACACCCGCATGCTTTTGAGCTACGTCGCGGAACGCCTCGGCGACAGCGGGGTGGCGCAGCTGCTGGAGAAGGCCGGCGAGACCCGGCCCGTGGAGGAACTGCTCGATGACACCTCCTGGAGCTCCTACGGTCAGCTGCGCCCATTGCTGGAGGCGGCGGCGGCGCTCCTGGCTGGTATTGGCGGCCTCCGAGGTATCGCCGAGGTCAGCAGCTTCGGCAGCAGCACCGCTCCGCAGATCGGCTCGACGCTGCAGTCGCTCGGTTCGCCGCTGAAGATGCTGGTGGCCGGCGCCGAAGCTGCCAGGGCGATCTCGACGGTGTCGACCCTGGAGCCGGAGATCGTCAGCCCCACACACGTGCGCTGGCATCATCGCCTGATCGACGGATTCGAGCCGTTCCCGGAGCTGTGCGCGTTCTACGAGGGCCTGAGCCCGCTGATGCTGCGGCTCTTCGGAATGCGGGTGCTGGAGGTGTCCCAAGCGCAGTGCCAGTCCCTGGGCGCGGAGGAGTGCGTCACTGATCTGCGCTGGGAGGAAGCAGACGATCCGAGCTTGCAGCTCGACGCCGAGCGGGCCCGTCGGGAGATCGCCGAGAGCCGGCTCGAAGCTTTCGAGCAGACGGTGCACGATATCGTGTCGGTCGACAGCCTCGACGCCGTGCTCGGCCGTATCGTCGCCAACGCAGCGCGGGCGATGCACTCCCCGGGTTTCGCGCTGGTCGTCGACACCCTCCCGGGGCGGGTGCGCTTCTACACCGACGGGATCAGCGAGGAGATGGTCAAAAGCCTCCTGGAAGACGACGCCGGCGCGTGGCTGTCAGCAGAAGTCGCGTCGGCTCATCGTCGTTACGGACAGTTGCTGGCACTGGACCCGGGTATCTCGTCAGACCACGACCGAGCTTCCCTCGACGCCTACGCCCGCTTGGCGGCGACCGCGCTCGATTCGGCGTTCGCGCTGGAGGACGCCCGCCGCCAGGCGCGCAGCGCCGAGGCGCTGTTGGATCTGTCTACCTCCCTCGCCGACCTCTCGTCCGTGCAGGACCTGGCCGCGAAGGTGGCCAAGGCCATCCCCGACGTGATCGATTGCGACTGCGCAGCGGTGTTGCTCGTAGAAGACGGCGTGGCGCGAGTCGTAGCCCACAGCGGGTACCCGCCCGACGTTGGGGCTCAGATCGAGGCGTTGGAGATCCCCATCGTCTCGAGGGACCGCCAGGAGGTGCACCGCCGGAGCCGGGAGGAGGTCAGCCCGCTCGCCCAGGGCCTCATGAAGGATGCCGGGCTGAGGACGATGGCGTCAGCGCCCCTGCGGCTCGACGGCGCAACAGTCGGCATCCTGGTGGCCGCTTTGCGCGACGAGAGCGAGCACGTCCTCGACGACCCCGACCTCGCCGAACGTTTCGCCGGACTGGCCGGCCAAGCGACAGTCGCTCTGCAAAACAGCCGCCTGCTCGAGCAGATCCGCCACCAGTCGCTCCACGACCCGCTCACCGACCTGCCAAACCGCGTCCTCCTCCTCGACCGAGCGGAACAGATGCTCGTCCGGGCCCGGCGCGACCAAACACGGGCGGCTGCCCTTTTCATCGACCTCGACGGTTTCAAGCAGGTCAACGACACCCTCGGCCATGGCTGCGGCGACGAGTTGCTGCAAAAGGTCGCGGTCCGCCTGATCGCCGCCCTGCGAGCCAACGACACCGTCGGGCGGATCGGAGGCGACGAGTTCGTCGTGCTCACCGAAGGGACGGCTCCCGACGCTGGGTTCGATGCGGTAGCCGAGAAGGTCCTCGACGCCCTCCAGCAACCATTCGAGCTCACCGGCCGCGAGCGACCCGTGACGATCGGCGCCAGCATCGGCGTCGCAGTCGGTGACCGCCCGTGTGCCGGCGACCTCCTCCGAGACGCCGATATAGCGCTCTACCACGCAAAGGCTGCCGGCAAGGGCTGCCACCGGGTGTTCGCCGCCGAGATGCAAGAAGAGGCAGTGGCGCGGGCGCAGCTCGGGGAGCGCCTCGCCGAAGCCATCGCCCACGAAGAGCTCTTCCTCGTCTACCAGCCCATGTTCGACCTCGACACCGAGGTCGCCACCGGCGTCGAAGCTCTCCTGCGATGGGCCCATCCAGACTTCGGCATCGTCGCGCCAGACATGTTCATTCCCTCCCTCGAGGAAACCGGCCTCATTGTCGAGGTAGGCAGGTGGGTGCTGCAGGAGGCGTGCATGCAGGCGTCGAGGCTCCGATCCGCCGGGCACCCGATCGACATGGCGGTCAATACCTCCATGCGCCAGTTCGAACGCCCAGACTTCATCGACGACGTCCGGGACGCGCTGGAGGCCAGCGGGATCCCGCCGTCATCGCTGATCATCGAGATGACCGAGACAGCGATCATGCACGACGCCGACGCCACCCTCGTCGTACTGGACGAGCTCAAGAACCTCGGCGTGCGCATCGCCATCGACGACTTCGGCACCGGATACTCGTCCCTGGCGTACCTGCGCCAGTTCCCGGTCGATTCCCTGAAGATCGACCGCTCCTTCATCGGAGGCGGCGTCGACTCCAGGGGCGCCGGCGAGATGGTCCACACCCTCGTCGCCTTGGGCAACTCCCTCCAGCTCGAAACGCTCGCCGAAGGGATCGAACACCCCGCGCAGCTCCAGCACCTACGTCAGGAAGGTTGCGACAGCGGGCAGGGCTACCTCCTCTCCCGCCCCCTCAGCGCCGAGCACCTCGCCATCTTCCTGGACGAGCACGCGAGATCGATCACCCGCGGCGGCCGGTCCCCGGCTGCGATCGTGAGGTCGGCGTAGGCGCGAGGTCGGCGTAGACGCCGCCCGGATCCAGCGTCCACTTGGGTACCACATGCGGTATCGAAATGGACCTTGAATGGGAGGACGACGACGACGAGGAGGCTCCAGTCCATGAAGGTGCTCTTGACCGTGGCGTTCGACCGCGACAGGGACCGGTTCGCAGCTGATGCGCTCGAAGGGGTGACCGAGGTGGTCGGCTCCGGGGCCGCCAGCCGGGCGACGGTCGACGTCCGCCTCCCCGAGGGCGACCTCGAAGCTCTCGGCCCTGCGCTCATGACCGAGCAGACCGAGCGCGCGGTCATCGCCCTGTGGGACACCGATCCCGACACGGCGCTGAAGATGCCCCTGCCGGCAGGAAGTTCCCTGGTCGGCGCCTACCACGTCGAGGAGATCGTCCAGAAGGACTACCAGCGCGCTTGGCCAGAGGGGACCCGCTCACCCGGGTTCAAGATGATCGCCTTCTTGCACCGGCGCGCCGACCTCACGCAGGCGGAGTTCAGCCAGCATTGGCGCGAGCGTCACGGGCCGTTGGCGGTGGCGCGCCAGCCCGGCTTCTGGCGCTACGTGCAGAACCACGCCGCCGGGCGCCTGACCGATGCCTCGCCGGAGTGGGATGGCTTCGGCGAGATCCACTACCGCACGGTGGAAGACGCCCTGACAAGGTCCTACGACTCGGAAGAAGCTCAGCAACTGATCTGGGAGGATGTCGCCCGGTTCTTGGACTACGACCGCTCGCCCACCCTGACCACCCACGAGTGGCTGGTCACGAGCACCTAGCCCTGGCGGCACGAGCACCTAGCCCTGGCGGTAGGACATGGGGAGCAGCTCGAGCAGTTGACCGTCGGGGTCCTTGATGATGAGGGCCATCGGCAACAAAGACGTGACGACGGATCCGCCGAAGCGCTCGACCTGCTCGGCCAGCTGCGCCGGATCGTCCACGCACACCGAGAGGTGGGTCAACCCCGGCTCGTTGAAGACCCGCGCGGCGGCGGGCGGGTTGCCGAGGCGGTCGAAGTGGAGGAGCTCGAGCACGAACGAGCCGGCGCGCAGGTACACCGCCCGGAGACCGACCGGCGCCTCGACGGCGAGGAGGGGACCAGCCACCCCATCGCCGACGACTACCTCCCGCTCGACCTCGAACCCGAGGAGCTCGACGTAGAACCGGATGGACCGGTCCAGGTCGGCGACGCAGAGCCCGACATGGTTGGCGACGAGCGGGCCGGTCACGCGCACCGACCCACGGGCGGGGCGCCCGTAGCGTCGCTGGGCGCCGGGACCACCGGGTGTGGCCGACCCGGCCGGCTCGACCTCAACGCTGGGGCCAGTCGCGGTAGGGAAGCCGGCTGACGACCTGCGCGCCGCCGGCGCCGACTACGACGCAGTACTCCGCCCGGTAGCCGCCGACTCCCTCCTCGAACACGTAGGGCTCGACCATGAGCACGTTGCCCTCGACCAGCACCATCGACGATTCGATCTCAGGTGCGAGACCGGCGCCGGCGAAGGGCGGCTCGGCCAGATCCGTGCCGACTCCGTGCGCCACGTACAGCGGGTATGGCCACGGCGGCGGCGCCGTGGGGTCCCACCCCGCCAGCGCGGCCGACCGGAGGTCTGCCACGGTGGCACCAGGTCGGGCGGCGTCGATCACGCGGGCCGCCACCCCCTCCCACTTGCGCGCCAGCGCCCGCTCGGGCGGCGACGGCTCGTCGTCTCCGGCCAGGAGGGTCCACCCCACATCTGCGGTGTAGCCCCGGTAGCCGATCCCGGCGTCGAAAGCGACGTGATCACCGCGGGCTACGACGCGGTCCGAGGTCAGCTCCCGGTACGGCAACCGGTGCGTCCATGCGCCGCGCGCCCACGGGGCCTGCGACGATTCCTTGGGGAGCACGGCGAAGACGGTGTCGACGTGGAACCGGTCCAACCCGGCGGCGGCGGCCCGGACCATGAGCTCGCCGGTCAGCTCCCGCTCGGTCACGCCCGGCTGGACCAGGTCGACCATCGCCGCCAGGAGCGCCTCGGTCCGCTGGTGTGCCTCTACGAGCACGTCGATCTCGGCCTGGTCCCGGGGCGATTTGGACATCGCCATGAGCACACCGGCGTCGATCACCTCCAGCCCGGGACGGATGTGCGCCAGCCGTTCGAGGGCGGCCTGCCCGATGCGGTCCACGGCGAGAGTGCCCTTGGCGGGGAGCAGATCTGCGAGCTCGTCGATCAACCGTGGGTCGTTCGGCGGGCGCCCGGGTTGCACCACCCGCGTCCCGACCGCCACGATCGGCGACGCCCACTCGCCGAACAGGTCGACATCGTCGGACCAGGCGCCGGCGGCGGCGCGCACGGCGGCAGACGCGGTGAGCAGCCACTCGTCGATCCCGAGCGACGCAGCCGCACGCTCCAGACGGCGCAGCCGGGGGGCGTGGAGCTCCGGCGGGTCGAGCTCGATCACCTCGCGTCCTCCCCGGACCCAGTCGCGAATTGCCGGGCCCCGCCGGCCTCCACGACCGCAGTGAGCCCTCGGCCCTCCCAGCGGAGGGCGAGGACCGCCCCGGGAACAAGGGTGAGGTCTTCGGGGAACGCCCGACCGGAACGGATGAGCGGCGCCTCGTAGGACCGTCCCAGGCCCACCACCTCCACGGCCGGCGGCAGG
>JAKBAM010000076.1 GCA_021809105.1 Actinomycetes bacterium
CGCGCGGCCAGTCCGAAGCGGGCCAGCCAGCCCATGGCCGCACTGCGCGAGGCCTGGCGCACCGATGATGTGACATCTGCCATTTTTGCCCGTCGCTCCTCGCGTACCTCGGTCCGGTGACCCGACCCGGGAGGCCGATACCCGTCTTTTGCTCCCTGGAACCTCGCTCTTCGCTCCCCATTGGTTTCCCGGCGGATGTGAGGGGAAGCCCTTCGTGCGCCGAGGCGAGCGGCCCCGGCACTCTGGAGGTCACATCATGAAGGCAGTCGTCTATCGAGGTGCTTACAAGGTCGCGATCGAAGAGGTCCCCGATCCGGCCATCGAGGAACCGAGCGACGCAGTCGTACGAATCACGACCACCAACATCTGCGGTTCTGACCTGCACATGTACGAGGGCCGCACCGCCGTCGAGGAGGGCAAGGTGCTCGGCCACGAAAACATGGGGATCGTCGAGCAGGTCGGCGAGGGGGTCCGGCATGTCAAGGTGGGAGACCGGGTCTCGGTACCGTTCAACATCGCATGTGGCACATGCCGCAACTGTCAGCAGGGCTGGACGTCGTTCTGCCTCACTATGAACCCCACCGAGGGAGTGGACGGTGCCGCCTACGGCTACGCCAACATGGGTCCCTACAACGGGGGCCAGGCGGAGTACCTCCGGGTGCCAGTGGCCGACTTCAACCTCCTGGAGTTGCCGCCGGGCGACGAGTTCGAGCAGGACTTCACGATGCTGTCGGACATCTTTCCGACAGGTTGGCACGGTGCGGAGCTAGCGGGCGTGGTCCCAGGCGACAGCGTCGTCGTTTACGGGGCCGGCCCGGTCGGCCTCATGGCGGCGCACAGCGCGCTCATCAAGGGCGCCCGCCGGGTGTTCGTAGTGGACAAGGAGGCCGACCGCCTGTCGTTGGCGGCCAAGTTCGGCGCGGAGCCGATCGACTTCTCGAAGGGCGACGCAGTGGAGCAGTTGATGGACGCCAACGGCGGCCCGGTGGACCGCGGGATCGAGGCGGTCGGCTACCAGGCCCACGATCACAGCGGCCAAGAGCATCCAGAACTGGTGCTCGACAACCTGGTCAAGTCGGTGAGATCCACCGGCGGCATAGGCGTGGTCGGTGTCTACGTGCCCGAAGATCCGCAGGCGGCCACGAAGCAGGCGAAGGAAGGCCGGATCGGCTGGGATTACGGGACCTTTTTCACCAAGGGTCTTTCGATGGGGACGGGACAGGCTCCGGTCAAGCGGTACAACCGCCAGCTGCGCGACCTCATCGTCGCCGGCCGGGCCACGCCCTCGCTCCTGGTATCGCATCAGCTGTCGTTGTCGGAGGCCGTGAGCGGCTACGAGCACTTCGACAAGCGTGACGACGGGTGGACCAAGGTGCTCCTCCACCCGGCAGCTTGACGCCGACTCGCTGAGGGCGGCTGCCGTACGCTCCTGTCATGGGTCGATCCAGCGTTGGTGACACCGCCACCATCGGTGGCCCTGCGGAGGTACTAGAGGACCGGGAGATCACCGACCATGTGCGTGCCGCAGTCGGGCGCCAGGACGTGGACGGCGCCCGGGTGTGCGTGGTGATCCCCGATGGCACCAGGCACTGCCCGTTGCCGCTGCTGTTGGACGCGCTGTACCAGGGGCTGGCCGGGCGACCATCTGAGATCACCGTCGTCGTCGCGCTGGGCACCCACCCGGCGATGCCGGTCGACGGCCTGGCCAGGCTGGTCGGGTCGCACCCTCAGGGCGTCCGGGTGGTCAACCACGAGTGGTGGGACCCGGCTGCCCTGGTCGAATTGGGGCGCCTGTCGAGCGCCGAGGTCAAGGCAGCCTCCGAAGGCCGACTGGAAGTCGATGTGGCGGTGAGGATCAACCGCCACGTCGCGCAGGCCGATGTCGTGTTCCTGGTCGGGCCGGTGCTGCCCCACGAGGTGGTCGGGTTCTCCGGAGGCAACAAGTACCTGTTCCCAGGTGTGTCGGGGCCGGAGATGATCGACGTGTCGCACTGGCTCGGAGCTCTGCTCACGAGCAGCGCCATCATCGGGCGTCTTGGCGTCACGCCGGTGCGGGCGCTCATCGACCGTGCCGCAGGAATGGTCCCCGGCGCGACGGTGGGAGTGTGCGTGGTCACCGAGCCGGCCGGCGAGGGCCTGCACGCAGTGAGCATCGGACCTCCGGAGGCCGCCTGGGCCGAGGCGGCGGCGATTGCCTCGCAGACCCATATTCGACGGGTCCCTCGTCCCGTAAGTCGGGTCCTGTCGATGGTGTCGGAGCGATACGACGAGCTGTGGACCGCAGCGAAGGGTGTCTACAAGGTCGATCCGGTCCTGGCCGACGGTGGCACGGTGATCCTCTACGCGCCCCACGTCCGGGAGGTCAGCCGGACCCATGGCGCCGACATCGCCAAGGTCGGTTACCACTGCCGGGACTACATCACGGGCCAATGGGATCGCTGGAGGGACCTGCCGTGGGGTGTCCTGGCTCACTCCACCCACGTCCGGGGATCGGGGACCTGGGACCGGGCGGCGGGGGAGCGGTGCCGTACAACGGTGGCCCTGGCCACGGGAATCAGCCGGGAGGAGACCGAGGCACTAGGCCTCGCCTACGTCGATCCCGCCACAGTCGATCGGGCGGCGTGGGAGGCCGACCCGGCGGCCCTGGTGGTGCCCGACGCCGGAGAGACGCTCTACCGTCTCGACGACGACCGGTGATCGACGCGGCGGGGAGTCGGCCCCGCGTCGGGTGCTACCGATCCAGTAGTGTCGTCGGGTCGCCACACGGCCCCATCGTCTAGCGGCCTAGGACATCACCCTCTCAAGGTGGAGGCACGGGTTCGAATCCCGTTGGGGCTGCCAGCAAAAATCGCAGGTCAGGGGCTAGTTCGCCATCGGTGCCCTGACCCAATGATCGGTCGCGTGCCCGATCGTGCCCGACCCGCAGTCACACCCCGGGGGCTACCGTTGGCCTCTGGAAGGCGCCTCAGGGCGGATCCGGGAGGGTGGCGGTGGCAGCTGGTCGAGCGCGGTTCGGGCGGGTGCGCAAGCTGCCGTCGGGCCGCTGGCAAGCGCGGAGCCTGGAGTCCCGCGCGGTCCCACGCGTCACGGCTCGGCTTGGACGCGGACCAGTCGTCGTCGCTCGCGGTCCAGCACTTGACCCGGGTGGAGGACCTCGCCGCCACTAATGCGCCGCGACTGGTCACCGGCCACGCCCAACTCATGCGCCGGGCTCGGCTGCGCCGCCCGCGATGGCTCAACTTCACCGTCGGATGGGGTTGCTGGTTCTCCAACCGCTGGGCCAATGGATGCGACCGCTGGTTTACCGTCCGCACCCTTCCTTCATACCGAGGCGCCCCCAGCCCAGCCTGACCGGAAGGAAGCCAAACTCCGTCGCAGTCACGGATCCTCGACGGCGACTGCCGACTCATGTGGCCACGACCTCAACCGACGATGCATCGCGTAGTCGGCGGTCGGTCGTCACCAGCGGTACGCCGCGGGAGACGGCCAGTTCGACGTAGATCGCGTCGACCAGCCGAAGCTGTTGGCGACGTGCCCAGGTCCCGAGGAGGAGATCGTGGACAGGATGCCGCTCGATCGGTGCTGCGGCCAGCTCCCGAAGCTTGACCTCGACTGTGCCTGCATCGAGGCCGTCTGCTCGGTGCAGGCGTCCCAAGGCCGACAAGACCTCGGCATCGACGTGCGCCGGTGCGTGCAGGGCGTGACCAGCGATGCGACGCCGCACTGCGCGACCAAGCTCGTTATCCAACAGAAGATCGACCAGAGCGGATGCGTCGACGACGGCCTCAGCCATGCCGCGTCGGTGCTTCGTCCCTTGCGGCGTCGAGCGCCGCCAGCGCGCGATCATGTGACACTCGCGCAGTAGGGCTCGCAAGCGTTTCAAGCCAGGCATCCGTCGAGCGCAACGCCAGGCTTCGCCGGACTGCCTCCTGGGTCACCGCCGACAGATTCAAGCCTGCCTTCTTGGCTTCTGCCGCAAGATCGTCCGGCAGATACACGTTCAATCGAGTCACACCACACAATATACACACACATGCTGCTGTGCGTCGCACAAGCCGATCGGCTACCAGCCGTCGGGGCACCCATCCTCCAGCGGACGGCAACTGGCGTCGGCCACTCGATGTCCACTTGGATGACACATGCGGTACCTAAGTGGCTGCTGGATCCTGAGCAGTGCACGAAGCCGATCGGGTGAGGGTCGTCCTACGACGCATGGCTGATCATCGCCGCAGAGCGCGGTGAACGAGCGGTACGGGTGGGTCGCCGCGGCGCGCTGCCCGGGTTTACGTTGTCATGGGTGACGGTCCGTGTAGGCGGCTTCCGCTGCGCTCACGTCGGAGACGAGGTTTCCCAAGGCCAGGTTGATGTCCTCGGCGTGGAAGCCCCAGGCCGGCCCAAGCGTCTCGGTGACGACCGGCCTGACACCGGTGGTAAGGGTGTTGACCTGTAGCCAGGAGGCGCCGCCGCTACTCATGCATGCAGCCGAGTACAAGGCCGGGTAGGTGACCCACGGTGTGGTGATCGGTGGCTGACCCGCAGGAAAGGTGTTGCCAGGGAAGTAGGGGTCGAGGTCGGTGGTGCCCCCACCGGGGGCGGCCGGGTTGACGCAGGCGACCTGCACGCCGCTGGTGGCAGTCTGGCCGGACTGCAGGCTGACGCCCTGGCCGGGGCGGCCGAAGAGGGCATCGGGTGGCGGCTGCGAGGGAAAGCTGGAATAGGCGATGACACAGCCGGCCCGGGCCGTGGCGGAACACAGCGGAAGGTGGCCGAACGTGGCTCCGACGGTGGCACCGACGGGCACGGTGACATTGCCGCCGGCCAGGATGGCGATCACGGTTCGGGCGAGCAGCGACGGGGTGTGGTCGACCTGGCCGGCCAGCAGGCGGATCAACATCGCGGCACCTTGGGAGTCGCCGATGAAGATGATCGGCCGCCCGTGGTTGTCTTGGTCCAGGTATTCCCGCCAGCCCGCTAGGAGGCTGGTGTAGGCGACGTCGTCGGCGCGCGGGTCGGCGCCGAGCCCCTTGAGCAAGGATGCGAGGGTCCGCTGGCGGTACATAGGAGCCCACACCCGGCAGTCCTGGGAAAAACGGGACGCCTGGAGCGCAGCCACGCTGATTTCGGAGGGCTGTACCTGCAGGGTTGCGTTGTCAGAGGGCTGGGTGCTGACGGTCGGATAGACGTAGAAGCAGTCGAAAACCGCGCCGGAATCGGCTGGAGCATCCTTTGCGGTCCGCGTTCCGTCAGCCGCAACGACCGTGGCCCGGAGCGAGCCGGTGCAGGGGTCATCAGCCTGACCAGGGCGGCAGAGCCAGACCGTGGCGGCGCTCGCTGCCTGGTTGCCACGCGCAGCCGGCGCCGACGTAGGCGCCGCCCCCGTATACCCCGCCCCGCAGGCGCCGGCCAGCGCCGTAAGGAAGGCGCACGCGGCGAGCGCCACTACGGGCCTTACCCGGCCCTGTCCCGCCGCGAATAAGCAACTAGGTTGCATAGTTGATACGGTAGGCGTCGATGGGTCGGAGGTCAACAGCCGTTTACCGATTCGGTGACTTGCTGGCCCTGGCCCGCCAGAGCTGGTTGGTCCAGATGTCAGAGGGCCTGCGAGCGATGGGCTACCCGGACTACCGCCGCAGCGACGCGCTGGCGCTGCGTCTGCTGCGCCGGGGGCCGATGCCGATCGGACGGTTGGGCGACGCGCTAGGCGTGTCCCGCCAGGCTGCCCGGAAGGTGGCCGACGGTCTGGAGCGACGTGGTTTCGCGATCGCATCACGCGGCTCCCGCGACGCACGACAGGTCAATTTGTCCCTCACCCCTCAGGGCGCAGCCTACGGCCAAGCGATCGTCACGGTGATCGAACGACTCAACCGAGACCTCTCCAACCGGATCGGCCCCCAAGATCTGGCCGCAGTCGACACCGTGCTGCGCTCGGTGCTCACCGACAACCACACCCGCATGCTGGCGGCACACATACCCGCCCCCGGTAGCGACGACGGTGGCCACGACCCCGTGCCCTGAGAAGTATCTCCTACGGCGGGCGCCTCAGTGAAGCGAGTGCCCGGCCCGTCGCTCCACGATGCGGTCACCAAACCGTTACCATCCCAGCTCGATGAAGCAGCTCGAAGGGCGCGTTGCAGTGGTGACGGGGGCGGCTAGTGGGATCGGCTTGGCGATCGCCGAGGCGCTCGTCGACGAAGGCCTGCGCGTGGTGATGGCGGACATCGATGAGCATCAGCTCACGGGTCATGCAGCCCGCTTGAACGAGCAAGGGGCAGACGTTCACGCAATAGCAGTGGACGTCCGCGACCCTGACGCCGTCGCGCGGGTGGGTCGGGCTGCTGTCGATCGCTTCGGAGCCCTGCATGTCGCAGTCAACAATGCCGGCGTGGTCAACCGGGGCTACTCTTGGGAGCTGTCCCTCGATGAGTGGCACAAGGTGATCGATATCAATCTATGGGGGGTGATCCACGGGATTCGATCCTTTGTCCCGCTTATCCTCGCTACGGGCGAGGAAGGCCACGTGGTCAACGTCGCTTCGATGGCGGCCGTCCTGCCCCTGGACCGGCTAGGTCCCTACACCGTCGCCAAGCATGGGGTGCTCGGCCTCACCGATGTTCTGCGCGCCGAGCTGGCCGCTGTCGGTGCGCCGGTTGGGGCGAGCGTCGTGATGCCTGGGAAGATCCGGACGGCGATGAACCCGATCGGCACCGTCCAAGCGTCGACGGTGGCTGCGAACGTGTTGGACGGTATCCGCCGTGACCGCAGCTACATCTTCACCGACGATCACAGCACCAGCCAGGTGGAGGATCGCCTGCGTTCCATCCTGGGGTCGCGCGCCGACGTCCGCCCGTAACGACCGGTCAACACCCGAGGGTTCTGGGCACGAGAGCTATACGATTGTGCAAGACTCGGGGGTCGGCGGCTATTGCGTGGCCGAGCGAGGAGCGCAGAATGAGACAGCCAGGCAGCGATGCGCAACCTGGAGGCGGGGCGGGCGCGAAGCCGGCGGGGATTGCAGCACCGTGAGCGCCACCCGGCCGATCGACCGGCGATCGGTCGTAGAGCGCCACGACGTCGTCCTGGTGGCCCCCGACGCGCAGGTACCGCTGAGCATCGGCAACGGTGATTTCGGCTGCACCGTCGATATCACAGGGATGCAGACCTTCACGGCGTTCCACGACCCGGGCCGCTCCGAGGGCGGACCGGTCACCAACACCTGCACGCAGACGACCTGGGGTTGGCACGAGATGCCAAACCCCATTGGTTACAGCCTCGCCGACGCAATGACTGCTTATCCGACCCGCCGCGGTGACGTCGAGTACCCGGACCAGTTCGACATGTGGACCATGTTCGGAGTCGAGGGCGATCCTGAGCTGGCGGCCGGCACCTGGCTGCACGTCAATCCGCAGCGACTCGACCTTGGGCGTACCGGCTTGGTCCTACGTCCTGCGCCGGGCGCCGAGCCCGAAGAGGATCCGTCCGCACTGTCGGATGTGTACCAGAGGCTCCACCTGTGGTCCGGCTCGATTCGCAGCTCGTTCGTATACCAGGGCCGTCCGGTTTCGGTCACGACGACGGCGCACCCCGATCGGGCCCAAGTGGCCTTCCGTATCGAGTCACCTCTCCTCAGCGCCGGACTGCTCGAGGCCCGCCTTGCTTTTCCTTACGCAAGCGACAGCTTTGCCGGGACCGCGGATTGGGGAGCGCCGGAGCGTCACAGCACCGCGGTGGACGGGCGCGATGGCGGTGCGATCGTCGTGCGCACGCTGGACGCCACCACCTACACCGTGCGGGTGTCGTGGGACGCAGGGTCGCTCCTCCCTGCCGACGATCCTCATGTCGTGAGGATCGCCTCATCTGCGGACGTGTTGGAGCTCGTCGTCTCGTACTCTGACGGCTCGACGGAGCCCCTTGTATCCACTGTGGGGGAGACCCTGGTGGCGGCGGCGTCGTGGTGGGAGTCGTTCTGGCTTTCCGGCGCCGCTATCGACATGGCCCGATGCACCGATCCCCGCGCCCCTGAGTTGGAGCGGCGCGTCGTGTTGTCGCAGTACCTGGCAGCCCTGAATTGCTCGGGCCGGATCCCCCCTCAAGAGACCGGGCTCGTAGCTAATTCGTGGCAGGGAAAGTTCCACCTCGAAATGCACTGGTGGCATGCTGCCCATTTCGCCCCCTGGGGGCGGCCCGAGCTTCTCGAGCGGAGCATCGGATGGTACAAATCCATCCTGCCCGCGGCGAAGGAGTCGGCGTTCCGCCAGGGTTACAAAGGGGCCAGGTGGCCCAAGCAGGTGGGCCCCGAGGGTCGGGACAGCCCCAACGAGACCGGGCCGTTCCTCGTCTGGCAGCAGCCCCACCTCCTCTACTTTGCCGAGCTCTTGCACCGCCAGGACCCGACAACCCGCCTGGTCTATGACCTAGCGGAGCTCATCGAGGAGACGGCCCGCTTCATGGCGTCGTTCGTCGAGGAGCGCGACGGGGTTTTCCACCTGTCTCCGCCATTGATCCCGGCCCAGGAGGATTACGACAGGCGTACGACCGAAGATCCCACCTACGAGTTGGTCTACTGGTGGTGGGGCCTGGAGATCGCGCAGCGCTGGCGCGAGCGGCAGGGACTGGCCCGTGATGACGAATGGTCCCGAGTTCAGAGTCTTTTGGCGTGGCCGCACCAGGCGGATGGGCGCTACACCGCCATCGCCACCGAGCCGTACCTGCGCCGCCACGACCATCCGTCGTTGCTCGCCGCGTTCGGCGTACTTCCGCCGACACCGCTGGTCGATCCCGGCGTCATGCGTGCCACTCTCGCGGATGTGCTGGCCGACTGGGACTGGGAGTCGGCGTGGGGCTGGGACTTCCCCGTCATCGCCATGGCTGCCGCCCGTCTCGGCGATCCAGGCGTTGCTCTCGACGCACTGTTGATGGATGTAACGAAAAACACCTACCTGGCCAGCGGCCATAACCCGCAGAGGGGCAATCGACTGCCTCTCTACCTGCCGGGCAACGGCGGCCTCCTGGCCGCTATCTCTCTTATGGCTGGAGGGTGGGAGGGAAGTGACGGCCCTGCGCCCGGGTTCCCCAAGGACGGCAACTGGGACTTGGACCAAGAGGGTTTCACGACATGGCCGTAGT
>JAKBAM010000077.1 GCA_021809105.1 Actinomycetes bacterium
CTGGCCGGAGGCCGAGCTTGGTGCGCACGTCGACCGGGATAGTGACTTGCCCTTTGCTGGTGACCGTCGCGGACGTCAAGGAAGCTCCTTACTAGAGGTAAGGCAAGCTTACACGCTCGCGTCGCGACGCGTCGCGCCGCGCCGCGCGTCCGACGGGCGGTTCTGGCATCTAGGCGCCCTGGCTCGATGGCCGGTTTGGAGACTGCCCCGAGCTCAGGTGCCACTTGGATACCGCATGCGTCATCCAAGTGGCACCTGAAGCGGATCCGACGAATCAAAGGGTGGTGATCAGCGAGCCGCGTGACACTCCCCCTCCGCCCCACCGCACCGGCCGGCGCACTGGGGCGCCGCCGCCACCGCCGCGCGTGGGCCTCACCCTCCCACCTTGACATATGCCGATATCGACATATGATGGTCTTCATGGCACGCGCGGCGACGACGTCGGACGTCTTCAACGCCATCGCCGAGCGGCAGCGCCGGGAGATCCTGGTGCTGCTGCAGTCGGGCGAGCGGCCGGTGAGCGAGCTGGCCGGGGAGTTGGGGATGGCGCAGCCGGGGGCGTCCAAGCACTTGCGGGTGCTGCGGGAGGTCGGGCTGGTGCGGGACCGCAAGGCCGGCAAGCTGCGCCTGTACAGCCTCGACGGGCGCGGGCTGCGACCGGTGCACGAATGGACCGGCGGGTTCGAGCGGTTCTGGAACGACAGCTTCGACCGGCTGAACGCCTACGTGCAGGACCTCGAGCAGGCAAGACAGGAGGAGTAGCTGATGGCAGCGACAGGACCGGACGCGCCGGCGCGGTCGGCGACGGCCGAGCGTGAGATCGTGATCTCCCGGGTCATCGCCGCCCCCCGGGAGCTGGTGTTCGAGGCGTTCAGCGCAGTGCGGCACCTGTCGCAGTGGTGGGGGCCGGAGGGGTTCACCACCACCACTCGGGCGTTCGAGTTCCGTGCCGGCGGCGAGTGGGACTTCGTCATGCACGGACCGGACGGCACCGACTACCAGGAGTGGATCTGCTGGAGCGAGATCACCCCGCCCGAGCGCATAGAGCTGGTCCACGGCGAGTCCCGCGGCGACCCGAGCGCCTTTACCTCGGTCGTGACGCTGGCGTCCGACGGTACGGCGACCCGGATCGAGATGCGCACGGTGTTCCCCACCAAGGAGCTGCGCGACGAGGCGGTCGAGAAGTACCACGCGATCGAAGGCGGCCACCAGACCCTCGACCACCTGGCTGCCTATGTATCCGAGATGGTTGCTGAGGAAGGAGAGGGCTGATGGCCGGGAAGCGGCTCTTCAGACCGTGCCGGGTTGTGGGCGATGAGCGGTTCAGACGTCCAGCGGATCACCCGGCGGCTCGAAGGTCCATTCGGCCAAGTCTCGGTATGTCGAGGCCGGCATGGCATCGAGCGTCCACAAGTTGAGACTCAGGCCGTAGCCCTTGCCTGCGGGAAGCTTGGCCCGGAGCTTGCCTTCGATGAACGAGCGCCCCGACTCCAAGACCTCCACGGTCGTACCGGTAGCCGCCACGGAGGCGGTCGAGGTGATCACATGGAGGGAGATCAGCTTGTCCGTGCCACCAACGAACCATTCCTCGGCCGCGAGCATGACTTGTCCTGATGCGGTCGGCGCCTTGCCATCCGCCTGTGCCTTTTGGGCCGTCTTGAGGTATCCGAGCAAGGCGGCCGCGGCCGGTCGGAGGACGCATTCCTCGACGTCATAATCGTGAGCCAATCGGGCGAAACGCCGCCCAAGCCAGCTCTGAAACCGCTCTTGCTGCGGCCCCGTCAGAGGCCGGAGGGTAGCGACGGAGCCCTCCAAGAGTGCATTCTTGTCCACGCTGGTGAAGAAGCGTGCGTCTACGACAGGTTTGGCGCCATCTGCAGTCGGCCCGATCTTGTCGTCGGGATAGGGGAATTCCATCGGCGAATAGGGACCGTGACGCAGCTGAGACCATCGTTCCGCTGATACATACTTGAGGGGACTGACCAACAGGCAAGGTTCATCCGCCACGTCCCGCACGATGTCGCAATCCTGAGACACGATGACGTACCAGCCGACGTCGGACTCGACGGTGACCGACCAGAGCTCGCCGGGTCCACTCGCTACCGGAGCGGGTACGTCCCTGAGAGCCTCGGAAGGCCCTTGTCCGACCAGGCTCACCGCTCCCAGCGAGATGACGTCACCCTGTCGAAGGCTCCTGAGAAGAGCCGGGAGCTTCGAGGCCGCGATGGCCGGTTGAGGGCCTTTCGCCAAGGCTCAGGCTCCCGTGCCGACCAAAACACGTCGAGCACTGCCGAAAAGTTCCGAGGTCGCAGTTCGCTTTCGAACCTTCTCTTTGGCCGCACGTTCAGCCATCTGCTCGACCGGAGTTGTCTCGACTGCTCTGGCCCGCCGGCTCAGAGTCTCCGCCGGCGAAGCGGTGAGAGACGGCCCCGACCCGATGTGGGTCTTGCCTCGGCCGACCACGATGGGAGTCAGGTGGGTCTTCGGGGCTGGATCGAGTACCACGAGCGCCTCTTCGAGACAGAACCGTCGATGTCCACCCGGGGTAACGTCGAAGGGCAGACGGCCTTCACGCGCCCACCGTCGGATGCTGTCCTTGGAGACACTGGTCGGTAGCTCGGCCAGCAGTTGAGTCGTGGTCAGGGTGCGCTTCATCGGTCGTCTCGGTTCGCTTGCATGCTTCGCATGGTATCCGTGTTTTGCATGCTTTCCTTTTGTAAGGGTAGTGATGCATCCCCCCCCTCATCGCGGGCCGCCCAGGGATCCGACGCCACGGGTAACCCACCTGACCTACACCGTCCGACGATGCTGCCCCGAGGCAGCGGTAGGGCGTAGCGTTCGCTCACCGCCGGCGAGGAGCCGGCACCGGACGGGAGGACTTTGACATGCGACACCGACTGATGCTCGCCGGGGCGCTCGGGGTGCTGGCCGCGGCCGGGTGCGGCGCCCAGCACCCATCGGTGACGGCGCCCCCTGCCTCCTCGTCATCGAGCACTGCTTCATCGAGCAGCTCTTCGTCGAGCGTTCCCGCCACGCCGGGGCCCTCGACCCTCCCTCCAACCACGGTGGTGTCCCCCGGTACCGGAGGCAGCTCCTGCGCCCCGGCGCCAGTGCCGGGCGGTCTGGCCGTCCGCGGCAACCCGGCCGGCTGCACGGTGACGGTCACCCTCGGCCAGACGCTGCAGGTGGAGCTGGCGCCCGTGGCTTGGCCGGGCGGGGGGACAAGAGCGGTCGGCCTGCCGACCTCCCTGGACCCTGCGATCCTCGGCGCCGACCCGGTGCCGCCAGCTTGCCCCTCGGGCTACAGCTGTGCCTCTTTCGCGGCACGAGCCGCCGGGTCCGCCACCATCAGGTGGGCGGGTCCGAGCGGCTGCGTGCCTCAAGGTCCTTGTGTGAACCCTCGCCTGTCAGAACTGACGGCGATCGTCACCCAGGGATGATCTCCGGGCTCTACGAGACGGCGTCCCCGTAGGTGTAGACCTTCCCGGAATTGGTGACGATCGTGTAGCCCTGGCCGTCGGTGGAAGCGGCCATGCCCACGACAGTGTTGTTGAGCGACAGGCTGCCGGCCGATCCGAAGAAGCCGGCGTCGCCGAAGTCGAACACTCCACCGTCGGAGGCGACCAGCCAGTAGCCGTGGCCATCCACCGAAGCGGTGATGCCGACGATCGGCTCGTTGAGGTGGACGTTTCCGGTAGAGCCGTAGAAGGCGGCGTCACCGAACTCGAACACCCCACCGTCGGAAGCAACCAGCCAGTAGCCACCGCCGTCGGGAGTCGGGGTCATCCCCACCACCGGCTTGTTGAGGTGGACGTTTCCGGTTGACCCGAAGAACTGGGCGTCACCGAACTCGAACACCCCACCGTCGGAAGCAACCAGCCAGTAGCCACCGGCGTCAGGAGTTCCGACGATGCCGACGATCGGCTTGTTGAGGTGGATGTTGCCGAGCGACCCAAAGAACTGGGCGTCGCCGAAGCTGAACACTCCACCGTCAGCAGTGACGATCCAGTAGCCGTGGCCGTCCGGTGTAGCGGCCATGCCTACCGCGGGCTGGTTGAGGTGGATTCCGGCAGTAACCGTCGAGCCGTAGTTGACGGCATCGCCGTACGCGCTGACCGTGTTGTTGGAGTTGAGCACCCACCAACCGAGCCGATCAGCTGTGAACGCCACCTGGGCGCCAGCGCCCGAGGAGCTGGGCCCCCCCGCTGGCGGGCCGGGAGGCGGCGTGCCCGGCGGCGGCGTGCCCGGCGGCGCAGCGTTGACCGTCTCGGTCGTTGCCGGGCTCTGCGACGATGCCGCGAAGCTTGAGTCGCCGCTGTAGGTGGCTGCCGCGCCGTATACGCCCGGCACGGTATAGGTGTCAGTGCAGGTGGCCTGGCCGTTGCTCGTGTTGACCGCCACGGCGGAGCACCCTGGCAACGGGTTGCCCGAACCGTCCACGAAGGACACAGTGCCTCCGTTGGGAGTCGGGGACACCGTCGCGGTGTAGACGACAGCCTGACCGGTCGTGGCCGGGTTGGGTGAACCCGACACCACCACCGACGTAGGAGTCAGAGTGGGCGGCGGCGGCGGGGGTGGCGGCGGCGGGGCAGCCGAGACAGTGATGCTGAGGGTCAGGGTGACCGCCGGCGGGTTGACCCCGTTGCTGGCCGTCACCTGGAACGTCGAGGGACCGACAGTCGTCGGGGTCCCAGACAGCACCCCGGTCGTCGAGTTGAGGGACAAGCCAAGCGGCAGTGTCCCCGACGACACGGTGAACGTCGGTGCCGGGCTGCCGCTCGCAGCGAACGGGTAGACGTAGAGAGTCCCTACCGTGGCGGTGGTCGGCGGCGTGTCAGCGGTGAACGCCGGCGCCGTCGGGACAGCAGAGATCGTGACCGTCAGGTTCGGGGTGACCGCCGCCGGGTTGACCCCGTTGCTGGCCGTCACCTGGAACGTCGAGGGACCCGCTGTCGTCGGAGTCCCAGACAGCAACCCGCTCGCCGAGTTGAGGGTCAAACCACCCGGCAACGTCCCAGACGTAACCGAGAAGGTCGGAGCCGGGCTGCCGCTAGCCGCGAACAGGTAACTGTAAGCAGTCCCCACCACACCAGCCGTGGGAGGTGTTTCGGCAGTGAACGCCGGAGCCGCCGGTGTGGCCGAGATAGCGATAGTGATGTTCGGGGTGACCGCCGCCGGGTTGACCCCGTTGGAGGCCGTCACCTGGAACGTGAAGGGACCCGCAGTCGTCGGGGTCCCAGACAGCACCCCGGTCGCCGAGTTCAAGGTCAAACCACCCGGCAGCGCACCAGACGTCACCGCAAACGTCGGAGTCGGATTGCCGCTCGCGGTGAACGTGTAACTGTACGGAGTCCCCACCACACCGAAGAGCGGCGGCGTGTCAGCAGTGAATGCCGGCGCCGTCGGTGTGGCCGAGATGGTGACGGTGGTAGACGGGCTGACCGCCGGAGTGCCGACCCCGTTGCTAGCCGTCACCTGGAACGTGAAGGGACCCGCAGTCGTCGGGGTCCCAGACAGCACCCCGGTCGTCCCGTTGAGAGACAAACCAGGCGGCAGCGCCCCCGAGCTCACCGAATACGTCGGTGCCGGGCTGCCGGTAGCCGCATAGGTATAGGTGTACGCGGTACCCACCACACCAGTCGTCGGCGGAGTGTCAGCGGTAAACGCCGGCGCCGTCGGTGCAGCCGAGATGGTGACGGTGGTGGTAGGGCCGACTGCCGGTGTGCCCACCCCGTTGCTGGCCCTCACCTTGAACGTGAAGGGACCCGCAGTCGTCGGGGTCCCAGACAGCACCCCGGTCGTCCCGTTGAGAGACAAACCAGGCGGCAGCGCCCCCGACGACACGACATAGGTCGGTGCCGGGCTGCCGGTAGCCGCATAGGTATAGGTGTACGCGGTACCCACCACACCAGTCGTCGGCGGAGTGTCAGCGGTAAACGCCGGCGCCGTCGGTGCAGCCGAGATGGTGACGGTGGTGCTCGGGCCGACCGCCGCCGGGTTGACCCCGTTGGAGGCCGTCACCTGGAACGTGAAGGGACCAGCAGTCGTCGGGGTCCCAGACAGCACCCCGGTCGTCGTGTTGAGGGTCAAACCAGGCGGTGGCGCCCCCGAACTCACCGAATACGTCGGTGCCGGGCTGCCGGTAGCCGCAAAGGTATAGGTGTACGCGGTACCCACCACACCAGTCGTCGGCGGAGTGTCAGCGGTAAACGCCGGCGCGGTCGGTGTAGGCGAGATGGTGACTGTGGTGCTCGGACTGACCGCCGCCGGGCTGGAGAAGTTGCTGGCCGTCACCTGGAACGTGAAGGGACCAGCAGCCGTCGGAGTCCCAGACAACACCCCAGTCGTCGTGTTGAGGGTCAAACCGGTCGGCAACGCCCCCGACGACACCGAGTAGCTGGCTGGCGGAGTGCCAGTGGCAGCGAACGTGTAGGTGTAGGCGGTCCCCACCGTCCCCGAGGTCGGGGGCGTATCAGCAGTGAACGCCGGCGGAACCTGGCGCTGGATGCAACCGAGGACAGTGGGGCCTCCAGGCGAGGTCGGATCGCCGATGTTGGCGGCGTAGGCGAGGTTGGAGAACTCGTCCTGGGTGTAGTAGTTGGTCCCGTTGATGGTCTGGTTGTATGCAGTGCCATTCGCGGAGGTGCCACCGAGGGGAGTTCCGTAGGTATAGGCGCACTCGTCACCGTCCTCGTAGCCCGCCGAGTCACGCCAGGCGTTCCCGTAGTCGGTGATCGTCTCATTGGCCTCGTGGCTGATGATGCTGACCTGTGCGTCGGCATAGGGATCGCCGTTGGGTGACTGTCCGCCGCTACAACCGTTGAGATTCGGGTACGGCATGTTGGCGTAGAGATATGGCTGGGCTCCCCCCGTGGGGTAGAAGCCGCCGTGGTAGCCGCAGTAGACGTTGGACGAGCAACTGGTCCCCCCTGTCATGCACGTCTCGACATTGGGCGGGAAGAAGAACATGTAGATGTTCGAGTCGTTGGCGGTGAGGTTGTTGGCGGCAACAGTGTTGGCCACCTCGGTTTGCAGTTGCGCGTCCGTCACACATGCCGTGTACCCAGTCGCGATCGTGCAGCCCGGAGTCGGATAGGTGTCGGTGACGTCGATCTCGGCGCCGGCGGTCACGTGGTAGGTGATGTACTGATTCGCGCCACCGTTGAGCTGCTGGTAGAACTCCTGAGCGACACCGAACACATTGCTGTTGGTACCGCTGTCGGCAGCGACGTTGGCGAGATAGCCGTCGATGATCGTCTTGTACGAGGCGTTGAAGGAGTAGCCAGTCGGGGCCCAGAAGACCGGCGTGATAGTGACGTGACCGGGGGTTCCGCTCGTCCCGCCCGCCACCGGGTTGTTGGGACTGAAGACCAGCGGGGGGCTGCAGGTGGGGCAGGCGGGGTTGGTTGACGTGGCGTGCTGTCCAGCCGCCAGGGCGGGCTGCGCCCCGCGCCGGTAGACGATGCCCCTCGGCGTGTCGACCGCCGCCCGCTGTGCCGCTGTCGGCTGGTACGTGCTCGCAGTCGCAGAGGTCGCCGGTGCGCTGGCAGACGTCTGGGCCGAGGCGGAAGGCACCATCGCGCCAGTGCCCAACGCGATGAGGGACGCCGACGACACTATGGCGAGAAGCCGGCTGAACCCCTTCCCCGATCGCCCAAACCGCGGACCATTGCGCCGACGCGATGTCAAAAGCATGCCCTCTGTCCCTTCGCCCTTGCAGTAGCTTTTTGTCCGTTATGCGCCAAAAGGCTGCGCCCACTGCCGGGGAAGGGCTTTGGCGCCCCGGTGCCCCGGCCAGCCGCAACCCTCTACCCGAACTGTAGACTTGGTCGTTCTATACCGACGAGCCCCACATAACGGTCGGAAATGTAGTTTCGCCCTAGCTGCCTGTCAAGGGCAATTGAATACCTATCAGGCTACTTATGCCTCAATCCGGACAAGTATGCCTTTTCGCCCAGTCGATAAGGTGCCGTCATCAATGAGAAGGGGATCCTCGAAGGGCCGGCGGCTGGTTGAAATTGCTCGTCGGCAACGGGCGGTCCCCCGGCCTGGCGCACCCGAGCGAGGTGAGACCGCGCCTCACCCACGCAGCGCCAGCAGCAGCTCTTTCTGCGCCCAGTCGATAAACGGGCCCTGGTGCTCGCCGCCGATCTGCACCAGCGCCACATGGGTGAAGCCAGCCTTCTCGAACTCCTGGATCGGCCCGAGAAACTCGCTGGCGTCGGCGCCGCAGGGGATGTTGGCCGCCACGTCGTCGGGGGTGACGAACTGGGTGGCCGCCGCGAACCCGGAGGTGCCGGGCATCTCGGCGTTGACCTTCCAGCCGCCGGCGAACCACCGGAACTGCTCGTGCGCCCGGCGCACCGCCTGCCCCCTGTCCGGGTCGTAACACACCGGGATCTGGCCGACCTTGTCCTTCCCCCGGCCCCCTTTGGCGTCGAAGCCTTCGACCAGCTCCGAGCGAGGCTCCACCGCGATCAGGTAGTCCGCGTGTTGCGACGCCAGCTCGACCGACTGCTCACCCGACACCGCGATTCCCATCTCCGGGGTGCTGTCGGGAAGATCCCAGATCTTCGCCGAGTCGACCTCGAAGTGGCGGCCCCGGAAATTGACGTACCCGCCCCTCAACAAGGCCTTGATGATCTGGGCCGCCTCGTCGAGCATCTCGTGGCGAGTGTTGGCCGGCGGCCAGCCTCCGCCGATTACGTGCTCGTTGAGGTTCTCGCCGGCGCCCAGACCAAGACGGAAGCGGCCGTCGGAGAGCAGGGCCACCGTCGCGGCCTTCTGGGCGACCACCGCCGGGTGGTAGCGACGGGTCGGGCATGTCACATAG
>JAKBAM010000025.1 GCA_021809105.1 Actinomycetes bacterium
CATACGACTGTCCCGGTCCGAACGAAACAGGACCCCCCGAACCCGGGAACGTCACATTTCGCAACCCGTACCCGGCTTGCGTGAAGCTCGCCACCGTCAAATCCTTACCAGCCGCCCCAGCAATCTTGACGAACATCGCCAAGTTGGTGCAAGCATTCTCCACCGATACCCACGTGTTGTCAGAGCTGCTCGCCGCCGGGCGGCTCGGGGGTGGCGGAGAAGTGATCAGATCCGACGGGTAAGCCTTCTTGATGATCGACACGCACTTTTGCACGGCCGGGTCCTGCCACACCAGGTAGTTCTGCAGCGCGATGGAGTTGAACGTGGCAGAGGTCACCAGGTTCCGCAGGTAGGTGGGGTCGTTTTGCGTCTTGCTCGTGAGAACCCCGCCCAGGTCACTCGCTGAGGTCGCCACCCAAGGCGGGTTGTAGCTGCTCTGATTGTTCTCCAAGGCCGCCGGCCAGCCCGCCGAACCGGTACCTACCGCCACCACCTCGTCTACACCCGAGCTCTTGAACCGCTCGGCAATCGTCGCCGCCTGCTGGTACTCCGCCACCTGATCGTTGGAGGGCGCGCTGTTGACCGCGCTCGACACCACATCCACCCCCAGCTTCTTCAAGGCCGACTGCACCACCGTCAGCTCACTCGTGTCCGACGTCGTGCCCGCGTAAAGGCCCACCTTCTTCCCCTTGAACAGACCCTTCTTGGCCACCG
Organism: Actinomycetes bacterium; assembly: GCA_021809105.1. Classification (GTDB taxonomy): domain Bacteria; phylum Actinomycetota; class Acidimicrobiia; order Acidimicrobiales; family Palsa-688; genus Acidiferrimicrobium. Next base: position 715 of record JAKBAM010000025.1, read on the forward strand.
CAGCCAGGAGCAGGGGGTCGAAGACCGAAGGCGGCGGCGTCAGCGTGAAGTTCTCCGCCGAACCCGCCGGCAGCGTCGTCTGGGAGCTCAGAGTGCCCCCGTTGATCGTCGGCACTTGGTGCTGCAAGTAGCAGGCCGGCGACAAGGGTCCGAGGGCGGCGAAAGCCTGGTCGTCCTGGACCACCTGGGTGCAGGCTGTCAAAGCAGCCGTCGTCGTCGTCGGGTCCACCGGTACCAGATAGGGCACGACCTTGCGGCCATCGACTCCTCCCTCGGCATTGAGGTTATTGATCAATGCGTTGTACGCGTCCGGGTAGCTGCCCTGGTTCAAGTTGACGCCCAGGCTCTTCAACGCCGCCAGATCCACATACGGGATCCCCACCCGGATCGCCGACGCCGTCACTCCCGGACCAGTCGCCCCCGAACTGCCCGAAGTCCCCGACGTGGTCGTCGGCGATGACCCGCCCCCGCCCCCCGAACCACAACCCGCGGCCAACACCGCCACCACCGCGGCACCCGCCGCAAATGCCACACGCCTACTCATCGTCAACTCCCCTGTGCCCGGAGCTCTGCTCGGGCGGCTCGGTCGTATGATAGCGCTACCAAATGGCAGGTGCTAGGCCTTGTCGCTCAAAGGTCGTAGCTGCCGGCACGCAAGCTGGCCGACCGCTCCCGTTGGCCACGACGGACATGGTCGTTCTGCGCCGCCCGGCGACGCCGGGCCTCGGCGGCATCGAGCTCGACGCGCTGGTCGCCGTCGCGGGGAGCGAGACCGAAGCCGGTGTAAACCACCCGCCGTTCCGCCGAGATCGGCGGGCGGCTCATATGCAACGTGCACGAACAGTGGACAGTGACATCGCCGGTGCGCGTCGGCAAAGGAATACGCGGGAGGTCGAGCCCTTCGACTCCGAGGGGGGCGACGTTGGCGCGGTGTGAGCCGGCGACGACACCCAGCTCGCCGTTCTCGCGCTGCGCGCCGGTGACCGAGATACCCACGATCAGACCGCAACAGCCACGGCTGTGACCGCCGAGGGAGCAGTCCTTGTGCCAGCTGACATCCGATGCACCCTCGACCACACCCACCTTCTTGAGCAGGCCCTCCGCAGCATCGGTGCCGTCGGGATCACGCTGCACGAACAGATCCTCAGTGAAGGTACCGATCCTGGCGAAGCGGCCGTCGCGCAGCAACTCCCGCAGCGCCGCCGCCTGGTGGTTGAAACCTAGGATCCGGGCCGGATACCACTCGTTGTCCCCGGTACGTGCCCACCACGAGGCGCCGTCATCGCGCTCGGCCGCGGCGATAGCAGCATCCAGCTCTGCGGACACTGCGGCCATCTCCGCCTCGGTGAACACCCCTTCGAGATGCAAGAAACCGGCTTCGGCCAAGAAGTGCCCGATGTCGTCGGGAGAGTCGCCGAGGGTAAACGAGTGGGGGAGGTCCAGCGGGCCGCCGTCGCTCTCCCGGAAGTCGACCGATCCCGGCTCGTACACCGGACGCCCGTCGAGTAGGCACCGCAAGACCGGCTCCCATTCGAGGAAAGCATCGAAGCTGCCGCGGTGGACCTCGGCACGCCCCGTCAGCTGCAGCCCGAACGTCGACGCCACGTCCTGCATCAGGTCCGAGAACGCCGCACCATCGAGCGCCACCACCAGCGCGTCGCCCCCGCCTCGGCGGGCGCCGATCCGGTCGTCGGCACCCACCATGAAGGTGAGCTGCTCGCCCGCGACATCGAGGGTGAGCGGCGCCAACCCGAGCCGTCTCGCTCCGCCGCCTGCCGCGGCGCCGTTGGCGTCGAGCAGCGCAGGCAGGCGCTCCTCGAAGAAAACGCCCGGCTCCAGTGCGATGGTATCGCCCTGGTAACGAGTCCGGAGATCGACGGTCACCACGTTTGGTCCTCCCTCGCAAGGCGATCGATCCGGGTCATGTCGCGGCCGGCTTGGACGAGTAAACGATCTGCTTGGAGCTCACGTCGTAGGTCCCCACGAAGACCGGCCCAGTCGTATAGGCCTGCCCGGGACCGAACGAGACCGGACCGCCAGAACCAGGCAGGGTCACGTTACGCAAGCCGTATCCGGCCTGGGTGAAGCTCGCCACCGTCAGGTTCTTTCCTGCCGCTCCGGCGATCTTGGCGAATAGGGCGAGATCCTCGCACGCGGCCTCGACCGACACGTAGGAGTTGTCGGAGGTATTGGTCACCAAAGTGGTCGGCGGGGGTGGCGAGATGATCACATCCGACGGGTAAGCCTTCCGCACGATCGATACGCACTTCTGGATAGCCGGATCCGACCACGCTTGATAGTTCGTGAGGGTGGCGCTCGAGGTTAAAAGGTTTTTGAGGTAGGTCGGATCATTGGCCGTCTTGCTGCTCACCAGGCCTCCCAGGTCGTTGGCCGATGTCGCCACCCACGGGGGGTTGTAGGTGCTCTGGTTGTTCTCCAACACGGTGGGCCAACCCGATGACGCACCGCCGACAGCCACCACCTCATCCACACCCAGGCTCTTGAACCGCTCGGCGATCACTGCCCCCTGCTGGTTGGCCGCCACCTGATCGGTGGACGGCGCACTGTTGACCGCGCTCTGCACAACGTCCACCCCCAGCTTCTTGAGCGATGCCTGCACTACCGCCAGCTCACTCGTGTCTACCGTGTCCGCGTACAGTCCGACCTTCTTGCCCTTGAACACCCCCTGCTTGGCGAAGGCCGCCAGCTGCAACGGGTCGTACACCGCCGGTGGAGGACCCACGACGAAGTCCACCGCTGATCCCGCCGGGGGCGCGCCCGTGGTGCCCAGTGTGCCTCCGTTGATGACCGGCGTCTGGTGCTCCAAGTAGCATTCAGGCGACAGCGGATTGATGGCCACGAACACCTGGTCGTCCTGCACGAGCTGGGTGCACGCGGTCAGGGCGGCCGTGGTCGTCGTCGGACTGACCGGCACGATATAAGGCACGATCTTGCGGCCATCCACCCCCCCGTGGGCATTCATGTTGTCGATCAACGCGGTGTAAACGTGGGCGAAGTTGCCCTGGTTCAGGTTGATGCCCAGGCTTTTCAACGCCGCCAGATCGACATACGGGATCCCCACCCGGATGGTCGAGGCCGTCACCCCCCGAGTCGTGGCGCCCGCCGTCCCTGAAGTCGTAGTAGCCGGCGAGGCGCCACCTCCTCCCGATCCACACCCGGCGGCCAACACTGCTGCCGCTGCTGCCCCAGCCGCGATCACTCGACGCCTGCTCATTGCTGCTCCCCCGTTTCTGCTCATTGGGCCTTTACCTCGATATCGCATCGGGTAGTAATGTCCTGCGACGACCGCCCGATCAGGAGTTGGTAGGGGCCGGGGTCGATCTGCCAACCCGGGGCGCGACGTTCCTGCCCGGGGGCACCCCCGAACATGTCGAAGATGCGGGGGGCGATCTGGTCCCAGTCGGCTTGACCCGGATCCCAGTAGGCGAACGCCCGGTCCCCCAACTGCAGGTCAACCACACGCGTCTCCCCCGGTTGGAGCTGGACCTTGGCGAAGGCCTTCAGTTCCTTGGGTGGTCGGGCCAGGCGCGACGGCCCGGGAGCCACATAGCACTGCACGACTTCGCTGCCCGCTCGATCCCCCATGTTGGTCACCGGAACCGAGACCGTCAGCGACTCGCCCGGCCGGAAGGTGCTGGCCGAAAGGGCCGGCTCGCCGAGGCGGAAGGTCGTGTAGCTCAAGCCGTGCCCGAACGGGAATCGGGGAGCGATCACCCGATGCTCGTAGCCCCGATATCCCATGAACAGGCCCTCGCCGTAGCGCAGCTCGCCGTTCTCGCCGGGGAAGTTGTCATAGGCGGGACTGTGCTCCAGGCGCAGCGGGATCGTGGTGGCCAGACGCCCGCCCGGCTCCGCGTGGCCGACCAGGATGTCCGCCACAGCAGCGGCCATCTCCTGGCCGCCGAACCAGCATTGCAGCACCGCCGCCACGTCTTCCTCCCAAGACAGGTCGAGTGGAGCGCCGGCGTTGAGCACAACGACGGTGCGCTGGTTGACTGCGGCGACCCGCCGGATCAGCTCGGTTTGCCGGCCCGGCAGCTCGAGAGACGGCCTGTCGCGTCCCTCGGTCTCCCACTCCTCGGTCGTGCCGGCGAACACGACGGCCACGTCTGCGTCCGCCGCTGCGCTCACCGCCCGGTCCATCAAGGCATCGCCATCCACCGTCCGGAACCCAACGCGGAAGCCAGCGAGCTGCGTATCGACGCGGGCATATTCGACGACCATCTCTACCGGCCGGCCCCGAACCAGCGTCACCTCGCAGAGGAGGTCTTGACTAGCCATCCCGAAGAAGTCATCACCCCCAGGCGGCGGCGGGCTGGCGAAACCATCGATGACCAGCACGCCGTCGACGAATAGACGGGCCCGACCCGACTGGGCGAGCGCCAGCTGGAAGAGGCCGTCCTCCTCGGGTACCACCATGCCGCGCGCCCGCACACACCAACCATCGCTCGGAAGGCCCTGGTCCATGCTGGCCAGGACCGCCATCCGCAGGCTGGCAAGCTCGCGACGCTCCACCACGGGGCCTTCGAAATCCACGCCGGCGTACACCTCGGCCTGGAAGCCCTCGGGTGCGTGCAGCACGGCCCCGCCCACTACCGCAGCCGACCGGTCCACCTCACACCCACGCTCGTGGACGACGTCAGCTCCGACACCCAAAGCCGCCTTGACCGCCTCGAGCGGGGTATCGAAGGGATGAGCGATCACCTGCGCCGATCCCCCGCCCATGATCCGGGGTACCGAAGCATGCGCGCCGAGCACTGCCACCCGCCCCACCGCAGAGGGATCGATCGGCAGCGTGCCATCGTTGCTGAGCAGCACTGTGGCGCCAGCGGCCGCCCGCCTCAGGAGCGCCACGTCTTCGGGCCCCGGCGGGAGCGGGGCAGAAGGGAGCAACGCAGCGTCGAGGGCGCCGCTGCGGTCGAGTCCACCCAGCAGGCGGCGCACCGCATTGTCGAGGTCGTCCTTGCCGACGATCCCCGCCTCGATGGCGTCGACCAGGGTAGATCCCAGAGAACGGCCGGGGCCGGGCATCTCCAAGTCCAGGCCGGCACCGAGCGACGTCGCCCTGTCGGCGACCGCGAACCAGTCGGTCATCACCAGCCCCTCGAAACCCCATTCCTCTCGGAGGATCCCGATGAGAAACTCCGGCTGCTCCGTGAGCCACCGGCCGTTGAGGCGGTTATAGGAAGACATGACAGCCAGGACCCCGCCCTCCCGCACGGCGATCTCGAATGGCACCAGGTAGAGCTCTCGCAGCGCCCTCTCGTCGATCACCGAGCTGATCGACGTGCGCTCGAACTCCGCGTCGTTGCCTACGAAATGCTTGACCGTGGCAAAGACGCCCGTCGACTGCACGCCGTGCACATATCCAGCGGCGAGGCGACCGGACAGGAGCGGGTCCTCGGAGTAGCACTCGAAGTTCCGACCGGCTAGCAGCGACCGATGGAGGTTGACCGTTGGCGCCAGAAGCCCCCGGTATCCCCGCGCCAGCGCTTCCCGGCCGACCAGTGCTCCCAGCTCCTCGGCCAGCGCCGGATCCCACGCCGCGCCGATCGCCGAACCACACGGGATACAGGTGCTCGGTTCCCCGCCCATTCCCGGGAAACCGGGGCCTCGGGCACCGTTCGGGCCGTCTGTTACCTGGATCTTCGGAATGCCCAGCCGCTCGACGGCCACCGTCGAGAACATGTCCTCGCCCGCGGTAAGCGCCGCCTTCTCCTCCAGCGTCAGCGCCTCCAGCAGCACCTCGACATCAGCCACAAGATCCCCCTCAGCGTCGATCGGCGGCACTCCGCCCGACCAGCTCCAATATTCTTATGACCATATAACTTCGTAGCTACGGTCGCAAGCGCATCACGGTGCGAGCTCCTCGACGCGCTTGTCGATGTAGGCCTCCATCGCGCTGCCGAGATCGACGCGGTCCGGATCGATGAGCCACTGGATCTCCAGCCCCATCATGGTGGCGATGATCTCGGTGGACACCCGATCCAGATCGATATCAGCCTTCACGTGCTTCGCTTCGCGCTCGGCTTCGAGCACCGACCTGGCGAGGTAGCGAGCCGTCCGATACCTGTCGACGAAGAAGTCGTGCAAGGGATCCTCCCGATCAAGGCTCTCTGCACCGAGTACCACGTATAGCCGGGTGAGTGTGGCGGTCTCGACGTTGTGACGGCCGAGCTCACGCAAGCTGGACAGCGTGCCCAACGCGCCCGCCTCCCCGGCATCGGCGCGGTCTCGCTCCTCCACCACCTCTTGCAGGAGTCGTTCCTTGGTGCCGAAGTAGTAGAGCAGCCCGGGCGCGGTCATCCCCACCCGGGCCGCCAGCGCCGCCACCCCGGTGCCTCGATATCCCTTGCCCGCGAACAGCTCCACAGCGGCGTCGAGGATCTGCTGGCGGCGCACATCGCCGCGAGGCTGGCGGTTGCGGTCGTCGGCAGCCGCCCTCCCAGCCGAGCGACCCTGTCGGCGCCGGTTCGAGCGCGGCGACGGCGCGCCGTCGCTGGAGGCGGTCTGGGTCACCTCGCCCATCGAATCGGACCGTCCGGTGCAGCGTCAAACCCCACGCGATGAGGAAGGGAAGACCAGCCGAACCAGCCCTTGCGTTGCAAGATAATCCTTGCGAGACTCTGGTCGTTGTCGGCTGCCGGCGACATCGGCCGGGTGCCGCCGACCAAGAAGCCTGGAGGATCCCAGTGAGGGTCGAAACCCTTCCCTTGTCGGAGGACGGCTCGGTCCACCTGACCGTGTACCTACAGGAACCGAGCCGGGAGCTCCCGCTCTGGCGCACCCGTCCTGCGGTTCTCGTATTGCCGGGTGGCGGCTACCAGATGACGAGCGACCGCGAAGCCGAGCCAGTGGCGCTGTCTTTCCTGGCGGAGGGGTTCCATGCCTTCGTCCTGCGCTACTCCGTCGGACCGCGAGCGACTTATCCCAATCCGCTCTGCGATCTATCGAGGGCCATCAAGCTGGTACGTGACAACGCGGCGGCATGGGGCGTGCGCCCAGATCGGATCGCTGTCTGCGGCTTTTCGGCAGGCGGGCACCTGGCAGCAGCCTTGGGAACCTTGTGGAACGATCCGGGAGTACAGGCAGCGGCCGGGGTGGCCGGCGACGACAACCAGCCCAACGCGCTGCTGCTCGGCTACCCCGTGATATCCGCAGTCGAGGACAGCCGCCAGGTCTGGTTTACGAATCAGGTCTCTGACCCCGCTGACACCTCTCTCATCGCGAAGCTCTCGGGCGAGTTGAACGTAGGACCACACACCCCTCCGACCTTTATGTTCCACACCTACCAGGACAACGTCGTCCCGGTCGAGAACACCTTGCTCTTCGCCCGAGCCCTGGCCCTCGCAGATGTCCCCTTCGAGATGCACATCTTCCAGCGAGGCGGTCACGGCCTCGCCATGGCAAAACGCACCACAGCCAGCAGCAAACGGGACGACGATGCCGCCGGCGTCGAGCACTGGTTCGCCCTGGCCACCGCATGGCTATGGAGGCTCTTCGACCCCCCGTCCGGTACCTCCGCAGGCTCGCGCCGAGCGCACTTCGGTGACCTGTCTCATGGGAATGCTGATCGGTACGCCGAGACGGGCCGCTTCACTCTCGACACGTGCCTCGGTGACCTCCTCGACGACGCTCGTTCCCGCGCCGTGATCCAGCGCTACTTGCCTGCCATGGTCGACGCCGCCACCGGTCCTGGCCGCGACTACGCCCTGCGCACGATCATGCAATACGTAGACGATCCTCCCGACGATGCAACAGCCCAGTCCCTGGCTGACGAGTTGGCGGGCATCTCCAACGCGGCCCACTGATCTGGTCGATCCACTGGATCAAAGCGGATCAACTTCAATCACACGCGCCAACCGTGCGGGATCTCGGGGAAACGTGGGTCCGGCGTCCAAGGCGTGACATCAGAGGTGTCGGCCAGCCAGCCCAAAAGCTGCTGGCGCAAGGTGCTAGCCACTTCAGCTCTGCCTGGCCCACCGATCAGATTGATCGTCTCTGCGGGGTCGGAGACCCGGTCGTAGAGCTCGTCGTCCTCGTAGCGACGGTGCACGTAAGTGTGAGTAGTGGTTCGCAACACCAGGGCCGTGCCGGCGAGCTCCGGTTGAGCGCGTTGGAGCTCCGTTTTGGTTTTGTAGATCCATCCACCGCCTGCTGCCAATTCTCGATCCGATGCTCGAAACCCGCCCTCAGCGCATGCGAACGAGCGATGCGTAACGGCGTGCGGAGCCCGCAGTGCGGGAAGCAGGCTTATCCCAAAATGGGTATGGCTGACCGGCGCGTCGGCAAGCTCACAGAGGGTGGGCAAGAGGTCCACGAGCTCGACCGGCTGATCAAAGGTTACGCCCTCTGGCAGCCCGCCACCCGCAAGTATCAGGGGGTTCTTGAGTAGGCAGGGGTCGAGTCCGGACGGCCATTTCTCAACCAGGCCAAAGTCGCCGAGATACTCTCCGTGATCGGTGAAGGCGATCGTCACCGTCTGCTGGGTGGCACCGATGGCCTCAATCGTGGACGAGAGTCGTCCCAGCTGGTCATCGACCCGGCTCACCATCCCGTGATAGGTCGCCATGACTTCATGCAGGTCATCGAGGCTCAGATCGTCCCAACCGTAGGCCTCGCGGTAGGCGGCCATGAATCGGGGTTTGCCAGCATCGGCCACTGGTATCGGATCGGGCATCGAGGCCCGATCGTGCAAGGAAAACCAAGGTTCTTCCACCGTGAAGGGCGGATGGGGAAACAGCAACGGGACCCAAAGCACCCATGGCCGGTCGGAGGGGGCGCCTTCGAGTAGCCATCGCTCGGCGGTGCGGATGGTCGCTTCGTCGCTGTCGAAGAGTGCTTCGGAGCCGCCCGACCCGAAGTACATGGCCCGATACAGTCGATGGCCCTCCGGGTGCGTAGCCCGGTAGCGGCGGTGCGAGGCCTCGGGTGACGGAGGTTCGAGCCAACCGCAAAAATCGCTGCTGGCTTCAGTTCCACCCGGCGCGAAGACGTCACCACGGTTGCCCGCGATCGCCACGTGGTAGCCGGCTCGGCGGAGGATGGACAACAGGTTCGGTTCCCACGGCTTCAACAGGTTGTCGAGCGTGCGATGCCCATGCACATGCGGGTACCAACCGGTCATGATCGACACGCGACTCGGTCCACACACCGAGTGCTGCGACCATGCATCTGTACACCGGACACCCCTAGCGGCCAAGGCGTCGAAGGACGGCGTGCTGGCAACCGGACTACCGAAACAGCCCAGCGCGTCGGCACGTAGCTGATCCGGCATGAAGAGCAGGAAGTTGGGTCTAGACATCGTCCTTCCACCCCCGCCCCGCCCGATAGATCGACTCCTCGCCTCGGAGGAATGTCATGGCTGCTCCTCCCCTCGGCGCCAGTCGAGCTGGCACACCTGGGTAATGTTCGATACTCTAACTATATGGCCCTCGAAGTAGCCTTGAAGCCAACCGATCCGTTCTCGGAACACGATGACCCTCCGTACCAGGGCGTGGGCCGCACGGCAGCATGGCTAGCCAAGCAGGTCGAGACGGGCGTCGCCGATGCAGATCTGACGGTGCCCCAGTACCGCGTCCTCGGCCTCCTCGACACCGGGACCACCGGGGCCTCCCGGCTGGCCGGGTGGTTGGCGGTCCGCCCAGCGAGCGTGACCGCCGTGGTGGACGGCTTGGTCGGGAGAGGCTTCGTCGACCGCCAACCGGCAGCTGACGACCGTCGGCGGGTGGTGCTCGCCATCACAGCTCAGGGACGCCAGGTCCTCACGGTGGCGGATCGCGGGGTGGACGCGCGGCTGCGCCGGCTGGCCAGTGCGCTCGGGGACCCCGATGCGGAAGCCGCTGCGATGGGCTGCTTCGGCCTTTGGCAGCGGGCGATGGTCGCGACGGCCGGCGGGGCGCCCCATGATGCGCGTGCCCGGGCACTGGAGCGTGGCGCGTGAGCAATCAGGGCGGGGCGATCGCAGTGGAGCGAGATTTCCAACCCATGGCCGTTGAATCGCGGTATCCACCCCCGAAGGGAGCGATACATCCCGACCGCGCCCGCAGCTGGCTCCGGCGAGCCCTCCCCGTCATGGCTGCGCACAAGGCGATGTTCCTGACGGCGCTGCTGATGTCCTTCGCCAGCCTGGTGCTGACGCTCTTCATCCCGTTGCTGCTCGACAAGGCGATCACCAACTCGATCATCCATCGCACCGTGCCATTGATGTTCTACGTCTGGTGGGTGGTCGGCCTCGGTCTAGCCGGAACAGCAACCAGCTACGTCTCGAGGCTGTTCCTCTTCGAGACGGCGTTCCGGATCGAGTTCGACCTTCGCAACATCATCTACGAGCATCTGGCCCAACTGTCGTTTCCCTTCTACGACCGGGTGCAGTCTGGGCAGCTCATATCCAGGGCGAACTCCGACATCCGTTCGGTCCAGATGTATATGGCTTTCGCCCCGATGATCCTGGTCCAGTGCGGCATCGCCGTTGTGGCGTTCGGTTTCATGCTTGCCATTGACGTACCTTTGGCCTTGCTGGCCATGGTCACCATGCCGTTCGTTGTGGTGCTGGGCATTCGCATGCGCAAATCGATGTTTCCGGTGTCCTGGCTCATCCAGGCCCGGCTGGCTGAGGTGGCCACCATCGTCGACGAGAACGTCAACGGCGTCAGGGTCGTCAAGTCGTTCGCCGCAGAGCCACAACAGCTGCATGCTCTGGCCCGGACCGCGGACAAGGTGCAGTGGGCCTACGTCAAGGATGCCGACCTACGAGCCCGATTCTCGCCGATGGTACAAAACCTGCCTCAGGTAGGTCTTGCCCTGGTCCTTCTCTACGGCGGCTACCTCATCATCCACGGGCATCTTGGGATCGGGGCGATCGTGGCGTTCAACTCTTGGCTGTTGATGCTGCAGGCGCCGTTCATGATGCTCGGGATGATCGTGATGATGGGTCAGCGGGCGGCCGCGTCAGCAGAGCGCATCTACGAGATCCTCGACGAGGAGCCGACGGTACTGGACCGGCCCGGCGCAGTTGACCTTCAGCATTGCACGGGTGACGTGCGTTTCGAGTCGGTGGTCTTCGACTACGGGCGAGATGCCGGGGGCCCTCCAGTGCTCGATCACTTCAGCCTGCACGTGCAGCCGGGAGAGACGATCGCTCTCGTGGGGCGGACCGGTTCGGGCAAGTCGACTGTCGCTCGCTTGTTGGCCCGCTTCTACGACGTGAACGAGGGGGCGGTGCTGGTCGACGGCCAGGATGTGCGCGACCTGTCATTGTCGAGCCTGCGGGCACAGGTCGGCATCGTGCTGGACGAGGCGTTCCTCTTCTCGGCGTCGATCCGGGACAACATCGCCTACGGTCGCCCGGCAGCCGGACCAGACGCGGTGGTGGCCGCCGCCACCGCCGCGGGCGCCGACCAGTTCATCAGGGCTCTGCCCGAGGGCTACGACACGGTGGTGGGAGAACGCGGCTACACGCTTTCGGGCGGTCAGCGCCAGCGGATCGCCATCGCCCGCACCCTCCTGGTCAACCCGCCGGTGCTGATCCTCGACGACGCCACGAGTGCCATCGACGTCCAAGTCGAGCAGGAGATCCATGCGGCGCTCGCGACCCTGCTGCGGGACCGGACGACGATCGTGGTCGCCCACCGCCTGTCGACAATCGGCCTAGCCGATCGGGTGGTGCTGCTCGATGGAGGCCGGGCGGTAGCCGACGGCACCCACGCCGAATTGCTGGCCACCACGCCGCTGTACGGGGAAGTGCTGGCGCAGGCTGATGCAGCGGCGCTCAACGCCCTCGATGCCGACGATACGGCAGCCGCCTACGGTCGGACGGGAGTCCTCTGATGGCCTGGGTGGGCGGAGGCTACGGGCCTCCCATCGGTGGCGGGGTACCCGCGGGGCGCCCTGGCAATGGGTTGCCCTTCGGCGGCATTCCCTCCGAGCTGCAATCGGGTGTCAACGCTCTATTGGCCGAGGAACCTGATCACGGCGAGCCCCGTGCCCGCTTCTCCCACCGTCGCACCGCCTACGAACTACGCCAGCTGAGCCTCTGGGGCCTGCTCGCCCAGCACAAGGCGATGGTGGCGCTGGCGGCCGCTTTCGTGGTGCTGCTCGCCGTGGTCACACAGGCAGGTCCACCACTGATCGAGTACTCCATCAACGACGGGATGCTGCCCGGGCACCACAACTTCGGCTTGGTCGCTCTCCTCGCGGGCGCCTACCTGCTGTCAGTGATCGTCACAGCGCAGGCCCAGCAAGTAGCGGTCAGGGTCACCGGCCGGATAGCTGCTCGGGTCATGAACGGCCTCCGGATCAACGTGTTCACTCATCTGCAGCGCATGTCCCTCGACTTCTTCACGGAGGAGAAGGCGGGGGTGATCATGACCCGCATGACGAGCGACATCGAAAACCTGCAACAGCTGCTGCAAGACGGGCTGTCCCAGTTCGCGACCCAAGCGTTGACCATGGTCGTCATCACCGTCGTCCTCTTCCTCACCAACGTCCGCCTTGCGCTCATCACCGTCCTGATGGTGCTGCCAGTCCTAACGGCTGCCTCGCTCTGGTTTCGGGTGGCGTCCGAACGCGGCTACCAGCGCGTCCGCGACGGTATCGCCCACGTTCTGACCGATCTCTCCGAAAGCCTGCAGGGCGTGAGGATCGTGGCCGCCTTCAACCGGCAGAGCCACAACGTGATCCACCACCGCAACGTCGTCGGCGCATATCGCGATGCCAACGACTACACCGCGCAGATCAACGCCTTGTACGGCCCTGGAACCCAGCTCCTCGGCTTCTTGAGCCAAGCGGCGCTACTCGGTATCGGCGGGGTCATGGTCGTCCACCACCAGCTCAGCCCCGGAGCTCTGGTGGCCTTCTTCTTGTACTTGAACCGCTTCTTCCAGCCGATCCAGCTGCTGGTCCAGCAGTACAACACCTTCCAGCAGGGACAGGCATCGATCATAAAGCTGCGCACTCTGTTCGACACCGAGCCGACGGTGAGCGAGGGACCCGACGCCGTCGATCTCCCGCCGATCGAGGGTGAGATCGTGTTCGACCACGTTTCGTTCGGGTACGACCCGGCCCACCCCGTGCTCCACAGTGTCGACCTCCGCATCGCGCCAGGCGAGACGGTGGCGTTCGTAGGAGCCACTGGCGCTGGCAAGTCGACCATGGCGAAGCTGGTCACCCGGTTCTACGACCCGACCGAGGGACGGGTCCTGATCGACGGGCACGACCTCCGCGGAGTCAGCTTGGCGTCGCTGCGGCGCCAGCTCGGTGTGGTGCCACAGGAGCCGTTCCTCTTCGCCGGCACCATCCGTCACAACATCGCCTTCGCCCGACCCGACGAGGTGTCCGACGACGACCTGGAAGAGGCGGTGCGTCGGGTCGGGCTAACCGAGCTCGTAGCGGGCCTGCCCGACGGCCTCGACACGGTCGTCCACGAACGCGGGCAGGCCCTGTCATCGGGCGAACGGCAACTGATCGCCCTGGCGCGCGCCTTCTTGGCCCGACCTCGGGTGCTGGTCCTCGACGAAGCCACCTCCAACCTCGACCTCCAGTCCGAGACCAAGGTGGAAGCCGCACTGGATGTGCTGCTCGAGGCGCGCACTGCAGTCCTCATCGCCCACCGACTCTCCACTGCAATGCGCGCCGACCGCATCGTCGTCATCGGTGATGGACGCGTGATGGAGTCCGGATCGCACGACGAGCTCCTCCAACGCGGCGGCCAGTACGCCAGCATGTACGCCACGTGGGCCAGCCAATCCGAAGGTGGCAGACGGCCGGCCGACGAAGACATTGCGATGCCTGTCACGTGACCTCCTGGCCTGCGGCCGGACGAAAGGCAAGAGCATGACCGCCGTACCCCGACCTCGCGCTGTGCTCGCCATGTGGGGTGGCATCGCCGAGGCCGCCTTTACCGCCGATCAGCGCCGCCGGCTCGCCCATCACGTCGAGCTCGTCGTGGAACAGCCGATCGAATCCTTCGAAGCAGTCCCGGCTGAGCTCCTAGCCGACGTCGAAGTCGTCGTGGGGCACTGGGGCTGCCCACCGCTCGACACCGGGGCACTGGGCAAGCTGCCGCGACTGCGGCTCTTCGCCTACGCCGCCGGCTCCGTCAAGGAAGGCGGCACCGTAACCCGGGAGGTGTTCGACCGCGGCGTGACCGTCACGACCGCGGCGGCCGCCAACGCCGTACCGGTGGCTGAGTACACCCTCGCCGTCATCCTCTTGGCGAACAAGGGCGCGTTCGCAGCACGCGAGCATCTGCGTGATCCGGGCATCCCGGAGGCCGGCAAGCCCGCCACGGCTGGCAACGTCGACAAGCGGGTCGGTATTATCGGCGCGTCTCGCACCGGGCGGCGGCTGATAGAGCTGATGGCTCCCTTCGACCTCGAGGTCGTAGTCCATGACCCGTATCTCGCCGATGTCGAAGCTGCACGCCTCGGCGTAACGGCCGTCACGTTGGAGGAGCTCGTGGCCACCTCTGACGTCGTCACCGTCCATGCGCCGCTCACCCCGGCGACTCACCAGATGATCGGGAAGCATGAGTTGGGCACCATGAAGGACGGCGCCGTGCTGGTCAACACCGCTCGCGGGCGCCTGGTCGACACCGACGCCCTAGTAGCCGAACTGGTCACCGGCCGGATCTCGGCGGTACTCGACGTCACCTGGCCCGAGCCGCTCGATCCCGGCTCTCCGTTGCTACAGCTTCCCAACGCGTTCGTCACCCCGCACGTTGCCGGATCGATGGGATCCGAGCTGCGCCGGCTGGCCGACGCCGCCATCGACGAGGTGGCGCGCTTCGCCCGAGGCGACGCACCGGCGCACCCGGTGGTAGCCGAGCAGTTCGAGCAGCTGGCGTGACCGCAATCGCTCCGATCGTCCCCGGCCTCTGCTCGGTCACCTTCCGCTCCCTCGACGCGGCGACCGTGGCCCGACACGCCGCTGACTGCCATCTGCGCGCCATCGAGTGGGGAAGCGACGTCCACGTGCCGGTAGGCGACCTCACCGCAGCCAGGGGCGCCCGCACCATCTGTGGTGATCTGGGGCTCGTCGTCGCCTCCTACGGATCGTACCTGTCGGCCGGCCGCATCGGAGGTGTCGGTGAGGTCAGGGCCGTGCTCGACACCGCAGCGGAGCTGGGGGCCTCGAACGTCCGGGTTTGGGCGCACGGAGCAGCCGCCGCTGCCGACCTCTCCACCATCTGCGCTGAGGCCCAAGACAGGGGCTTGGCAATCTCCCTCGAATACCATCCGGGCACCGCCACTGAGACGGCAGCTTCGACCAACTCCCTGCTGGACACCGCACCCGGCGACAACCTCTCCACCTACTGGCAACCCGATCCCAGCCTGGCACCGGCCGCCGCGCTCGCCGAGCTCGAGGCCGTCCTGCCGCGCGTGTCGCACCTCCACGTGTTCTGGTGGCAGCCCGACTACACCCGCTTACCGCTCGCCGATGGGGGCGATCTGTGGTTGCCGGCCTTACGCCTCGCTTCGGGCACGACAGGAAGGGTTGCGCTCATCGAGTTCGTCCGCGACGACGACCCGGTCCAGCTCCGGGCCGACGCTTCTGCGCTGCACAGCTGGCTTGGCCGGTTGGGCGGACGGGGATCCTGAGCCAGGTCGGCGACCGCAGCCAGTGTGAATCTCGTTGCATCGGGCCACAGACTTTCGGCCCGGGGGAAGAGGGCTACGGTGTCGCGCCTTGAGCGAGATCCGAGTCAACTCCCTCTCCGGAGCGGTGGTCGTCGTCGCCGGCGACCGCCAGGGCCGCCCCAACCGCCCGGCGGGCTGCCCGTTCTGCCCGGGCGGACTCGAGGCGCCTGATCTCTACGACGTCCGGTGGTTCCCCAACCGCTGGCCACCGTTGCCGGCCGGACGCGCTGAGGTGCTGCTCTTCTCCCCCGACCACGGCAAGAGCCTCGGCAACCTGGGCGTCGAAGGCGTGCGGAAGGTCATCGACCTGTGGGCCGAGCGCACCTTGGCGCTGGGCCGACGGGAAGACGTGTCATATGTCCTCGTCTTCGAGAACCGCGGTGCCGAGGTGGGGGCCACGATCGATCATCCCCACGGACAGCTCTACGCTTTCGACTTCGTGCCCGAGTTGCCAAGGCGAGAGCTCGACCGATCGGTCTGCACGCTCTGCCGCCCGCAGGCCGGGGACCGGCTCGTGACCGCCGCTGACGGCTGGTGGGCTGCGGTGCCCGACGCTCCCATGTGGCCATACGAGATCCTGGTATCGCCCGACCGCCACCTGCCCGACCTGCCCAGCGCCAACGACTCTGCCCGCGCCGGATTGGCCTTAGTCCTCGCCGATGTCCTGGTCCGACTCGACCAGCTCTTCGATGCCGAGATGCCCTACATGTTGTGGGTCCACCAACGACCGACCGACGGCGGAGAATGGCCGACGGCCCACCTTCACCTCCACATCGCGCCGATCCTGCGAGGACCGGGTACACAGCGATTCGTCGCAGCCGGCGAGCTAGGAAGCGGCGTGTGGTTCGACCCAGTGCCACCCGAAGATGCTGCTGATGCGCTGCGCTGCCTGCCAGGGGCGTCGCTGTGATCGTCCGGAGTCGGGCACAAACCTCCGACCTTCTCCTGACGCACCGTCAATGTGATAGATGGCTGAACGGGCGACGACGCCGTCGGGGACCAGGGGCTCGATCCGGCAAAACGGCATCAGTCCAGACCAAGAACCGCCTGGAGAGCCGCTTCGAGGGCTTGCAACTCGGAGCCGTCCAGTCTTCCGGCGAACTCCCCGAGGCGCGACTGCGGATCGATCACGGTCAACTGTTCGGCCATCACGCGGGTCTTGGAGCCGTTGATCTCGATCTCAGGACGAAAGGATGCTGGTCGGCATCCGGTCGAGGTGGGTGCGATGAGACAGGTGGACAGAGGAAGGTCGTCAGACTGGACTACGACGGCGTAACGCCGCCCTACCTGTTCATGTCCACGAACGTCCTTCGGTGCCCGAAGCCGGTAGAGGTCACCACGCACGGATGGCGTCCATCTCGTCGGCCAGCGCTCGCGAGGCGGCAACATCGTCGGGGTCGTTGCGCAGGTCCTCGGCCTCGGCTCGCAGGAGCACCCGGCGCTGGGTGCGCTCGGCCTGCAGGATAGCCAAGCGGGCTACCTCGGAACGGGACAAGCCGTCCCTGGTGAGTGCGTCCAACGCCCGCTCCACCGCGTCGTCCGTGCGAATCGTAAGCGTACTCACACTGCGAATTGTAACACGACTCCGAGCTTGCCCTTGGTGGAGGAGCTCGTGCAATCGGGTCGTCCTCGCCTCGTCATCCAGTAGGACCTTGCAGACGCGCTCACGAAGGACAGAACAGCGCGCCTCTGCCTCTTGGTCGAGCGGCAGGGCGCAACTGCCATTCACGGGTCTGGACTATTCTTCGCGCGGCTGGTACTTCCTTGGCCTCTTTGTACCGAGGTCTGCGCCACTGAGGCATCCAGGAAAAGGGGTGGGCATGACGAGCACTGACGCAGCCGCCAGGCAACTTGGTCCGTTGGCACGGACAGTTGTGGAGTTCCTCAGGACCATGGAGCGTCTGGTTTCAGACGCGAACGGTGCCGTTGCGCCCGGGCACTGGTCCCCCCTGGAAGAGTTCGTGGCGGTCGAAGAGTTCGAGCGGCTAGTCCCCGAGGGCGCCTTTCCCGACGACGGATCCGGCACAGCTTCCGACGGCGGCCCGTGGGCGAGCACCGTCATGGGATGGCCTCAGTACCGCGAGTGCTTCCAAGCGTGGGCTGCCTCATCGCCCAGGTACAGGAATGTCCTCAGGCGCATCGCGGAGTTTCCCGGCCTCGTGTACCTAGAGGTCGAAGAGCATCATATCCATGGCGACAACGAGACGATCTTCAACTCGTTGTCAGTCTACGAGCTCAATGAAGAGATGAAGATCTGCCGCATCCGTGTTGAGGGCGCGGATGGCTGGCTGACCATCCCGGCGTGACTCGCACCGAGGTGCATGAGCGATGAGCCCACCACTCATGCCATCGCGGTGATCGTCCGCAGCCGCGCCCCCGGGCGCGTCAACGTCATCGGCGACCACACCGACTACACCCGCGGCCTGGCAATGCCGATGGCGATCGATCTGGCCACGACCGTCGAGGTCCGGCGCGGCGGCGACGTCGTGACCCTGCGGTCCGCTCAGGAGGCCGGCGTGGCCGTCGTCCCTATCACCGTGGACGGCGACGAGATTCGCGGCACTGAGCCAGGGTGGGCACGCTACGTCGCAGGGGTCGTGGCCGAGATCGGCCCGGAATCGGGCGCGCGCGGCACAGTGACCACCACCTTGCCGGTCGGCGCCGGCCTGTCGTCCAGCGCCGCCCTGGAGGTCGCCGTCGCATTGGCGCTCGGCAGCGAGGCTGACCCTCGGACCCTGGCCCTGGTCTGCCAGCGAGCGGAGAATAGGGCTTCCGGTGTCCCGTGCGGGGTCATGGACCAACTCGCCATCACCTCAGGCGTGGCTGGATGCCTGATGCGGATCGACTGCCACTCGCTCGAGGTGACACCGGTGCACCTCGATGACTCCCTCATGGTCGTGGGGGTGCATTCCGGGCAGGCCCGGACCCTCGACGGCTCTGAGTACGGGCGTCGCCGGGCAGAGTGTGAAGCTGCCGAGGTCGAGATCGGCCCGTTACGAGACGCCGCTGTGATCGACATCGAGGGGCTGCGGGACTCGACGCTGCGCCGGCGTGCCCGCCATGTGGTGACGGAGAACGCCCGGGTGGCCGCATTCGCCGATGCAATCCAAGGTGGGCACCTACACGATGCAGGCCGGCTCATGGCAGCCAGCCATGTGAGCCTCCGTGACGACTTCGAGGTATCCACGCCGGTCGTCGACGACCTGGTCGAACGACTACAGGCAACTCCTGGCGTCTACGGGGCGAGGATGACCGGCGCAGGGTTCGGTGGCGTGGTTGTGGCGCTGTGCGACGCAACCGCCGACGTGGCAGCCGCCTTCGGCGGCTGGCGCTTCCGCCCCTCCCAAGGCGCCACGGTCGAGGTGATCGAGGACTGACCCGGACATGGCGGGCACCGTCGGGCAACCCAGGGGCTGCGGCGGATCTCCGTCACGCAGAAAGGCTAAACCCTAAAGTGACGTCGAAGGCTGCTCGTAGGTGAAGGTACCTGGGCCCTGCTCGGTCGTGGTCCGATCGGGCAGGACCACCTCCGCGGTCGCTCCGGGTGGCACGGTCACGGTGAGGCGGAGCACATTGCGATCCAATCGCCAGGAGGACTCGATCCGGCCATACGGCGAATCGTGCACGGCCTCCGCCCATGAGAGCTGTCCACCCGGGAGCGGTTCGACCCGGAAGTGCCGGTAGCCCGGGTGCTCGTCCAGAGCCCGGATGCCCGCGACGTACCGGTGGAGGAAGGAGATCACCGCACCCTTGGCGTAGTGGTTGAGCGAGTCGTGTGGCGCACCGTGGGCGTCGATCCCCTCCCATGCTTCCCACACCGTCGTGGCCCCGCGGTCGATCATGGCAAGCCAGGACGGAGGTGAGTCTTGGAGCAACAGGTCGTACGCCAGGTCGAGGTGACCCGTACCGGCGAGGACCGGCAGCAGGTAGGGGGTAGCGAGAAATCCGGTTCCGAGATGAGTCCCGGCGTCTCGAATGAGCGCCACCAGATGCGCTGCAGCGTCCTCGCTGCTGGACCCAATCAGCGAACTGCTCCCCCGTCAGGCTCACGACGAACGCCCCGTCCACCACCTGCTCCGCGATCACGACGGTCCCTCCGTCGGCGCTGAACGACCAAGCCCGCCCCTCGACCTCGACCGCGAGCGGCCGAGCTCCGAGCCTGACGATGCCTTGCGCCACCAGTGCGCCATGGCGCCGTACGAGCTCCGGCAGATCATCTGCGAAGAACCGCTCGGGGGTGATCGGCCGGACGTCGACGTCCGAACGCGTGCGTCGATCAAGGGAGACGGGCATGGTCACAGCATTTCACCCCGACGCACCTCATGCAAGGGATACCTTGCGTGAGGTGGCCTCCCGGTGCTCCATCGGTCCTAAGCTCTGGGAATGCCCGCCATCAAGGCCACGCCGAGCACGCGCGACCGCATCCTTGATGCTGCGCTCGATCTCTTCGTCGAGGAGGGCTTCAGCGGGACGACGATCAGCGAGGTCGAACGCCGGGTCGGGCTCGCCGCCGGCACAGGCAGCTTCTACCGCCACTTCAGCTCGAAAGAAGCGCTCCTACGCGCCGCAGTCGAGCGGGAGGTCGCGACTCGAATGGCGGAGATCGAGCACGACCGGGCGTCGTTGGCCCTGCCCGATGATCCTCGGAAGCAGTTCTCCACCATCGCTGAGCAGACCTTGCGCGACCTCCGCCGGTTCGACCGACTGTTGCGCTTGATGCTGACCGAAGGCGACCGCGTGCCCGAGATCCAAGACGCCATGATGACGGCGCTGCCCGGCTGGGGCGCAGGCTCTTGGGCCGACCGCCCCTCGACCGTCGTGACCATCGCAGCGTTGATCGGGTACCACATCTCCGACCTCGTCGGGGGTGGGGTGTTCAAAGACGTCACGCAAGCTGCCTTCATCGAGGCGCTCACCGCGCTGACCCACGGGACCACTCAGTCGTAATCGTCGATACACCACTCGTCACGCCAGTCGATGACCGGGATGCAGCCGTCGAACCGTATCGGGAGCCACACGTAGTCGGCTATCGAGGTGTCTGCCTCCGGGCTGACCGTCGCGCTGCCACCGTCTTGCACCCGCGACGCTCCTTCGGCCATCGCTGCCATCGCGTCGAACACGTTCGGCGCTTCCGCCGAGAGGCCCGGCATCCAGCGGTCGGCCAACGCAATGTAGAGGTCCGCCTTCCCGGGATGGCGGAACACCGAGCTCACCTGCGAACGGTATGACGTCCTCGACTGGTCGGCGGGATGCGGATTGCCGAGCACCGTCCACGGCCCGTGGTACGAGTCGGCCGTGGCGATCTCCGATGGGTTGGGGAAGTACCACGTAGTGCCCGACGTGATCAGGTGGTGCACTCCGTCACGGACGAAATGCGCAGGAGCCTCGCGAACGAAGGGCGGGCCCGGGTGGGGGAAGTGGCCGGTGTACACCCCCGTGACGTCGGTGTAGTCGCCAGTGAGCTCTGCGCATATCAGCTCCGAGTGCACTCGCTCGAAGTAGTAGTAGGCCTTGGCGTCGACAGGGTCGACCACGAGGTCGAAGTCGCCGGCGTCCATCCCCAACGGGCGCAGGCCGGTCCGGACTATCTCGTAGGGACCGAGCAACGAGTCGGCGGTCAGCACGGTGGACGCCTGCGAGTGACCGTCTGCGCCCATGATCTTCAACCAGCAGACGTACTTGCCGGTGCTGTGGTTGAAGATGATGTGCGGACGGTCCATCATCTGGGCCGGATGCAGCGGCGATGCAGGATCATCAGGCACCGGCGGGATAACGAGCCCTCGATCCTGCCAGTTGTACAGGTCCGTGGATGAATAGGCGCGAACTCCCCAATGCCAGATCCCGCTGCCGGGGTGGGTTCGCTCCTTGTTCTCGCCGTACCAGTAGAAGACGCCGTCGACGCCTTGGATGATCGACCCGCCATGGGCCTGTATGCGCTTGCCATCCGTGTCGTACCAGATCTGGCCAGGTCGCATCGACGAGTAAACCTGTGGGGTGTCGGGTTCGCTCAAGGCACGGCGTTGGCCCGGGCGACCTCCCCCAGCCACCTGGCGGACGGCTTGATGGTCCGCTCGAAGCTGGCCAGGTCTACCGCGACGAGCCCGAAGGTCTTGGCGTAACCGGACATCCACTCGAAGTTGTCGAGGAGCGTCCAGTGCAGGTAGCCCCTGACGTCGGCACCCCGGCCTATAGAATCCGACAGCCCTGTGAGAGCAGCTCGCGTGTAGGCGATACGAGCTTCGTCGTCAGAGGTGGCCATGCCGTTCTCGGTGACCAGGATCGGGACGCGGGCATGCTCGACGGCCAGGTCGACGGTGTGGGAGAGCGCTTCGGGGTAGACCTCCCATCCGGTCTGCATGGTGGGCACCCCCTCGCCTGGCGGCACGGCACCGTCGGGACCGATCCGGTTCCTCGAATAGGTCTGCACTCCGATGTAATCATCGTCGCGTGCCACTTCGAGCCAGTCGATCAGGCCCTTTTGGCGGGCCCGCTCGCAGCGCTCCTCCCCACCCTCCGCCGGCTGCAGGTCGACCAGCGCCAGGCTCCAACCCACCTTGGCGTTGCCCGGACCCGACTTGATGGCCTCCGCAGCGCGCCGGTGCACGGCCGCCATCCGTTCGACGTCGGCGGCTACGTGCCCGATGCGGTAGCGGCTGGAGTCGTACCCGCCGATGCCTCCTGGCGCGGCCTCCGGGGTGTCGACATGCAAACCCCGGTCCCCCGTCCCCATGGGCACGGCACCGGTGTGCTGCATCATCGCCATGAGGTTCGGCTCGTTGAGCGTCCCTACCCACGAGAGCAGGTCGCCCAGATGTTTGGTAGCCGCCTCGGCGTATCGCCCGAAGCTATCCGGCGCCCCGGGATCCCCCCATCCTCCCTTGCCGGCGAACCAGCGCGGCGTGGTGAAATGGTTGTAGGTCACCACCGGCGTGACCCCATGATCCAAACATGTGGCGATCATCCGCCGGTAATGGTCGAGGGCGGCGCGGGAGAAGTACCCCGGCTCGGGCTCGATTCGCGACCACTCGAGCGAGAACCGGTAAGCGTTGAGACCGAGGTCAGCCAGCGTCGCGATGTCTTCGGGGTACCTGTGGTAATGATCGCACGCATCCCCGGACCGATCTACGAAAATCGAGTCCGGCATCCATTCGAGTGGCCACAGGTCGGCGTTGACATTGCCACCCTCCACCTGATGGCCAGCGGTAGCCGCTCCCCAGAGGAAGCCCTCGGGAAAGCCCATCACCGCTCCCCCGGGTAGACGACGCCGATCTGGGCCCGGATCGCATCGAGCGTCGTGGCCAACGCGAGGCTCTCGGCCCAAGGCACCACCGGGCTCTCACTGAGGCCGGCGGCGAGGCAGCGGTGGACTTCGGCGATCTCGAACCGCAGGCCGTTCCCCGGGTAGGAGCCATCGATCTGCTCCGCGCCGGCGGCGGTGTTGACAGTCAACGAGTTGGGGCAGTGCATCAGCAGTGGCAGGTCGATCCACCCCTCGGTGCCCGAGATCCGCGCCGTGCATGACAGGGTCACCCTCAACGCCGCCTTGACCACTCCCATGGTGCCGCCCGGATGGCGGAGCACGGCGGCCACCTGCTCGTCGACCCCGGTCTTGCCCAGCACCGCGTCGGCCACGACGCGCTCGGGAGCGCCCAGTACGAGGGAGCACAGCTGGACGGGATAGATACCCAAATCGAGTAGGGCTCCCCCTCCGAGCTCGGGGTTGAAAAGTCGGTGCTCGGGTTCGAAGTCCCGGCGGAACCCGAAGTCGGCCTCGACGAGGAGCGGATCGCCTATCCGGCCCTCCTCCAGCACCCCGACCAGGGATCGGTAAGCCGGCAGGAAACGGCTCCAGATCGCCTCCATCAGGAAAAGACCGCGGTGCCTGGCCTCAGCGACCATCCGCTCCACCTGCGAAGCGTTGAGGGCCATTGGCTTCTCGCACAAGACGTGCTTGCCGGCCCGTAGGGACCGGATGGTGTCCGACTCGTGGGAAGAATGAGGGGTGGCCACGTAAACGGCGTCGACGTCGTCGTCGGCCATCAGGTCTTCGATGTCGGAATACCGGTGCGGGACGCCGAAGCGGTCGCCGAAGGTGTCGGCGCGCTCGGCAGAGCGAGACGCCACAGCGACAATCGTGCCATCGTCGACCGACTGCATCGCGTCGGCGAAGCCGACCGCGATCGCGCCCGGTCCTACGACTCCCCATCGGATCATCTCTTCATCCTTGTGCTCCACCCCGGGTGATTCCCCGATTTGATAACGCTATCATGAGCGGCGACCGCGGCTACAGGAGCGCCATGACCGAGTCCTTCACCCCCAGTCCCGAGCATCACTTTACCTTCGGCCTGTGGACCGTGGGGAACCCGGGCCGAGATCCCTTCGGCCACGAGGTGCGGCCCCCGCTCGACCCCGTCGAGGCGGTCCACCGGTTGTCGGACCTCGGCGCCTACGGCGTGAGCTTCCACGACAACGACCTGGTCCCTTACGGCTCGCCGGGATCCGAGCGCGACGACATCGTGAAGCGCTTCCGCCGCGCCCTCGACGCGACGGGGATGCGTGTTCCTATGGCTACCACGAACCTGTTTTCGAGGCCGGTCTTCAAGGAGGGCGCTTTCACCGCCAACGACCCGGGCGTGCGGCGGTTGGCGATCCGCAAGGCTTGCGAAGCAACAGAGCTGGGCGCTGAGCTGGGCGCTGAGGTGTTCGTGCTGTGGGGCGGACGGGAAGGGGTGGAGGCAGACGCGGCCAAGGATGTGGCCGCCGCGCTCGACCGCTACAAGGAGGCCATCGACCTGGTCTGCCAGCACATCCGCGACAGGGGGCTCGGCCTCCGCGTCGCTCTGGAGCCCAAGCCCAACGAGCCGCGGGGCGACATCCTTCTCCCCACCGTGGGCCACGCTCTCGCCTTCATCGGCCGGCTGCAGTGGCCCGAGATGGTCGGGCTCAACCCGGAGTTCGCCCACGAGACGATGAGCGGGCTGTCGTTCCACCACGCCGTCGCCCAGACCCTCTGGCACGACAAGCTCTTCCACATCGACCTCAACGCCCAGCGGATCGGCAAGTACGACCAGGACTTCCGGTTCGGCTCCGAAGGGATCCGCGACGCGTTCTACGTCGTGAAGCTGCTCGAAGACGCCCAGTGGGACGGCATGCGACACTTCGACGCCCACCCGTACCGCACGGAGGACGCCGAGGGCGTGTGGGATTTCGCCCGGGGTTGCATGCGCAGCTACCTGATCCTCGCCGACAAGGCTCGCCGGTTCCGGGAGGACGCTGAGATCCAAGCGGCGCTGCACGTCGCCAAACTCGCGACTTTGGCCGAGCCGACGACGCCCGCAGGTGGACTGGCCGAGATCATGGCGTCTTCTCCGGACGAGGAGGCGCTTGCCGCGCAAGGCTACGGCCACGAGCGTCTCGACCAACTGGTCACCGAGCTGATCCTCGGAGCCCGCTAGTGCCCCTGGTGGTCGGCGTCGACTCGTCGACCACTGGTTGCAAAGTCCAGGTGCGTGATGCTGAATCCGGGAAGGTCGTGGCTTCGGGGCGCGCGCCACACCCTGTGACCAGCCCTCCCTGCAGCGAACAGCATCCCTCCGCTTGGGAGGCCGCCTTCGTCGCTGCGTGCACACAAGCCGGCGTGCCGGCAAAACACCTTCCCGCTGCGGTCGCCATCGGCGCGCAGCAACACGGGCTCGTGGTCCTCGGCGACCGGGGCGAAGTGCTTCGGCCGGCCAAGTTGTGGAACGACACCGAGTCCGAGCGCGACACCGTCGACCTACTGGCCGCCCTACCGGGCGGGGCTGCGGGCTGGGCCGAGGCCTGCGGCAGCGTGCCAGTCCCGAGCTTCACGATCACCAAGCTTCGGTGGCTCCGGCGGCGCGAGCCCGACGTGTTCCGCCGAGTGGCGGCGGCAATGTTGCCCCACGACTGGCTCACCTTCCGGCTCACCGGCCGCCAGACCACCGATCGCGGCGATGCATCGGGCACCGGCTACTGGTCGCCGTCTGAATCCCGCTACCGGTTCGACCTGCTCGACCTGGTCGACAGCACCGTCGAATGGGAATCTGCCTTGCCCGAGGTGCTGGCGCCTGACGCCGTGGCCGGCGAATGGCTCGCGACCGGCGCGATGGTGGCGCCGGGCACGGGCGACAACATGGCTGGCGCGCTCGGCCTCGGGATCACTCCAGCCGACCTGGTCCTCAGCTTGGGCACGAGCGGCACCGCCTACACCGTCAGCTCACACCCCAGCGCTGACCCAACCGGTGCAGTTGCCGGGTTTGCCGACGCCACCGGCCGCTACCTCCCGCTCGTGTGCACCATGAACGCGACCCGGGTGACCGACGCGGTGGCCCGGCTCCTCGGGACACCGAGAGATCGCTTCGACGAGCTGGCGCTGGCGTCGCCACCCGGCGCCGCCGGGATGGTACTGGTCCCCCATCTCGACGGCGAGCGCACGCCAAACCGTCCCGGCGCGACCGGCACCCTGACCGGCCTACGGGCAGATGTCAAACCGGAGCAGCTCGCCCGCGCCGCCGTGGAAGGGGTCGTCTGCAACCTGCTCGCCGGAGCTGATGGCCTGTGCGCTACTACCGGTTCCGATACCGGCCGGGTGTTCCTCGTCGGAGGCGCAGCGCGTAGTCGTGCCTATCGACGGGTGGTGGCGGACCTGACCGGACGCCCCGTCGTCGTGCCTTCCGACGGCGAGCTGGTGGCGTGCGGGGCCGCGCTGCAAGCCGCAGCAATCCACCTCGGGTGCGGGTTCGCTGAGTTGGCCCAGGCGTGGGGATCGGGATGCGGAGAGATCGTCGACCCCGACGAGAGCGTCGACCGAGACGGGATCCGGGCGGCGTACGCCGCTGCTGTCGCCGGAACACCCTTATGACGAGAGTCAGCATTTAGAGTGCGATGATGCGGGGCGCGAGAAGGGTGGTCATGGCGGACGTAGCCAGGAGCGCCGGGGTTTCGGTGATGACGGTGTCGCGTGTGCTCAGCGGCACTACCGGCGTCGCCGACTCCACCCGCAGCCGCGTCGAGCACGCCGTGGCCGCCCTCGGCTACTACACCAACACCGCAGCTCGTGTGCTGGCGGGCGGACGATCTCGCACCATTGGCGTCCTGGCAGTAGAGACGCAGCAGTTCGGTCCGTCGCACATGCTCTTCGGCATCGAGGCCGCGGCCCGAGCTGCCGGCCACCTCTTGAGCTTCGTCACCCTCGGCCCCGGTGGCGCCCACGACATCCGCTCGACCCTCGAGCATCTCGGCGCCTCGCACGTCGAAGGGGTGATCGTCGTGGCGCCGGTGCGTGAGGTTCTCGATGCGGTCAAGGTCCTCGAGGACCACCTGCCTCTGGTAGTGGTCGGGGGCGACCCGTCGATCAATGCAGCGACGGTGACGATCGATCAGTTGGCCGGTGCACGCCTCATCACGCGACACCTCCTAGACCTCGGCCACGCGACTGTCCATCACGTGCGGGGCCCCCGAGAGTGGATCGACGCCGAGGTGCGATCTCGCGGCTGGTCCGACACGCTTCGGCGTCATGGCGCACGGAGGCCGAAGGCGCTCGTCGGCGACTGGGAGCCGGGGGGCGGCTACGCCGCAGGTTTGAGCCTCGCTGCCGACCCGGCCGTGACCGCTATCTTCGCCGCCAACGACCAAACCGCGCTCGGGGTGCTACGCGCTCTCCGCCAGCACGGCCGCCGCGTCCCCGAGGATGTGAGCCTCGTCGGCTTCGACGACACCCCCGAGGCCGCCTATCTCGTACCATCGCTCACGACGGTGCGGCAGGACTTCGGCGAGGTCGGGCGGCGTTGCGTAGAGCTGGTGCTCTCGTTGATCGAGGGGGATGCCCCCGTCCAGCACATCATCGTGCCGGCGGAGCTGGTCGTCCGGGAGAGCTCCGCTCCCCCACCCGGCTCCAGCGCCAGAGCGACAAAGCCAAAAACCGAGGATGCGCAGCAGACCCCCGCGGCTAGACGGCCCGGCTGATGCCGCGGTGTTCCTGACCCGAGAGGACCGATATGCCTTTGCACAATGTCGCGCCGATGCCGTGGGCCGCGTCGTTCATCAGTCGCGAGCATCCCGCGGCCGCAGGAGATCCGGCGTTGTACTTTCGCCGCGACTTCGAGGTCGCCGAGCACCTGCAATCAGCCACCTTGTGGGTGAGCGCCCTGGGGATAGTGGAGCCTTTCCTCAACGGTGTCGGGGTCGGCGATGAGGTCCTCGCGCCGGGCTGGACGTCCTACCGGCACCGGCTGCACGTCAGGGGACACGACGTCACCGAACTCGTATCAACCGGTCGGAACACCATCGGTGCCATCGTTGGGGAGGGATGGGCGGTCGGGTCGCTGACCTGGGAGAACAGGCGGCACAACTACTCCGACCGGCCGGCACTCTTCGTCCAATTGGAGCTGCGCTACCCGGATCACGCCGAGGTGATCGGCAGCGACGAGCGGTTTCGGATCGGTCATGGCGCCGTCCGGTCCAATGGCATCTACTCCGGCGAGGACTACGACGCGCGCCTCGAGCCCGAGGGTTGGAGCGCGCCTGGCTTCGACGATACAGGGTGGGGGGCACCGACCCTGTTCGAATGGAACCTGGACGCTCTCGAAGCGACAACAATTCCGCCGATCCGCTGCGTCGAGGAAGTCCTTCCTGTCGACATCAGAAGATCTCCGTCCGGCAAGACCATCGTCGACTTCGGGCAGAACCTGTCGGGCTGGGTGCGCTTGAGCGTGAATGGGGAAGCGGGGCAGACGGTGACGCTGCGCCATGCCGAGCTGCTCACTCCCGGCGGCGAGATCGAGGCCGAGACCAACCGGACGGCGGCCGCCACCGACCGCTATACCATGGCCGGTGGCGGGAAGGAGACATGGCACCCCCGCTTCACCTTCCACGGCTTTCGCTACGTCGAGATCGACGGTTGGCCGGGCAAGCTCGACGCGGCCGACTTGAGCGCGGTCGTCGTGCACAGCGATATGGTCCGCACCGGGTGGTTCGAGACCTCCGACGAGCTCCTCACAAAGCTTCACACCAATACCGTGTGGTCGATGCGCGGCAACTTCGTCGGGATTCCAACCGACTGCCCCCAGCGCGACGAGCGACTCGGCTGGACCGGCGATCTCAACGCGTTTGCCCCGACCGCTGCTTACCTCTACGACGTCCGGGAAGTCCTTGGCTCATGGCTTCGCGACCTGGCTGCCGAGCAACGCGCGTCCGGCAACGTTCCCTGGGTGGTCCCGAACGTCCTGACCACACCCGCGGCACCGACCGCGCTTTGGAGCGATGTCGCCGTGAGCCTGCCGTGGCTGCTCTACCAGGAGTACGGCGATCCCGCCATCTTGGAGCGCAGCTACGGCTCCATGGTCAGCTTCATCAGACAGGTGGAGCAGGCATTGGACCCCACCGGCCTGTGGGGATCGGGATTCCAGTTCGGGGATTGGTTGGATCCCGATGCCCCACCTGACAACGCGGCTGGTGGGAAGACCGATCGCTACCTCGTCGCGTCCGCCTACTTGTGCAAGACCACCCAGGAAATGGCCGCTACGGCTTCAGTCTTGGGCAAGCACGAAGACGCTGCGCATTTCGAGCGCCTGGCCAAGCGGGTGCGTGCGGCATTCCAGCGCGAATATGTGACAGCAGCAGGTCGGGTGGTCAACGAGACGGCCACTGCGTATGCGCTCGCCATCATGTTCGGGATCCTCGACGGCGACCAGAGGCCGGTCGCTGGCAACCGACTCGCAGAGATCGTCGAAGGGGCCCGCTACAAGATCTCGACCGGCTTCGCAGGCACACCCTTCGTGACCGACGCGCTCAGCGTCACAGGACATCTCGAGGAGGCGTACGCCTTGATGCTCGAGAAGGGGTGCCCTTCATTCCTATATCCCGTGACGATGGGGGCGACGACGGTGTGGGAGCGGTGGGACGCGGTCCTGCCCGACGGCAGCCTCAACTCGACGGGGATGACTTCTCTCAACCACTACGCTCTTGGCGCCGTCGCGGACTGGATGCACCGAGTGATCGGCGGCCTCGAGCGGGTCGAGCCCGGCTGGGCACGCCTGCGCATCGCCCCCCGACCCGGCGGAGGCCTCCACCACGCCACGGCTGTGCACGACACCGTGCGCGGGAGAGCCAGCGTCGCGTGGAGCATCGATGACGGCGAGATGGTCCTGGAGGCGACCGTGCCCGCGGGGAGCACCGCCACAGTGGTCCTCCCCCTCCACCCGGAGCAGTTGATCGAGGAGGTCGGATCCGGGACCCACTCGTGGCGCTACCGGGTCCCCGAAGGCTACGGGTTACCAGCGGAGCTCACGATGGACACGCCGTTGAAGGAGCTCGCCAAGCAGGGGGGGGTCTGGAGCGCCGTAACCGAAGTGCTACGCACATACTTCCCGAGCACTCCACTCGACGCAGGGCTCGGTATCCCGCAGGTTGCCGCCATGTCGTTGAACATGGTCGTCCGCGATCATCCCGAAGGAGGCCCGGGCCTCGCCCGGGATCTCATCGCTGCCCTCGACCCTGTCGCGGTCGAAAAGGAGGGCTCTGGTCGCTAGGGCGCCTGCTTCGCATCGATCGAGATCCGCCGCTCGCACCCTTCGGAGGTGGCGATCAAGGTGATCTCCCCTGCGCCGGTGGGGCGCACAACGGCCAGGGCTCGCCCATCGAAGGTGGTGCAGCTCGACCCCGTGAAGGGCTCCTCGGTGGCCGGGTTGGCGCTGGCCAGACCCTGGAGCACGCCCGGGCCCTCCAGCTGGATGTGAACGGGTCGATCCGCAGCGCTGTGGAGGTTGCCGGTCTCGTCCACCAAGGTCAGCGAGACGAAGGCCAGGTCGGCGGGACCCGCTTCGATGGCGGCTCGGTCAGCGCGGACGTCGAGCAGCACCGGCCCTGACGCGGAGCGGAGGGCGCTGCGCCCGATCTCCTTGCCGTCGCGCCGGGCGACGGCCTCGAGCAGACCCGGTTCGTACACCGTGTCGAACTCAGCCCGGTACCGCTGGGAGGCGCCGGCAGGTAGCCGGCCGATCGACCGGCCGTTGACGAGCAGCTCCACCTCGTCGGCATCGGCGTAGACCTCGACGACCACCGGTGCGCCCTGTTGGGCCTTCCAGCTCCAGGACGAGACGGAGTCGCTCCACGACCAGGGGGTGGACTGGGCTGCCGTGCCGTGGTGCTCGGGACGGCGCACGGCAATGTAGGGATCGGAGCGCAGCCCGAATACGATCTCGCGGTAGTACGACTGCGGGCGGCGGTAACCGGTGATGTCTATGTCACCGCACCACGCAGCCACCCAGGGGTAATCGCCGTGGAACGACGCCATTCCGCCGGCCGCAGCTGGTGCATCGTAGGCCGTCCGGCCAATCCCTACTTCCCCCAGATAGTCCCAACCCGTCCAGGTGAAGTCGCCGATGACCTGGGGGTTCTCTGTCACGGCGCGCCATCCGCTGTCGATCGCCACCGGATGAGTCTCGCTGGCCACCACCACCCGCTCGGGGAACAGCTCGCGGTCCAGGGCGAAACGTTGCTCCATGTAGTTGTAGCCGGCGACGTCCAGATAAGACATGGTCTCCGCGGACTTCTTGGCGACCACCGGCGACCGCATCAGATCGGAGAGCACGTCGATGAGGTTGGTCATCGCGGTGTTTACGCCGGTACCCCCATCGGTTGAACCGTCGCCACCGTGCAATTCCTCGCCGAGGCGTGAGAACAGCTCGGGGCCGCCAACCAAGAGCCCGCTGACGGCCTGGGTGACATAGCGGCTCGAGTCGAGGGAGCGGACCTTCTCGGCCAGGTCGCGGCCACATCGGGCTCCCTCTGGGATCCCGGCCTCGGGGATCTCGTTGCCGATGCTGTAGAGGACGACACTCGGATGGTTGACGTCCTTGCGGACCATCGACTCGATGTCCTCCTCCCACCAGTCCGGGAAGCGCAATGCGTAGTCGTGCTCGCTCTTCGGTTGCGCCCACATGTCGAACGCCTCGTCCATGACCAAGACGCCGAGGCGGTCACACGCGTCCAGCATGGCCTTGCTCATCGGGTTGTGCGCGCTCCTGATGGCGTTGAAGCCCGCGGCCTTCAGCAGCTCCACGCGACGCTCCTCTGCTCGGTCGATGGCGGCCGAACCAAGTGGACCGTTGTCGTGATGCACGCAAGCGCCTCGCAACAGCACAGGCTGACCGTTCAGTCGCAGTCCCCGGGAGGGATCGAGTGCGAGCGATCGGATACCGAAAGTCGTGGAGTCCTCGTCGAGCACGACATCGCCGGCCAGGAGGGTTACCCGGCAGCGGTAGAGCTGAGGGTGGTCGAGGCTCCAGCGCCGGGGACCCGGTACGTGCAGGCGCTGGCGGGCAGTCACCTCCTCGCCGGGCCGGGTTGTCACCGGCGCTTCACTCGAGGCCACCACCGTTCCACTCGGATCGACCAACTCGACCCGGACGAAGACCTCGGGGACGGCAGGCGACTGGTTGCGCACGAAAGCGGCGACCTCCACAATGGCGACTTCATCATCGATCTCTGGGGTGAGCACCTCGAGGCGACCGGGCACGAAGTGGACCCGGCTCCCCTGCCAGAGCCAGACGTTGCGGTAGATGCCCGCACCCGAGTACCACCTACTGTCGTCGTGAGCCCGTGCCTCTACGCGCACCTCGTTGTCCGCTCCTGAGCGCAGCAGGTGGTCGACCTGTACGTAGAAATCGGAGTAGCCGCCGGGGCGGCGCCCGGCGAGGGTGCCGTTGACCCACACCATCGCATCGCGGTAGACGCCCTCGAACTCCAAGAACACTGCGGTACCGGCCTGGTCCGCCGGCGCGGCGAGAGTCGTGCGGTACTCCCAGCAGCCCCCCGGGAAGTAGGCGTTGGCCGGACCCGCCTCCGGGGTGCGCGGCGTGGCGATCATGGCGTCGTGAGGCAGTGTCACCGGCTGCGGCTCTGGCCCTGTGCCGAGCCGC
Source organism: Actinomycetes bacterium (assembly GCA_021809105.1). Classification (GTDB taxonomy): domain Bacteria; phylum Actinomycetota; class Acidimicrobiia; order Acidimicrobiales; family Palsa-688; genus Acidiferrimicrobium. The sequence continues at coordinate 33,314 of JAKBAM010000025.1, forward strand.
TCGGCGAAGTGATTGGTTTTCGGCCGGACAGTCCAGCCGTCGTTGCAGATGGATCGACGCATGAGGAGTGATCCTAGCGATTTGATGTTATCGCTATCACACCCTGCAGATCAGAGGCGGGCTTGGACCGAAGCCATCGGGGTCGCCTGCATATCGGCGGGATCGAAGCCGACTCGTTCGATGTGCGGCTCGAGCACGGCCAGGTCGAAGCCGTAGACCGCAGCGGCATTGCCGTAGAAGATCTTCCGCGCCGCGGCTTCGTCCAGCCCGGGATGGCGGAGCAGACCCGCGGCTTGCCCGAGAGTTTCGAACGTCGTGGACTCGAAGTGTGGGAAGTCGACGCCGTACATGACAGTCTCGGGCGTGACACCTGCGGTGGCACCCTCACCCACCTCGACATTTTCCTCGAACTGCACCATCGTGAAGGGTGAAAGCCCCATGTGGCAGTTGGTGGTCCAGTATTCGCTGGCCAGCCGGCTGAAGGCACGCTCCCGCCTCATGAGCCTGGCGAACGCCATCCAGTCGTCGTCGTGGGTGAGGCGCTTGTCGAGATCGCGGATCGTCGGAGCGATCCAACCTGCTCCGGTCTCGACGAAGGCGACATGTAGGTCTGGGAAGCGGTCGAAAACGCCGCCCAGGATCATCTGCCACAGCGAGCGGCCGGAATAGAACTGCTGCTCGATGGCCAACGTCATGATCGCAGCAAATCCGGGGGGCTGGTAAGTGGGCGTGCCCGCGCCGCCGTGCTGGCTGATCGGAAGCCCGACGGCTTGGCAGGCGGCCCAGATCGGGTCGAGCTCAGGATCGAAGAACGCCTTCCCTCCCGGCAGCAGCGAGGGCATCATGATCCCTCCGAGTCCGTTCTCCTTTGCCCAATGGATGTCTTCGATGGCGAGGTCGATGTCGTCGAACGAGACCACCGCCTGGCCAGCACGCCGCCCCGGCGCCTCTGCACAGAAGTCAGCGAGCCAGCGGTTGTAGGCCACCCTTGCCTGCCGGTCGAGCACGGGATCGTCCACCCGGCCCGCGTCCTCGAACCGGCGGGTCGCGAAGGGCAAGCCGTTCGGGAACAGCACCTCGGCCACGACGCCTTCACTCTCGAGCTGGCGCAACCGTCGCCCGGAGTCCCATTGGCACTCCGGCTCGATACCCGGCTTGACGTTGCCGGCGTCAGGGATGCCCTGTCGCTCCTGCGCAGCCACCCAGTCGTCGTAGTGGTTGACATACCGGCTGTCGAAGTACTCGCGGTAACCCGCCCGAGTCGCCTTGGCGTGACCGTCGACGGAGATTATGGCCATCCGGTTCATAGTTGCCTTTCCGGCGCAACCCTCGGTTGCACCTTTACGCGACCGATTGCTGTCGGCAGTAGGACTGGTAGAGAGCGCAGCGTTCGTACAACTCGTCATGGCTGCCGTGATCGACGAGCCTCCCGGCGCCCAGAACGAGGATCCGGTCGGCCCGGCGGATCGTCGACATCCGGTGGGCGACGGTCAAGGAGGTGCGTCCCTCGACCAGCCGCTCGATCGCCGACATGACCGCGACTTCCGATTCTGCGTCCAGAGCGCTGGTCGGCTCGTCGAGCAGGACTATCGCCGGGTCCTTCAGCAGGAGGCGGGCGACGGCCAGGCGCTGGCGCTCCCCTCCCGAGAGCCGCACGCCGCGCTCGCCGACCTGAGTGTCGAAACCCTCAGGCCACTTGCTCACGAAATCCCAGGCGAACGCCGCCTCCAGCGCGGCCTGCATAGCAGCAAGATCAGCGTCGGGCGAGCCGAGACGCAGGTTGTCAGCAAGTGTCCCACCGAAAAAGACGCTGTCTTGGAACACGATGCCGACGTGCTTGCGCAGGCTCCGTAGCTGAAGGTCGCGCACGTCGTGGCCGGCGATGGTCACCGAACCGCTGTCGACGTCGTAGAAGCGCAGCAGCAGCTGGCAGGCTGTCGACTTTCCGGCACCCGAGGGACCGATGAGGGCGACTCGCTCCCCCGCGCTCACATCGAAGGTGAGGTCGCGGAGCACATCGGTGCCGCGGTGCTCGGGGTAGCGGAAGCAGACGCGATCGAACGAGATCGGCGCCACCTTCTGGCGCAGCGGTCGGGCGTGGGAGCGTTCTGCCACGGTCGCTGTCTCCCGCAGTACATCAGCAATGCGATCTGCGGCAGCCCACGCTGACATGACTTCGGGGAGGTTGATCGTGATGCTGCTCAGGCCACCCGCACCGCGCTGCCACAGGGCCCAGATGGCGACCAAATCGCCCAGGAGCAGAGCCTTGCCGGCAACCAGCCAGGCGCCGACGAACAGCAGCACGAACGGAGCGAGAAAGGCGGTGTGCGCCCCGAGCATGTCGGAGAAGCGGTACTGATTCCGGATCAGTCGCTCACTACGAAGCCGGATGTCGTCGGTCCGGCGGGACACCACAGCCGCCGCCCCCTGCTCCCCCGTGTAAGCCTTGATCAGCGGGTTGAGCCCGAGGAGCTCGGACAGCGCCCCAGACGTCGCTCCGATCTCGTCGCGAACCTGACGGCTCAGGCGCCGCTGCCTGGGCGTCACCAACACGGTGGCAGTTGCGCCCACGGCTAGGAGTGCCAGGGCGACAGCGCCGACCCTGATGTTGATCCAGGCGATAAGGGCGACGCCCACCAGCATCATGACCGACGCCCAGATGAGGCTCTGCAGCTGCTGCATTGCCAGCTCGAATCGCTCGACATCCTGGTTGATGCGCGACGCGACCTCTCCCACCCTGTTGCGGGCGAAGTAGTCGGCGGAGAGGTGCTGGACATGGTCGAACACGACGACTCGCAGCCGGCTCGCCCAGCGTGCTGCACCACGGCGAGTAAAGGTGTGACCGACGTAAGCGCAGGCGAGGAACCCCACCATGACGACCACGGCCTGGACGACAGCGACTTTCCAACCCTGCGAGACGAAGGCCCGCGGATCTCGCTGCAGAGCGTCGAGCACCCTGGCAAAGACGACCGGGACAGCCAACTGGAAGACGGCATCGAACATGATCGACACGAAACCGAAAAGGACGATTCGCCGCCCCGACCCCATGTGGGCACTCAGCAGCTTCAGCGTTCCCGCGGGACGCGCCGATCTGCTCACCGTCCCAGCATGACACGTCCGCGCACCGGATGCAAGTATACCCTTGCGTCCATGACGGTCAGCCCGACTTGACTTCGACCTGGGCGCGAGCCGCGATGTCCTGGGAGGACCGCCCGATCAGCACCTCGTAGGTGCCCGGGTCCACCTGCCAGCCCGCCGCTCGCCGCTCCTCAGCCGCGACCCGGCTCATCGACCTCGAGACTCGAGCAGCGATGGCTGGCCAGTCCGGCTGTCCCGGATCCCAATAGGCGAAGGCCCTGTCTTCGAGGACAAGGGTCACCTCACCTGCCTGTCCTGGATCGAGCCGGACCTTGGCGAAGGCCTTGAGCTCCTTGCGTGGACGCAACAGTCGGGCCGACATCGGCGCCACATAGCACTGGACTACTTCCGTGCCGGGACGATCACCGACGTTGCGCACTTCGCACGACACCCTGATCGAGTCCCCCGGCTGGAAGGTCTCGGAGGACAGCTGCGGCTCGCCAATCTCGAACGCCGTGTAGCTGAGCCCGTGGCCGAAGGCGTAGCGAGGCTCGATGCCGTGGCGTTCGTAGCCCCGGTAGCCCATGAAGAGGCTCTCTCCGTATCGCACCTCGCCGTTCTCGCCGGGGAAGTTGTCATACGAGGGGCTGTCGCTTAGCCGTCGCGGGATGGTGGTCGGTAGCCGCCCACCCGGATCGCGCACGCCGGTCAGGATGTCCGCCACCGCTGCGCCCATCTGCTCGCCGCCGAACCAGCATTGGAGGACCGCTGCGACATCGTCCGCCCACGGGAGGCCGACCGGCGCGCCGGCGTTGACGACCACGATGGTCCGCGGGTTCGCAGTAGCAACTCGCGCCACCAATTCGTCCTGGCGCCCGGGCAGCTCGAAAGCCGGGCGGTCCCGGCCTTCTGTCTCCCACTCCTCGGTCGTCCCGACGAAGACCACTGCCACGTCGGATGACTCCGCGGCCGCCACCGCACGTTCGAGCAGGGCGTCGTCGTCGCGGGTCCGGAACCCGACCCGGACGCCCGCCACCGCCGCCTCGATGCAGGCGTACTCGACCACCAGTTCGGTGGGCACCCCTTTGACTAGCTGGATCTCCCCGACGAGATCCTGGCTGGCCTGGCCGAAGAAATCGGCGCCGCCGGGAGGGGGAGGCGAGGCGAACCCGTCGAGGAGGACCTCGCCGTCGACGAGGAGGCGCGCCCGCCCGCTTTGGGCGAGCGCCAGCTCGAACACTCCGTCTTCCTCAGGAAGCACCACGCCCCGCAGCCTGGCGGACCAGTCCCCGTCGGGATAACCCTGGGTGCCGGCGCTGTAGACCACCAGCCGAAGCTGGTCGTTGCGAGCCCGCAGCACCGGCTCCCCGGCCAGCTCGTGGCCCTCGTAGACCTCTACGTCGAAGCCGTCGGGCGCCCGCAGGACCGCTCCTCCCACCGGGGTGGGCGACATGTCGGCCTCACATCCCCGTTCGAACACCAAGTCCACGCCGTCACCCAGGGCACGGGCAAGCGCATCCCGAGGGCTGACCGGCTGGTGGGGGATCACCCGGGCCGAACCGCCGCCTTGGACCCGCGGCAGGCCGGCGTGGTCACCCAATAGCGCCACACGGGTGAGGGCCGCAGGGTCAAGCGGCAAGATGCCGTCGTTGG
>JAKBAM010000026.1 GCA_021809105.1 Actinomycetes bacterium
CCCTCGACCGGGCCTCGAGCAGCATTACGCGCGCTCCGGGTACCGCGGTCGACCTGGGCGCCACCGCCAAGGCTGTCACTGCCGACCGGTGCGCCTATGCCGTCGCGGCGGCGGCTGGTCTCCCCACTCTGGTCTCCTTGGGGGGTGACATCGCTGTCGCCGGTCCGGTGCCAGATGGCGGGTGGAGCGTGGGGCTGGCTGATCAGTGGTGGGCGCCGGCGACCGACCGCATCGCGCTGCGCACCGGCGGGATGGCCACTTCCAGCACTACCGCCCGGCATTGGCGGATCGGCGGTCGGGAGGCTCACCACATCATCGATCCCTTCACGGGGCTGCCCGCGGGTGGCCCGTGGCGCACGGTCACGGTGATCGCCGCCGACTGCCTGCAGGCCAACGCCGCCTCCACCGCCGCAATCGTCAAGGGGGTCGGGGCGCCGATCTGGCTCGAAAGCCTCGACGTGCCGGCCCGTCTGATCGGCCACGACGGTGCTGTGGCTACCACCGAGGCGTGGCCCAGGGGCGCGAGCGGCCGTCGGGAGGTACCGGCATGCTGATGGCCGCCACGACCACGGTCAGCCCGGTGTGGGCGGCCACCAGGGCTACCGGCGTGGTGGCCTTGATCCTCCTCACCGGTACGCTCCTCCTGGGTATCACCTCCGCAGCCGGGATCACCACCTCCCGATGGCCGCGCTTCGGCTCCCAGGATCTCCACCGCAACCTGTCGCTGCTGTGCGTGGCGCTGATCGGGATCCACGTGGCGACGACGGTATGGGACGGCTACGTCCCGATCGGCTTCCTCGACGCGGTTATACCTTTCCACTCCCCTTACCGGACCGTGTACGTCGGTCTCGGCGCGATTGCCTTCGACTTGTTCGTTGCCCTCCTGGTCACCAGTGCGCTGCGCCACAGGATCGGCTTCGGGGCGTGGCGGGCCGTCCACTGGGTCGCGTACTTGTGCTGGCCAATCGCCATGGTGCACGCCCTCGGCTCGGGGACCGACGCCCGCAACCACTTGGTGACGCTGATCGACGTCGTCTGTGGCGCGGCGGTTCTGTTGGCATCTCTGACCTGGGCGGCCCGCCGGCGCGATCTGGATCCTACGGTGCGAACGGCCGGAGCGGTCGGCGCCGTGATGGCCGCCCTCGCCATCGTCGTGTTCGCGGCGGCTGGGCCCCTGCGGGCTGGCTGGGCCCGGCGAGCGGCCCCGGCCAAGACCTTGCCCCCGGCCGCAGCCGCCACAGGCGTGGCCGCGCGCGGGCCAGCCGAGCAAAGGGCAGCCGCGCAAAAGGCAGCCGCGCAAGAGCCGTCAGCCTCGGTTCAGTGAGCCCCCTCCTGCCCAGGCTGCTACGCGGACTCGGTGCCGATGGCGCCAGTATCGGCCTCCCGGCGCACCTGGATCTTTGGGGGCCTCTTCCCGACACCCGTCGCGGCGGGCTCGTCGACGATGTCGCGGATGCCGGCCTGCGGGGCCACGGAGGGGCATGGTTCCCAGCGGCGACCAAGTGGAGAGCTGTGGCCGGCGCCGGTGGCCGGCCCGTGGTCGTGGCCAATGGGGCCGAGGGCGAGCCGGCTAGCGCAAAGGACGCCCTGCTCCTCGAACGCCTGCCCCACCTGGTGCTCGACGGTGCAGTGGCGGCGGCGCGGGCCCTGCGGGCCGAGCATGTAATCGTGTTCGCGCCGGCCCGGAGACGGCCCAGGCTGATTGAGGCGATCGAGGCCAGGCGGCGCAGCGCCGCCGACGGGGTGAGTATCGAGCTGGCGGTCGCCCCGGATCGGTTCGTGGCCGGCCAGGAGACGGCGGTGGTCAGTTACCTCAACGGCCGAAGCGGGCTGCCGACCTTCGCCCGTTTCCACCCGGTGTGGCGCTCCGGTGTCGGGGGGGCGCCCACGTTGCTGCACAACGCGGAGACCTTGGCCCACGTCGCCCTGATCGCTCGATTCGGGTCCGAGTGGTACCGCCAGGCCGGGCGCCCTGACGCCCCGGGCACCGTCCTGCTCACCGTAACGGGCGTAGACGGCGCGCCGAGTGTCGTCGAAACGCAGAAGGGAGCCCTGCTCGGCGCGGTGGTAGGGGGGATCGATCGGCAGCGCTGCCGGGCCGTGCTGCTCGGCGGCTACGGCGGGACGTGGGTCGATCCTGACACCGCGAGCCGTCTCCCCGTCACCGAGGAGGCAGCCCGCGCCGTCGGCGCCACCTTCGGTGCCGGCATCGTCGCCATGCTCCCCCACGACCGTTGCCCACTGGCCGAGACGGCAAGGATCGCTCGCTACCTCGATCAGGAGAAAGCCGACCAGTGCGGGCCGTGCGTGCGGGGGCTCAGCGGGATGGTCGCCGAGCTCGACGGCTTGGCCTTCGGGGCCAGACGGGCTGGCGATGCCGCTCGCCGCTTGGGGCAGCTGTGCGACCTGGTCGAGGGGCGCGGGGCTTGCCGCCACCCCGACGGCGCCGCCCGGCTGGTCCGGAGCGCCCTGCGGATCTTCGCCGACGAGGTCCTCCAGCACCAGCAACGTGGTCCCTGCCCGGAATCACGGGCGCCGGGGTGGCTGCCCACTGGCGACGAGGCGCCTCGCCACGTGCGGAGCGGCAACGGCGCCATCCGACCGGGGGCGACGGGCGCACTGACCTCGCGGAGCCGTAAGTGAGGCGGCGTGTCCAGGTCGTGGTGGTCGACCCGGTGGCGTGCGACGGTCACGGTGTCTGCGCCGAGCTGCTGCCCGAGATGATCAGCCTCGACCCATGGGGTTATCCGATCGTCAGCCCCGAGCCGGTGCCTTTCGGCTTGGACCGCGAAGCCAACCGCGCTGTCGCTTCCTGCCCTCGCCTGGCCCTCCACCTTCTCGACGCCCCGGATGGCGTTCAGGCCGCCGCGCCTCCGCCGAGGACAGCGTCGCGCTCGTAGAGCACGACGCTCTGTCCGGGCGCCACCCGGCGGATCGGCTCGTCCACTAGAAGCGTCGAAGCTCCGTCCCAGGTGGCAGGCACCGGTCGACCGTGGGCGCTCGCCTGGACCTCCACGCGGGCTGCGGCACCGGGAGTGGCGCCGCACCACTGCATCCCTGCTACCTCGACCGCCGAGGTCATGAGGTCGTCGAGCGTACCTACCGTGACCACGGACGTCTCGACGTCGACGCCCAGCGCATAGCGCCGGTCGTTGCGGGTGGCAGGACCGCCGGCGACGCCAAGGCCTCGCCGCTGGCCGACGGTCACCAGCTGCACGGCCGGGACGGTCCCGACCGGCCGGCCGGCGGTGTCGACCACCGCACCCGGCCGAAGCGGGATGCGCGCCCCGAGGAAAGCCTCACGCCCACCGGTCCGGGAGATGAAGCAGACGTCCTGGCTGTCCGGCTTTCCCGCGGTGCGCAGGCCGAGGTCCGCAGCCCGCGCCCGGACCTCGGCTTTCGGCAGGTCGCCCACGGGGAACAGGACGTGCGCCAGCTCCGCCTGACCCAACATGTGCAACACGTAGGACTGATCCTTGGCCGGATCGGCGCCCCGCCGTAGGGTCCACTGGCTCCGGCCCTGCGAGGGGGGTTCGATCCGGGCGTAGTGACCAGTCGCCACGGCGTCGAAGCCGAGCTGCTCGGCGCGGCGTAGCAACCGGTCGAACTTGAGGTGACGGTTGCAGGCAACGCACGGGTTGGGTGTCAGCCCGGCCGCGTGATCTGCGACGTAGGGCGCGACCACGTCCCGGTCGAACGCGTCGCTGAAGTTGGCCACGTGGTGTGCGATGCCGAGCTGCTGGGCGACGCGGGCCGCGTCGTCCACATCCGCCACCGAGCAGCACCCGGAGTCCGAGGCGCCTCCCCACAGCTTCATGGTCACGCCGGTGACGCGGTGGCCCTGCTCGAGGAGCACGGCTGCAGCGACCGAGGAGTCCACGCCGCCCGACATGGCCACCAACACCCTCACCTCGAGCCGCCTCGGCGCAACTGGGCCACCGCCGGCGGTACCACTTCCAAGGCCGCGTCGATATCGGCGTCTGTGGTAGTCCAGCCGAGGGAGAACCGAAGGCTGCTCGTAGCATCGGCCGGCTCGAGGCCCATCGCCAACAGCACGTGGCTCGGCTCCAGGGCGCCGCTGGCGCAGGCAGATCCTCCCGATGCGCACACACCTCCCTCATCCAGGAGGACGAGCAGCGCTTCGGCCTCGACGCCGGCGAAGCGGATGTGGCAGTTGCCCGCCACCTTGCCGGCTCGGGCACCGGTCTCCCTCGACTCGGGGATCTCCGCCAGCAAGCCGTCAGCGAGGCGCTCTCGCAGCTTGGCTACCCGGGCGGCCTCCTCTTCCCGCCCCTCCGCCACCGCCGCCAGGGCAGCCGTCATGCCGGCGATGCCCGCCACGTTGTGGGTACCCGAGCGGCGTTCCCTTTCCTGACCCCCGCCGAAGACGATCGGCGATAGTTCCGCTCCCCGGCGGATCGCCAAGGCCCCTACTCCCTGGGGGCCGCCGAACTTGTGGGCGCTGATACTGATCAGATCGGCGGCGGCGCACGCCACGGGCAGGTCCAGCCAGGGGGCCGCCTGCACCGCGTCGGTGTGCAGCAACGCTCTGGGCGCGCGCCGGCGCACGATGGCGGCTACCCGGTCGATCGGCTGTGAGGTGCCGATCTCGTTGTTGACCAGCATCACCGATACGACGCGAACGTTTTCGTCGAGTACTGCTTCCAGCCGATCGAGATCGACCACGCCGTCGGCGTCGAGGGGGACGTGGCGGACATCGCTGCCGAAGCCTTCTGCTGCGCGTAGCACTGCGTGGTGCTCGGCGGCGCCGGTGACCACGGCGCCAGGAGTCGCCCGGAGCACCCCCCCAATGGCCAGGTTGTCCGACTCGGTGCCGCCGCTTGTGAACACCACCCCCGAGGGTTCGGTACCGACCAGAGCGGCGACCCGGTCGCGAGCCCCGTCGACCGCGGCACGCGCATCGCGAGCGACGCGATGGGCCCCCGACGGATTGCCGAACCGGTCCTGCAACCACGGCAACATGGCCTGGAGGGCTTCTGGGCGCACCGGCGTGGTCGCAGCGTGGTCGAGATAGGCGACCTGCCCGATGCGCGGGCCGTCATCGCTCGCCGGAGGATCGACCAGGGGCATGGGCCAAGGGTATAGGTCGCTTGGACGCGACCTCCGGCGCCGCCTTCCCGCGGCGGCCGGCAGGGTGGCGCGCCGCGGTGCGCGCGACACCCCCTTACGGGGCGCTACCGTCGTTCTGTGCCCTTGTGTCACCGGTCGTCCCGGTAACCCCCCATGAGCCAACCTCGGCGCGCCCTCAAATGAGCCAGCTCCGTCTCGATCCCCTCACCGGTCGGTGGGTGATCATCGCCGGCGAGCGGGCCGAACGGCCCTCGGCATTTGTCAGCCGACGCCTGCCCGTGGAGAGCGATCCGGACCGGGCGTGCCCCTTCTGCCCGGGCCACGAGGACATCGGGCCGCCGGCGCTCGAGAGCTACGGCCCCGGGGGTGCCTGGCAGGTGCGTGTGGTCCCCAACCGGTACCCGGCCTTCAGTGGGGCGGAGCCGATGGTGGTGACCCATCTCGGCCCGATCTTCACGCAGGCACCCGCTAGCGGCATCCACGAGATCCTCGTTCTCGCGCCGGATCACGACGCCAGCTGGGCCGACCTGTCCGACGCGCACGCCGCTTTGGTCATGGCGGCTCTCAGGGATCGGATGGCGGAGCACGCAGCTATTCCTGGCCTGCGCTACAGCCAGGCCGTGGTCAACTCGGGGCGGGAGGCGGGCGCGTCGCTCAATCACCCGCACGGCCAGCTGATGTCGATGCCGTTCGTCCCCGGCGAGACCGCCAACGAGATGGCCGGCTTCGCCCGCTTCCAGGGCAACTGCCTCCTATGTGCGGCTATCGACGCCGAGGAGGAGGCGGGGCACCGCATCATCCACGCCGATGACCGGGTGGTGGCGCTGGCCCCGTTCTGGAGCGGCACCCCCTACGAGATGCTCCTCATCCCCCGCCGGCACGGGCCCCACCTCTACTCCGCCTCCGACGACGACTTGGCCGCGGTCGGCCGGTCGGTGAAGATGGCCCTGTCGGTCCTCCGGGCCAACCTGGGCGACGCCGCCTACAACATCATGTTCCACTCCGCCCCCTACCGGGTCAGCGGGGACTACCACTGGCACATCCACGTGGTGCCCAAGGTGACCACCCGGGGCGGGTTCGAGCTGGGCTCGGGTGTTCTCATCAACGTCGTCCCGCCCGAGCAGGCCGCCGACGAGCTGCGGACCTGGGCGGCCGCCCCGGCCTGAGCAGGCCGGTCAGGCGCTGTCGGGGGTCAGCCAGAGCACCCCCAGCGGGGGGAGCACCAGAGGCGCCGATGCCGGCTGGCCGTGCCAGGCCAGCTCGTCGGCGTGCGCCGATCCGCCGTTGCCCAGCCCGCTGCCGCCCCATTCGGTGGCGTCGGTATTGAGGATCTCCTTCCAGCGGCCGGCTCGCGGCAACCCGACGCGGTACGCCTCGTGGGGCACCGGGGTCAGGTTGGCCACGCAGACGACGACGTCGTCGGCCGGCGGCTGGGGCGCAGGCCAGACCGGGGCGGCGGCACCGGGCGGCCCATCGGCGGTCGGCGGCCGGCGCCGGACGAACGACATGACACTGCGATCGACGTCACTGGCGTCGATCCAAGAGAAGCCATCCGCGCTGAAGTCGGCTTCCCACATGGCCGGATAGGCCCGGTAGAGGGCGTTGAGGTCGCGCACCATCGCCTGCAGCCCTCGATGGTCAGGCCGCTCGAGCAGCCACCAATCGAGATCGCGATCGTGGTCCCACTCCCGCTCCTGGCCCAGCTCGGCGCCCATGAAGAGCATCTGCTTACCGGGGTGGGCCCACATCCACGCGTACAGCGCCCGCAGGTTGGCCAGCTGCTGCCAGCGGTCACCGGGCATCTTGGCGAGCAGGGACCCCTTCCCGTGGACCACCTCGTCGTGCGAGAGAGGCAGCACGAAGTTCTCTGTCCAGGCGTACACCAGGCCGAACGTCAGCTCGTTGTGGTGGTACCGGCGGAACAGCGGGTCCTGTGAGAAGTACTCGAGGGTGTCGTGCATCCAGCCCATGTTCCATTTGAAACCGAAGCCAAGGCCGCCCAGATAGGTCGGCCGGGACACCGACGGCCAAGCCGTCGACTCCTCGGCGATCATGGTCGCCCCCGGGTAGGCGCCGAACACTGCTTCGTTGACCTCCCGGAGGAACGCCACCGCCTCTAGGTTCTCCCGCCCACCGAACTCGTTGGGCACCCACTCACCGGCCTTGCGGGAGTAGTCGAGGTAGAGCATCGAGGCGACCGCGTCGACCCGGAGCGCGTCGATGTGGAACTCTTCGATCCAGTAGGCGGCGTTGGCGGCGAGGAAGTTGCGGACCTCGTTGCGACCGAAGTTGAACACCAGGGTGCCCCAGTCCGGCTGGGATCCCTTGCGCGGGTCCGCGTGCTCGTACAGGGCGGTCCCGTCGAAGTGGGCGAGGGCGAACTCATCCCTCGGAAAGTGAGCGGGGACCCAGTCGACGATGACGCCGATGCCACGCTGGTGGAGCGCGTCGACGAGGACCCGGAAGTCGTCGGGGGACCCGTAGCGCGAGGTGGGTGCGTAGTAGGCAGAGACCTGGTAGCCCCAAGAACCCGAGAACGGGTGCTCGGCGACCGGCATGAGCTCGACGTGGGTGAACCCCAAGTCCTCCACGTAATCCGGTAGCCGCTCCGCCAGCTCGCGGTAGGTGAGGGACCTACCGCCACCCGCGCCGTCGGAGGTGTGCAGCCAGGACCCGAGGTGCAGCTCGTATACCGACATCGGGCGCCCCAGGAGGTCGGCAGACGCCCGCTCGGCCATCCAGCTCCCGTCCCGCCACTCATGGCCCGACGGGGGGGCCACCACGCTGGCGGTGGCGGGAGGAACCTCGGTGCAGCGAGCCATCGGGTCGGCTTTGAGAACGGTCCGCCCCTCGGCGCCGATCACCTCGTACTTGTAGCGGCTGCCCGGCACCACTCCTGGTATGAACAGCTCCCAGACTCCCGACGATCCGAGCGAACGCATCGGGTGCACCCGGCCGTCCCAGAAGTTCCAGTCGCCGACCACCCTCACAGCTGTGGCGTTGGGGGCCCACACGGCGAAGGACACCCCGGCCATTCCCCCGTGCACCCGGGGGTGGGCGCCGAGCATCTCCCACAGCCGCCGGTGCCGCCCCTCCCCGAAGAGGTGGAGGTCCAAGTCCCCGAGCGTCGGCCACGACCGGTATGGATCGTCGAACACGAATGTGGACCTGGCCTGCTCGGTGCCGTAGTCGGCTTCCAGCCGATAATGCTCGATCCCGGCGTCGATAGAGGCCTCGAACACCCCGCCTGGGTGGACCCGGGCCATCGGGGCTGCTGGGGCGCCGCCCCCGACGAGGAGGCGCATGGCCGTCGCGTCAGGACGGTAGGCCCGCACGATCCCGGCATGGCGTCCTAGGACGCGGTGCGGATCGGAGTGGCGGCCGTCAACCACCCGCTGCAGCTCCTCCGAGCCGATCCGGTCGCCGACTGAAGGTGGGACACTTCCCGAACCCGTGGTCCCGATGGGGCCTGTGCCTGAGCTGGAGGTCACCATTGGGTGGTCCTACCCCCGGCATCGAGCGCACAGTCCCGGGGGCTCATCCCGCCAGCCGCTCGACGATCGTGATGGCCGCGGCGGTCGGGATGTCCACCCAGTCCGGCCGGTAGGCCCGTTCGTAGTCCACCTCGTAGAGCGCCTTGTCCAGCTCGTAGGCAGCCGAGACGGCCTCGAGGACCGCCCCGTCGGGGAGGAGGGCGTCGATATCTGGCGTGGCGTGGTACCCGAGAAGAAACGCCTCGCGGTTGTGCACCTCCCAGGCCCTGGCGCGCGGGTGGAGGCGGTCCGCCTCGCTGTCGGTGCGCTCCCGCAGCGCAAAGCGGGTGGCGTAGTGCAGTGACCGGAGCATGCCGGTCACGTCCTTGAGCGGCGAGGACGCCCGCTGGCGATCGTCGAGGGGCCGGGCTGGCTCCCCCTCGAAGTCCAGCACGTACCAGCCGGCGTCGGTCCTCATCACCTGCCCCAGGTGGAAGTCTCCGTGCACCCGGATCGCCGGCCCCGGCTCGGTCACCTTGCGCAGCTGGTCCACCACCAGGGAGGCCTTGGCCCACAGCCCTCGCGCCTCGCTGCCGCCGGCCCGTGCCAGCAGTCCCGAGCGGGGCGCCATGAGTGCCCGCAACCGCCGCTCGATGTCGTCGACCAGCCCGGCCCATCTCTCGGCAGGACGCGAGGAACGGTCCACGCCGTAGGTGCCGCCCAGCGACAGGTGCATGAGGGCGGTGACCCGTCCGAGACGACCCGCCTCGCTGGCGAAGTCACCCCCCGACTCCGCGGGGTCGCCTTCCGCGGAGCTGTAGAAGTCCCGGAGGGAAGTCAGGGCCAGGGCCCAACCCTCTGACGCCCCGACGAGGAGCTCCTGGGCGAACATCAAGTCGACTGGCTCCGACGTCGGCGCCACCGGGACCCGCCAGGTCGCGACCGGGTGGGCGACGTGCTCGAAGCCTGCGGCAGCCAGCGCCGTGGTGACCTCCACGTCGGGGTTGGGTCCGTCCATAAGGCGTCGGAACACCTTGAGGATCACCCGGTCGTCGTAGACCAGCGAGGTATTGGACTGCTCGGCCGTGATCGGACGGACCCGCTCGGCTCGCTGTGAGCCGCCACTGACCATGTCGAGCAAGCCGATGCTCAGCTCGGGGTCGAGGGCTGCGTCGTAGAAGTACGAACCACCGGCCGAGCCCAGCACCGCTGCCTCCCGACCGGCCAGGAACTCGGCCGGCTCGCCGTCGGGTCGCTGCCCGATGAGCAGCTGGTAGCGAAGGCCGTCTGCCTCGACGACAGCCCACCACAGGCGGGCGTCGGACTCTCCGGTCGGCAACCGGCGGGAGTCCACGACCTCTACCGTCGCCGGCTCGCCAGCACCTGCGTACCAACGCTGGTGACGTAGGTAATCGCCGATGAGGCCACCGACGCCGCCGGGCAGGTGCTCGGTGCCGGCGGTTGCGGTCAGATCCGGCTCGTCGGTCATTGGTCGCTCAGCTCGAACCAGTAGAAGCCGTACGGTGCGAGGGTCACGAAGTAGGGCAGCTCGCCGATACGAGGGAAGCTGACCCGCCCGAGCAGCTCGATGGGGGTCTTGCCTTCCCACCGTTGCAATGGCAGCTCGGCTGGCTGGGCGAAGCGCGACAGGTTGCAGACACATAACACGGTGTCGGTCGATTGCTGCTGGCCCTGGGCGTCGATGGCGTCCTCCTCGGTGGAGGTGGGCGGGAGCGCTCGCACGTACGCCAGCACCGATGGGTTCTCCGTCGAGACCACCTCGAAAGTGCCGGTACCGAAGACGGGATGCTGCCGGCGGACCTCGAGCGTGCGCTTCATCCAGTGCAACTGCGAGCTCGGATTGCGCATCTGGGCCTCGACGTTGACCGACTGGTACCCGTACACCGGGTCCATCAGCGGCGGGAGGTACAGCTGCGCGAAATCCGCCCTGGAGAAGCCGGCGTTGCGGTCGGGCGACCATTGCATCGGGGTGCGGACGCCGTCACGGTCGCCGAGGTAGATGTTGTCGCCCATCCCGATCTCGTCGCCGTAGTAGAGGATCGGCGAGCCGGGGAAGCTGAACAACATCGCGTGGAGCAGTTCGCCTACCCGGCGGTCGTTGTCCACCAGCGGCGCCAGGCGACGCCCGATCCCGATGTTCCGCTTCATGCGAGGGTCCTTGGCGTACTCCTCCCACATGTAGTCCCGCTCCTCGTCGGTGACCATCTCGAGGGTGAGCTCGTCGTGGTTGCGCAGGAAGATGCCCCACTGGGCGCCTTCGGGTATGTCGGGCGTGCGCGACAGGATCTCTGTGATCGGGTGGCGCTGCTCGCGGCGCACCGCCATAAACATGCGCGGCATCACTGGGAAGTGGAAGCACATGTTGCACTCGTCGCCGTCCTCGCCGAAGTAGGAGACGACGTCCTCGGGCCACTGGTTGGCCTCGGCGAGGAGCACCCTCCCGGGATATACCGAGTCGATCTCCTTGCGGAGCCGCTTGAGGTACTCGTGGGTTTCGGGAAGGTTTTCCCCGTTGGTACCGTCCCGTTCGAACAGGTACGGCACCGCATCGAGGCGGAAGCCGTCCAGGCCGATGTCCAGCCAGTAGCGGCAGACGTCGAGCATGGCATCGGCGACTTCGGGGTTGTCGTAGTTGAGGTCGGGCTGGTGGGAGAAGAAGCGGTGCCAGTAGTACTGGCCCCGCTGGTGGTCGAGGGTCCAGTTGGACTTCTCGGTGTCGACGAAGATGACCCGCGCCTCGGGGTAGCGGGTGTCGTCGTCGCCCCACACGAACCAGTCGGCCTTGGGGTTGGTCCGGTCCTGGCGGGACTCGAGGAACCACGGGTGCTGATCGCTCGTGTGGTTCATCACCAGATCGGCGATGACCCGGATGCCGCGCCGGTGAGCTTCCTCGATCAGCTCGACGGCGTCACCGAGGTCGCCGTACTCCGGCAGGATCGTCCAGAAGTCGCTGATGTCGTAACCGCCGTCGCGCAGCGGGGACTGGTAGAAGGGCAGGAGCCAGATGCAATCGACGCCGAGCCACTGCAGGTAATCCAGCTTCGCGGTGATCCCCTTGAGGTCCCCGGTCCCGTCGTCGTTGCAGTCGTAGAAGCCGCGGACCAGGACCTCGTAGAAGACAGCCCGCTGGAACCACCTCGGGTCGGACTCGCCAGTGATCGACACCGCTTTGCTATACCCCGCCGCCGTCCCCGGGCGCCACCGGCCGGGGGGCCGGTGAAGCGGCCACGGGGTCGACGCGGAGGTCGAGGATGTGGGCCACCCTGGTGTCCGGTTCGAACCGGATGTAGGGGTGGGCGCCGGTCCAGAGGTACAACTCACCGGACAACTCGTCTCGGACATAGAACGGGCGGTCCTCAGGCAACCCGAGCGCCCCCAAGTCGATGTGCAAAGTGGTCTCCTGAGGGTGCAGCGGGTCGAGGGTGACGGCACAGAGGACGACGTCGGATCCGTCGTCGCTGACCTTCGAGTACGCCACGATGTTGGGATTGTCCCCGGGCACCATCGACATGCTGCGCAGTCGAGACAGTGCAGGGTGGCGCCTGCGGATGGCGTTGACGGCTCTCATCAGAGGGGCCAACGTGCCCTCTCGGTCGAAATCCCGACACCGCACCTGGTATTTCTCCGAGTCGAGATACTCCTCGTTGGTGGCGGACGCCGGCTGGTTCTCGTAGAGCTCGTAGCCGCTGTAAACCCCGTAGGAGGGGGTAAGCGTGGCTGCCAGCACGTAGCGCAGGGCGAAGGCGCTCGGCGGCCCGTCGCGAAGAGGGCCGGAGAGGATGTCGGGTGTGTTGGGCCAGAAGTTGGGGCGCATGTAATCGGCCTTGGGCCCATGCGCCAGCTCCTCCATGTACGCCCAGATGCCTTCCTCGCCGTCCCGCTCGGTGCGCCACGTGAAATAGGTGTAGCTCTGGGTGAAGCCGACCTCGGCCAGCTTTGCCATCACATGGGGGCGGGTGAACGCCTCGGCCAGGAACAGCACTTCGGGATGCTCAGCCTGAACGGCAGGGATCATCCACTCCCAGAATGCGACGGGCTTGGTGTGAGGGTTGTCCACCCGGAAGATCCGCACACCCGCGGCGATCCAGTGGTCCAGAATGCCCTTGCATGCCGCCCACAAGGCGCCGCGGTCTTCCTCGGCCGCCGGCCAGAAGTTTATGGGGTAGATGTCCTGGTACTGCTTGGGTGGGTTCTCCGCATAAGCGATCGAACCGTCGGGCCGGTGGTGGAACCACTCCGGGTGCTCGCGGACCCATGGGTGATCGGGGCTGCACTGGAGGGCGTAGTCGAGTGCCACCTCCATGCCGTGCTCGTCGAGGACCGACACGAGATGGGCAAAGTCGCCGGCGGTCCCCAGATCTGGATGGATGGCCAGATGCCCGCCCTCGGTCGACCCGATGGCCCACGGCGATCCGGGATCGTCGGGACCAGCGTCCAACGCGTTGCCGGGACCCTTTCGGCTAGTGGTGCCGATCGGGTGGATCGGTGGGAGGTACAGCACGTCGAAGCCCAGCTCGGCCAGGGCCGGGACCCTCTCCGCCACACCCTTGAAACCTCCGTAGCTACGCGGGAACAGCTCGTACCAAGCGCCGACGAGGGCCCTCTCCCGGTCGACCCACAGCGGCTTGGGGACCGCAGCGGTCAAATCCAGCGCCACCCGGCGAGGATCGGCGAGCGCGGCGGCGACGTCGGCGCCGAGAGCTGGTGCGAGGCGCTGCGCCGGCGGGGCCGCGGCGTCGGCCAGAGCGCACCTTGCCGCTTCCACGGCGGGGCCGGGCTCGGCCAGCTCCAGGAGGGCCAGTCCCTCCGCGATCTCCACGGAGACGTCCTGGCCGGCGTCCAGCTTGACGGCAGCCTTGTGGGCCCAGGTGGCATGCCGGTCGGTCCATGCCTCGACGACCAGGGCGTGGCGACCTACGCCCGACGGCGTGACAGCGGCCCCCCACTCATCGTCGCCGAGCGGGCGCAGCGCCGACACCTCCTCCGGGTCCTGTCGACCGGCCGAGTACAGCGCCACCCGAGCGGCGATGGTGTCGTGGCCCTCACGGAATATGACGGCTCGGACCGGCACGCTCTCGCCCACGACTGCTTTGGCCGGGTAGCCGCTCGGGGTCGCCGGCCGGATGTCGTCGATCACCAGTCGTCCCGTCACCCGCACCAAGCTATGAGCTTCAACGCCTGGCCGCGTCCGTCACAGCCTGTTCACGCGCCTGTGCTGGCATCAGAGGCAGTCGTCCCGTAGCTTCCACTCCCATGAAGGCTGTCCGGCAATGAAGGCACTTCGCAGCTTTACCGTACGGGCCCGCTTGCCCGAGCCTCTCGCCCCGCTCCAGGAGTTGGCCGTCAACCTCCGGTGGTCCTGGGACGAGCGGACCCGCGATCTGTTCCGCTGGGTGGACCCGGAGATCTGGGAGTTGAGCTTCCACGACCCGGTGCGCCTACTGAGCCTCGTCGGACGCCGTCGCCTCGAGCAGCTGGCCTCCGATCCAGCGTTCATGGGGTTCCTCGGGGAGATGCACGACGACCTTCGCCGCTACCTGGAGGCACCCCGATGGTTCCAGAACCGGCCGCCGAGCCCGCTGTCGGCGGTCGCCTACTTCTCGCCGGAGTTCGGCATCGCCGAAGCCATCCCCCAGTACTCGGGCGGCCTCGGCGTCCTGGCCGGCGACCACCTCAAGGCAGCCAGCAGTCTCGGCGTCCCGCTCACCGGCATCGGGCTCATGTACCGCATGGGCTACTTCCGCCAGGCGCTCAATGCTGACGGCTGGCAGGAGGAGCGCTACCCGCTGCTCGATCCCCACAGCATGGCGTTGACGTTGGTCGACGACGCCCGGGTGACGGTCGACCTCGGTGGTACGGCCATCGTGGCGCAGCTCTGGCTGGCTCAGGTCGGCCGGGTCAAGCTCTACCTCCTCGACGCCGACGTCGAGGCCAACACCGACGAGCTCCGGGCCGTCACCGATCGGCTCTACGGAGGCGGCACCGAGCACCGCATCCAGCAGGAGATCCTGCTCGGCATCGGCGGCGTGCGGGCACTCGACGCGGTAGGTAGCCCGACGCAGGTGTTCCACACCAACGAGGGCCACGCCGGATTCTTGGGGTTGGAGAGGATCCGCAAGCTGATCACCGATGCCGGGCTCAGCTGGTCCGAGGCCATCGAGGCGGTCCGATCCGCGACCATATTCACCACCCACACACCAGTGCCGGCCGGCATCGACCGCTTCAGCAGGCAGCTGATGGAGCGCTACTTCTCCGGTTGGGCCGACGAGTGCGACATCAGCGTGGACACCCTCATGCAGCTCGGTCACTTCCCGGGCGAGGCCCCCGACGATCCGTTCAACATGGCCGTGATGGGACTGCGCCTCGCGGGGATGTCCAACGGCGTGGCCCGGCTGCACGGCGAAACCAGCCGGCACATGTTCCAGTCCCTCTGGCCACCTGTGCCCACCGCCGAGGTGCCGATCGGTTCGATCACCAACGGCGTGCACGGCCGCACGTGGGTGTCCTCCGAGATGGGCGACCTACTGTCGAAGTACGTGTCGCCGGCGTGGGACGAGGCGGGCAGCGACGAATGGGGTCGCATCGACGACGCTCGCGACGACGAGCTGTGGCGGGTCCGCGAGCAGAGCAGGGAGGCCCTGGTGACCTTCGTGCGGGATCGCCTGCACCGGTCTCTGGTGGCCCACGGCATGCCGGCCTCCGACGCCACATGGGCCCATGACGTCCTCGACCCGCGCTTCTTGGTGGTTGGGTTTGCCCGACGCTTCGCCGCCTACAAGCGGGCCACCCTGCTCCTGTCGCAACCGGAACGGCTGAAGTCGCTGCTCCTCGACGAGTCCCGCCCCTTGCAGATGGTGTTCGCGGGCAAGGCCCACCCGGCCGACGACGTCGGCAAGGAGATGATCAGCCGCATCGCCCAGTTCGCAAGGGACCCACAGGTGCGTCACCGCTTCACCTTCGTCGAGGACTACGACATCTCCGTGGCCCGGATGCTCTGCCAGGGCAGCGACGTGTGGCTCAACACTCCCAGGCGACCTCTGGAGGCCAGCGGGACCAGCGGCGAGAAAGCAGCTCTCAACGGTGCTCTCAACTGCTCCATTCTCGATGGCTGGTGGGACGAGATGTACGACGGGGACAACGGTTGGGCCATCGCCTCCGCCGATTCGGTGGACGACCTGGACCAGCGCGACCAGGTGGAGGCCAATAGCCTCTTCGAGATCCTGGAGACGCAAGTGGTCCCCGCCTTCTACGACCACGGGGGGGGCCGGTTCCCTCGCCCCTGGGTGGCGCGCATGCGGGCGTCCCTGCGCGGGCTGGGCCCGAAGGTGCTGGCATCGCGGATGGTGAAGGACTACGTCATCGGGATGTACGAGCCCATCGCCGCCCGCACAGAGGCCTTGTCCGCGGACAAGCACGAACGCGCCCGGGCGCTGGCGGCGTGGAAGCAACGGGTCGCCTCGGCGTGGCCCGGGGTCCGCATCGTCACCGTAGACGGCGAGACCAGCGGCCAGGTCGATCTGGGCGAGCTGCGGAGGGTGGTCGCCGACGTGGAGATCGGTGAGCTCGACGCCGGCGACGTGGCGGTCGAGTTGTTGCACGGACCGGTGGTGGGCGGCGACGAGATGGCCACGACCGAGGTTGTCCGGATGTCCCTGGCGGACGCCGAGGGCCCGGGCGGCTTGGCGCGGTACACCGGGACGTTCACGTGCGATTCCGCCGGCCGGCACGGGTACACAATTCGCGTCGTCCCGGCCCACAGCGACCTGGCGTTGCCCGCCGAGATGGGCTGCGTGGCCTGGGCCTGACGCGGCACGCGGGGACGGTCTCGGCTAGCGCAGGCGGGTGACGATCAGCCGCGCGGCCTCGAGGATCGGCACGAAGGCGTCCACCTTCTCGGCCGGGACAAACGCGTGGTTCCACGCCAGATCGTGGTAGCGAACCCGGTCGCCGATCACCGCCTCCACGTGGGATAGGCGCACGTCCACCATGCTGTGGGCGGCCGCCCAGTCGTCCAGGTCCCCGCCGGCCCCGCGGTGCAAGAACTCGTAGAAGACCACAGGTCGGCGCTCGGCGACCATCTGACCCGCCCCGGCGAGCACGCGATGTTCGGTGCCCTCCGTGTCGATCTTGACAACCCCCACGTCGGGCCGGCCGGCCGCCGACCAGTAGGCGTCGAGGCTCGTGATCTCGACCTCGATGGCCGTCCCTCCGCCGCCTTTGAACTCTGCGTCGAGGGAGGCGCTGGTCTCCACGGCGCCGCCGGTCGGGATCGGGACGTGCAGGACGGCGCGGCCGGAGGTGTCTGCTACTGCGACGCGATTGATGCGGAACCGAGCCCGGGTCCGGTTGATGGCAACGTTCTCCTCGAGCATCGAGGCGACCGCAGGCAACGCCTCGAACGCGTGCACGGTGACGCCGCGCCGAGCAGCAGCTGCCACGAGGCCGTAGAGACCGGTGTTGGCCCCAACGTCGAAGAAGGCACCGGGGAAGCGCCGCACCGCCCCCAGCAGCACGTCTGGGAGCGGTGCCTCGTAGCCGCGCCAGCCTCCGTCGGCCATCGCCTTCGTCGCCTGGTCCGAGCCGCCCCGGCGCAGCAGCTTGATCCGCTGGCGGCGAAGGGAGTGCCGGCCGCTCGGAAGCGTGATCGCTGCGATCTCCTGATTGCTGCGCAGTCGATCGGCATGGTCGGCGAGAGTGTGCAAGCCGGCGGCCTCCAGCAGTTCGGCTACCTGCCGGCGGGCCACCACGCGCCGCACCGGTGCCCGCCATTCCAGGACGACCGCTCGGCGACGGCGGATCATCGGCCCGTAAAGGCGGCCCGGCCCGGCCCGTGGGCGAGGAACGAAGCCACCCCCGCGCCCGCGTCCTCGGTGCGGAAGACGTCGACGAACAGCTCTTGCTCCAGGTCCAGTCCCGCGGCCAGCGGGCCGTCCAGGCCGGCGTCGATGGCCCGCTTGGCGTAGGCCCCGGCCACCAGGGGACCGGCGGCCAGATCGGCGGCCAGGGCCAGAGCGGCGACCAGTTCCTCGCCGGCGGGCGCCACCCGCTCGACCAGCCCGATGGCGTGGGCCTCTGCGGCGTCGATCTGCCGCCCGGTCAGCACCAGCTCCTTGGCCCGGCCGGCACCCACCAGCCGGCTCAGCCGCTGCGTCCCGCCGGCGCCGGGGATCAGGCCGAGGAGGATCTCAGGCTGTCCGAAGCGGGCCTTCTCCGACGCCACCCGGAGGTCGCAGGCCAGGGCCAGCTCGCACCCGCCGCCCAGCGCATAGCCGGCGACTGCAGCTATGACCGTCCTCGGGAGGGATGCCAGCTTGTCGAACGATGCCCGGAACTGCCGGGCATAGACAGCCGCCTCGTCTGGTCCCCCGAAGCCGGCGATGTCGGCACCGGCGGCGAAGATCTTGGGGCCGCCGGTGACCACCACAGCACCGGGCAGGTCGGCGGAGAGGCGGTCGAGCACCTCCTCCAGCTGCCCCAGCAGCTCGACGGAGAGCGCATTGGCCTTCGGGCGGTCGAGGGTGATCAGTGCCACCCCGTCCGAGCGCCGGTCGACATGAACGAAGGTGTTAGCCACCGCGACGACGCTAGGGGACCGGATCGGGGGAGCCCCGATCCGCGCCCGATATCAGCTCGGCGGCAGCCTGGTAGGGGTCCGATCGACGGGCGAGGACGGCGTCGAGGGCCTCGGCCCACCGAGAGCCACTCTCGAGCTCGCGCACGTCGCGCTCCAGCAGGCGCAGCACGACGGCGGCGAGCTCGTCCTCCAGGCGGCGCCGGCGCCGGACCTCCAGCTCGCCGCTCGAGGTCAGGTGGTGAAAGTGGGCGTCGATGGTGGCCCACAGCTCGTCGGCTCCTTCACCCGTCTGCGCCACGGTGGGGACGATCGGAGGCCGCCAGGTCCCCATGTGGGTGTCGAGGTCCAGCATGTTGTCCAGGTCCCGACGGGTCTCCGCCGCCCCGGGCCGGTCGGCCTTGTTGATGACAAAGATGTCGGCGATCTCGAGGAGCCCCGCTTTGTTGGCCTGGACCGAGTCCCCCCACCCTGGGTTGACGACCACGACGGTGGTGTCGGCCTTGCCGGCCACCTCCACCTCGACCTGTCCCACACCCACGGTCTCGATGAGCACCACGGGAAAGCCGACGGCCCCGAGCACCCGCACCGCTTCGGGGGCGGCGAGCGCCAATCCGCCGAGGTGGCCGCGCGTCGCCATCGAGCGGATGAACACGCCTTCATCAGTGGCGTGGCGCTGCATCCGTACCCGGTCGCCGAGGATGGCCCCGCCCGAGAACGGCGAGGACGGATCGACGGCCAGCACCCCGACCTCCTGCCCGCCGCCACGGATCGTGGCGATGAGGCGGTCGGTCAAGGTCGACTTGCCGGCCCCCGGTGCGCCGGTGATACCGACGACCCGCTCGATCGCCGCCGACGGAGCGAAGGTCAACCGGCCTACCGCCCTCGCCGGTGCGCCGCCCCGCTCCCCCAGGGACAGGAGCCTCCCGGTCGCAGCCCGGTCTCCGGCTTGCGCCGCGCGGAGGAGCTCCTCGGGATCGCGCGGGCGGCGGCGCGACAGCTGAGTCGGTTCGGCCATAGCGAGCCAGTATGCCAACGGTGCGGGCGCGGTCGTCCAGCCCCGCGGGAGGCCGTAGGCTCCCGGCGGTGAGAGCCCACGTGGACACTGAAGCAGTCGTGGCGCTCACTTCGGCCCTGGTGGCGGTCGACACGCAGAACCCGCCTGGCAACGAACGGCCGATCTCCGACGCCGTCCACGACGCCTTGGCCCGCTGGCGTCCAGTGTGGACCGAGGTGGAGCCCGAGCCTGGACGCCTGTCACTGGTGGCCGAGCTTCCCCATCCCGACGGGCCCGGTGACCGCCCGACCCTGATCGTCAACGGCCACCTCGATGTCGTACCGGTGATCCGCGACGCATGGACTTACGAGCCCTTCGCCCCGACCGTGGAGGGCGGTCGCCTCTACGGCCGTGGGAGCGCCGACATGAAGGGTGGCATCGCGGCGGCCGTGTGCGCCCTCGACGTGCTCGAGCGCGCCGGGCGGGTTCCAGCCTGCAACCTGGTGTTCCACCTCGTCGCGGACGAGGAGGTGGGAGGCCACGTGGGCACCCGGGCCCTCCTCGAGAGGGGTCTCATCAAAGGCGATGCCTGCCTGGTGCCCGAGCCGACCAGCATGCAGCTGTGCGTCGCCGAGCGAGGCCTCCTCCAAGGGTACGTGACCGTCCACGGCCGCCCCGGCCATGGCAGCCGGCCGAAGGAGGCGGTCTCGGCCATCGAGCATGCCGCCCGCCTCGTCGTCGGCCTGCACGGGGCCGAGTTCGGTGAGGGCGAGCACCCCCTGCTCGGCCGCCCGACATGCAACATAGGCACCATCCAAGGCGGCAACGGGCTCAACGTCATCGCCGAGACGTGCCGCTTCGGCGTGGACCGCCGGGTCCTGCCCGGCGCCACAGCCGAAGGCAGCGAGGCGGAGCTGCGAACCCGCATCGATTCGCTGGGCGTCGAAGGGCTGCGCTACGAGTTCGACCTGAAGGTGTTCGGCGAGGCCAGCGAGCTGCCCGCTGGCGACGCCTTCCTCGACCACGTGCGCCGCTCGATCGTGGCAGCCACGGGCGAGCAGCCCGATGTCGTCGGTATGAGCTTCACCACCGACGCCCGCTTCGTGCGCAACGGCGCCGGCGTGCCTGCGGTGGTCTGCGGTCCAGGGGATGTGGCACAAACCCACGCCGTGGACGAGTGGGTCAGCATCGACCGCCTGATCGACGCCACCGCTGCCTACGCAGAGCTCTACGCCGCGTTCTCCTGAGGGCGGGGTCTCCCTGTGCCGGTGAGGTCGCGCCGTCGCGTCGGCCCGGAGGTCCTGGCCGCGGTGCTCGATGCGCGCTCGGGCGTGGTGGCCGAGCGACGCCTGCGCTCGCCGGAGGGAGTCCACCGCTTCGCTCAGGGCGAGGGCCCGCTGGCCGCCTACGAACGAGTGGTCACCGTTTCCGCCGCTGCGTCCGGGTCCTACCTGGTGCAGCAGACCGTCGACGTCACCGTGGGCCTGCCGTTGGTGGGCTGGCTGTTCGCCCTCCCCCTCCGCCGGCACTTGGGCCGCATCGGGCCCGAGGGCCCCCTCCCGTGGTGGCTACCCCCCGCGCGGCTCCCTCGCCGGGCGGCGGTAGTGCTGGTCACCTTGTGCGCCATCTCCGTGTTGGTCGGCTACTTGAGCGATCTCCTCGCATACACGATGACCTACGCCGCCAGCGAGTTCCGGGTCGGTTCGACCGGGCAGGGAGTGGCACTCGGCCTGAGCCGGATCGCTGCTCTCGGCGCCCTCCTGGTGCTCGCAGCAGCGGACCGTCGAGGGCGCCGGCCGGTGCTGCTGGTGGCACTGGCGGGCGCGGCCACGGTGACAGGCGCCGGCGCTCTGGCCCCGTCGCTGTCGTCGCTGACCGCCTCGCAGGTGGTGGCCGGCGCCATGGCGGGCGCGACCACCGTGCTCGTCGGTGTGCTGGTCGTCGAGGAGATGCCCGCAGGGACCAGGGCGTGGGCCCTTGGCGTCAGCGGGATGTGCTTCGGCCTGGGCTCGGGGCTGGCCCTGGCCGCCCTGCCACTGGCAGGCGACGGCCCGGGGGGCTGGAGGTGGCTGTTCGCCCTCGGCCTGCTGGTCGTCCCCGGCGCGGTCGCAGCCGCCCGGTGGCTGCCAGAAAGCACCCGGTTCGTGGCCGCTCAGCCACTTCCCGAGATCTCGCCCTCCCGGCGCCGGGAGCATCGATTCGGGCCTCATCACCGGCGAACGCTCGTCCTCCTCGGTGCCGGCGCGTTCGCCCTTGCCCTCTTCGCCGATCCCGGGGGCTCTCTGCAGAACCAGTACCTGCGCCACCAACGGCACCTTTCCCCACTCGGCATCTCCATCCTGCTGCAGGTGACCGGCACGATCGGTGGCCTGGGCACCCTCGTCGGAGGTCGGCTGGCCGACACTCGGGGGCGCCGACCGGTGGCGGCAGCCGGAGCCGTGGCCCTGGCTGCGTCGACCCTCGGCGTGTACCTCGCCGGCGGCATCGCCCTCTGGTGGTGGGAGACAGTCTCCAGCCTGGTCTCCTACGGCCTAGGTCCGGCGATCGGCGTGTACGGGGCGGAGCTGTTCCCCACCTCACTGCGGGGGCGAGCCGGGGGGGTGCTCACCGCCCTCGGCGCCGCCGGTGGTTTGGCCGGCCTGGCCGCCGCGGGTGCTCTGACGAGCGCCATCGGGACCATCGGGCCTGCGCTGGCCGTCCTGGCCATCGGGCCGGCCGCCCTGGCCGTGCTGGTCGTTGCCGCCTACCCCGAGACCGCGGCGCGCCCCCTCGAGGCCCTCAACCCCGGCGATGCGCCTGCTGGCGACCGTCAGGCCTGAGCACGGTGGATCTGCGCCGGCCACTGCTCCGCCATCCATGCCAGGACCTCGGCTGCCACCGCGGCCTCGACGTTGCGCAGCCCATGGTCCTTCCCCTCGATCCAGCGGTGGGTGACCGGCCCGGGGATGGAAGCGGTCGCCCCCGCCAGCTCCTCTGGAGAACCGAAGGCGTCTCTTGTTCCAGATACGAACAAGCACGGCACAGCCAGCTGCGGGAAGTGCTCGGTGCGCATCCGCTCGGGCTTACTCGGTGGGTGGAGGGGATAGCTGATCAGCACCAAGCCGGCGGCCCCCCGTACCCGTCCTTCCGCCACCGCCATGGAGCACATCCGCCCGCCCATGGAACGCCCGCCGAGTACCGTCGCGGCGGTCCGTAAGCCTAAGGCATCGGCCTCTACGCCAACGGCCTCGACGAGCACCGGGGCCCGGTCCGGAGCACGCCGCCCGGCGATGCGGTAAGGGAAATCCATGCGGACCACGGAGGCGCCCGCGGCGGTGGCGACATCGTCGACCGCTACCAACTGAGCGTGGTCGCGTTCCGCGCCCGCGCCGGGAGCCAGGAGCAAGCCGAGGGGCGCGTTCCGCCTCACACCAGCTCGCGCAGCGAGTCGCGCAAGCTGGCCGACTGGGACGTGACCACCTCGGGGTCGGCGTTGTGCTCGAGCGCGTCCGCGAGGGTCCGCGTCCGGCGGCGCAAGCCGAGCCACTTACCGTCGTCGAACCCGATGGGCGTGGGACCCTCGACTGCGCCCGAAGCTGCGATGACCGCCGCCGAGCGCTCCTTGTCGTGGGGGTCGTTGACCAGGCGTACAACCGCCGCGAACAGCTCCTCCAGCGCCCGGTATCGGGTCTCGTCATCCTCTTCCTCCGCCACCCCTCCGACCTGGTCGAAGAGGCCCTCCACCGACGCCTCGTCGACGCTCGGTACCACCAGGTCCGCCCCATCCCAGGCGTGGGGGATGGCACGGTCCTCGAGCAGGACGCTCAGGAGCGCTCGCTGCTCGGGCAGCCACTCCGGCACCTCGTAGGACGTCTCCGGACCACCCCCCAAGATGCGGAGGTCAGTGTCGCTGTCCGTATCGGTGTCGCTGTCCATGTCTGCGTCGGCGTCGGCGTCGCTGGCCCCCTCCGCGTCGCTGGCCCCGTCTGCGTCCGCATCGTGCTCCTCGCCGGCGTCGCGGTCCGCCCCGGATTCGAGCGCCGACGCTGCGACGAGGGCGTCCGCCTCGCCCGCCAGGGCTACCGGGTCGGCCTCGGGCTGGAGGTCGCCTGCGGTGGGGGCGGCGTCTACTGCAGTGGCCTCCACTGCCGGACGCAGCAACGTCACCAGCACCGCAGCCTGCCGCCGGATCTCGTCCTCCAGAGCCTCATCGGCTCCCAGGGCCGCCAGCAGCCCTCGCGTCACCCGCCCGACCGCAGCCCACTCGTCGGGAGCCATGCCGGGGTAGACCTCGGTCATGAAGACCCCTGCAGAAGCTTCGGCGACGTCGCCGTCGGCCTCCATGTCGGTCGGATCGACCCGCAGCCGCTGCGCCGCCCGGAACATCATCTCGACGGCTACCACCACCTCCCCTTCCACTTCTCCGGCATAGGGAGCCTCCGTCGCCGGGCCGGTTCCAGGGACCATCCGGTCGTCGCCGGCGAACTCCTCGGCGAACTCCTCGACCATCTGATCCACCTGCTCCTCGTCCTCGGCGCCCACCACCAGGTCGTCGTCCTCGAAGCGATGCAGGATCCGCTGCTCGATCAGAGCTTCGATCAAACGCCCGCGCGCCCGGTCCGCCCAGTCCGCGATCCGGTACCCGACCTCGTCGTCCTCGTCACCGGCCGGGAGGGGCGGGAGCGGTGAGGCGACCAGCTTCTGGCGGCACAGGTGGCACCGTCCTCTGGCACCTACCTCGTAGCCGCACGTGGGGCAGAACCAGATTTTGCTCATGAGTGGGTTCCCTTCAGGACATGGCGGGTGAGGAAGGCATCGATCCGGGACAGCTCGTCTGCCACCGTCGCCGGCCGGGACCAGCCGTGGCCCTCCCCGTCGTAGACGTGCAGTTCGGCGGGAACCCCTGGGTTCAGCGCGCGCATGAGGCGTTCGGATTGCTCCAGCGGGACCACCTTGTCCGACGAGCCGTGCATTACCAGTAACGGATCGCGGATCGCTGCCGCGTTGGCGATCGGCGAACGCTCCCGCCAAACGCTCGCAGCCCCTGGCAGGGCGCCGACCATGATCGAGTTGTAGTGGGCCTCGAAACGGTGGGTGGCCTCCTCAAGCCCGAACAGGTCGGTGACCCCGTACAGGTCGATCCCGGCGGCACACATGCCGGGGTACCTGGACAAGATGCTGAGCACGGTGAGACCCGCCGAGGAGCCCCCCATCACGACGATTCGCCGGGGGTCTCCCCACCGGGCGGCTACCGCAGCGGTGATTCCGGTGACGACGTCGTCCACGTCGAGTCGGCCCCATTCACCCCTCAGGGCCTGGGCATAGGCGCGCCCCCATCCGGTCGAGCCTCGGTGGTCCACCTGGAGCAGGTTCCAACCCCGGTCGAGGAAGTAGGCCGCCCGCGCGTTGAACCCGACCTGGTGCTGGCCCGTCGGCCCTCCGTGGACCCAAACGATCAGCGGTGGCGTAGCGTCGGGGTCGGCGCTCCCTACCACGCAGTGGCGCCCAGTCCGAAACAGCCGGCCGTGGACCTCCGGGCCGAGTGCGGGGACGTCCTCCCCCACCCAGTGGACCACTTCCGGCTCGACCATCTCGGCGGCCTCGAAACCGAGCACCGGCCCTCGTGCCACCGTGATCCTCGGCGGCTTCGTGCTGGTGCTGGCCGCGCTGCCAGCTCGTGGCGCGCCCTCATCCATCCGGTACACGACGACCTGATCTGGAGCTCGGGCGCCCGAGCGGAGAGCGGCGATCGAGCGGTCGGACCAGGACAGGCCGGCGAACACTCCCCGGTCCAGCGACCTCACATCTCCCGAGTCGACATCCAACAGGCACAGCTCCCCGAAGCCCTCCAGGTTGCGGGTGAAGGCGATCCGGGATCCGTCCGGCGACCAAACCCAGCTGCGCGATCCGTCGCCCCACGTCGGGGGGCCGTGCTCGCAACGCTCCTCGAGGAACGGCTGGGCCGTGCCCGCCGGGTCGCGGTGCCAGAGGTTGAGCCACCCTGAAGCGTCGCACAGCCACCCCAGCTCGCCTCCGGGAGAGAAGCGGGGCTGGGCCACGGCGGACGGCGACGGGACGGGCACCGGCACCGGCACCGGCACCGGGAGCGACCACGAGTCGTAGGCACCGACCACGATCCGGCTGTCGTCCCAGGCCATGGCCGGCACATCCCACTCGTGCCACGCCACTTGGCTCCCGTCCGGCGACCACGCCGGATCCGCGCAAAAGTCGGGGACCGCCGAGATCCGCACCGGCCAGGGATCGCCGGGTTCCAGGCTGGCGACCGCCACGTGGCGCCCGTCGACGGTGAAGGCGACGCGACGGCCGTCGGGAGAGACGGCGGGTGCCGACGCCCCCTCGGTGCGGGCCAGGCGCCTCGGGGGCCCGCCGGCAATGTCTTGCAACTGGAGCTCCCCGTCGGATCCGACGTACACCACCCCGGAGCCGTCGGGCATCCAGTCGAACACGCCCCAACCCCGCCGGATGGCCGGGGCGGTCGTCAATATCGACTCCGATCCGCCCGTCGCCGGCACGACGACCAGCGAGGTAGCGCCGGCTACCGACACCACCACCGCTACGGCCCGGCCGTCGGGCGATAGCCGGGGTTCTGACAGCGTCCGGCCGCCGGCGCACATGGCGGCGCTGATGCGGGCACCCACGGATCTCATACTTGCCCGACTGCGTCCTTCGAGCCCGGCCGCCCGGCGCGGCGCTCGGGGAGCGAGCTCAGCTGGCCTCTGCCCGCCGGGGCAGGACAGGGGCGGCTCGCCCGGTCCCGACCTCCCGGCTGCGCTCTGGGCTGACCTCCTCGTGGTACTCCTCTTCCACGTTGACCGACCAGGTGTCGTGGTCGGCGCCAAGGAGGTTCTCGACCGCCAGCATCGCGGTGTACATCGAGTGGTCGGCGTTGTTGTATCGGTGCATCCCGTTGCGGCCGACCGGCCACACGTTGGCGACGTTGGCCTCCAGCCACCGGCGAATGGCGTCGACGTTGTCGCCGTAGTGCGCGTCGTAGTACGGGTAGGCCTTGGGCATCCGCACCACGTAGCCGGCTTCGACGCGAGCGGGATCGACCAGCTTCAGGTTGCCCAGCTCCCGCTTCGCCCGCTCGACGAGGACATCGTCCTCGGCGTTCCAAGTGGAGTCGCCTTCTTCTACGGTGTACTCCAGGCCGAGCACGTTGCGGCCGTCCTTGACCATGTGGGGCGACCAGGATCCGAAGTTCTGGATCCTCATGGCCGTCGTGCCCTTGTCGTGCAGGTAGATCCAGTTGTCGGTCCAGGGCACCTCGGAAGCGGGCACCACCAGGGCTACGGTGAGGAAATCCCGGTAGCTGAGATCATTGGCCGCCGCGATGACCGCCGCCGGCGCCGGCGGGTCCATGGCATTGACCAGCGCCCCGAGCGGCATCGAGGAGATGACGGAGCTGGCGCTGTACTCGGTGGCGCCTCCCTCCGCCGAGGCGGCTTCGACCGAGGTTGCCACGCCGTTGGCGTGGCAGATGCGGGTCACCCGCGTGTTCATGACCACCTTGGTGCCGGCGGCCTCCACCAGGTCCTGGCACCGCTCCCACATCATCCCCGGCCCTAGCCGCGGGTACTCGAACTCCTCGATGAGGGAGGTGATCTCCTTCTGGTTGCGCTTGGGCATGAGGGCGTTGGCGATGGCGGAGGCCAGCGACAGGTTTTTGATTCTCTGCGCAGCCCAGTCCGCTCCCATCTCCGATCCGGGATGCCCCCAGACCTTTTCGGTATAGGTCTGGAAGAAGTGGCGGTAGAGACGCCAGCCGAATCGGGCTGCCACCCAACCCTCGAAGTTGGACTGGTCCGCAGGCGGGTGGACCTTTACCCACAGGTACGACAGGACGCAGCGAATCGCCTCGATGATCCCGAGGTTGGTGAGGGCGTTCATCGCCTTCAGGGGATAGTCGTAAAACTTCCCCTGGTAGAAGATACGGCTCTTGCGAGGGCGCAGCATGAAATCCTCGGCTGGGAGGATCTCGTGCCACAGCTCCTCGACCGGCTTCACCTTGGTAAAGAAGCGGTGGCCCCCGATGTCGAAGCGCCACCCGTCACGCTCGACGGTTCGGCTGATGCCGCCTACGATGTCGTCGCTCTCCAGCACCGTGGAGCGCTTGCCCGCCTTGGACAGCTGATAGGCAGCGGTCAAGCCGGCGGGGCCGGCACCGATCACCACGACGTTGTCCGCCGCGCCGGCAGTGTCCTCCACCCCGGCAGTCCGATCAGTCAAACCGTGCGCTCCTTTGTCGTACGCGGACCAGCGGTGGCGCCGGGGACCGCATCTCCTGCAGCCGAGGCACCAGCACGCCTGCTGACGGCAAAGTCATCCGTCGCCGGTCCAGCGGCATTTCCCAGAATAGCTCGGCGGATCGAGAATGGCAGGCCGGGCTCCGAGACGTGGCTGCTCACCCTCAACTCGGGTAACGAACCAGGTTCTCGAACTCGTAGTACTTGGGGTTGGCCCACACCGCCGTCTCACCGGTCGGACGCAGCAGGTTGAGCCAGCTCCGCAACTGTCCGCAGTCTCCCCCGAAGCCCGGGTAGCCGTCGCGATACACGAGCCACAAGGTGTGGTTGGCGCCAAGCCGGCTGAGCATCTGCTGGGCGAAGACGTCAACGTGGGTCGCAGCAATCGTGGCCTTGTAGTTGACCCAGTCGACTCGCTGGGGTCCGATGGCCCTTGGAAAAGTCAGCTCCGAGACGTTGGGGACCGACAGCAACCGGTCGACGGCCGGCCCGAGCTGGTCGGGGCAGTAGACGATCAGGTCCCCTGGCTGCGCTTGGGCGTTGAGGACCGCAGCGACCTGGACCGCCTGGGTGCGCGGCTGGCTGTTTTGTCCCAGCCCGGTGAGCACTCCGGCGACCGACAACACTGCTACGGCGACCGCTGCCACCTTCCGGCGGAACAGGCCCGCTCCCACCGCCACGATGAGCAGGAACAGCGGGAGGACGATGGCGGCGTAGCGGGCCACGAAGGCGGCCTGGGCGATGGCACCGGCGACCACCGCTACGGCCAGCGTTCCGGCCACTACGCCGAAGAGGGCTGCCACCCGCCGCCGGGGGACGGCCGTGAGGAATACCGCGCTGCGCCCCGTACCTGGTGCGCCGTCGGGAGCGGGGCGCCCGAAGACACCGAGGACCGAGAGGGCGAAAAGTCCGTAGGCCAGCAGCTGCCCCCACGAGCCGCTACCGCCGAAGTCCCCGAAGACACCGAGGAGGTCGCTCGGGCTGGCGGCCCCGGTCCACGGGGTGCCGGTGTGGAACGTCTGGTAGACGAACACCGGAGCCCACGGCAACCACGCCACCACGCCCAGGACCACTGCCCCGAACACCGGACGGATCCCCACCTCACGTTGGGAGATGAGGCGCCCACGTCCGTCCCGCCAGATCCTCCACATCAGCCAAACGCCGACGGTGAACACCAGGTACAACGCCCAGTAATGGGTGTAGAGGAGCGCGGCAGTGATTGCCCCGACCCACAGCAGGTTGCGCCGGGTGGGCGCTTCCAGCGCGCGAGCGAGCGCCAGGTAGCCGAGCAGCGACCACAGGATCATGAACGAGTACATCCGCGTCGCCGTCGCGTACTCGATCGCGAATGGCGAGCTCGCACCGAGGAAAAGTGCGGCCCAGCCGACCGTGGTCCCCCCCAGCCGGCGGCCAGCCTTCCAGAACAGCGGGATGGTCGCCACCGACACGATGCCCGAGAGTGATCGGACCGCCACATCCCCCTGCCCGAACACCAGCATCCACACGTGCAGCACCAGGTAGTACAGGGGCGGAGCCCCGTCGTGAGCCAGCGCTCCGGGGATGCGGGTGACAGGCAGCTTGGCGATGTTGACGCTGATCGTCTCGTCGAGCCACAGCGCGCTCGGGGCGTAGAAGCGCAGAGCCACCCCTGCGACGACGATAGCGGCGCCCACCGCTACGATGGCCTTGTCCCGTAGCCGGCCGGAGCGCGCCTCGGCCAAGGCCCGGCGGCTCTCCCCGAGGAGCGACGGGTCGGCGTCCAAGGTGCTGGTCACGGTGACGAAAGGTTACCCACGCAAGGAGGCGAGCGAGGCATCGCCGCCGGCGCGGCCCCACTCGCGTCCGGGTGGGCGAATCGCGACAACCGGCTAGGGTCACGCGATGAGCACCACACGGCCACGTCAGGCCCCCGACCGCAACCTGGCGCTGGAGCTGGTCCGGGTTACGGAGGCGGCGGCGATGGCCGCCGCCCGGTGGATGGGCCGGGGCGACAAGGAGGGTGCCGACGGCGCCGCCGTCGACGCCATGCGCATAGTCCTCGACGGGGTCCCGATGGCGGGAGTCGTCGTGATCGGCGAGGGCGAGAAAGACGAGGCGCCCATGCTCTACAACGGCGAGGAGATCGGGGACGGCACACCGCCGCTCACCGACGTGGCGGTCGATCCGATCGACGGCACTACGCCCACCGCCCTCGGGCGAGGGGGGGCGCTGTCGGTGATCGCGGTCGGCGAGCGCGGCACCATGTTCAACCCCGGTCCGTGTGTCTACATGGAGAAGCTGGCGGTCGGGCCGGAGGCTTCCGGCCACGTGAGCATCGAGCTGTCGCCGTCCGCGAACATCGCTGCGGTGGCCAAGGCCAAGAAGGAGTCGGTCCGTGACGTGACCGCCGTCATCCTCGACCGGCCTCGCCACGCCGACCTGATCGCCGAGGTGCGCTCGACCGGGGCGCGAATCTCGCTGATCACCGATGGCGACGTCGCAGGAGCAATCGCCACCGCCTGGCCGGAAACCGGTGCCGACATCCTCTTCGGCATCGGCGGCACGCCCGAGGGAGTGATCGCGGCCGCTGCGCTCAAGTGCATGGGAGGAGAGATCCAGGGGCGGCTGTGGCCTCGCGACGACGCGGAGCGCGCCGAAGCGGTGCGCCAGGGATACGACCTGGGCAAGGTCCTCACCCACAATGACCTGGTGCAAGGCGACAACTGCTTCTTCGCCGCGACCGGCATCACCGACGGAGAGCTGCTGCGAGGGGTGCGCTACGACCGCAGCGGAGCCCTCACTGAGTCGCTGGTCATGCGGTCGAAATCGGGCACCGTGCGAAGGGTCACCGCCTCCCACAAGCTCAAGAAGTTGGCGCAGTACTCGTCGATCGAGTTCGCCTGACCCCAGCCCGCCCGCTACGCGTCTCAGCCGGGCGGCCGCGACCAGGCGGAACGAGCCCGGTAGAACTCCGGCGGTCCTTCCGCCTGCAACACCGGGCAGTCCCAGCCCTGCCTCCGAACCGCGTTCTCGACCGCAGCCAGGAGGTGGCTACCGACCCCGGTACCTCGTTGCCCGGCGGCAACGGTGACGCGGACGTGGCCACCGTCATCGGCCAGCCATGCCACCGCCACGCCGACCAGGATGCCTTCACGGTGGGCCTCCAATACCACCCTCCGGCGGGGATCGTCGGCGTGGGTGCCGAGAGCAACGGGGACAGGGCTCCCGAGCAGCTCGGCACCAAAGGGGTTCACCGTGCGCCCCTCGGTCATGGTCAGCGGCAAACCTCCCCGAGCAATGACGGATGGGGGTCCGAGAGCCGCATCCGCAGCGGGCACCCAGCGGCGCCCGCCATCTGTGTGACGCTCCTCGAGGAGTGTCACCCGTTCGATGCTGGCGCGAGCTGCGAACCCCGTGATCCCCCTGGCGAGCATCTCGATCCGCTCGTGCGGCAGGCCGTCGGCAAGGGTCAGGTGCGGCACCCACGGCCAGGACAACGATCGTTGGAGGGGAGGCACAAATACTGCGTCGCGTAGCGCCCGGAGGCCCACCAGGTCTCCTCCCACCTCCAGGTACAGCACCGGGTTCGCCGGCAGGAATGTGGCGGGGGGTCCCACCGTCAGCTCCAGGGGACCCTCTACCGCCGCGGCAGCAGCCCTGAGGCGGGCCAGTCCGGCCTCGAGATCCCCCTCTTTGAGGTTGAGGGGCGGCACCAACGTGACGTGCGGCCGGATCCGGTCGATCGAGCTGTCACCGGCGGCGCGGCGCACCCCGTCGATCCAGTCAGCGACCGGAGCATCGAGCAGCACGACCACACCGACGCGCCGCCTGGGTGCCACAGCCCCTGCTCAGGAGTTCGGCCCGGCGCGGCTCACGACGCTCGAGTGCCAGCCGCCTCGATCCGCGCTTCGGCGTACCGCTGCGCTGCCCTCGCCGCCGGTGCATCGTCTGCGTCGCCGGAGCTCAGCCGCTCCTCGGCCTGGCTCAGATCGCTGCGCGCCCCGGCCACGTCGATGTCCTCAGGGCTCTCCGCCCGGTCGGCGAGCAGGATGACCTTGTTGTCGCTGACCTCCACGAAGCCGCCGGCCACGACGAACACGACCTCGCTGGCCCCGCCCTCGGCGATGATCCGCACCATGCAGGGGGCCAGAGCCCCGATGAGAGGTGTGTGATCGGCCAGGAAGGCGATCTCGCCGTCGACGGTACGGCAGGCCACCATCTCGGCCTCGCCGGAGAAAAGCGTACGGTCCGGGCTGACGACCTCGACTTGTGTCGTGGCCACCGGCGCTCAGCTGTCCTTCTGCATCTGCTGGGCCTTCTCCCGGACTCCGTCCGCGTTGCCCACGTTGAGGAACGCTTGCTCCGGGAGGTCGTCGAGGTCGCCGTTGACCAGCTGCTCGAAGGATTCGATCGTCTCCGAGATGGGCACGTATATGCCCTTCAGGCCGGTGAACACCTCACCTACGAAGAACGGCTGCGACAAGAAGCGCTGGATCTTGCGGGCCCGGGAGACCGCGATCCGATCGTCCTCGGACAGCTCGTCCAGACCGAGGATGGCGATGATGTCCTGGAGCTCACGGTTGCGCTGCAGGACCTCTTGCACCCGCCGGGCCACGGCGTAGTGACGGTCGCCGACCACCTCCGGCGCCAGGATGTTGGACGTGGAGGAGAGCGGGTCCACCGCCGGGTAGATCCCGAGGGCAGCGATCTGGCGGGACAGCTCGGTCGTGGCGTCGAGGTGGGTGAAGGTGGTGAAAGGAGCCGGATCGGTGTAGTCGTCTGCCGGCACGTACACGGCCTGCACGGACGTGATGGAACGGCCCTTCGTCGACGTGATGCGCTCCTGCAACTCGCCCATCTCGTCGGCGAGCGTCGGCTGGTAGCCCACCGCGGATGGCATCCGACCGAGGAGGGTGGACACCTCGGAGCCGGCCTGTACGAAGCGGAAGATGTTGTCCACGAACAGCAGGACGTCCTGGTCCTTGACGTCGCGGAAGTACTCCGCCATGGTGAGGGCGGACAGGGCGACGCGCAGGCGGACACCCGGTGGCTCGTCCATCTGGCCGAAGACCAACGCCGCCTTCTCGATGACCCCTGATTCCTGCATCTCGAGCCAGAGGTCGGTGCCTTCCCGAGTCCTCTCACCCACACCGGCGAATATCGATACTCCACCGTGCTGCTGCGCGACTCGGTTGATCATCTCCAGGATGAGCACGGTCTTGCCCACGCCGGCGCCCCCGAACAGGCCGATCTTGCCGCCTTGGACGTACGGTTCCAGCAGATCGATGACCTTGATACCGGTCTCGAACATCTGGGCCCTGGGCTCGAGGGTGTCGAAGCTAGGCGCCGGGCGGTGTATCTCCCAGCGATCCTCCACCCCCGAGATCTCATCGACGTCCAGCGGCTTCCCCGACACATTGAAGACGTGACCGAGGACGCCCTCCCCGACCGGCACGGTGATACCGGCGCCGGTGTTGCGCACGGCGGTGCCCCGGCGCAGTCCATCGGTCGCCTGGAGGCATACGCAGCGGACACGACCCTCACCGATCTGGCCGGCGACCTCGGCGATGATGACCGAGCGGACGCCTTCCAATTCGACGTCCATCTCGACGGCGTGGTTGATCTCAGGAAGTGCGTGGGGGGGGAACTCCACGTCGACCACCGGACCGGCGATGGCCACGACGCGCCCCTCGACGGTCTCGCCGCTGGCTTGGCTGGTCTCCTGAACGGAAGTGCTCATGCTTGCTCCTGGTGGACGTGGGTCCGGGGGTCAGGCCGACTGGGTGTCGGGCTGGACGTAGGTCTCGCTGTAGCCGTGATGGCTCTCGCCACCGCGCAAAGCCTCTGCTCCGCCGACGATCTCCATGATCTCGGTGGTGATCGCATCTTGGCGGGCCCGGTTCATGACACGGCTGAGAGTCTTCACCAACTCGTCTGCATTGTCGGTCGCCGCTTTCATGGCCCGCTGCCTGGCGGCGTACTCGGAAGCCGATGCCGACAGAAGCGCTGCCAGCACCTCCGCCTGCAACCACGCCGGCAGGAGGCGGTCGAGGATCTCGCCCGGATCCGGCTCGAACTCGTAGTCGGCCCTGTGGGCCGCGTCCCCCCCGGCCTTGTTGGCCTCGGCCTGCTCCAGTTCGAGGGGCACCAGCTTGCGGACCCGCACCTGCTGGCTGCCGACAGACACGAAATGGGTGTAGACGAGGGTTATCTCGTCCAGCTCACCTGCCAGGAAGGGCTCCATCACCGCGTCGACGACCCGCTTGGCGTCAGCTGCGGTGGGCTTTTCAGCGAGCCCGGTGAATGTGGCAGCCAGCTCGCGGTTGCGATAGCGGAAATGGTTGATGACCTTCCGGCCGACCGCCACGATATTGGTCTCGACGCCGGGGTTCTCGCCAGCGACGCGCTCGGTCGCCCTGATGATGGAAGAGTTGTAGGCCCCCGAGAGGCCACGATCCCCGGCGATGGCGATGACCGCGCTGCGCCGGACGGCCTCCGGACTCCGGAACAGGGGGTGAGCCCGCCCGTCGGGGGTGTCGGCGAGGTGGCTCACGACTTCGCTCATCTTGGCGACATACGGGCGGGCGGCGGCGATCGCCTGCTGAGCACGCGTGATCCGCGACGCGGCGATGAGCTCCATCGCACGCGTGATCTTCTTCGTCGACTGGATGCTACGTATCCGCCTCCGCAGCTCGCGTTCCTGACCGCCGGCCACTTGCCTACCTACTCGCTTCTCGCGCTGTCGGGCGCGAACCGCCCCTTGAACGCCTTGATGGCGCCGTCGAGCTCGTCGCCCTTCGGTAGCTCCTTGGTGTCGCGGATCTGCGCCAGGAGCTCGGCGTTGTTGGAGCGCAGGTGCTGGACCAGCTCGCTCTCGAAGCGGCGAACCTCCTCTACGGGAACTTCGTCGACGTAGCCCTTGGTGCCGGCGAAGATGGCGACTACCTGCTCCTCTACCGGAACGGGAGCGTTGAGCGGCTGCTTGAGCAGCTCGGTGAGGCGGTAACCCCGATCGAGCTGTGACTGCGAGGCTTTGTCCAGCTCCGAACCGAAGGTCGCGAAGGACTCGAGGTCGCGGAACTGCGCCAGGTCGATCTTCAATGTCCCGGCCACGGAGCGCATGGCCTTGATCTGGGCGGCCCCTCCGACTCGGGACACCGAGTTGCCGACGTTGATCGCCGGACGGACACCTGCGTAGAACAGGTCCGTCTCCAAGAACACCTGTCCGTCGGTGATCGAGATCACGTTGGTCGGGATGTACGCCGAGATGTCACCCGCCTTGGTTTCGATGATGGGGAGCGCGGTCAGCGAGCCGCCCCCCCGGTCGTCGGAGAGCTTGGCGGCCCGCTCCAACAGGCGGCTGTGCAGGTAGAACACGTCGCCGGGGTAAGCCTCGCGGCCGGGGGGCCGGCGCAGCAGCAGCGAGAGCTGGCGGTAGGCCTCCGCCTGCTTGGACAGGTCGTCGTAGACGATGAGCGCATGCTCACCGTTCTCCATCCAATGTTGTCCCATCGCGCAGCCGGCGTAAGGTGCCAGATACTTGAACGGGGCGGGCTCCGAGGCCGGGGCGTTGACCACGACGGTGTATTCCATCGCGCCACGCTCACGCAGGGTGTTGACGGTCTGAGCGACGGTCGAGCCCTTCTGGCCGATCGCCACGTAGATGCACTTCACCCCCTGGCCGGCTTGGTTGAGGATGGTGTCGATGGCAACACTGGTCTTGCCGGTCTTGCGGTCACCGATGATCAGTTCTCGCTGGCCCCGGCCGATCGGAGTCATGGCGTCGATGGCCTTGATGCCGGTCTGCAACGGTTCGCTCACCGGTTGACGGGCGATGATCCCCGGGGCCTGGATCTCGAGTCGACGCTGCTGAGTCTCGCCGAGCGGGCCCTTCCCGTCCACGGGCTCGCCAAGCGGGTTGACCACCCGTCCGAGCAGGGCGTCGCCGACCGGCACCGACAGGATCCTTCCCGTCGCCCGGACGATCTGCCCTTCCTCGATCTGAGAAACCTCACCCAGCACGACGGCGCCGATCGAGTCCTCGTCCAAGTTGAGCGCTAGGCCGAGCTCTCCATTCTCGAACTCGAGGAGCTCGTTGACCGCGGCGTCCGCCAGTCCGGTCACCCGGGCGATGCCGTCGCCGACATCCCGGACGCGCCCGACCTGCTCCCGCCCCACGCCAGGACGGTAGTCCTCGACGTTGCGACGGAGCGCATCTGCGATCTCCGAGGCGTTGATTGTCAACTCTGCCATCAGATGGACTCCCTCACGTGGTGATGTTGGCCTCGGGCAGCACGAGGCGATCTCGAAGCATGTCGAGGCGGTGGCGGACGCTGCCATCGACCACCACGTCGCCGATGGTGGCGACGAAACCTCCGAGGACCTGGGGATCGACGATGACCCGCACATCGACACGGTGGCCGATGATCCGGCCGAGCGCGGCGCCGACACGGCGCTGCTGCCCCTCGTCGAGATCCACCGGGGCGCGCACCTCGGCGATCCGGCGATCGCTCTCCTCCGCAACCCGCTCCGTGGCGACCGCCAGCAGCGCCGCGTAATCCCGCGCCCGGCCTATCTGCGCCGCGTAGGCCGCCAACCGGGTGGTTGCCTCCGACGCCCGTGGCCCAAGGAGGTCCTTGATCAGGCTGCGCCGCGCCGACGCGGGAGCCCCCCAGTCGCTCAGTGCGGCTCCCAATTCGGTGGAGGCATCGACGAGTCGAGAGAAGCGGAACAACTCGTCTTCGACTTCTCCGAGCGGACCCTCGGGATCCATCCCCGCTAGCACGCAGGTGGCGTAACCATCGAGGCACTCTGCCGCTGCGGTGCGCCCAAGGGGGCCGGAGCCGGCAGCGACCAGTCCGTCTCGTGCGGCCACTGCCCGCGCCGCAAGCCACGCGAAGTCGTCGTAGATCTCTGTGGCCCGGTCGACCTCGAGCACGTGATCGAGGAGTCGAAGGGTTGGATCGCGCACGCGACCACCCAGGAGGTCTCGTAGGACGCCGCGCCGAGCGTGGGGCGCGATACCGGGGTCACCGAGGACCAACCGGAGGTCGTCATTGGCTTCCAATAGGCTGCGGATGCTCGACAACTCCCCGGCCAGGGCGCTCAGGGCTTCGCGGTCTGCGTCCTCGATCGTGGCGTCCATGAAGCCACGGATGCTGTCACGCACTTACGCGTTCACCTCGGGGGCCGAACTGGCCTCGGCCTCCACCTCGGCGATGGTCCGGTCGATGAGGGCCCGCTGACCGTCCGAGCCGAAACCTTCGCCGATGACCTTCTCGGTGACGGTGATGACAATGTCGACCACCTGCCGGCGCAGATCTTCGGCGGCACGCCGAGCGCTGGCGTCGATGTCCGCCTGGGCCCGAGAGATGATCCGCTCGTACTCCTGCTCCCCGCGCTGGCGCAGATCTGCCCGGAGCTCTTCACCGATCCGATTGGCCTCGTCGACCATCGCACGCGCCTCGTGGCGCGCAGCCTCGACGGTGCGGGCGTACTCCGCCTCCGCCTCCTCGGCGCGCCGCCTGGCGGTCTCGGCGTCCTCCATCGACTGGCGAATCGTCTGCTGCCTGTCCTCCATCGACTTGTTGATCACCGGCAGCACGTATCGCCGCAGGACGAACAGGACGAGCAGGAACGCGATCAGCTCGACGACGAAGGTCGCGTTGGGAACGAGGAAGTTGGACGAAGCGACCAGCACTGGGACCCTCTCAGCCCTTGGCGAGGACGAAGACGAAGAGAGCCGCGAAAGCCAGGTTTATGAAGTACATGCCCTCGACCAGACCAATGATGAGGAACATCGTGGTGTACAGCCGGCCCTGGACCTCGGGCTGGCGGGCGATGCCCGCGATGGTCTGGCTTCCGGCGAGGCCGTCACCGACGGCCGCGCCAATCGCCCCCCCGCCGAGGGCGAGGCCGCCTCCAGCGAACGCACCGGCGAGCTCGATCGCCTTTTGGGTAGTTGCACCTGCCATTTCGTGACTCTCCTGTGTGGGTGACCGGACGACCGGATCGAGGACCTTAGTGGCCTTCGGTTTCGGTGGCGAATTGGTAGTAAAGAATGGTTAGCAGGGCGAAAATGAAGGCCTGCATCGCCCCGATAAACATGTCGAAGAGCTTCCACGCCACGCTCAGCACGATGCTCGCTGGCGCAAACAAGATTGGGAACGACAGCAGCAGAGCGATCATGATGCCACCGGCAAAAATGTTGCCGAACAGCCGAAGAGCGAGCGTCAGCGGCTTGACCAGCTCTTCGATGACGTGCAGCGGGAACATCGCAACCGGAGGACGGAAGAAGTGCTTGAAATAGCCCCCTACGCCCCGGGCGCGGATACTTGCAGCGTTCGTCAGCACGAAGACCAGGACGCCGAGTGCGTAGCAGAGGTTCACGTCGGCGCTAGGCGACGGGGCGTAGTCGGTGTTGTGGTACAGGCCGGGGAGAATCTCTATCCAGTCGGCGACCAGCACGAGCACGAAGATGGTCACCGCCAGGGGCGCTACCCGGCGATACTTCGGCCCGAGGGACTGCTCCACCTGGCCGGCGACGGCCCCGACCACGAACTCCCATGCCAGCTGGATCTTGCTAGGACTGCTCGAGCTGGCCCGCTGGCGCACGTAGAAACCGA
>JAKBAM010000078.1 GCA_021809105.1 Actinomycetes bacterium
TCGTCGACTTCGAAGGCGATCACGTTCTCATGCGCCACGGCCAACGACTTCGAGCCGGTCGCAGTGGCGAATACGACGTGCTCGTCCAGCATGCGGTAAGTGACGGGCAGGATTGCTGGTAGGGCGTAAGCGCTGAGTCCCACCCTGCCCACCGGGCGAGACGACAACAGCGCCAGGCACTCCTGTCGAGTTAGGATCTCCAAGCCGTGGCGGTCGAGGGCCATCCCGACGATGCTGGCACCGGCCGGCGCTCGTGGGTAGGGCCGCGTGTCGCCGGAGTTGGGGCTTTCGAAAGCTTTCGAAGAGGACCAACGGCCCTACCGGCGCCCTCGCGGCGCGGCGATGCTCGCTGCGACATGAAACCGAGGAGAGTCCCGCCGTGCCCGACGGTCCGTTGCTAGCCGCCGCCGTCGACCTCAACGGCCCCGGTCGTTATCTGCACTGGTCGATCTTCATCGTCTCGGAGGCAAACCTGGCGCTCGTCGCCGTGATGGTCGTCATCTTCGGCGCGGCCTTGCTCCTCCCGTTTCCCCGCCATCAGGATCACGCTGGGACCGCCCCCGATCCGCAGAGCACGGCGAGCGGCCAGCACCTATCGAAGGCCGACGGCGCCTCCGCCGACGCCGCTGATGCAGTCATGTGGACCGCCCGGGTTCGCCGCCTCGGCTTGCGCCTACTCCCGCCGGCGAAGTTGTTGCCGGACCGCCAGCCCGCCTATGTGGCCTCGTGGATCTACGTGTTCGGGGTCGCCACCCTCGCCACCCTGGCGCTGGCCATCGCATCCGGGTTCGCCATCGCGCTCGGCGGGACCGACTGGTGGCACACCAACCCGGTCGGGCACTTCTTCAACAGCCTCCACCTTTGGAGCGTCGAGGCGTTTATGGCGTTCATGGTCATCCACCTGTGGGGGAAGTTCTGGATGGCGGCGTGGCGGGGTCGGCGGGCGCTCACCTGGATGACCGGTGTCATCGCCTTCGCTGCCTCCGTCATCGAGTGCTTCACCGGCTACCTCTCCCAGCAGAAC
Source organism: Actinomycetes bacterium (assembly GCA_021809105.1). Classification (GTDB taxonomy): domain Bacteria; phylum Actinomycetota; class Acidimicrobiia; order Acidimicrobiales; family Palsa-688; genus Acidiferrimicrobium. The sequence continues at coordinate 1,025 of JAKBAM010000078.1, forward strand.
TTCGACTCCCAATGGATCTCCACCAACGGTAAGGACGCCGTCAACGCCACCGGGCTCGGCGCCTTCTTCAACCTGATGGACTTCGGCCAGATGCTGCTGTGGCACGTCGTGTTGATCCCCGTCCTGCTCGTCTCCCTCGTCGGCGCCCACGTCCTCGCCGTAAGAGTCCGCGGTGTCTCGCACCCTCTGCCGGCCCGCCGCGCGCGCGGACGTGACGCCCGGCGGGCGGCGGCGGCTGCTGACGCCGCCGAATGGACCGGAGCGACGCGACGCTACGACATCTTGAAAGAAGCCAGCGCGGCGACCGGCATCGCCGTAGTCCTGGTCGTCGCCCTCGCCAGCCTCCTGTCGTCGCCCGACTCTCCGCCGGTCACCGTCGCCTCCTGGGCAAAGGTCGCCCCCGCCGACTTCGTCGCCACCGTCGCCAGTGAACTGGCCGGCACCAGCGAGACCGCCAACTACGGGCCGCCGTACAACCACGGGACTTCCAACGTGCAGCGCATCGGGGTCTCCTGGCAGACCCTTTCGGGGGTTCACGAGCCGATCGATCCGGCGCGCACATTCGTGGTTGACCCGCTCGCCAAGGTCGCGCCCACCGACGCTGCCCTTGCTCGCGCCCTCGACCGCTACCGCGCTGCCCCCGCCCCGACCCAACAGCAGTGGGCCAACGCATATCTCAAAGCCGTCGCCGACGTCCGTTTCGACCACGGCACCCCGATCGTCCCCGCCGCCGGCGACGGGCCCGTGCCGACCATGGTCGCCACGGAGCTCACCCTCGCCCGAGCTGGGGCTATCGACGCCGACCTGCTGGCCCGCCAGTCCTTCTACGGCGCCAACTTCACCCGCCCACTGCTGTTCCTCGAAGACGGCCAGTACTACGCAGCCCAAGCCCAGGCCCAGCATCTCACCGGCACCCAGTGGGGGGTGATGAACGAGACCGGCAGTTACCCCGGGCAGCCCTGGCTATGGCTCTACACCCTGTGGTACCAGGTGCCCGGCTTCAAGTCTTCCGCCAACGTCGACCTCATCGCCATCTACCTCACCGGTGCCGCCACCCTGCTACTCCTCGCCGTGCCGTTCCTCCCGGGCCTGCGCGACATCCCACGTATCGTCCCCATCCACCGCCTCATATGGCGCGACTCGGCACCCGATCCCAGTCGTCGTGGGCGCGGAGGGAGTTGAATGGCGGGGGAGAGGCGAGCGACGCGCGCGAATCGAAGCGCGATCAGCGCCGGAGCAACTCGACGCCATCGCCCCCAGCCAGAGCTCCGAGCCCGGCGTCGAACGTCACGAGCACAAGCTTGGCTCGCCGCGCGACCGTGAGGAGCACGGCGTCGGTCACCTGCCGATGACCGGCGATGGCCGGAAAGTCCACGTCAGTAGGGGACACGTCGTTGGCGAGAAACCGGTGCTCACCGATCGCCCGTAGGTCGCGCAGCACGCCGCGCGCCTTCTCGATGGTTATGGCACCGGCCAGCACCGCCGGGTTGGACGAGACGCGGATGAAGCCGGCCTCGGAGACCGGGCACGTCGCCCAGGGTCCGGATAGTTGGTCGAACCACGCGGCAGCGGCCTCGTGGTGGACGTGCGAGTCCCAGGCAAGGGCGACGAGCGTATTGACGTCGAGTAGCCCCACCCCGACTCAGTCCTCGTCGAGAGCTCTGCGGACCATCTCCGGAGTGATCGGCGGCGCGCCGGCGGGAGACCGAACGACCGGTCGTCCGTGCTCACGTTCGACTCGCGCTGGTGTAAGTCCTCGTCGCGCAAGATCAGACACCACGGTCCCGATCGAGAGCCCCTCCTCCCGCGCGAGCTCCCGGGCTACGACCATGACGTCGTCAGCGATATCAAGGGTTGTCCGCATGTCAATGATGCTACCGCATCACCGCATCAGAAGGCTAGCGGGGAACCGCGTATTGGCGCCACGGCGCTGTTCGCTCGTGCCGCCAGACGCGCCGAAACACCCTGTTCTGCGCCTGTCGGCAGCGCAGTGGTGAGCAGGATCTATGCCGGCCGGGTGTCGCTGACGGTGACAGCCGCCCCTCCGATGGCGAGCAAGGCGAGAAGCTGCCTAGCTGACTTGTTGTAGTTGGTTGGATCGAGGAGACGGTAGAGCTGGGCGGGACTCGTCCCCAGCTTGGCGGCCACGGTGCGGGCAGTCAGACCGGAGGAGCTCATCCGCCGCTTTGCCTCAAGGGTGAGCTGGTACAGCTCAAGGCGGGCAAGGTAGTCAGGGTCGGAGTTGATGTCGAGCACGGAGTCGATGTGCACACTGCCCTCGGCGCCGGATTCAAGTTGATAGGTGAACGCTGCGCGACCCAAGTCGGGATCGACGTATACGTGTGCCAGCCGATCGTGCGGCCCAGGGGAGGGTTCGCACCGCTTGAAGGGGAAGTCGAAGGTGCCCTTGCGGGTGGTCACGGCGAAGGCGTGCTTGCGGCTGTCTGCGACCACTTTGGTGATCTTCATAGCTTCCCCTCCTTTTTGAGCTGGGCGATGTGTTTGAGAATGGAACGACTGATCTGGCCCTCCATCGCCGCGTCGTGGTCGAGGTCCCATTTCACGACCAGCCGCGAATTTCGATAGACGTGGACATGGCGTGGGGCATGGTCGCCGATGTAGGTGACGAACACGAAGCCACCTCGCCGGATCTTCGACACGAGTAGATGTTACCGTAGATGGTAACAGTTCGGAGGGGACTGCGTATGGACTCCATGACTACGACGTGGACGGAAGCGATCTACGTCCGCCCTCGGGTCGGTGCGCAGTTGCCCAGCGGTGGAGCGACGCGCGGGCTGGCTCGTGGCGGTCATGGTCCTTCGCGCCGACGTTCCTCGCCGGTCCGGTGGTCCCAGGCGAAGTTGTCGCGCGTTCAGTGGTGACATCGGCTTGCCCCGTAGGGCCGTCACGGCGTCCGGATGCTGCCCTATGGTGCCCGTTGTGGACCGTCCCGGACCGACCTGCCGGGGACCTCGCGTGTCCCATGCGTGTCCCACGCCGGTCCTTCGACACGCTAACAACGCCCTGACCAGGTCTTTTGCGATGCGACCGGCGTGGGCGCGGAGGGAGTCGAACCCTCATGCCCGAAGGCCGCGAGGTTTAAGCCCGCTGTGTCTGCCGTTCCACCACGCGCCCGGGTGCCAGCTCCGCAAGTTTGCCACCCTCACGGGCCCGGGGTCAGAACTCGACGTGTACCGTCTCGTCCTCGACCCGCTCTTCCCGCCGGGCCATGTCTATGAGCTGCTGCTTGTCGGCCCTCGACAGCGGAGGCTGGATGATCGTGCGGGGCCACAGGTGCCGGGCTCGCACGACGTTGAACTCGGCGCAGTACAGGGTGAGCCGCCCGGCCAGGTAGATGAAGCCGAGGATGGCGAGGACTGTGCTGATGGTGCCGTAGAGCGCCGAGGAGTGCTTGAGCTGGTGGGTGACGAGGCCGAGCCCGACCCCGGTGAGGATGGTCCACACGACTCCGGCGGCGATCGCCCCTCGCCTGAGGTCGGAGGTCCCGACCTCGGCGGGGGTGAGCATCCGAAACGACATCAAGAACAGTCCGGCGTTGACCACGAAGGCAGGGATGGCGGCGAGCACCGGCCCGGCGGGCCCCCAGTTGAACACCTGGGCCAGGGAGGAGATGTAGGTGGAGGCGACGATCCCGAGCCCGAAGGACCCGTACCACTTGAACGTCGTAGCCAGCCGGGGGAGGAATCCGGGCCGCTCGTTGTTGGGGATGTTCCATACCTCGTTCATGATGTGCTGAAGGGTCTGGGCCAATCCCTGCGCGCCCCAGGCCAGTCCGAGGAGGCCGACCACCACCCCGGGAACGGAGCCGCCGAGGCGCCCCGACTCGACCTCCTTCAGCGACGGCCCGATGATGGGAAAGGAGTTGAGGTGCTTGTCCAGCCCGACGACCGTCGACGAGTGAGGCGATAGGACGAACAGCACGATCGAGAAGAAGACCAGCATAAGAGGGAAGATCGACAGGAGCCCGTAGTAGGCGATCAGGGCGGCCTGGCTGCCCCCCCGGTCGTCGCCGTACTTCTTGTTGACCGCCCAGATCATCGCCAGCAGCGGCTTCCCCTGCTGGTACCGGTCCACGCGTTCGATCAGAGCCTTTATCGCCTCCACCTCCGGCACGTACCCCGGGTGCCCGGTTTTCACCCAGGTTGGTAGCTTGGCCAGGTGCTGGCCGTGCTCTGCGCCGTCGTTGCGGCGCTCATGTACGCCGCCGCATCAGTGCTCCAGCAGCGGTCCGCGGCAGCCGAAGCGCACGAGCATTCGCTGCGGATCGGCCTGCTCACCCGCCTGGTGCAGAACCCGGCCTGGCTGCTCGGGATAGCGGCCGACGTCGCCGGCTTTGCGCTGCAGTTCATGGCTCTCAGCCGGGGGACGCTGGTCGTGGTCCAGCCGCTGTTGGTGTGTGGCCTGCTGTTCGCCCTGCCACTCGGGGCGCGCTTCGGCGGGGCACGCCTGCATCGCGCGGACTGGATGGCGGCTCTGGCGGTGTGCGGGGGGCTGGCGGTCTTCCTGACCGTGGCCCGTCCCGCCACGGGCCACCAAAACGTCCGGGTCGGTACCTGGATCGAGCTTCTCGTGCCCTCCGCCGTCGCCTGCGGAGTGCTCCTGGTCCTGGCGACGCAGGGGCACCGTCCGACCCGGAACAAGTCGGTGCTGCTCTCCGCGGTCGCCGGGATCGCCTACGGCGTTGCGGCCGCTCTCACCAAGGCCGTCGCCCATCAGTTCGGGCGCGGCCTGCCGGCGGTGGTCGACCATTGGCACGTCTACGTGCTCGTCGGGGTCGGCGTCGGCGGCATGCTCGTAGCTCAGAGTGCGTTCCAAGCCGGCTCCCTCGACGCTTCGCTGCCCACCATGACCGTCGTCGATCCCATAGTGAGCATCCTGATCGGGGCTTTCGCCTTCGGCGAGACGTTGTCCTTCGGAGCCGGACGGGGTGTCGTGGAGGTGGTGGCGTTGCTGCTGATGTGCGTGGGGGTGTTCGGCTTGGCCCGCACCACCGCGGTGCAGCGCCTGCACGGCTAGCCTCCTTTGGCCCTGTTCACGATCATCGCCCTGCTTGTCGGGGTGGCGGGCGCCGTGGCCCGGCCCTTTCGCCTACCGAGCAGCGTCGTCCCTGCCTTCGCCGCGGTCGCCGTGATCGTGGCCGGCGGACTGTCGCTGGGCGCGGCGCGCCACGCCCTCGACCCGCTCACCGAGCCGATAGGTTTCCTCCTGGCTGCGGTTCCCTTGGCGGTGCTCCTCGACCGGTACGGGTACTTCTCGGCCGCCGCCGGGCTGCTGACGCGAGGCGAGCGCGGCGTCGGTGGCCTCTGGGTGCTGGCTGCTCTGGTCACGACCGTGCTCAACCTCGACGCCGCCGTTGTCCTACTGACCCCGCTCTACGTGAACATCGCCCGCCGGAGCGGGCGGGACCCCCTCGCCCTGGCGTTGATCCCGGTATTGCTCGCCTGCCTGGCATCCTCGGCCCTCCCGGTGTCCAACCTGACCAACCTGATCGCCGTGTCGTCCACCGGCGCGTCGACGGCGGGATTCCTCTCCAACCTGGCCCTGCCTTCGCTGGTCGCCACCGCCGTCGGCTGGGGGCTGTACCGGCGGTTGCCGGCCTTTGCGCCGGCAAGCCGCGCAGGCAAGGAGGGCGGTGTGGTTGGCGCCGACGAGGGGGCAGGGGGGGAGGGGTCAGTCCGGAGGGTCCTGCTCGTGGGCTCGCTGATCGTGGTGCTGGTGCTGATCGGCTTCACCTGCGGACGCTTGGTCGGTGTCGCCCCGTGGGGCGTGGCGCTCGGCGCCGATGTCGTGCTCATAGCCCTGCGGCGCGACTTGCCGTGGCGATCCATCCCTGTCGGCACTGCGCTGGTAGCCATCAGCCTGGGGATCCTGGCATCTGCGGCGGCCACCCACCTGCCCGTGCACCGGTTGCTGGCCGGTACCAGCACCGTGGCCCAAGCGCGTACCACCGGCGTGATGGCCCTGGCCGCCAATGTGGCCAACAACCTGCCGGCTCTCCTCGTCGCCGTCCCGGCGCTGGGTCCCCGCCCCTCGCCGGCGTTGTGGTCGGTGCTCCTCGGCGTCAACATGGGCCCTGTGCTGCTGGCCACCGGCTCGCTGGCCAGCCTCCTCTGGCTCGACGCTCTCGGCCGGCTCGGCGTGGCGGTCAAGGCCCGCGACTTCTCGATTGCTGGACTGCGTGTCGGGCTTCCGGCGCTCGTGGCCGGTACGGCCGTGCACCTGGCCCTGCACGCCGCCGGCGTCACCTGACGGCGGCTACGGAGCGACCCGAGCGCTGGTGGCTACTGGATTTGAGGCAATGAGCCCGCAGTGGTGAGCTCGACCCACGTGTTGCCCGGAGCCAGCGCAATGGGTTGCCCCGCCGAGTCCGTGTAGGTCGCCGGCGATGTCAGCGACGTGCGAGCCCAGGTGCCTTGCACCACCCGGCCGCCGCTGAGGACCCACACCGGTCCCGTACCGATCAACTGGCCCTCGGGGATGATCGTGAACACCCCGCTCTCGTAGCCGGTAGCGGAGGTGGTGTATTGGACCGGCTGGACGATCACGTTGGTGGCGGTGATCTGGCGTCCGGCGCTGTCGAGATCCGGAGATCCGTTTTGGATCCGGCTCCAGACCCCGGTTGCCGCGCTGTAGGTCCACGTGACGGCCGTTTCCGCCCACCCGACCGACACCTGCGTGGCCGGAGCGGCGCCGGGGCCGCCCAGTGGGGTCGCTGCCGATCGGTACGAGAACAGCGGGGCCGGTGGGGAGGAAGGGTTGTCGGTGGCTGCGTCTTGGGCTGGGTTGGTGTACAGGTTGTGGGGGGCGACATTGGGGCCCTGCCGGACGAAGAGGTCGGGGCGGTTGTCGATGTCGACGTCGTCTATCGGTTGGGCTCTGAGCTGCGGCAAGAAGAGGTTGTTGGCCCCGGCGAAGGCGAACACCGGATGGTTGAGGTCGTCGACGATGGCGATGTCGGTCAGTCGCCCGGAGCGCACCGGACCCACCTCAGCCGGGTAGGCGGATTGGAAGATGGCGGCGAGCCTGGTCAGGCCACCCTCGACCATCTCCTCGTAGACCACGTCGGCCTGCCCCACGCCGGTCTGGGGGAGGGCCCCGGCCACGTTGTCGATCTTTATGACAACCGCGGGGGCGGATAGCTGGGCGGGCGACTGCGCCGCCAGGTCCGTGAGGGGAGCGAGGGCCGACGGAGGGGTGGTCGGGTTCGGGCTGGTCGTCGTGGCCGCCGCGGGCGCGCCCGTCGTGGCCGCCGGCGGTGCTGCGGCCTGGTGGGAGCCGCCACAGGCAGCTGCCACCATGGAGACGAGGGCCACCCCTCCCGCCACGGTGGTCCGGTGGCGACTGGTGGCCCGGCGCCGACTGGTGGGTACGCCGACGCGAGGAGTGGGCATCCGCAGATGATAGGCGGGCAACCCGTTCGGATCGGCGACGCCCGTCAACCCATCGTGATGACCACCTTCCCGAACTTGCCGCCGGCGGCGAAGTGGTCATAAGCGGCTGCAGCGTGGTCGAGGGGGAAGGTGGCGTGTACCGGGACTCGGACGCGGCGGGCGGCGAAGAGGGGCAGCACGTGGGCCTCCATCCGGCGGGCGGCGTCGGCCTTCTGCTCGAGGGGCCGGGCCCGCAG
>JAKBAM010000079.1 GCA_021809105.1 Actinomycetes bacterium
GCTAGACGCCGTCGGGACACCCCCCTCTGATAAACTACGACCATCGCGTTTCGCGCTGCTGACCAGCACGTTCGTCCTGATCTGACAGCCAGGCTCGTGCGGGTGGAGGCCCAATCGGGTCGGCGCCTGAGACGCCCACTCGACTCCCTGCTGTGAAAGGTCGCGTCCGTGGCGCTACAAGCCAGTTATATCGACGATTCGGAACCCTCCTACAACGCGGCGCAAATGACGGTGCTCGAGGGCCTCGATCCGGTCAGGAAGCGGCCAGGCATGTACATCGGGTCAACCGGTGTGTCTGGTTTGCACCATCTGGTGTGGGAGGTCGTCGACAACTCCGTCGACGAGGCCATGGCCGGGTACTGCGACCGCATCGACGTCACTGTGCTGCCTGACGGTGGGTGCCGGGTGATCGACAACGGTCGAGGCATCCCGACCGATGTCAATGCTCAGCAGAAGATGACCGGCGTCGAGATCGCCCTCACCAAGCTCCATGGGGGAGGGAAGTTCGGCGGCAGCGGCTACAAGGTGTCCGGGGGTCTCCACGGCGTCGGTGTCTCGGTGGTCAACGCGCTTTCCAGCCGGCTGATCGTAGAGGTCGACCGCGGTGGCGAGCATCACCGGATGGAGTTTGCCGACGGTGGCAAGCCTCAGACCAAGCTGGAGGTTACTGGCCCCTCACCCGGCGACCAGCGGGGGACGTCGGTGACGTTCTGGCCCGACGAGCGGATCTTCGAGGACACGGAGCTCTCGGCGTCGACCATCCTCGAGCGACTGCAGATCTACTCGTTCCTCAATGCCGGTTTGGAGATCCGCTTTACCGACGAGCGGACCGACAGCCGCGAGGCGGTCGTCTACAAGTACACGCTCGGCATCGTGGACTTTGTTCGCCACATCAACTCTTCGAAGACCCCCCTTTTCAAGAAGGTGGCGTACTTCAAGGTCCCCGACGCGGACAGCGAGGTGGAGATAGCTCTCCAGTACAACGACGGCTACTACGAGGGGATCCACGGCTACGCCAACGGCATCTCCACCACCGAGGGTGGGACACACGTCGAGGGGTTTCGCAAGGCGTTGACCACGGTGGTCAACAAGTACGCGCGGGCAGCCAACATCTTGAAGGACAAGGACGAGAACCTTCTTGGCGAGGACATCAGGGAGGGTCTCACCGCGATCGTCGCCGTGAAGCTGCGGGATCCGCAGTTCGAGGGCCAGACCAAGGCCAAGCTTGGCAACGTACCGATGCGATCCGTGGTGGAGCGGGCTACCAATGAGAAGCTGGCCGAGTGGCTCGACGAGCACCCTGCCGAGGCCAAGCTGATCGTCAACAAGGCGGTGACCGCCGCACGCGCCCGGCTGGCCGCCCGCCAGGCCCGGGACGCCACCCGACGGAAATCCGCTCTGGAAGGCGCCGGGCTGCCCGGCAAGCTGACCGACTGCGCTTCGCGCAACTCAGAGGAGTCCGAGCTGTTCATCGTCGAGGGGGACTCGGCCGGCGGGTCGGCCATCCGAGCCCGTGACCCGAAGACACAAGCGATCCTGCCGATCCGGGGCAAGATCCTCAATGTCGAGCGGGCCCGAATCGACCGCATGCTGAAGAACAACGAGGTGCAGGCACTGATCTCGGCGATCGGCGCCGGGCTGGGGGAGGACTTCGATGCGTCCAAATCCCGCTATGGCAAGGTCATCATCCTGGCCGACGCCGACGTGGACGGATCCCACATCCGCACCCTGCTGCTGACCTTCTTCTTCCGCCAGATGCGTCCCCTCATCGAAGAGGGTCACGTCTTCTGCGCTCAGCCGCCGTTGTTCTCCACCTTGGTCGGCAAGGAGAAGATCTACCTCAAGGATGAGGGGGCGCGGCAGCGGTTCATCGCTGAGAGGCCCAACCACAAGGCGGAGTTCAACCGGCTGAAGGGGCTCGGGGAGATGGACTGGGCCGAACTGGGGGAGACCACGATGGCGCCAGCCCGCCGCTCCCTCTTGCGCGTCGACGTCGAGCAGGCAGCCATCGCCGACGAGGTGTGCAGCGTCTTGATGGGTGATGACGTAGAGCAGCGCAAGCATTTCATCACCACCAATGCCGGCGACGTCCGGTTCCTCGATATCTAGGGTCGTTCAAGGTTCCATGACTGACATCACCCCCTCCGACTCGCCGGATCAGCCCGCTGGAGGCGGAGGCGACGACGGCACCACCACCGGTTTCGGTTCGATCGAGCCGATCGAGATCCAGACCGAGATGGAGCGCTCCTTCCTGGAGTACGCCATGTCGGTCATCGTCTCCCGGGCGCTCCCCGACGCGCGCGACGGGCTGAAGCCCGTGCACCGCCGGATCCTCTACGACATGCACGTCCAGGGATATCGACCGGATAGACCGTTCGTTAAGTGCGCCAAGGTCACCGGCGACACCATGAGCCGGTTCCACCCCCATGGAAGCGGCGCCATCTACGACGCCCTGGCCCGCATGGCTCAGCCATTCAGCCTCCGCCACCCGCTGGTGGCTTTCCACGGCAACTATGGATCGCCGGACTACCCGCCAGCGGCCGAGCGCTACACCGAATGCCGCCTGTCCCCGCTGGCGATGCACATGATCGAGGGCCTCGACGAGGACACCGTCGACATGGGGCGCAACTACACCAACGAGGAGGACGAGCCGACGGTCCTGCCGTCGCGCTTCCCCAACCTCTTGGTCAACGGGAGCCAAGGCATCGCAGTCGGGATGGCCACCAACATCCCGCCCCACAACCTCGGCGAGGTGATCGACGCCACCGTCCACTTGCTGGACCACCCCGACGCCACCGTCGAAGACCTGATGCACTTCGTCAAGGGCCCCGACTTCCCGACAGGCGCCCAGATCCTGGGTCGCCAGGGAATCCTGGATGCCTACCGCACCGGGCGTGGCTCGATCAGGATGCGGGCCAAGGCGGAGATCGTGGAGGGAGAGGGGCGCAACGCCACGGAGGAGATCGTGATCTCCGAGCTCCCGTACCAAAGCAGCCCCAATGCGGTGGCGGCCAAGATCGCTGAGCTGGTCAACTCACGGGAGCTGGAAGGAATCCGCGACATCCGCGATCTCTCCGCCGGCGACTTCACCAAGCTGGTCATCTACTTGAAGCGCGACGTCAACGCCAACGTCGTACTCAACAACCTGTTCAAGCACACGACACTGCAGACCAGCTTCGGCGTCAACATGGTGGCCCTGGTCGACGGCGTGCCGCGCACCCTCAACCTCCTCCAGGCGTTGCAGGCCTACGTTGCGCACCAGGTAGAAGTCATCCGGCGCCGTACCGAGTACCGGTTGCGCAAGGCACGGGACCGGGCCCACATCGTCGAAGGTCTGATCAAAGCCCTCGATTTGATCGACGCCATCATCGCCCTCATCCGGGCGTCGGACGATCGAGCCGAGGCCCGCAGCGGGCTGATGGCGGCCCCGTTCGAGTTCTCCGAGATCCAGGCCAACCACATCCTGGACATGCAGCTTGTCCGCCTGACCCGCCTGGGACGCGCCGACCTGGAAGCGGAGATGGCCAAGCTCCGCGAGACGATCGCCGAGCTGGAGGCGATCCTCGCCGACGAGGGAGTCCTGCGCGGCGTCATCAAGGACGAGATCGGCGCCATCCGGGCCGAGTTCGCGACACCCCGCAAAGCCGAGATCACCTTCGACCCCGGTGACATGGACGCCGAAGATCTGATCACCGACGAGGAGTTGGTGCTCACGATGACCCGGGCCGGCTACGTGAAGGCCGTTCAAGCCTCCAACTTCCGGACTCAAGGGCGCGGCGGGCGCGGCGTGACGGGTGGAAAGCTCAAGGAGGAGGATCTCGTCACCCAGGTCGTCCACACCACCGCTCACGCCCATCTGCTGTGCTTCTCCAACCGGGGCCGGGTGTACCGATTGCGCGCCTACGAGGTGCCGATCAAGGAGCGCACCGCCCGGGGCACGCCGATCGTCAACCTCTTGCCGCTGGCGCCGAACGAGCGCATCCAGACGCTGATCGACACCCGGGAGTTCCCTGAGGACCGCTACCTGATGTTCGCCACCAGGGCCGGGCAGGTGAAGAAGACCACGTTCTCGGAGTACGACAAGTCCCGCCGCGAGGGTTTCATCGCCATCAACCTGCGGGACAGCGACGAGCTGGTCAAGGTGATCGTGACCGGTGGTGACGACGACATCTTCATGGTCTCCCGCCGGGGTATGGCCATTCGTTTCTCCGAGAACGACGTCCGGGCCATGGGTCGTGATGCCGCCGGCGTTCGGGGCATGCAGCTGCGTGAGGGCGACGAGCTCGTATCACTCGACATCGCCCGGGACGAGACGAGCATCCTCATCGTCACGGATGCTGGCTTCGGCAAGCGAACCCAACTCCATCACTTCAACCGCCAGAACCGGGGCGGCCTCGGTGTCCGAGGCATCAAGCTGACCGCCCAGCGTGGCCGCGTCGTGGCGGCGTTCATGGTTGGCCTGGAAGACGAGATCCTGGTCATATCATCCGCTGCAGTGATGGTGCGCATGGCAGTACGTCAGATCTCCAGCCAGGGTCGCGATGCCACTGGCGTGAGGGTGGTGAGCCTCGACGCCAGCCAGGTGGTCGCCTCCGTCGCTCCGGTGTTGGCGGTGGAGGAGAGCGGCTGATGGCGGAGCGGGGTCGCCCTCCTGCGGGGAGCGGCGATGGTGCGGAGTCACCACTCCCCGCAGGCTACGGGTCCCTGGACGCAGGTTTCCCCGCCGCCGATCCCGCCCCGCCCCGCCGCCGCCCTAGCCGGGCTGACCCCGGTGCTTCAGGGGACGCCGAGCGGCCCTCTCCGAGCCCGATGCGGCCCTGGGCTCGCCGTGCCCTCCGCCCTCCGGCCGCCAGCCCCGCCTTCCCGGCCAGCTCCACACAGCCCGGGGTACCGCTGCCCACGGGGGTTCCTCTCCCCGGGCCTCCCCCAACCGGCCGCTCCACCACGGCCAGCGTCCCCCCGGATCCGCCAGGGCGGCTGGGGGGAGTGGCCCTGTCCTACTCGGATGCAGACGTCGTCGAAGGCCCTGTGCGGGGGAGGCGCCACCCGCACCAAAAGGTGCGGGTGGTTCGCGGCGTTCGCAGCAAACGCCTGATCCGGCGGGTTGATGTATGGACGGTCTTCAAAGTGTCGTTCATCTTCTACCTGTTGGCCTTGGTGGCGCTCGTGGTTGCCGGAGTCATCGTCTGGAACGCAGCGAGCGCGTTCGGCTTCATCCACACCATCGAGAAGTCCGTTCGTACTCTGTTCTCGCTGAAGACCTTCACCCTTCACCCGCGTACGGCGCTCGCCTACGGATCGGGGATCGGGGCTCTCCTGTGCGTCGTCGGGGTAGTGGTCAACGTGCTCGCTGCGGTGGCCTACAACCTGATCAGCGACCTGGTCGGGGGGATACAGGTCGTCGTGGTCAGCGAGCCTGGCTAGGGCTACTCATCCGCGAGTGCCCAGGGCCCCCTGCAGATCGAACAGGGTGGTCGGATCGTCTACCGACACCACGACTCTCGGTTTGATGTAGCGGTGGCCGTCTCCGGAGAGCCGCACAGCGGTGCCCCAAGCGGTGAACCCGATGACGTGGGACGCGAACGGCAGCGGGCGATCGCTGTATTGGACGGCTACCACGCCGCTGGCGCCCATGCCGATGGCCGCCGACTGGAGGCGCTCCATCCCTTGCTCCCGAGCTTGGTACATGGCTTCGGTCAGGTTGGTCATCTCGGTGTTGGCGGCCATCTGCTTGAACACCGTGCCGATGGAACGGTAGGGGACCTGCACGAAGGAGGCTCCGAAGGCCAGGCCGAGCGGCATCCAGCCTGCATTGTGTAGGAGGATGAAATCCCGTACGGAGAGATCGGAGACGAACGGCTGCCCGCGATGGCTGAGACCGGCGGGACGCACCGCCGTACCCACCAGCACGGCTTGGACCGTGTGGCGGTACACCTGGAAGTCGACGCCTACACCGACGACGCCAGCTCCTCCGGCGCGCGCGCAGTCGTCTCGGATGCGTGCGACCGCGCTGGAGACTGCAGAGCCGAAGGCTTGCGACGATTGGTCGGTGGCGCCGGCCCAGCCGCTGCCGGAGAAGCCCATGGTAGGGATGGCGGCCACCGAAGCGCCGACCACTATGTCTACGGGTTCCCAATCCATCGAGTGGAGCAGCAGCGTCTCGTCGATGGTCAGGTCCGAGGTCACCTGGTGGAGGTCGGAGCGCTTGGTGTTGCTCATGACAGGCGCACCGTCGGTACGGGTGGAGGCAGGGGATCCACATCCCTCACGCGCCGGACCTTCGTCCCCCGCAGGATCGCACTGATGGTGGTGCGCCCGACCAGGTTGTCCTCGCTGACCTCGAGGTCCGCTCCGTGGAGGGCGGCCCCGTCGAGGGTCGCCTTGACGTGGTCCCGGGCGAGTCGGCGCGCCGCAGTGTGGGCGTCGGACAGCTGGGTGATCTCGCCGTATGGAGAGACCACTCCGTAGGTGTCCCACCGGCCTTGCTCCTGGATCTCGGTGACGCAGACCGGGAGGACCGTCACGGCGGCGAAGGCGCCGACGACCGACACAGGGGCCAAGCCTGCCTCGTACAGTTTGCCGAGCTTCGACCCTGCCAAGTAGGTACTCCAGACGCGTTCCGGCGGTGGCTGACCGTCCATCACTACAGCGGTGCCCAGCAGATGGAACTCTCTGACTCTGGGACCGATCAACGCCTTGGTGGCGTCGGTGATGCCGATGATGCCATGAGCACCCAAGGCGGCAGCCTCTTCCAGTAGCCGGCGGTAGGTGGCGTTGTACCCCTCTGCCCACGCGGACTCGATCCCAGTGGCCTCGACGTTGAAGCCCCTAGACGCATGCTCGGCGCTCTGGACTATCCGGTGGGGGCAATAATAGGTGTCGAGCGCGTTGCCCCACCCCGACCAGGACGATCCCCATCCCTGCCACTGGTTGCCGTAGGCGGTCTGGCTCGGTAGGTAGTAGCCCGGGTTCCACCCCATGGCGCAGAACCCCTGCACCAGCCCAACCGGGCGCATCCCCATATGCAGGCAGGCGGCGAAGTCGGCGACGCTCAGCCCCGAGCTGAAGCTCTTCGCGGCTAGCCGTCGACCGGCCGCCTCCGGGATGTCAACCCCCTGCGAGCTTGCCTCGCTTCCGAACGCAGATGGCATCAGCCGTCCAGCGAGATGATCGTGGTCGGGCGCGGCAGCGTCACTTCGTCGCTGGTCTTGACCACCGCTGTGCCCAGCGAGAGGAACTCGATGGTGTGGCTGCCCCACTGATGCGTCTTCTCTTCCAGGCGCACGCCGACGATTCCCGTAGCCGAGAGCTGCTCCGCCTCGTCCTGCATCCGGGTCATGGCCAGTTCCCGGGCCTCGTAGAGCGCCTGGGTGAAGTTGGGCAGCTCTTGGTTCTGCCCGATCGACGAGAGGGCCTGCCCGAGCCCGCGATGAGCGATGTGGTAGACGCAGGTGCCCATGACCAAGCCTTGGGGGACGTGACCCGTCTGCATCAACGTCCAGAAGTCCTGGCCAGACAGGTCGGAGGTGAAAGGCTTCCCCAGCTTGTTGCGGTAAGACGCTCCGTCCTCGGCCTTCACGGCAGTTCCGACTGCGATGAACTCCGCCGCGTCGTTGCCCCACTCGTAGTAGTTGACGTCGAGGCGCACGCCGACCACTCCGTCCGCGCCCAGCTCCATGGCCTCTTCCTCCATGCGGTTCATGGCCAGCTCGCGGGCGTTGTACATCGCGGCGGTCAGCTTGTCGAGCTCCTGGGAGGCACCCCACTTCCTTGTCTGGAGGCCGATGTGATAAATCGACGAGCCCATCACGAACCCGAGGGGGTGGAACCCCACCTCCTTGATCAGCAGGAACTCGTTGACCGAGAGGTCGGAGGTGAACAAGCCGTGCTCCAGCTCGCGGAGGCGCCGGCTGGCGCCCTCGGGGAGGTCGGCGGGGAGATGAGTCGGCTCTTCTGATTGCTCGGTCACGCGAAACCTCCGTAGACGATGTTCTCCAGGGTCTGGCGGGCGCGCTGGCTGTGGGCAGCCTCGGCCCGCAGCGAGTCGAGGAGGCGCCGCAGCCACTCGTCGACAGCGACCTGCTCGGAACGGATCCTGATGCCGCCAGAGGTGTGCCCGATGGAGCACGTGACTCGGCCCTTGACCACCTCCGCACGGAAGGAGTCAGGACCCATCGCCACGTCGATCGACCTGATGGCATCCGACTTGCGGATCAAGCCACCCTCCCGTTCCACCGTCAGCCGGTCGGCGAGGGATGCCTGGAGCTGGCCGGCCAGCATCTTCAGCAGCATCGGTAGGTCCTCCTCCTTCGCCAAGAGCGCGGTGGTCGCCAGGTCGAGGTCGAGCCGGTCCTCCGGCTGCCCGTCCAACCCGCTCAGCTCGTTGCTCATCGGCAACTCTCCGTCACTCAGGAGGCGGGCCAGGCGGCCTGCTCATCTATACCGGAGGCTACGTTAGCGATGCCGTCGGCGCTACGAGTGGCGGCGACCACCTCGACGTGCCCGGACGTGGCAGGGAGGGCGTCGGGGCAGAGGTGAGCGTCACTGCGGGGGTGCGGTATCGTGACCCTCCCGTCTGCGGGGCTATAGCTCAGCTGGTTAGAGCGCAGCACTGATAATGCTGAGGTC